>JBCDLL010000135.1:0-1793 GCA_038745425.1 Verrucomicrobiota bacterium | reverse complement strand
TGCGACCGAAGCTCCTATTGTCACCGTCGGCAACGAGGCCGTCCATGTGGCCGAGTTCCTCCCGCCCGCCGCCGATGACTTTTCCGCCGCCGATGTGGTGGCCAAGCTGCTCGAAGGTGTGGCGGCGTCCTCCCCACCGCGACTGGAAGCGAGTTCCTAGAAGCTATCCCTTTTGGCAGGCACGCGCTTCGCGCCGCCGCTGGAAGTGCTCCACCAACTCGCACATCTCTTCAAGCGCATCGAGTTTTTGCTCGAATGAGAGCGAACGGAAGTAGCGCCACTGGAAGCGCTGTGAGGCCTCGAAGCTCCCCTCCCAATCGTCGGTTTCTGGCGGGATTGACCAATCGTTCGCGCCGTTCATGTAGATTCAAACTGGCGCAGGAATTCCAAATCGTCGAGGTCTTTGGCCCTTCCCGTGCCTTCTTTCATTTTGATAAGCGTGGGAACCCGGGCGAAGCGCACTTTGGTGCCTGTCGGCATTTCTTCCTGCAACGCGCAGCGATATTCCTCCTCAAAATCAAAAGGCTCACGGATAAAAATGTCGACGGGTAAAGTTGGGTGCTGGTCGCTCCATAAATTGAGAACCACCATGTTTTTCTCCCGTATCAATTCTTCTCGCGTTTCCGTGTGGGCGAATTCCTGCGGAGTGATGGGCACGCGCATGTTGTAGCCGATTGACATCAACGCTTCGAAGGCCCTTTTCAGATTTGCTTCTTCGAGACGGATCACAAGGTCAATGTCCCGCGTGTAGCGGAGATGGCCATGCGCGATTACAGCGTATCCGCCGACCACGATGTAGCGCACGTTGGCCTGATTGAGGGCCTGCGCGATCTGGAGAAAGCTCTGCTTGCTCACATGTTCAGTCTAGATAAAGCCTGGCGCCAAGTCGAGGCGGCCTCTAGTTGTTACGCGCCCCAGACTTGGCGGTCGAGGCTGCGGTACTGGACGGCTTCGGAGAGGTGCTCGGCGGTGAGGTCGGGCGCCCCGTCGAGGTCGGCGATGGTGCGGGCCACCTTGCGGATGCGGTCGTAGGCGCGGGCGCTCAGGTTGAGCTCGGCCATGGCCAGCTTGAGGAGTTCGGCGCCCTCGGCGTCGGGGGTGGCGTGGGCCTTGAGTTCCGGGCTGCCCATCTGGGCGTTGCAGAAGACGTGGGGCCGGCCGGCGAAGCGCTCGCTCTGGCGGCGGCGCGCGGCCACCACCCGCTGGCGGATGGGGGCGGAGGCCTCGCCCGCCCTCGCGTGCATCAGGGTCTCGTGCTTGACGGCGGCGACCTCCACGTGCAAGTCGATGCGGTCGAGCAGCGGGCCGGAGATGCGGTTGAGGTAGGCCTGCTGCTGGCGCACCGTCACGCGGCCGCGCTGGGCGTCGTCGAAGTTGCCGCCGCCGGGGCTGGGGTTCATCGCGCCGACGAAGATGAACTTGGAGGGGAAGGTGACCGAGGCAGCCGCGCGGGTGATGTGGACTTCGCCGTCCTCCAGCGGCTGGCGGAGCACCTCCAGGGCGTTGCGTTTGAATTCCGGCAGCTCGTCGAGGAAGAGGATGCCGTGGTGGGCCAGCGAGACCTCGCCCGGCGTCGGGTTGGTCGTGCCGCCGATCAGGCCCACGTCCGAGATGGTGTGGTGGGGCGAGCGGTAGGGCCGCTGCGTGACGAGCGCCGCGCCCGGCGCCAGCTTGCCCGCCACGCTGTGGATTTTGGTCGTCTCGAGCGCCTCCTCCAGCGTGAGCGGCGGCATGATGGTGGGCAGGCGCTTGGCCAGCATGCTTTTGCCGCTGCCGGGCGGGCCGATCATGAG
>JBCDLL010000134.1:0-1865 GCA_038745425.1 Verrucomicrobiota bacterium | reverse complement strand
GCCGGAGGACAAGGAGCGCGTGATGACCGCCTTCCGCGAGGGGCGGCTGCGCATCCTGGTCAGCACCGCCGTCATCGAGGTGGGCGTTGACGTGGCCAACGCCACGCTGATGGTGATCGAGAACGCCGAGCGCTTTGGCCTCGCGCAGCTCCACCAGTTGCGCGGGCGGGTGGGCCGCGGCGCCCAGCAGAGCTACTGCGTACTGGTGGGCACGCCCCGCAGCGGCGAGAGCTGGCAGCGGCTCAAGATCATGGAGGAAAGCAACGACGGCTTCCGCATCGCCGAGGCCGACCTGGAAATCCGCGGTCCCGGCAACGTGCTCGGTACCGAGCAGAGCGGGCTGCCGCCCTTGCGGGTGGCGGACTTGCGCCAGGACGTGCGGCTGCTGGAGTTCGCTCGCGACGTGGCCCGCGAGATCGTGGAAGCCGAGCCCGCGCCGGCGGCGTCCGCTGGCTCGACAAGTGCCTCGTAACCTTTAATTTACGCCCCATGTCCACCGCTTCCCCGCCGGCGCCGTTTTGGCGCGACGCCTCGCTTGTCGTGCTCTTCGGGCTCGTACTGCTGCTGCCGGGTAGTTTCAGCCTGCCGCTGATTGACCGCGACGAGCCCAAGTTCTCGCAGGCAACCTGGGAGATGATGGAGCGGGGCTCGTGGACGGTGCCGACCTTCAACGGGGATTACCGCTTCGACAAGCCGCCGCTGACCTACTGGTGGATGTCGGCGCATATGATCCTGCTGGGCAAGACGGAACTGGCCGCGCGGCTGCACGCCATCCTGTCTTCCGTGCTGGTCGCGCTGGCCCTTTACGAGTTTGGCCGGGCGCTGTTCTCCCGCTGGGCGGGGCTGTGCGCGGCGGGCGGCTGGCTGACCTGCCTGCAGGTGGCCCTGCATGGGCGGCTGGCGGTGGCGGACATGCCGATGGTGCTGGCGGTGGTGGTGGTCGCCCGCTGCCTTTATGCGTTGCTGTTGGTTCCGGGCTTGGCGAAACCCTGGCGCTGGCAGTTGCTCCTTTACGTCGCGTTGGCCCTTGGATTCTTGGCCAAGGGGCCCATCGCCTGGCTGGTGCCGTTGCTGGGGCTGGTCCTGATGCGGCTCCTGCTGTGGAAGTCGAAGCCGGTGATTTTCTGGAACCGCCTCGGCTGGTGGTGGGGCCTGCCGCTGAGCCTCGGGTTGATCGCGATCTGGGGAGTGCCCGCGCTGCTGGAAACGCAGGGAAAGTTTGCTGAATCCGGCCTGGGCGAGCACGTCATCGAACGCGGCGTGCGTTCCTTCAACGACCGGCTTTTCATTCCCATTTACTATCCGCTGACCGCCTTCCTGAGCCTGTACCCGTGGAGCCCGCTGGTCTTCGCCGGTTTCGCGCTCATGCGCCGGAATTGGGACGCCAAGCAGGCTTTTCTGCTCGGCTGGTTCATCGCGCCGTTCATCATTTTTTTCTTCTACGCCACGCAGTTGCCGCATTACGTCATGCCCGGCTTTCCGGCCTTTTTTCTTTTGCTTTTCCAAACGGGCCAGGCGCCGCCTTTCGTCAAACGTTGGCATCGGATCGGATTTTGGGCCGTGCACGGGGTGGTGCTGAGTGTGGCGGCCGCCTTGCTTTCGCTGCTGCCGTTTTTTGCGACCGTGGAGCAGGGGGTTTTGGGCCGGGCAGTGGCCAGCCTGGTCTTTGCGATGGGGCTGCTGGGCGTGATGAGCGTATTGGTCGTCTTTCGGCAGTGGAAGCCCGCGCTGGTGGCGTCGGCGCTTTATGCCATGGTCTGGATATCGGTCGGCTTCCACCTGCGCGCGATCCACCCCGTGCCCAAGCTGGCGGAGCGGGTTGCGGCTCTTCCGCCGCAGACGGAAATGGTCGGGATGGGTTACTC
>JBCDLL010000133.1:0-2039 GCA_038745425.1 Verrucomicrobiota bacterium | reverse complement strand
CGCGAAGGCACCAGGGTTGTTTTGGTTCAATCCGCAGATTTCGCCGATTTTCGCAGATTTGGTTTTTTCCTCATTTCGGGAAGCTGGGTTTGTCATGAGGGGGTTTCTCACGAGGGGCACAAAGGGCACGAAGGTTTGAAAGGCGCGAAGCGTGGTCGGGCGCACGGGGAATCGTAGCCCGACGGCGGAGCAGGAGCTCCGCCCTCCGCTGGTTTGGCAGAGTGCAGGCCCGGTAGCCGCCGACGTCCCGGCGGCGGAACCCTCTTCCCGGTGCAGGTTGCTTTTGTGCGCAAGCGCCAGGACGTGAGTGTCTAGAGTGCGGTTTGTCGGCGCCCCAAACTCTGACCGACGGCGGAGCAGGAGCTCCGCCCTCCGCCGACTGGGCAAAGCACGAGCCCGGTAGCCGCCGGACCTAGCGGTCGGCTATTCCCAGCGGCGGAACTCTCTCGCCACTTTCTGCTTTCTGAAAACCAGGAGCAAAATTTCGCGCAGTCTGTAGATCTGGAACGCCACTCAGAGCAGGCCGCCTCACAGCGCCTTGAGTTTGGCGATCAGGATTTCGCGGACTTGGCCGGGGTTGGCGGAGCCCTTCGAGGCTTTCATGACTCCGCCGAGGATGCGGTTGGCGCTGGCTTCCTTGCCTTCCTTGAAGGCGGCGACAGCCTCGGGGTTTTGGGCGATGGCGTCCTCGACCCACTTCTCGATTGCGCCGGTGTCGGTGACCTGCTCCAGGCCCAGCTCCTTTTGCAGTGCCTTGGGACTCTGATTCTCCTCGGTCATCTTGCCGAAGATTTGCCGGGCCTGTTTGGTGTTGATCGCCTTGCTCTCGACCAGGTCGGCCAGCTCGGCGAACCAGGCTGGCGGGTAGGGGATCTCGCTCAGGTCCTCGGCAATGGCGAGGTAGTCGTTGAGCAGGAAGTTGGCGACCTGAACGGGCGCTTTGCTCTGCTTGGCGGCTTCCTCGTAGTAGTCGGCCAGCGCCTTGTCGCTGGCCAGCACGCTGGCGTGGTAGTCGGTCACGCCGTACTCTCCGGCCAGCCGCGCCTTTTTCTCGTGGGGAAGTTCGGGCAGGCGCTCGCGGGCGGCCTGGAGCAAGCCCTGGCTGGTGTCGAGCGGAAGCAAGTCGGGGTCGGGAAAGTAGCGGTAGTCGTGGGCCTGCTCCTTGCGCCGCATCTCAAAGGTTTCGCCCTTTTCGGCGTCCCACCGGCGGGTGGACTGGATGATCTCCTCGCCCTCCTCCACCGCCTGGATTTGCCGGGCAATCTCGTACTTGAGCGCGCGGCGGACGTTGCCGATGGAGTTGAGGTTCTTGAGCTCGACCTTGGTGCCGAAGGCCTCTTGCCCGCGCGGGCGCACGGAGACGTTGACGTCGCAGCGCATCTGGCCTTTTTCCATGTCGGCGTCGCTCACCCCGCCGTAGATCAGGATTTGCTTGAGCGCGGTCAGGTAGGCGAAGGCTTCCTCCGGGGTGCGCATGTCGGCCTCGCTCACGATTTCCATCAGCGGAGTGCCCGCGCGGTTGAAGTCGATGCCGCTGGTGCGATCACCGTGGGTGCTCTTGGCCACGTCCTCTTCCAGGTGGATGCGGGTCAGGCGGATTTTCTTGTCCGGCTCAATCGCGTCGTCCTTCTGGACGTCCTTGGGGTAGGCCAGCAGGTTGAGCGGCACGGCCCCGCCCTCGCAAAGGGGCTCGTCGTACTGGCTGATCTGGTAATTCTTGGGCATGTCCGGGTAGAAGTAGTTTTTGCGGTCGAACTTGCAGCGCCCGGCGATTTTGCAGTCCAGCATCAGCCCGGTCAGGATCGTCATGATGATGGCCTCCTTGTTTGGCGTGGGCAAAACGCCGGGCAGGCCGAGGTCCACCGGCCCGACGAGGCTGTTGGGCGCGGCGCCGTACTCGGCCGGCGTGCCGGTGAACATCTTGGTGCGGGTCTTGAGCTGGACGTGCACCTCCAGCCCAATGACGGCTTCGTAGTCAGTCGCGGTCGCGGTCATGGATGTAGAACGATAAAATCCCCGCGCCCGCATGCAAGCCCGGG
>JBCDLL010000132.1:0-2107 GCA_038745425.1 Verrucomicrobiota bacterium | reverse complement strand
GCGTCCGTGCCGGCCAGCACCGCCTTGTCGATGACGTCCTCGTTGCCGGACTGGCTGGCGAGCGCGGCCGCCAGCAGCAGGTCGGATTCGTCCTTGGCGGCAAAGACCTCGCTCGGCTCGCCCAGGCTGATCTTGTTTTGCGTCAGCGTGCCCGTCTTGTCGCTGCAGAGGATGTCGATGCCGGCCATCTCCTCGATGGACTGCAGGCGCGAGACGATCGCCTTGCGCTTGGATAGCTGGAAGGCGCCCAGTGCCATCGTGACCGAAAGCACCGCCGGCATCGCCACCGGAATGGCCGCGATCACCAGTAGAAGCACGAACTGAAGCAGCTCCAGGAAGGCGACCCCGCGGCTGAGTTCCACCACCGCCAGCAGCACGCCGAGCGCGCCCGCCAGCACAATCAGGAAGTTGCCGATGTGGAGCACCGCTTGCTGGAAGTGGCTGACGGCGCCGGCGCTTTCCACCAGCGCGGCGGTGCGGCCGAAGAAGGTGTTGCCGCCCGTGCCGGTGACGAGCCCGGTCATGTCGCCCTGCTTGACCACGGAGCCGGAGTAAGCAACCGCGCCAGCGTGCATCGTCACCGGCAGGCTCTCGCCGGTCAGTGCCGCTTGGTCGATGGAGACAAAGTCGCCCTCGAGCAGCTTGAGGTCGGCCGGGACGATCTCGCCCAGGCGGATGCGGATGATGTCGCCGGGCACCAGCTCGGCGGCGGGCACTTCCGTCCACTGGCCGTCGCGCTTGGCGTGGGCCTGCAGGGCCAGGTGCCCCTTGAGCGCGGCCAGGGCGTTGGCGGCGCGGCTTTCCTCCCAAAAGCCGAGCACGGCGTTGAAGATAAGCAGGAAGAGGATGATGCAGAAATCCGGCACGTCGCCCAAAATCAACGAGAGCACCGCGGCGATCTCGATCATCCAGGGGATCGGTCCCCAGAAGTAGCCCAGGAACTTCAGCCAGGCGCTGGTTTCCTTTTCCGCCAGCGCGTTGGGGCCGTAGGCGGCCAACCGTTCTTGGGCGGCGGCGGTGCTCAGGCCGTCGGCGCTGGCGTCCAACTGGCCGAAGAGTTCTTCCGCCGAGAGTTTCTTGGCGTCCTGCGAATCAATGATTTTGGCGTCCACTGTTTGGTTCTCCCAATTTGAGGCTAGCGGCCATTGCCGCGCGTGGCCAGCCATCTAACAAGTGACAATTCCGTGGCATCGCCGCCGGTCAATTGCGCGGGCGGGGCTTCCGTGCTCCCCTTGCAGAATGCAAAAGCTGCCCCCCTCGTCCTATCCCGATCCCAAACTGCCCAAGGCGGATACCGCGCTCAACCTCAACGGCCAGGTGGCCATCGTCACCGGTTCCAGCAGCGGCATCGGCCAGGCCTGCGCCGTCGACCTGGCTCGGGCCGGGGCCAAGGTGGTCGTCAACTACCCCTTTGAGGGCGCCAAGGAAGGCGCCGGGGCCACCGCGGCCGCCATCGCCAAGTGCGGCGGCACTTCCCGGCTGGCAATGGCGGATGTCTCCAACGAGGCGGACGTGCAGCGGATGTTCCGGGAGACGGTGGAGGCTTGGGGCGCGGTGCACATTCTGGTGGCCAACGCCGGCATCCAGCGCGACGCCTGCATCGAGGAACTCACCCTCGACCAGTGGAACGCCGTCATCGCGGTCAACCTCACCGGGCAGTTTCTCTGCTGCCGCGAAGCGATCCGCCTCTTCAAAAAGCAGGGGGTGCTCCCGGAGGTCTCCTGCGCCGCGGGCAAGATCATCTGCATGAGCAGCGTGCACGAGCAGATTCCTTGGGCCGGGCACGTCAACTACGCCGCGAGCAAGGGCGGTGTCCTCATGATGATGAAGTCGATCGCGCAGGAAGTGGCGCCCCACCGCATCCGGGTCAACAGCATCTGCCCGGGCGCCATCCGCACGCCGATCAACGAGGAAGCCTGGAAAACGCCGGAGGCCTACGACGCGCTCATGGGTTTGGTGCCCTACAACCGCATCGGCGAGCCGACCGACATCGGCCGCGCGGTGGTCTGGATGGCCAGCGACGAAAGCGATTACATGATCGGCCACAGCCTCTTCATCGATGGCGGCATGAACCTCTACCCCAGCTTCGAGCACGGGGGGTAGGGGC
>JBCDLL010000131.1:0-2135 GCA_038745425.1 Verrucomicrobiota bacterium | reverse complement strand
AAATGCGCGCCGGGTCGTCGGTCAGGTGCTGGCGGGGCGGCGGCGTCACGAAACCGTCTCCAGCAGCACCTCTTCGGGTGCCTCCAGGTTTTCCAGCGCGGGCCAGATGGCCACCGCCGAGCTGGCGCCGTGCACGCGGTCGCCCACGCGCACGGTAATCTCGCAGTCCAGCGGCAGGAAGACGTCGGTGCGCGAACCAAAGCGGATCATGCCGAAGCGCTCGCCGCGCTCGAGCGAGTCGCCCACCTTGGCCCAGGGCACGATGCGCCGCGCGACCAGCCCGGCGATCTGCCGCACGGCGATCTCCTGGCCGTCAGGCGTGCGCAGCAGCCAGGTCTGCCGCTCGTTGCGGGCGGCGGCGTCGGGGTGGCGGACGTCCAGAAACTGGCCGGGCCGGTGTTCGCTGCGCAGCACTTCGCCCGCGACCGGCGCGCGGTTCACGTGCACGTCAAAGACGCTCAGGAACACGCTCACGCGCCAGCACGGGCCGAGGTCAAAGGGGCCTTCCTCCAGCTTTTCCACGTCGGTTACCAAGCCGTCGGCAGCGGAAAGGATGAGCTGCGGCTCGGGCGGGATGCGGCGCTCGGGATCCCGGAAAAAGCCGATGCAAGCCACGATGGCCAGCAGCACCACGATGGACGCGGCCAGGGCGTAGACGTTTTGGGCGGCCATCAGGGCGGCCCAAAGCAGGGAAAGCGGCACGATAAACCAAAGGCCTTCGCGCAAGGCGGGGGGAATGAGCATCAGATCGCCATTATTCCCGCTTGGGGCGGCGCTGGCAAGCGGGCCGTGGCCGGGGCGCGACCTACTTCTTGGGCGGGAGCGTGGGCGGATTGGTCGGGCCGGAGGTGCCGGCGGGCGGGACCGGTGGCCGGGCAACCGGCGGCAGGGGCGGCGGCGCCTCTTCTTCCGCCACAAAGGGGTCGGCCAGCGGCTGGTTGGCGGGAGGCCCGGTCACGACTTGGCTGGTTGGCGGAATGTTGACCGGCCTTGGGCTGGGGCCTGGCGGCAGGGGCTGCACCTGCGGAATGGGCGGGTTCACTGGTTTGGGCTCCTCAGCCTTGGGCGCGGGCGGCGGAAGCGGAGTGGTCTTGGCCCCAGAAGGAGGGGACGCGGGCTTCGGTCCTTCGGTGGCGGCGGGCGGCGAAGCGGGCAAGATTTTGGGCTCGGGTGGTGGGGACGAGGGCTTCGGTTCCTCGTGGGCACCAGGGGGCGGAGTTACCTTGAGTTTTGGGGGTTGAGCAGCCCCTTTCGGTTCCTCTTGCGGCACCGGCAGCGTGGGCGGGTTGGCCTGGGAACGGGCTGGCGGTGAGGCGGGTTGGCTTTCTGGCTTCGGGTCGGGCTGGGCTGGAGTTTCCGGTTCGCCCGCGCCCTCGAGCTCCAGGATATCGGGCAGGAAGGGGAGCTTGGTCTCGGCGGTGATCTTCTTTTTGCGCTCCTCGGCGCGGACGCGGCAGCCGGCCTGGCGGGTGTAGAGCTGGAGGCCGCGGAAGCTGGCGCCGTCCTCCTCCACCCGGTCGCCGACGTACTCGAGCGCGGCGGCGACGGGTTCGGTCAGCAGGTCGCGGGCCTCCCAGCAGCAGGTCAGGGTGTCTTCCTTGGCGAGCGGGGGCAGGTCGGCGTGCACGCGGCCGTATTCGATGATGACGCTGACCTGCGGCCAGTCGCTAAAGTCGTCCCGCAGGCGGTCGAGTAGCTCGGCGTAGTCGTCCAGGTGGCCGGAGGCCGGGGAGGGGAACACCACCTGCGCGGCGTGGGGGCCGTCTTCCACCTCGACCGCCAGGGCTTTGGCCGGATAGCGCATGAGCCCGCCCAGGCCGGTGTATTCGGCGGGCAAGACGTAGCCGAAGGAGAGGGCGGTGTTGACGCCGCCGCCGGTGACCAGGATGAGGCGTTTCTCGCTGGGGATCCCGGAGCTGGGCTGGCGCAGGGCGACTTTCACCCCGTCGATGGGATGGTTGGTAACAAAGACGTGGAGGGCGGTGGGCATGGGTAGGCAGGGGGACTTGGGGTTGGGCCAGGGTCACTTTTATGATGCCTTCCGACCGTGGCCGGTCAAGCCACGGAGAGGGCGCGCCCGTTGTCCTTGGCGCTTAGACCGAGGATGTACGGAGTGGCGTTGCGGGCCCATTTTT
>JBCDLL010000130.1:0-2142 GCA_038745425.1 Verrucomicrobiota bacterium | reverse complement strand
GACAACACCCTGGCCACGCCCTACCTCTGCCGCCCGCTCGAGCACGGCGCCGACATCGTCGTCAACTCCACCACCAAGTTCCTGACCGGCAACGGCACCAGCATCGGCGGTGTGGTGACGGATTCCGGCAAGTTCGACTGGGCCGCCAGCGGTAAGTATCCCAGCCTGGCCGGGCCCTCGCCCGAGTACCACGGCGTCAACTTTGCCGAAGCCTGCGGCCCGCTGGCCTACACTTTTTACAACCACGCCATCGGGCTGCGCGACCTGGGCGCCTGCCAGAGTCCGCAGAACGCCTTCCACACTCTCCTCGGCATCGAGACCCTGCCGCTGCGCATGGACAAACATTGCGCCAACGCCGTCGCCGTGGCCCGGCATTTGGAGGGTCACGAAAAAGTGGCCTGGGTCAGCTACGTGGGGTTGGAATCCAGCCAGTATCAGCCGCTGGTAAAAAAGTATCTGCCCAAAGGCGCCGGCGCCGTCTTCACCTTCGGGCTTAAGGGCGGCTACGACGCCGGCATCAGCCTGATCAAAAACGTCGAGCTCTTCAGCCTGCTGGCCAACGTCGGCGACATCCGCTCGCTCATCATCCACCCAGCCTCCACCACGCACCGGCAAGTGCCCGAGGAGCAGCTCCCGCTCGTCGGCGCCGGGCCCGAGGTCGTTCGCCTTTCCGTCGGTTGCGAGGACCTCGACGACATCATCGCCGACCTCGATCAGGCGCTAGATAGAATCTAGTATTCGACGAAATGACCAAATGAACCAAGTTAACGGAGCGACGTTCTGACCAGAGCTTTGCAGTCCCGGTTGAGAACCAAAATCCTGTTCATCTTGTTAATCCTGTCGAAAAAATCACGCCTCCTCGAAACGCAGCAGCCGGGCGCTGTTGAAGATCACAAAGAAGGCGCTGATCTCGTGCAGGATGGCCGCGCCGATTGGCCCGACGATGCCGAGTGCAGCCAGGACAATCGCAATCACCACAAAAATCAGCCCGACCAGCAGGTTCTGATTGATCACCCCGATCGCCCGGCGCGAAAGCCGGAAGAGCGCGGGCAGGCGGTGAAGGTCGTTGTTCATCAGCGCGATGTCGGCGGTCTGGATGGCGATGTCGCTGCCCGCCGCGCCCATGGCGACGGAGAGGTCGCCCGCCGCCAGCGCCGGCGCGTCGTTGATGCCGTCGCCGACCACGGCTACGCGGCGCCCCTCGGCCTTGAGCGCGTGCACGCGGTTGAGCTTGTCCTCCGGCAGGCACTCGGCGGCCACGTCGGTGAAGCCGACCTCGGCCGCGATGGCGTCGGCCACCTGCCGGTTGTCGCCCGTCAGCATGGTAAAGCGCCCGATGCCGGCCTCGCCCAGCCGAGCGCCGATCGAGCGGGCCTCGTCGCGGAGATTGTCGGCCAGCAGCATGGTGGCGGCGGGGCGGCCGTCGATGGCCAGCACCAGCTCGCTGGCTCCGGCGGTTTCGGCCGCGCCAAAGCTGCCCGCAAATTCGTCCCGGCTCTCCACCCAGCCGCGCCGCCCAATCAGCACTCGCCGCCCGCCGACGGTCGCGCGCACGCCGCGGCCGGGCTCCTCCGCCACGTCGGTGGCGGCGGGCAGATTCAGCCCGCGTTTTTGGGCCGCGGCCACCACCGCGCGCGCCACCGGGTGGGTTGAGTTGGCCTCGGCACCGGCGGCCAGGGCCAGTGCTTCGTTCTCGCTGCAAGCACCGTGCGGCACCAGCCTGGCCAGATGGAGCTGACCGTGAGTCAGCGTGCCGGTTTTGTCGAAGACGACGGTGTCGATGCCGGTGGCGGTCTCAAAAAAGCGCACGCTCTTGACCAGGATGCCCAGGCGAGAGGCCGCCGCCAGCGCCGCCACCATGGTGGCAGGCCCGGCGAGCACGAAGGCGCAGGGAATGCTCACGATGATGACCGCGATGGCGCGCATCATGTCGCCGGTAAAGAAGAGGACGAAGGCCGCGATCATCAGGATGAGCGGTGTGTAGTAGCTCGCGTACTGCTCGGTCAGGCGGATGATGGGCGCGCGCGTCTGCTGCGCCTCCCGCACAATCTGCCCGACCCGGCCGATGAGCGAGCTGGCGCCGGCGCTTTCCACCGTCACTTCCAGCGCGCCGGTCAGGTTTTGCGTTCCGGCGAAGACGCG
>JBCDLL010000129.1:0-2304 GCA_038745425.1 Verrucomicrobiota bacterium | reverse complement strand
GACCTCTTCGACAGCTTTGGCGGGCACGAGATGGCGGCCGGCCTAACCATCCCGGAGGAGAACATCCCCGAGTTCCGCCGGCGGCTGGAGGCCCACGCCCGCGAGACGCTCAGCACCGGGCAGCTTCAGCCCCGCCTGCACTTGGCCGGGGCGCTCAAGGCCTCCGAAGTGGGCGAGGCCCTCTTTCGCGAACTGGAGCTGCTTGCCCCGTTCGGCCGGGAAAACCCCGAGCCGGTCTTTCTCCTGGACGACGTGCGCTTTACCCGGCGTCCCAAGGTGTTCGGCAACAACCACTTCAAGCTCTTCCTGCGCACCGGCACCGGCGAGTGCGAAGCCGTCGCCTTCAACCTGGCCGACCGGGGAGTGCCCGCCGAAGGGGGCCAGCTCGCCGGCGTCCTCGAGTGGAGCGACTACAGCGGTTGCGTCCAAATCCGCCTCCTCGACTGGACTCAGCCCGGCGAATCCCACCGCGCCGCGGTGGCCTAAAGGGAGGTGGACTCGAGGCTAACAATGAGCGGCTTTTTCGGCTAGAGTCACGGGTATGAGTCGTTCCACCGCCGCCGCGCCCGCGGGCAAGGAAGCCGAGCCAATTGATCCCGAGTTGGAGGCGCTGGCCGCGTTGCCCCAGGTGGGCCTGGCCCGCGCGCGCCTGCTGCGCAAGTTGGGCCTGCGCACGCGGGAGGACCTGCTGCTGCACCTGCCGTTCCGCTTCGAGGACCGCCGCCAGTTTAAGCGGCTGGCCGCCTGCGCGCCAGGCGACACCGTCACCTACCGGGGGTTGATCGCGGCGGCCAAGAGCAGCCGCTGGCGGGGCGGGCGCCAGGTCTTCGAGATCACCCTGACGCCGCCCGGGCCGGTCAGCGTGGGCGATGAAACCCTGACCGCGCGCTGGTTCAACATGTACTACCTGCCCAAGATGCTGACCAAGGGCAAGGAGGTCATCGTCCACGGCAAGCTGGGCCAGGGCAAGAAGGGCGGCTGGAGCCTGATGCACCCGGACTTCGAGCTGGTGGTCGACGACGAGGACGCCTTCATCCACCTCAACCGGATCACGCCCGTTTATCCGAGCACGGAAGGTCTCAGCCAGCGGGTGATGCGGCGGCTGATGTACGCCAACACGCAGGCGGAGGACCTGCCCATCGCCGAGCCCGCCTACCGGGTGCCGGAGGGCCTGCCCAGCCTGCGCGAGTCCCTGCCCGCCGCGCATTTTCCGCCCGACGAGGCGACCGCCGCCCGGGCGCGGGGGCGGTTGGCCTACGACGAGCTCGTTCGCCTGCAACTGGTCCTGGCCCGGCGGCGGCGGGCGCGGTTGTCGCTGGTCCGCGATCGCGGCGCCTGGGGCGATTCCCGGCTGGCGGAGGCCTTTCTGGAGCGGCTCCATTTCGAGCCCACCGGCGCCCAGCGCCGCGTGATGGCGGAGCTGGCCCGCGATCTCCAGCAATCGGTGCCGATGAACCGGCTGTTGCAGGGCGACGTCGGCGCGGGCAAGACGCTCGTGGCCGTTTACGCGATGTTGCTCGCGGTCGGCCGCGGCGAGCAGGCCGCGCTGATGGCGCCGACCGAAATCCTGGCCGAGCAGCACAGCCTGAATCTGCGCCGCTGGCTGGAGCCCCTCGGCGTGCGGGTGGGCCTGCACACCGGCAGCAAGAAGGAGGGCGTCGGCGAGGCCGACCTCTTTGCCGCGAAAAGCGAGACCGGCGGGGTAGCCGGTTCCATCGTGGTAGGCACGCATGCGCTTTTTTACGAGGGCTTCGAAGCCGACCGGCTGGGGCTGGTCGTGATCGACGAGCAGCACAAGTTCGGCGTGCTCCAGCGCGAGGCCCTCGCCCGCAAGGGCTACCGACCCGACGTGCTCGTGATGACGGCCACGCCGATCCCGCGCACGCTCAGCCTGACCCTGTACGGCGACCTCGAGGTCTCCGTCCTCGACGAGCTCCCGCCCGGTCGCACGCCGATCAAGACGGCGGTGCGCAAGCCGGCCGAGCTGGCCAAATTCTGGCAGTTCATGGCTGGCGAGCTCGCCGCCGGGCGGCAGGCCTACATCGTTATGCCGCTGGTGGAGGAGAGCGACAAGGTCGAGGCCAAGGCGGTCACCGCCGAGTACGAGGAGGTGCAGGCGCGCTTCCCCGACTACCAAGTCGGCCTGCTCCACGGACGGATGAAGCCGGAGGACAAGGAGCGCGTGATGACCGCCTTCCGCGAGGGGCGGCTGCGCATCCTGGTCAGCACCGCCGTCATCGAGGTGGGCGTTGACGTGGCCAACGCCACGCTGATGGTGATCGAGAACGCCGAGCGCTTTGGCCT
>JBCDLL010000128.1:0-2608 GCA_038745425.1 Verrucomicrobiota bacterium | reverse complement strand
GCGCAAGTGGAAGGGCTCATCCGGCGCATCCAGGCGCTTGCCGCCCGGGACTTCCCCGGCCTGGAAGTGACCGCGACCGAGTTTGCCCAAGGGCCTCCGCAAGATGCTCCCATCGTCTTTCGGCTCTTTGGCCCCGACAATCAACGCTTGCAGGAATTGGGGGACACCCTGCGCTTGGCACTGAGCAAGCAGCCCGAGGTCGTCAACTCGCGCATGAGCATGTCGCGCGACGAAGCCAAGCTTTGGATTCGCGCGGACGAGGATGAGTTGCAGCTCGCCGGGCTGACCCTTCGCGATGCCGCCAACCAGTTGCAGAGCAACCTGGAGGGCCAAACCGGAGGCTCTGTTCTGGAAGACCTCGAAGAGCTGCCCGTGCGTATCCGGTACACCAACCAACAGCGAGGGAGTATTCGCGACATCAACTCGGTCAACCTGGTTTCACCCAACGCTCGTTCGGAGTGGATCCCCTTGCCGGCCCTGGGCGAACTCGAATCGGCTCCCGCCATCGGGGAGATCAGCCGCTACAACGGGGAGCGGATGAACCGCGTCCTGGCCGAAACCATTAACGAGGCCCTCCCGATTGACGTCACGCGCCGTACCCTCGAAGAGCTCGACGCGTCTGGTTTTGCGTTGCCCGACAGCTACCGGCTCGAGCTTGGCGGCGAAGCCGAGCAGGAAGGGGAGGCCGTCGGCAATCTTCAGCTTTACCTGCCCGTGTTGGTGGTTGTTATGGTCTCCGCCTTGATTCTGGCCTTCCGCAGCGTGCTCTGGGCGGGTGTGCTGCTGGCGGTCGCGCTCTTGTCTGTCGGCAACGGCCTGCTCGCGACCTGGGCGTGGGGTTTCCCGATCAGCTTTAACACGATCCTGGGCTCGATCGGCCTGATTGGCGTCGCCCTCAACGACAGCATCGTCGTGCTGGCGGGCATCCGGGCGAACCCGCTGGCTGCCAGCGGGAATCCCGAGGCCATCGTCGACGAAGTCCTAGACCGAACCCGTCATATCGTCGCTACCACGCTGACCACCGCGGGCGGCTTCCTGCCGATCCTGCTCTTTGACGGCGGAGACTTTTGGCCGCCGCTGGCCGTGGTGCTGGCCGGAGGCGTCTTTGGCGCGATGTTGCTGGCGCTTTTCTTCGTGCCGACTGTTTTCACGTTGAGGCGTCGCCACAAGACTCCGAGCCCACTACCGCAGCCGGTGATCCATTAGAGCGGAAAGGGTAAGACAGCTGGTGCGGCGAAAAGCCCGGATCGGTCCACGCAGCAAGTGGCGCCCGCGGCAGCACCGTTGGGCTGACAGCTCAACACCGGTCGGTTTCCTGGTCCCGCTTTCCACCAGCGCCTGAGGGGATTTGGCCGACCAACCTCGCATTGAGATCGGCCTTGCCCTCTAGAATTGAAAACGCCGTGCGGCTGATTTTTGCGGAAAGGTGACGGCACCTAGGCATTTTTCTCGAGCGGGGTTTTGCCGGCAGACGGTGCTCGCATCCGTGTCCTCCGACGCGGGATCGAAAACTTTCCCGATGGGGTCAATTGCCCGCCTCACCGAGCAAGGGGTGGGTACGATTGAGCAAAGGAAAGACGGTGCGGGCGCCTGATTCAAAATGGGATGCATAGACGCCGTAGATCATCTCCTGCACGACTCTCGCATCGTGAATGTTTGCGAGGGGAGGGCGATCCTGTTTGATCGCCTTTATGAGATCCCACACCGCAAACCGGTTCGCCTCCAGGAACATGGGTGCGGAGGGAATGTCCGGCTGGCCGCAAAGGTTGTACTCCAGCGGCTTTGCGCCCGCGATCTCACGGGTTTCCGCGAGGGGCACTTCTTCAAAGCCGCTTCCGCTTTCTGCCGGAATGTTCTCCCGGCGGATGAGTAGCGGGCGTTTTTTCGCGTCATCAAACCGGAGCGACAGAACTCCGTTCGTGCCGTGAACGGTGACTCCCATGTAGGGAACCTTGGCGTTGGCTTGTAAGAGGTCTTTCTGGCTTTCGAAGATGCCGCGAACGCCGTTCTCAAATCCGAAGGTGGCGAAGATTCGGTCGCCCGCCGCCGGGCCAACCGGCTCGACGGTTTGGGTGCGGTCGGTTCTGGCAACGGTCTTTTGGTTGATGGTGATCTCGGCGGAGACATGCATGGGCGGGCCGAAGAAATCCACCATCAAATCCAAAATGTGGGTGCCCAGGACGACGAGATCTTCCCCGCCGCCGCGATGGTCGCACTTCCCGAGCCCATGGATCGTCCGGGGTTGCCCGATCTCTCCCGCCTTGATCAGTCTTTTCATGGTCAGGAAGGGCAGGGCGTACCGGGCCGGATGCGCCATCGCCACTTTGATGCGGTGCCGGTCGGCAAGCTCCACGATCCGATCGGCTTCCTCCAACGTGGCGGCCAAGGGCTTTTCACAGTAAAGGTGGCAACCGTGTTTGGCCGCTGCTTCGATGAGTGGCAAATGGTCTTGAGGGTGCCGCGAGCAGATCACCACAATGTCGGGAGTCTCTTGCTCCAGCATGTCTCGGCAGGTGGCGTAGTGCCGCCTCGCCTGGGTGAACCGCAGTTTCTCCTCCAATTGATCCGGGTTGGAGTCGACGTGGGCCACGACTTCAACGTTGGGCAG
>JBCDLL010000127.1:0-2712 GCA_038745425.1 Verrucomicrobiota bacterium | reverse complement strand
TGGACAAAGTGGGTGCCCTGTTTGAGGACGTCGCGCAGGTAGGCCTGCCGCGAGAGCGCGGGCAACTGTGCGTTCATCTCTTTCTGCACGCGGGCGAGCACCTTGCCGCTGGGCGAAACCATTAGCACCTGGCTGCCGGGACCGTGCTCGGCTTGGGCCAACAGATCGGCCGCGACGAACTTCGGGTTGGCGGTGCCGTCAGCCAACACGGCGATCTCGCTCGGGCCGGGCAGCAGGTCGATCGCGACCGCGCCCACGGCCTGGCGCTTGGCTTCCACCACGTAGGCGTTGCCGGGCCCGGCGATCATCTGGACGGCGGGGATCGTTTCGGTGCCGAAGGCCAGGGCGGCGATGGCTTGCGCCCCGCCCGCGTGGTAGATCTCGGTGGCGCCGGCCGCGCGCAGGGCGTAGTGCAGGCTGTTGTCCACCGGCGGGGGAGTGGTGACGGCGATCTCTTTGACTCCGGCCACGCGGGCGACGCCCACCGTCATCAGCGCGGTGGAGACCAAGGGGGCGGTGCCGCCGGGCACGTAGACGCCTACCCGCTCGAAGGGCCGGTACTGCTCGCCGACGATGGCGCCCTCGCTGTTGGTGCCGCGCCAGTCGCGCGGGCGGCGCCCGGTGCTAAAGAGCCGGATGTTGCGCAGCGAGTGGCTGATCGCGCGGCGCACCGGGGCGGGCGGATCCTCCGGCTGGCTCTTAAGCGTGATTTCGCCGGGCTTGAGGGCAACGCCGTCGAACTTCTTGGTGTAGGCGCAAAGCGCGCGGTCGCCTCCTTCGCGGACGTCCTCAAGGATGCTGCGCACCTTCTGTGCGATGGCCAGGGAGGGTAGGGCGCGGCGGTTAAGCCCGGCCAGTTTCTTGGCGTCGGCCGGGCGGGAGGTCTGCAATATGGGGAAAGTCAAAGCACTCATGGGGAACTCCTTAAACAAGGGTAAACGAAGAGAAACGCAAGTCTTCGCAGGGAAAAGCCGAGCAGAAAGGCCAGGGCCAGTCCGGTGAACATTCCCGCAAAAGAGACCCCGATGTAGGCCACGCCGAAGAGGCTCGCATAGTTGGAGAGATCGTGAAAGGCCAGGGCAACTGTGAACACGGTCACCGAAGTAACCAGGCAGATCGCCAGACCATGGCGGAGCGGGCAGCTCCCCACCAAGCCACCCAGGAAGCCGTACGGGCCAAAGAAGAGGACAGTGCCGAGCACGCCCCCCACGACGAAAGCGTTGAGGAAAATGTTGGCCCACCACATCGAGGCAGGAAAATGAGTTTCGCTGATGAGCAGGCTGTCCAGCGCGATTAACGTGTCGGGGTGGAAAGCGGAAAACGTCGCCGCAACGGTGAAGGCCCCCAGGATGAAACCGGCGTAGCGCCACAAGAGCCGCCGCAGGTTGGAGCGGGGTCGCCTCTCCCGATCCGTCATCGCGCCCTCCTTCCCGCCGGCAGAAAGAGAAGCAGTGCCAGCCTTCGCGCGGAAAAGCCGGCCAGGTAGGGGACGATGACACCCAGCAGGTTGCCGAGATGGGCGGTGGTGAGCGCGGCGGCCAGCCAGCCGCGTCGGTCCAGGTTGGGCATTCCTTCGTAAACGTAACCGACCAGCAAGATGGCCAGCATCGTGACCGCGCTGATGGCCAACCCGGCACCCAGGGAATGCCCGCCCCAGAGCCCACCCAGAAAGGCGTAGCCGCCTAGCATGAAGGCGCTGACAAAAAAGCCGTAGAGCAGGTTGTTGACCAGCGTCTCCGCCCAGGGGTTGGCCGCATCCGGGAAGAGGGCAGGGTCCAGGCGCAGGGCGAAGGCCGCCGCGGTCAGGAAATCCCGAAACGTGATGAAGGTGAGCGGCAGCGTGAGAGCGCCGAGCAGAAAGCCTCCGTAGCAACGCAGCAGGTCCGGAATCCACACGCGCGCGGGAGGCGGCAGCGGGAACCGGGACGGCCCGGGCGGTTTCTTCTCGTCAAAATTCATGCTCCCAGCTTACCCCTGATCGGCCGCGCCCGTTAGCCTTAGGTGCGCTAGGTGTGCTAGGTGCGTTCTTTTTTTTCGAAAAACGGCGTTTTTCGGCCCTTAAATCACTCTGTGAGTGTTTGGCGTGACGCCGTCATCAGCCGGAAAAGGCGGCTGAGAGAGAAGCCCAAGAGGTAAAGAACCAGCGCGCTGAGGAATGTGGCCAGAACAAATGTGGTTTCCAACCACCAGGGAAGACTCTCGTAAGGGCGAAAATCACTGAAGCAATAGATGCCGCAAATGAGGGAAACACTTAGAAATCCCATGACTGGTTCTCGGTGAAGCAATGCGCCCATGAGTATAAAGAACGGCCCCCAAAGCCGCGCGATCCAAACAGCGGAGTCAATGACCACATAGAGGCAGGCCGCCCACCAGACGGCGGATACTTCCGGCGCAAGTTCAAGCGCGGCTGAGTGGATAAATTCGGTTTGATCCAGAGTGAGCACTCCCAAGGAAAACGCTGCCATAGCCCACCAACACTGCGGCGCCACGGCGCAGCCGCTCCGCCATGTTCTTCGGCCGAGGCGGAGTTGAGGGAAGCGCTTTGGCTTCATTCCCGGAGTTTGGTGCTGGTGGCGAACTCATGAGCCGATGAAAACACACCGCTAACACTGTTGTCAGGACTGGACGCTTCCTGCGAACAATACGGCGTTTTTCAGCGTTTGCGGCCGTCGCTAAGCGTTATCCGTACTGGAGCGCTTGAGAAAGATGGAC
>JBCDLL010000126.1:0-2837 GCA_038745425.1 Verrucomicrobiota bacterium | reverse complement strand
CTGCAAACCGGCTGGGCCATCCTCAAGCGGGCGCTGCTCGCGGTCAGCGGCACGCGCGAGGCCGACTTCCGCGCCACTTACCGCAAATACAGCGACAGCGGCGAAACCGCGGAAAGCCTGTTGGCGGGCAAGACCTCACCACCGGCTGCGCCCTGGCCGCTGGCCGAAGCGCCCGCCTGGTTCGCCCGCCTGGCCGAACTGCGCGGCCCGCAGGCCAAGGCCGAGCATCTGGAGGCGCGCTTTGCCGTGCTTCGCCCGGTCGAGGCCAAGTATCTGGCCAAGATCATCACGGGCGATCTGCGCATCGGGCTGAAAGAGGGGCTGGTGGAGGAAGCCTTGGCCGCGCATTTTGGGATCGAGGTCCGCGCCCTGCGCGAGGCCAACATGCTCACCGGCGACCTCGGCGCGGTGGCGGCGGCGGCCACCGGGGGAGAACTGGCGCGGCTGGGCATCCGCACCTTCCGGCCGGTGCAATTCATGCTGGCGAGCCCGGAGCCCGACGCCGAGGGCATCGTCAAGCGCCTGGCGCCGGCGGAAGGCGAGGCCGAGATCTGGACGGAGGAAAAGTACGACGGCATCCGCTGCCAGGTGCACAAGGCGCAGGGGCGGGTGGCCCTCTACTCCCGCGAACTACGGGAAATCACCGGGCAGTTCCCCGACCTGGCCCGCGCGGTGGAGGCCGTCCCGGTGGATTTCATCGGCGACGGCGAGCTGCTCGCCTGGAGCAACGGCAAAGCCCTCCCCTTCGCCGAGCTGCAGAAGCGGCTCGGGCGCAAGATCGGCGCGGTGGGCGATCTCTTTCTGGGCGAGGAAATCCCGGTCTCCCTCTGGCTCTACGACTTGCTTTGGTTCGAGGGCGAGAGCCTGCTGAAGTCTCCCCTGCGCAAGCGCCGGGCCCGGCTGGAGAGCCTCCCCGCAGGCGAACGCCTTCAGGTGGCTCCAGTTACCCGCTGCGCCAACGCCTCCGAGATCGACGCCGCCTTTCTCGCCGCGCGCCAGCGGGGCAACGAGGGCCTGATGGCGAAGGACCCGGCCAGCCCCTACCAGCCCGGCCGGCGCGGGCACCAGTGGCTCAAGCTCAAGAAGGCCTACGCCACCCTCGACGTGGTCGTGGTCGGCGTGGAGTGGGGCCACGGCAAGCGGCGCGGCGTGCTAAGCGACTACACCTTCGCCATCCGCGACGAACGCTCCGGCGAGCTGCGCACCATCGGCAAGGCCTACTCCGGCCTGACCGACGCCGAAATCGCCGAGTACACCGAGTACTTCCTGGAGCACACGATCGAGGAAAAGGGCCGCTACCGCCTGGTCGAACCCAGCGTCATCCTCGAAGTGGCCTTCGACTCCATCCAGCCCAGCACCCGGCACCAGAGCGGCTACGCGCTGCGCTTCCCGCGGATCAAACGCCTCCGCGACGACAAAAAGATCGGCGAAATCGACACCCTCGCCCACTGCCAAACCCTGGCCGGCGCCCCGCCGGCGGTTGAACATTGAGACAAAGCACCTCAGCTGCCGGTTTTAGCGTCTTGCTCACCAACCGATATGAAGTCCTTTTCATCGATTCCATAAAGCTGCCAATAGCCATCCATCATCGGTTCAAAACCATCTTCTGTTTCGCTATTTTGTTTCAATTCCTTACCCAGATCTCTGAAGACTTTTCTCATTTCCTCATTCCATCTAGCCTTCCATTCTGCTTCTATATTGCCCAAAACACCAGCCTCATCTACCCGTACCACATACTGCCTAACCGTAAAATCTTGAGCCATTAATTCTTCGACTTTTGAATTTAGTCTTTCCATTTTCTGAGTTATCACAGTGCCACCACTTTCATACTTTGGAAGTGAGATTCCAGCTACGATTCCCCAGCAAAAACCTGTAAGAATTACTATTGCTCCAATCGAATTGACTTTGGCTCTCAACAACCAAAACTCAAATTCATTTTGTTTAGGATTAGACTGCTGCTCACTCAGAAATATCCTCCATCCGATTAGGATTGTGCCAATTCCGGCAATAACCATTAGAAGTGCAATGATCCCGTAGGTCATTAAAATTATAGATGTATCTGCCATTTTACTTGTCCTGAACTAAGTTTATGATTTCGAAATAGGAAAAATTTAGCTGGGATTATAGCTTTTAAATAACGCTCGCCAGATTCTCAAATCCCCTTCTGCGTGTACTGCAGGTAGACGGAGAACTCGGTATCAGTTTCGCGGGTAACGACCACTTCCAGGTAAAGGAGTTTGCCGTCGACGGTCGGGGCGTGGAAGCTCTGATTGAGCGTGCCCGCGCCGGAGTGAAGGCCCTTGGTCCTGGGCACGTAACGCTCCGCGCCGGGGATTTGCTCGGCGGCCTTCAGGCGGCAGTAGCGCTCGAACCAGCCCCGGCGGATCTTGCTGGTGATACCGATGAGCTCGGTCTGGGTCAGCTGCCAGTCGCTGGTAAAAACAAACTCCGCGTAGCCGGAAGCGCGCACGGACTTGTCCTTCCCCTCATCGGTGGTGTCGTGCCAGAACTTGTCGCCGGTCTTGTAGTGGTAGGCGGCGAGAATTTTCTCCATTGCCTCGCGCACATCGCAATTGTAGATGGCGTTGCCCTCCGCCCGCAGGTCCACGGCGGTCGCGGAGCACGCGAGCACAGCCCAAGCCAGAAATCCCCCTCTCCGCACTCTCATTGGTGCGAAAGCATACACCGAGATGCAACGGGTTACAAGCGCGCCATTGCGGCAACCGGCTTTTCTCTTGCGGGCGCTCCGTGGTAGATTCAGGGCGAATGGATCGTTTCCCTTTCCTGATTTCGAAGAGCTTCTGGGTGATCGTGGCGGCCGTGACCGCGGTCCACCT
>JBCDLL010000125.1:0-3033 GCA_038745425.1 Verrucomicrobiota bacterium | reverse complement strand
GTCGCTCTCCCCAAGGGCCTTGAGCTGCGCCAGGGCCATCCGGCAGCCCAACGGATTGCCCAGGAAAGTGCTGGTGTGGAGGGCCTCGCCGTTGCTTTCCGGCCAGGCGTCCATGACGTGGGCCCGACCGACCGTCGCCGCGAGCGGGAAGCCGCCCGTCAGAGCCTTGCCCAGGCAGATGATGTCCGGCATCACGTTCCAGTGATCGGCGGCGAAGCGTTCGCCGGTGCGGAAAAAACCGGTGTAAATTTCGTCGTAGATGAGCAGCGCGCCGTGGCGGTCGGTCGCTTCTCGTAGCATCGGGTGGAACCAATCCGTGGGCACGACCTCGCCACCCCGTCCTTGGATGGGCTCAACCACGATCGCGCCAATGGGCACCGCCTTTCCGTCCGGGCCGGCGACACCTCGTTCGAGAGTCTCGTCGAGCCGCTGGCGGTAGCTTTCCGGGGCGATATTGCTGACCTCCGTCGGGAAGGGCAGCAGTGTGCCGATGGGCGGGACCTGACGAATGAACGGGGTCTTGAAGTAGTCCATGCCCCCGGCGGCGAGCGCCCCAAAGCCGAGCCCGTGGTAGGCGCCCTCGAAGCCGAGCACGCCCGGCTTGCCGGTGGCGAGCAACGCGGTTTTGATCGCGGCCTCGACCGCCTCGCTCCCGCTGTTGGTCAGGATGGTCTTGCCGCTTTGGGCGCCGTGGGTCCAGGTCTCAAACGTCAGGCGGGAGAGCTCGCGGCAGAGCTCCACTTTGAGCGGGCTCGGGTGGACGTCGCCCATCGCGTGGTAAAGCGTGTCGATCTGCTCGCGGGCGGCGGCGCGGACCGCTTCCGGCCCGTGGCCCAGGGCGGTCACGGCGAAGGCGGCGGTCAGGTCCAGGAAGCGGTTGCCGTCGGCGTCCCAAACGTTGACGCCTTCCGCCCGCTCCCAGAAGACCGGAAAACCAGGCGAGACGTAGGTGACGTTGCGCGATTCGTAGGCGCGCAGTTCCTCGGTCAGCCCGCGCGAACGGGGGCCGGGAATCTCGGTGACGAGCTCGGGGAGCATGGATTATTCAGCATAACCGAGAATCTTCCGCTGGCCATCCGCGAAGTGTGGGCGCAAATTAGCGGTTCTCCAATGACGTCCCCGCATCCGATTGAGATCTTTGCCCCCGGCCGGGCCGAACTGCTCGGCAACCACACCGATTACAACGAAGGCCTCGTGATGGCGATTGCGGTCGACCGCGGCATCACCATGCGCGGGCGCAAGAGCAAGGACGGCCAGATCCGCCTGCGCTCCGAAAGCATGGACGACGAGGTGGTGCTGAAGCTGGACCAATTGGCGCCGCAGGCCGGGCCGGAGGAGTGGGCGAACTACCTGCTCGGCGTGGTGGAACTCTTCCAGGAGCGCGGGGAATGGATCGACGGCTTCGAGGCCGAGGTGGCTAGCGACCTGCCGATGGGCGCGGGCCTGAGCAGCAGCGCCGCGTTGGAGGTCGCGACCGGGCTGTTCTTGCAGACCGCCTTTAAGACCCACCTGGAGCCGCTGGAGCTTGCGCGCATCGCGCAGAAGGCGGAGCACACCTACACCGGCGTGCAGTGCGGCCTGCTGGACCAAATCTCCAGCCTGATGAGCCAGGCCGGGCACGTCACCTTTATTGATTGCCGGACCTACGAAGTGCAGCACGTCCCGCTGCCGGAAGGCGTCGGCTTTGTCATCGCCAACAGCGGCGTGAAGCACGCGCTGACCGGCGGCGAGTACAACGAGCGCCGCGCCAGTTGCGAGGCCGCCGCCCAGGCCTTTGGGGTGGAGGCGCTCCGCGACGTGAGCCCGACCATGCTGATCGACCGGACCCGGATCATCCTGCAAGCGCTGGACAATGGCGGCTCGGCCATTGGTAAAAACGCGGACGGTGAAGACGTGGAAGTGGAGATCGATCTGGAGCTGGAGCCGGGCCAGGATCCGGTGGAGGCGCACCAGATTGCGGCCGAGGCGATGCGCATCCACTTTCGCCGGGCTGCGCACGTGGTGGGCGAAATCGCGCGGGTGGAGCAGGGCGCCAACTTCTTGCGGGCGGGCGACGCCCGGGAGTTCGGGCGGCTGATGTACGCTTCCCACGAAAGCTCCATCATCAACTTCGAGAATTCCTGCCCCGAGCTCGATGCGTTGGTCGAGGCTACCCGTGGCATGGACTATTGCTACGGCGCGCGCCTCAGCGGGGGCGGTTTCGGCGGGGCGACGATCAACCTGGTCGAGGCCGGGCGCGAGGACGATTTTGTGACCGCGATCAACCAGGCTTTCCCGGGCACGGAATGCCTGGTGACCTCCGCCGCCGCCGGCGCGGGCATGAAGTAGGATGACTGCAGTCCAAACTATTGAGAAAGCACTGGCAGCTAACCTGCTCACCTCAGATTTAATAAAGGTGCCCGGTATCGGAGCTTCGAGCGTTTTGATTCAGAAAGAAGAGCGTCTGCTTGGACGCCCCTTGTTGCCTGAGCACCGTCGGTTACTGCAACGCTGGAACGGCATTGATTTGGAGGTGGTCCGATTCTATGGCTGTGGGGAGGGTACCGATGAAGTTTTGCGTCTGAGCGCGGCTCGATCAGAAATGGTTGTTGGGATAGAAGGCTGCCTTGAGATTGGGTCCGATGCAGCTGGTTTTGTCTACATCCAAGGCTCCAATGGCAGTGTGTATGAGTTGGACTCAGACAGTGGTGACTACGAGTTTGTAGCGGTCGGCATTGATGATTTTGTAGGGCGGTTGGTTTTTGGTTCAGATGCTGCGCAATTTGCGGGTGATGAGTGGTACTTAGAGTTAAAAAAAGCCGGAATGGTGGGTTGAATCTGAACTAGAGAAAAATACAGCTCACATCGACTCACCCCGCCATTGCTAAATCCGGCGCAGGGCTTACAATCTGTCGGATTCATGTCGGCGCGACGACCCCACCGTTCCCGTTCCGGTAAACCGGACATCCGCAACGCCCGCAAGGACACCCGGCTGGCGAGTCGCGTTAAGACCAAGCCCCGCGCCCGCAAGCCGAAGAAGTCCTCCGCCGATGC
>JBCDLL010000124.1:0-3615 GCA_038745425.1 Verrucomicrobiota bacterium | reverse complement strand
AGCGTCGGGCAGCGCGCGCGACACGATGACCGACATGGAATAGTCCAGGAACGAGTTCTTGATCTCGTCGGCCACGTTGATGCGTTTGGCTTCCTGCCCGGGGGTGAACAGGCTGCTCGGGGGGTCAAAATCGTCTGGCATAAATGCTACCTAGTTTGCTTTCGTTTGGTTGAAATCAAGCGGCCGGGGTACCCTTAGTTCCCTAAGTCTAGGACCAGCTTGGCCGGGAAACCCGGGAAGAGGCGCGAGCGCTCCTGCGCGCCCTCCGGGTTGAGGAAAGTCATCTCCCCTTCCCAGGAGCAAAGCCAGACTTCCTCCGCGCCATGCTCCAAATAAAGGGCCACCTTGTGCCCGATCTCCGCCTTGGTGTTGGCCGGCGAAAGCACCTCCACGCAGAGGGGCGGGGCTTCGGGGTAGGGATGATTGAGGTCCCGGCCGCGAAACCAGTCCTTTGGTGCCCAGGTGACGTCGGGTACCCGGGTTTCGTTGCCGCCACCGATATCGAGCGAAAGCTCCAGGAGGACCTCGCCGCCCCCACTGAGTTCATCGAGTTTTTTTTGAATGATGCGACCGAAGTGCTGGTGGCGCGGGCTGGTGGGACTCATTTCGACGATGCCTTTCTCGTTAAGCTCAATGCGATAGGGCAGGTCCTGCAGGGAGGGGTCCGCGCACAACTCTTCCCAAGTGAGCGGCTGCGAGGCCGACCAGCAGTCGGGAATGGGAAAAGTCGGTTCGGCCGTCATCGCGAAATGATCACACGTCCAAATTGCGCACGTTGAGCGCGTTGTCCTCGATGAACTGGCGGCGGGGTTCAACCTCGTCGCCCATCAGCTTGGAGAACATTTCCTCCGCCTCGATCGCGTCGGAGATTTCCACCCGCAGCAGCTTGCGCTGGGCCGGGTCCATCGTGGTCTGGAAGAGCTCCTTGGCGTTCATTTCGCCAAGACCCTTGAATCGCTTGATCGAGACCCCCTTGCGCCCGTTGGCCTTGACCGCCTCGAGAATCTCCGGGATCGAAAACACCGGGGTGACGCGCTCGCCTTCCTCGCCCTTGCCCTCGCCTTCCACGATTTCCCACAGCGGCTGGTCCTGGGCGGAGTAATGCTCCACCGAGAGCCCCTTGCGCTCGATCTTCCTGAGGAGCTCGGCGATCCCGCGGCTTTCGTGCAGTTCCACGTGGATGCAGCGCCGGTGGGGCAGCGCGCCGTTCGTACCGTTGGTGCGGACGGCGGCGGCCTCCTCTTCCTCGGCCTCCAGCTCGGACTCCTCGTAGAGGCCCAGGTCCGGATTGTCCTCGCTGAACTGGCGCAGCGCGTCCTCGTCGTAGAAATAGTGGGAGGTCTCCATGTTGCCCTCCCGCACGCGCACCAGGTGGCGCGGCAGGTCGCCCGTCTTGGCGTTGCGCTCCTCCAGGTAGGCGGTCATGTTGCCGCCGTGGCGCTTGATCGCCTTGGCGTACTTGTCGAGGCTTTCCAGCAGTCCAAGTAACTCGGAGAGCTTGTCCTTGGAGAAGGCCTTCTTGTCCCCGACCTTGCGCAGGGCGATGTCCTCGCTGCCCAAGTCCACCAGGATGCGGTTCATGCTGGCGTCGTCCTGGACGTACTCCTCGCGCTTCTTGCGCTTGAGCTGGTAGAGCGGCGGCTGGGCGATGTAGACGTAGCCGCGCTTGACCAGCTCCGGCATCTGCCGGAAGAAGAAGGTCAGCAGCAACGTGCGAATGTGCGAGCCGTCCACGTCGGCGTCCGTCATGATGATGATCTTGTGGTAGCGCAGCTTCTCGAGATTGAAGGCACCCTCGCCCTCCCCGTCACCGATGCCCGTGCCCACGGCGGTGATCATGGTGCGGATTTCCGTGTTCTGCAGCACCTTGTCCAGCCGGGCCTTCTCCACGTTGATCAGCTTGCCCCGGATGGGCAGGATGGCCTGATACTGGCGGTCGCGGCCCTGCTTGGCGGAGCCGCCAGCCGAGTCACCCTCCACGATAAATAGCTCGCTGTCCTCCGGGTTGCGGCTGGAGCAGTCCGCCAGTTTGCCCGGCAGGCCGCCGCCGGTCATGGCCGTCTTGCGGACGGCTTCACGCGCCTTGCGGGCGGCTTCGCGGGCCCGGGCCGCGTTGAGGCTCTTATCGATGATTTTCTTGGCCACGCTCGGATTGTCGTCGAAGTAGGACATCAGCCCGTCGTAGACAAAGCTGGAGACCATGCTCTCGACTTCCGGAGAGATCAGTTTGACCTTGGTCTGGCTCTCGAACTTCGGGTCCGGGTGCTTGATGTGAATAACGCAAATCAAACCCTCGCGCACGTCGTCACCGGAAAGATTCGGGTCCTTATCCTTAAAGACCTTGTTGTTGCGGCCGTACTGGTTGATGGCGCGGGTGAGCGCCTTCTGGAAACCCTGGGCGTGCGCGCCGCCGTCCGGGTTGTGGATGGTGTTCGTGTAGCAGAGAATCTGCGAGTCGTAGCTGTCGTTGTACTGCAGCACGCAGTCGAAGATGACGTCGCGGCCGTCCTTGACTTCCTTGCCGTCTTTTTCGACCAGCACCTCGACGGCCTTTTCCTTGACGCGGTTAAACTCAACCGGCTTGGGATGGACGATGTTCTTGCCGGTGCCCAGCTGTTTGACAAACTCGGCCATGCCGTGCTTGTAGAGAAACTTCTGCGTCTTGGCTTCGGCTTCCTCGTCGTCGCCGTCTTCCCCGCCGCGTTCGTCGGTGAAGGTGACCTCCAGCCCCGCATTGAGAAAGGCCAACTCGCGTAGCCGCTTGATCAGCGTGCTCGCCTTGAAGGTCGTGGTCTCCTGGAAAATTTCGGGATCCGGCTTGAAGGTAATCAGCGTGCCCGTCTTTTTGCTCTTCCCGATGACCTCCAGCTTGCGGGTCGTTTTGCCCCGCGCGAACTCCATCGAATGGACTTGGCCGTCGCGGCTGACCTCCACTTTGAACCACTCGCTGACCGCGTTGACGCACTTCGCGCCAACTCCATGGGTGCCTCCCGAATACGTGTAGCCCCCCTGTCCGTACTTGCCGCCAGAATGCAGGGTCGTCAGCACCATTTCAACGCCGGGAATCTTGTATTTGGGATGGATATCGACCGGAATACCGCGGCCTTCGTCGCGAATGGAAACCGATCCGTCCACATGCACGGTCACGTCCACCTTGCTGCCGTGGCTGGCCAGATGTTCGTCAATCGAGTTGTCCAGAACCTCCGAAACGCAGTGATGCAAGGCCCGTTCGTCGGTGCCGCCAATGTACATGCCCGGCTTCTTGCGGACCGCTTCAAGACCCTCCAGTTTTCCTAACTTGGAGGCGTCGTATGTCGACTTTGCCATAGACGGATAAGCATGCCGAAAACGGCCCGTTTTGCCAACTTCTTTCGGCCAATTCCGGGAGATTTATTTTTCCCGCTTAACAAGTTAAAAACCATTTGCAATCAACTATTTACGTCTTTATGCAGAAGAACAAACAGCCCGGCCAAACGCGACCTTCGAGGCCCTAGCGACGGGGGAAGAAAAACCCGCGGTTTTTCGCTTCTCAGCGCTGCTGGTTCCAGGCCTCGGTGGCGTAGCGTTCGCGCTCGAATTTCGCCGCCCTTTCGGCCTCTTCCGGTGTGATTTCGT
>JBCDLL010000123.1:0-3742 GCA_038745425.1 Verrucomicrobiota bacterium | reverse complement strand
GTCCTGCTTCCAGGTCAGCGCCTTCTTGAGCGTCTCGTAGCCACCGTGGCGCAGGTAGCACTCCATGCTCGTGTCGTAGGCGGAATCGTCAATGTACTTGAAGACGACGCGCGTTTGCTCGGGAGGCGTTTTGGCAATCATTTTCGTGAGAGGGTTTTATCCGCAGATTTCACAGATTTTCACAGATTCAGAGGTTTCCGGAGGCGATAGGATCAGGGTTCCGGGTGCGGTTGGGCGTTGCTGGGCGTTCTAGCAATTAGCGTCAATCGGTGCATTCCGTTCAAATTTCATTCCGTTAATTCCGTAAATTCCGTCGGGGAGATCGGTCAAACCAGCGGGTTCGGGTACATGCTCTTGGGTTCGTCGGCCGGGCCCTTGCCGCTTTTGTATTTTTCGAGAATGGCGGTGCCCTTGTCGTGGTCGACCCACTCGTAGGTGCTGTCGTTGACCATCACGATCGGCGCGGAGCCGCACTGGGCCAGGCACTCGATGAACTCGATTGAGAACGTGCCGTCCTCGCTCATGCCGAAGCCGTGATGGTCGAGCTCCTTGATGCCGGCCTGCTCCATCAGGTGATCGCGCAGCTCGTAGCTGCCGGCCAGGGCGCAGGGCAGCGTGCGGCACACGGTCAGGTGGAATTTCCCGACCGCGTGGGTTTTGAACATCGGGTAGAAGGTAACCACCTCGAGCACGTTAATGGGCTGCAGCTCGAGCTTGTCCGCCACCCAGTGCACCGCCTGGTTGGTGATGTAGCCGTGCTCCTCCTGCCAGAGGTAGAGCAGCGGGAGCGTCGCGCTGCGCTTGCTGGCCGGATAGTGGCTGATGCGCTCGTGCGCCTCGGCCTCAAAGTCCGGGGTGATGTCCACTACCTTCTCGCGGTCGAGTTCGACGAGGCCGGTGCCGCAAGCGGCGGGTTCTGGTGAATCGATGGCTTGCATGGTGCTAGCGGTCGCATTCCCCCATGATGAAATCCAGGCTGCCCAGGATGGCGCAGACATCGGCCATCATGTGACCGGGCAGGACTTTCGGCAGAATGCTGAGGTTGTTGAAAGAGGGACCTTTGATCTTGAGGCGGTAGGGCACGCCGCCGCCGGTCGAGTAGATGTAGAAACCAAGCTGGCCCTTGGGGTTCTCCACCCCCTGGTAGACCTCGCCGACCGGGCACTTGATGCCCTCGGTCACCAGAATGAACTGGTGGATGAGCTCTTCCATCTTGGTAAGCACGGCCTTTTTGTCGGGCAGATAGCCCTTGTAGTCGGTCACGTGAATGGGCCCGTCCGGCAGCTTGGCGATGGCCTGCTCCAGGATGCGGTTGCTCTGGCGCAGCTCCTCCAGGCGGCAAAGGTAACGGTCGTAGCAATCGCCGACCTCGCCCACGGGCACATCAAAGTCATAGTCCTCGTAGCCGCAATAAGGACGGGATTTACGCAGGTCCAGGTCGCAGCCGGAGGCGCGCAGGTTGGGCCCGGTCAGGCCGTAGGCAATGGCTTCCTCCGCGGAATAAGTGCCCACGTCCTTGGTGCGGTCCACAAAGATGCGGTTGCGGCTGAGCAGGTTGTCCAGCTCATCAATCTTGGCGTAGAACTGCTTGCAGAAGCCGGAGAGTTCCTCGACGAAGCCGGGAGGCAGGTCGCGGGTCATCCCGCCGACGCGCGCGTAACTGGTGGTGAAACGCGCGCCGCAGAGGCGCTCGATCAGCGTGTAGATTTTCTCGCGCTCGGTGAAGGTGTAGAGGAAGACGGTCATCGCGCCGCAGTCCATCGCCATGGCGCCCATGCCCAGCAGATGCGAGGAGATGCGCGAGAGCTCGAAGCAGATCACGCGCACCGCCTGGCCGCGCGGGGGCAGCTCCCACTCGAGCAACTTTTCCACCGCCATGACGTAGCCGATGTTGTTGGCCAGCGGCGAGGCGTAATCGAGCCGGTCGGTGTAGGGCACGAACTGGTTGTAGGTCATGTTCTCGGCGATTTTCTCGTCGCCGCGATGCAGGTAGCCGACGTCCGGGTCGGCCTTGGTGATGACCTCGCCGTCCAGCTCCAGCTTGATCCGCAGCACGCCATGGGTACTGGGATGGCTGGGGCCCATGTTCAGGATGAGCTTGTCGCCCTGGAGCTCCTCGCGCTCCAGCCCCGCCGCCGTCGCGCCCATCACATCGGCGCGTTCCAGCTCAGCCAGCGTTGTCGTCGTGTCAGCCATGTTCGTTAAAGTAATTCAAACCACAGATTTCGTAGATTTTCACTGATCGCTGATGGAGCAATGAAGAGGTTCGATTTCTTGGATATTCGTTCGAAACAATCGGTGTGAATCGGTGCAATCTGTGGTTGTTAAATCGGTAGTTCCTTAATCAATCCAGCTTGGGGGCGTTGGAGCGCGGCTCGCGTTCGTGGGCGTGTTCGGCGCTGGGCGCGGCGTGGAAGGGCCCGCCTTCCAGCGGCGCGGGGTTGGAGAAAGCAAAACCGGGCTCCTCGCTGCTTTTGCCTTCCAGCGGGAATTCCTTGCGCAGGGGGTGAAACGGGTAGCCCGGCCACATCAGAATCCGGCGCAAATCCGGGTGCCCGGTAAACCTGACGCCGGACATGTCGTAGACCTCGCGCTCCATCCACTCCATGCCTGGATACAGGTGGGAAAGCGTCGGCACTTCTTCCTCGTCCTCGGTCGTGCGCACGCGCAGCCGGATGTTGGCCGCCAGCTTGGTGCTCATCAGCTCCCACAGCACGAGAAAGCGCGGCTCGGTGTCTTCAAAATCAACCGCCATCGCGTCCACCGGCAGGTCGTACCCGGCATCATCGCGGAGGAAAGTGGCCGCCGCCTGAAGCGCCTCCGGCTTGAGCTCGACGGCAACCTCGCCCCGGAACTCGATCACCTCGACGACTTGGTCGGCGTACTTTTCCCGCAGCGCGGCGGCGGCTTCGGAGGGGGCGAGAGACATGGTGGGGGTGAGGGTTTCAAGGGTGAGAGGCGGAAAGGCGAACTAGGAAACCAGTTCCTTGTCCTTCTTTTCGTTTTCGGCCAGCTCTTCGGCGGCGGTCTTGAGGCCGCTGCCATCGGCAAAGAGCGGCTCTTTGACCACATACTCGGAGGGGTCGAAATCGGGGTCGGCGATGCGGGGCACTTCCTTCTCCTCGCGCACCTTTTTGAGATTCTCGAGCGACTTCTCGCCCATCACCTTGTTCTGAAGGCGGAAAAGACCCTCAAGCAGGGCCTCGGGCCGGGGCGGGCAGCCGGAAATGTAAACGTCTACCGGGATGAGGCGATCAATCCCCTGAAGCACGGCGTAACTGCGGTACATGCCGCCGCTGCTCGCGCAGGCGCCCATCGCGATGCACCACTTCGGCTCGGCCATTTGGTCCCAAATCCGCTTGGTGGAGAGCGCCATTTTGTAGGTGACCGTCCCGGCCACGATCATCAGGTCGCTCTGGCGGGGGGAAAAACGCATCACCTCGGCCCCGAAACGGGCGATATCGAAGCGGCTGCTGGCTGCGGCCATCAGCTCAATCGCGCAGCAGGCCAGCCCCATCGGCATCGGCCAGAGGCTGTTTTTGCGCATCCAGTTGATCGAGGCGTCGAGCGTCGTCATCACAACGTTGCCCTCGACCTTGGAATTGTAAGAGAGTTCGGTATCGTGCCCGTGAACCATGCCCACAAGGTATGCGCGCATCAGGCCCGCGCAAGGCCCAATTTGTGAATCTTTTCACAAAGTCGGTTCTTTTAACGCCAATTACGGTTAAAACAGCGTTAAGCC
>JBCDLL010000122.1:0-3778 GCA_038745425.1 Verrucomicrobiota bacterium | reverse complement strand
GCGCGACGTGCGCACGCCCCGGGACGCCGGCCTGGTGCTGAGCAAGCTGATCGAGCTGGAGCCGCGCAACCTCGAGGCCCGCGAGCTGCGCCGCCAAATCCAGATGCACAACTACGAGCGCGACACCACGCTCAACAAGCCGATCCTGGCGCTCAAGACGCAGTCGATTCTCTCCAAGGCCACCGACGACGGCACCGAACCGCTGCTGCGCCTGGAGATCGCCGAAGAGGCACTCGAGCTCAACCCTTATCACCACAAGGCCAACCTGCTCCTGGCCGACGCCGCCCGGCAGCTGAGCTGGGGCCCGATGGTAACCCTGGCCTACGAGACCCTCTGTCGCCGCTACCCCGGCAACCGCGGCTACGAACTGGAGCTGGCCCACATCTACTACCAGCACGAGGAGCCGCGCCGCGCCCTCGCCATCTACGAGGCCATCCTGGAGGAGGACCCGGACGACCTCGACGCCCACGAGGCCGCCGTCCGGCTCGAGCGCGAGCTGGAGGAAACCGGCGAGGCGGGGGAAGCGCCGCCGGAGCCGGAGTTGCCCAGCGACCGCGTGGTGGAGGAGCTCGAGAGCCAGCTCAAGGAACTCGAGACCGAATACAATTGCCTGCAGAAGGATATCCAGCGGCTTTCGCGCCTCGACCAGTCCACCCGCGACCTCCGCGACGAGCTCGGCCAGCGGGTGGACATGGCCCACCTGGACCTGCTCGAAGCCGAGACCCTGCGTCACCCGGAGGACTTGGAAATTACCTACCACCTGGCCCAGGCGCGGGAGAAGGTCGGCCTCTACCTGGAAGCGATCGACGCCTACCGCGAATTACTCGAAGACCCCGACTTGCAGGAGGAGGCGCTCCTGGCCATGACCGCCTGCCTCGTCTGCCGCAGCTACCAGCAGCACGCCTACGCGATGCCGCCGGCCGACGGCCCCGGCCCGGCCACCGGGGACACCGGCACCACCGGATTGCCCGGCCCCGAGCCCGCCCCGCCCGCGCGCTCCATCAGCCAGACCCCCGCCGCATGAGCGCCCGCCCGACATTCGCGGGCTGGGTCCGCCGGGCCGCGCTCGTCACCCTCGCCCTTTCCCTGCTGGCCGCGCCAATCAGCGCCGCTGCCTCCACCGAAACCCAGACCAAGCAGTTGCTCGACGGGCTGATCCCCTACGCCCACGGCGTGCTCGAGCGCACCGGCAGCTTCAGCCCCTTTGGCGGGGGGCTTAGCCCGGACGGCAAGGTCCACTTCATGAGCGGGAAGTCGCCCGACGGCCAGCGCCTCGACGCTGCCGGCCTCCGCGCCCTGTTGGTCGACAGCCTGCCCGGCATGGTCCAGCCCAAGGGCTTCGTGGCCGCGGCCGTCCTCTCCGACACCACCGTGCGCGACCCCCAGTCCCGCCAGTTGGTGCGCGCCGTCCGGGCGGATTTGCGCTTCCGCGGCGGCCAGACAGAGACCCTCTTCATCCCCTACAGCCAGAACAACGAGGGCAAGCTCAGCTTCCGGCCCTCAATCAAAAACGTCGACGGGCTGCGGTAGGTTCTTGGATGGGCGTGCTTGGTTGGCTCAAGTTGCGGGTTGGGGCGCTGGTTGAGACGTCGTGTACCTGGTGAGGACCCAGATGCTGCCGGAAAAGCGGTAGAAGGAGGCCAAACGCCTCCGCTGCCATGGTGGCGCTCGGAGCTACGCTCGTCACAGAAACGTTACACGCCGAGGTTTGTGGCGTTCGGGGGATTTTAGGTAAGGTCATCCCATGCGCGGGAGGGGGATTTCATTTGCGGTGCTGGCGGCGGTTACGCTGTCAGGAACCTTGTCGCCGCACCACGCCCAGGCGGACACCTTTGGCAACGGGGAGAACATCTTCACGATTGATTTCGTGGCGGTGGGCGACGCGGGCAACCCGGACGACAACACGGGCTACGGCGCGGTGGGTTACGACTATCGAATCAGCACCTATGAAGTCAGCGAGCAGATGATCACCAAGGCCAACACCCTCGGCGGTCTGGGCCTCACCCAGGATAGCCGGGGCGCGAACAGGCCGGCCACAAGCATGAGCTGGAACGAGGCGGCACGCTTCGTCAACTGGTTGAACACGAGCCAGGGCTACCAGGCCGCTTACAATTTTGCGGTCAACCCCGGCGATTCGGGCTACGGCGCCGGTAACGCGAACGACAACATTTTGCTCTGGAGTGCCTCGGAGGCGTTTTCGCAAACCAACCTCTTCCGGCACAAGGACGCCGTCTACTTCCTGCCGAGCGAGGACGAGTGGTACAAGGCGGCCTACTACAGCGGGAGCGGCAGCGTTTACTTCGACTACGCCACCCAGCAGAACATCGGCGATCCGCCCACCGCAGTGGCCAGCGGAACCGGCGCGAACGAAGCCGTCTTCCAACAAGGCGGTGGCATCGGCCCGGCGGACATCACCCAAGCGGGGGGCGCGAGCCACTACGGGACGGTGGGGCAGGGCGGCAACGTGTGGGAATGGCAGGAAAGCGCCTTTGATGGGGACAGTGATTCACTCAGCGAGAATCGCGGAAGGCGCGGTGGTTACTGGGTCAATCCCGAAAACGCTCTTCGCGCCTCGGCCCGGCTGAGCAGCCCGCCCACGCTCCAGTCCGATATCATCGGCTTCCGGGTGGCCAGCGTCCCCGAGCCTGCCTCGGCCTCGCTCCTGCTCGGCGCGCTCGGCCTGCTCGCCGTCCGCCGTCGGCGGCGGTAGGTCTCCGTCCTACCCGGGCGTTTCGGGGCCAAATTTCGGCCTGATCTTGTGATTCTGGATGGACAGGATCACAAGCTTGAGATAACAAGTCGGCATGCGATTTCCTTTCAAAAAAAGCGGTGCGGCGCTCGCCTTTCTGGTGGCGGGAACCATTGGTCCGCACACCGCTCAAGCCGACACCTTTGGCAGCGGCGCGAACCTCTTCACGATTGATTTTATGGCGGTGGGCGACGCGGGCAACCCGGCCGACAACACGGGCTTCGGTGGGGTAGTCTACGACTACCGGATCAGCACCTACGAGATCAACGAAGACATGATCAACAAGGCCAATACGCTGGGCGGGTTGGGCCTGACCCAGGATAACCGGGGGGCGAACAAGCCAACCACCAGCATGACCTGGAACGAAGCGGCGCGGTTTGTGAATTGGTTGAACACAAGCCAGGGCTATCAGGCGGCCTACAATTTTGCCGTCCAGCCTGGGGAAGGCGGCTACGATCCCAACGCCAACCTCGTTTTGTGGGATGCGGCCGATGCCTGGACGGACGGAGGCCAGAATTTGTTTCGGCACAAAGACGCCTTTTACTTTCTGCCCAGTGAGAACGAATGGTACAAGGCCGCTTACTACAGCGGCACCGGCAATGTCTACTTCGACTACGCCACCCAGCAGGACATCGGCGACCCGCCCACGCCGGTGGCGAGCGGAACCGGCGCGGATGAAACGGTCTACGGCCAAACTCTAGCCACCGGCCCGGCGGACATCACCCTGGCGGGGGGGGCGAGCCATTACGGGACGGTGGGGCAAAACGGTAACGCCTGGGAATGGAATGAAAGCGCCTTCACGCCACCGAATGATTCCCCCAACGAGTTCCGCGTGTTTCGCGGTGGGGCCTGGACCTTCGGCGAGAGCGTCATGCGCTCCACGGCCCCCTTCACCATCCGGCCCATGGAGCAGATCAACACCCTCGGTTTCCGGGTGGGCAGCGTCATTCCCGAACCCGCCTCGGCCTCGCTCCTGCTCGGCGCGCTCGGCTTGCTCGTCGTCCGCCGCCGCCGCATCCAGAGTTAAGG
>JBCDLL010000121.1:0-3992 GCA_038745425.1 Verrucomicrobiota bacterium | reverse complement strand
GGTCAGGCGGATGATGGGCGCGCGCGTCTGCTGCGCCTCCCGCACAATCTGCCCGACCCGGCCGATGAGCGAGCTGGCGCCGGCGCTTTCCACCGTCACTTCCAGCGCGCCGGTCAGGTTTTGCGTTCCGGCGAAGACGCGGGCGCCCGCGGCGACTTCCACCGGCAGGCTCTCGCCGGTGACGCTCGCCTGGTCCACCGTGCTGGCGCCGTCGGCGACGGTGCCGTCGGCGGGGAGGGTGTCGCCGGGCAGCACCCGCACGCGGTCGCCGGGCGAAAGGCTTTCCGCGTCGACGGACTGGGTTTCGCCGGACTGGGGGTTGATCCGCCGGGCGGTGGTTCGTGACAGGCCGAGCAGGCCGTTGATCGCCTGCTGCACGCCAAGGATGCTGCGTTCCTCCAGCAGTTGGCCGACCACCAGCACCAGGGCGACGATCCCGCCGGTGACGTACTCGCCCGCCGCGAAGCAGGCCAGCAGCGCCAGCGCGACGAACTGGTCCATGTACACTTTAAAGGCGCCGAACCGGCCGCGGCCGGTCGTCATGCCCAGCGCGGCGTCCCAAAAGACGGGTGCGCCCAGCGCGAGCATGCCCGCGAGGTTGAGGAAGCCGGCCACCTCCTCCTGGCCCGGGCGCAGCAGGTAGGTCATCCCGCCGGTCAGCAGTAGCATGACGCCGCCGGTGATGAAGGCGAGCCGTCCGGCCAGCGGCATTTCCTCGGCCGGGCGGGCGGCCTCGGCCGCTTCCGCGGCGTCGATCTCCGGAGCGTTGCGGGTCACGGGGCGAGCGGTTCGGCGGTGTCGCGGGGGCCGAGCCAGACGCGCACGGGCACGCCGCTCGCGGGGGCGACGGTGTTGATTTGAAGCCGCGGCAGGATGGTCTCGATCGTTTCCAGAAAGAGGCGGGTGCGGGTGCCGCCGGGGTCGAGCCGGTAGCTCTCGAGCAGCGCGGTGAAGGCGGTGGTTTCGCCCTTGGCGCGGGCGAGCAGGCGGGCGGCGTCGGCCTCGGCGCTTTGGGTCAGGCGGTAGGCGCGGGCCTCCCCCTGCTGGCGCTGGGCGCTGGCGTAGCTGGCGGCGTCCTCGAGCAGGGTTCGTGCCTCCACCTGGGCACTGACCACCTCCTGAAAGGAGGCAAGCACCTGCCGCGCGGGAGTCAGCTCGGCGATCTCCCAGCGGAGCAGCTCGACGCCGAGGCCGAGCCGCTCGACCTCCGCCTTCGCCTCGGCCAGGCAGCGGCGGCGCAGTTCGTCTTGGCCCCGGCCCAGGGCGTCGTCCACGCCAACGGTTTGGAGCGCGGCGGTGGCGCCGGTCTGGAGAGCCAGGCGCAGGAGGGCGTCGCGGTCGCGGGTGCCCAGCGCATAGGCGGCGGGGTCGGCCACGCGGTAGCGCACGTTGAAGCGGGCGTGGATGATGTTGCGGTCGCCGGTCAGGATGTAGCCGTTGTAAACGGGATGGAGCGTGGCGGTTTCGAGCGCCTCGAAGCCGGAGTCCACCGGCGGGGGCGCCGTCCAGGTATCGAGTTCCACCACCTGCACCCGGGTGGCCGGCACGCGGATAACTTCGTCGATCGGGCGGGGCAGGGCCAGCAGGAGGCCGGGGCCGTGCACCTCCGGCTGCAGTTTGCCCAGGCGCAGCACCAGCGCGCGCTCGTCCGAGCCGACAATGGTGACGCCGGAGGTGAGGTAGACCAGCACCAGCAACGCTAGCCCCCAGCGCAGGAAGACGATGCTCGAGCGCAGAGCGGCCAGCGCCGGGCTTTCGGCCGGCGGCGGGCGGAGCGGGGCGGCGGGGGGCTGGGTCATGGGGCGGTCGGGGCCTGCTGGAGGATGTCGAAAGGCGGGGTGGAGGTGTCGAGCAGCAGGGTGGTGTTGGAGCGGGTCACTTCGCGGAGCGCCTGCAGCTTGCGCAGGAATTCGTAGAGCCCGGGATCGGCCTGGTAGGCTTCGGCGTAAAGGCGGGCGGCCTCGGCCTCGGCCTCGCCGCGGGTGACGGCGGCCTGCTCGGCGGCTTCGGCCAGCAGGACGGTGATCTCGGCGTCGGTGTTGGCGCGGATGGCGTCGGCCTCGCGCTCACCCTCGCTGCGGAACCGGGCGGAAATCTTGGCGCGTTCGGCGCGCATGCGGGCGAAGACGAACTCGGTGTTGGTTTCGGGCAGGCCCAGGCGGTTGATGCCGACTTGCCGCACGCGGATGCCAAAGTCTTTGAGCGCGTCGGCCGCGACGCTTTCGGTCATGCGCTCCTCGATCTCGTTGAGCTTGACCGCGCCGGGGTCGGTCGAGACGAGCTGGCCGAAGTCGTACCGGGCGATGACCGCGTTCTTGGCGCTGGTGACGAGGCCGTCGAGCTTGGTGCGGGCATCTTCGCGGCTGCCGACGGCCTGGAGAAACTTGAGCGGGTCGGCGATGGTCCAAGCGGTAAAGACGAAGACCACGACGTTGCGCTTATCCTGGGTCAGCGTTTCGCTCGGGCGGCTCTCGAAGAAGGCCAGGCGGGCATCGAAGCGGTGGACGGTTTCGACCGGCACGGGCCACTTGAAGTAGAGCCCCGGCGCGGTGACGACGCGCACCGGCTGGCCGAAGCGCGTCAGCACGGTCTTTTCGTTTTCGCGCACCTGGTAGGTGAACATGGTGAAGAAGAGCACCAGCAGGATGACGACGGCGATGGCCAGGCGGATGAGGATGGCGGGTTTCATGGGGATTCGGGGTTCGTGTTACCTTCCAGAATGACGGAAAATGGCGGGGGGCGTTAGTCTTAGGTGTGCTAGGTGTGCTAGGTGCGTTCTTTTTTTCGTCTTTTTTCGGGTTTTGGGCCTATTCGGGCAGATTCATGTCTTCGGAGGACGGGGCTGGCTCGAAGCCACCCTGGCCGGGAGGCGGCCGGTTCTCGTCCACGTAGGGCGAGGGCTCGGTGACGGTGGGATCGAAGAGCGGCGTGGCGGGGGTGTCGCCGCCGGGCGTGGCCTGGCGCTGGAGCCGGCGCAGGTCGAGCAGGTAGCCGCCCCCGGGCGTCGCCTTGGCGCGGTGGTCGATCACGACCTTGGGCACGGCGGAAAGAGTGGCCTCGGCGTGGTCGAGTTGCAGGCGGGTGCGGAAGAGCCCGGGTTGGTCGCGCTGGGCGGCTTCGACCATTTCGAAGCGGGCGGTGTCGCCGGCGGCGGTCAGCACGCGCTTGGCGGCGTCGGCTCCGGCCTCCATCCGGCTACGATGGGCGTCGGCCTCGGTCTCGGGCAGGCGGCGCGCGCGGTAGGTTTCGCCGTCGATCACGTAGGTGAGCTTGTCCTCGCGCGCACTGATCACGTCCTGATAGGCGACGGCGACGTCCACCGGCGGGTGGATGTCCTTGAGCCCGACGAACATGATTTCCAGGCCCAGGCCAAGGCGGTCGATTTCCTCCTGGATGCCGGTGCGGATGCGCCCGGCGATGGCGTCGCGCCGGCTGAGCATGATGGCGAAGCTGTCCGCGCTGGCCATGGCGCGCACGAGCTGGCGGAAGGCGATCTGGCCGACGGCGGTCTCCGCGTTTTCGGTGTGGCGCAGGAAGGCGATGGGATCGCTGATGCGGTAAAAGACGGGCACGTTGACGGTGAGGAGCTCGTCGCCTTCGCCGACGAGCATGTTTTTCTCCCCGGCGTAGTGGCGTTCCGTCCAGAGCACGGGCCCGCCAAGGTCCTCGCCGTAGCCGATTTCCAGCGAGCGCACCCGGCGGGTGTCGACTTGCTCAATGGAGCCGAAGGGCCAGGGCGGGGTCAGGTGCAGGCCGGGGCCGACGGGCGCCTCGGCGAACTTGCCGAGAGTGACGCGGACGCCCTCGCTCTGGACGGGCACGACGGTGAAGCAGGTGGAAAGCCAGAGCAGAATGGCCGCCGCCAGCAGGAGCGGCTCGACCGCCCGGCCGAGGAAGCGCGCCACCCAGGTGTCCTGCAGGCGCACGCCGTAGCTGCGCTCGAGCGTCTCGCTGAAGACCGCGACCGGGTTGGCGCGGCCAAAGCACCAGCC
>JBCDLL010000120.1:0-4007 GCA_038745425.1 Verrucomicrobiota bacterium | reverse complement strand
GCCGAGCTGGTGATGAACGCGCCGCACATCCCGGTGCATCTCGGCGCAATGGGCGTCTGCGCGCGGCGGGTGCTGGCGGTGCTGCCGCTGGAGCCGGGCGATGTCGCGGTGCTCAACCACCCGGCGGCGGGGGGCTCGCACCTGCCCGATGTCACGCTGTTGATGCCGGTGTTTGCCGGGGACGAGGAAACTCTCCTTGGGTACGTGGCCAACCGCGCCCATCACGCGGAGATCGGCGGCACCGTCCCAGGCTCGATGCCCGCGGGGGCCAGCACGCTGGCGGAGGAGGGCGTGGTGATTGCGCCGCGCAAGCTGGTGGCGGCGGGCGAAGCCCGCTGGGAAGAGATGCGCGGGTTGCTGTCGTCGGGGCCGCACCCGTCCCGCCGGCCGGAGGAGAACCTGGCCGATCTGCACGCGCAGTTGGCGTCGCTCAATCGCGGCGCCGAGTTGTTGCGGGCGATGGCGGCCGCCGCCGGCGCGGAGGCGGTCACGGCGCAGATGGGGCGGCTGCTGGAGGCGACCGCGCAGGCCGCGGTTGACGCGCTGCGCGCGCACCTGGGCGACCGCCGCACCGCCACGGTGACGGAGACGATCGATGACGGCACGCCCGTTTGCGTGGCGTTCGAGGGACGGGGCGAGGGCCGCTGGCGGCTCGATTTTGCCGGTACGGGCGGCGGTGCGCTCGCGCATCCCGGCAACTTCAACGCGACCGAAGCGGTGGTGCGCAGTGCGGTGATGTACGCGCTGCGGCTGCTGGTCGGCGGGGGCTTTGAGTTGAACGAGGGCCTGATGCGCCCGGTCGAGGTCGCCCTGCCGGAGTGCTTCCTGCACCCGCGCTTCGATCTGGAGAACCCGGCCCGCTGCCCGGCGGTGGTGGCCGGCAACGTTGAGACCAGCCAGCGGGTGGTCGACGCCCTGTTGCGGGCGCTGGGGCTGGCCGCCTGTAGCCAGGGCACGATGAACAACCTGATCTTTGGCAACGAGCGCTGCAGCTATTACGAGACGATTGGCGGCGGCGCGGGCGCGACGGCGGAGAGCCCCGGCGCCAGCGCGCTGCACACACACATGACCAACACGGCGATCACCGATCCGGAGGTGCTCGAGCGCCGCTACCCGGTGCGGCTGGAGCGCTTTGGGCACCGGGCCGGCAGCGGCGGGGCCGGGCGGCACGGCGGCGGCGAGGGCATCGTCCGCGAACTGGTGTTCCTGGAACCCATGGAGGTGAACCTGCTCACCCAGCACCGGGTGGAGGCGCCCTACGGCCTGGAGGGCGGTCAGCCGGGAGCGACCGGGCGACAGACCCTGGTCCGCGCGACCGGCGAGGCGGTCCCGCTCGAAGGCTGCGCCGATGTGAAGGTGCGGGCCGGCGACCGGCTCATCATCGAGACCCCCGGCGGCGGGGGTTACGGGTACCCGCCGGCCGATTCCGGCTAAGCCGCTTGGTAGCGGGCCGGGACGATCTGCCGGTAGGCCGCGCCCAGGGTGCACATGACGAAGGCCGCTGCGGGAATGATGCCGACGAAAAGCAGCAGGGCGCCAATCGACAGGGCGATGTAGGAAACGACCAGGATTACCAAGAGCGAAATGAAACTTGGCAGTGCAATCCGGAACGATTTAAAGACGGCGGCGATGGCCGGGTAATCGCGGTCGGCCACCAGGGCGGGCCAAAAGATGAAGAGCATCATGAAGAGGTTCACCAGGATGGTCAAAGGCATGACGATGAGAAAGCTGGCGAAGATGGCTTGGGCCGCGGCTTGTTGTGCCTCCGGACTAGTGGCCGTGAGTTGACTGATGTAGGCGGTGCCCACGACGGGAAACGTGACCAGAGCGAGCAGGATGAAGCTGATCAAGGCGACGATGATACTGGCGACGGCCGGCATCAGGATGTATTTCCCCGGCGGAAACAGGATGCCAACCCCGGGCGTGCTCCCGTCGACGAAGGCGAGGGCGGCCCGCCAGAGACCCACCACCAGGTAACCAATGGCGGCGGCAAAGATGATGATGCCGAGCAAGGGAATCAGGCTGAGCATGGCCAGAACCATCATGACGACGCCAAAAACCAGGACGATGATGGAGCTGGCCAGAAAGTTCGATGTAAAGGTTTTCCAGCCCGTGCTCAAGGCTTCGCCAATGCGGATACGCCCAACCTGATCGGCCGGGATTTCGTAGCCTACGCTGGCGGGGGTTTCCCCGGCCGGGGCGAAGGAGGCGGCGGCCGGTTCGTCGGCGGGCGCTGGCTGGGCGGTGGACTGCGCCGTGCCAACGGGGCCACTGGAGACGGCCGGCGGGGGCAGGGGAGTGGGCGCAGCGCTGGGGGCGGGGGGCGCGGGGCTTTGGAGTTCCAGGACGGCGGAGAGGCCCACCCAGTCGGCCATGCCATCCTTCCAAACGAGCGTGTCGGGGGTGATCTGCCCGGAGGCCACTTTTTGCTGCAGTTCCGCCGCGCTTACCGGGCCGGCCTGCGCGCCATTCTCCACGAAGTACCATTCCGCCATCATTTTCTGGCATAGTCGGTGACACGGCGGAACGCAAGCTTTTCGGGTTGGGCCGAAGGGCGCCGCCGCGTTGGCCGCCGTTCGACCCGACGGTCCAGAAATGATTAGGCGGAGGGGATGGCGGGCCAGGGAAGATCGCCCTCGGCTTCCTCGCCGTCGCTAATTTGGCGGGCGCTGAGGGTGCCCGAGGTCGCTTGAATGCAGATGTAGTGCAGATCGTCGTTGTCGCTGGCGCGGAGGGAGCGGGCAGCCGGCGGATCGATGCGCACCACGCTGCCTTCGCGCACCTCAAAGACGTCGCCGTCGACGACGAACTGCCCGGTCCCCCGGGTGACGATGTAGATTTCCTCGTGCCGATGGTGGCGGTGAAGGAAGGACATGCCGGTACCGGCGGGCAGGCGGTTGAGCGACACTTCCGCGCCGTTGGTATCGAGCGCCTCGCTGACGAAGCACTTGCCGCGCAAACCGTGGCTTTGATACTGCAGGAGGTCGTCAAAGGAGCCGAAGTTGGCGTGGGCGAAGGGACGGCGGGAGGTCTGGGCAGGGTTGGTCATGGTGGTTGTCGGGTTGTTCGTCTTGGTTGGAAACGGTGCAATAACTTGTTAAAAACAAGTAATAGAGAGAACTATCTCTTGTCTTGTTTTTTGCAAGCAAAAAGCCTAAGTTTTGTGACACATGCCGCGCAAACCAAAGACGACCGTGGCGGGTGAGCCCTTTGCCCGCTCGTGCTGTCCTCTTTCCTGCGCGCTGGATATCCTGGGAGACGGTTGGTCGCTGCTGGTGGTGCGGGATCTGTTGATGGGCAAGACCCGCTACTGCGAGTTTCTCGCTTCGGCCGAGGGCATCCCGACCAACATCCTGGCCGACCGGCTCAAGCGCCTGCAGCACGCTCAGGTGGTGGTGAAGGAACTCTACCAGGAGAACCCGCCGCGTGCCGCCTATTACCTGACACCGAAGGGCCGCGACCTGGGGCCGGTGGTGCTGGCGATGTGCGCCTGGGTCAGTCGCCACTATGAAGGCACCTGGGAGCCGCCGGCGGAGTGGCCGCAAGCGGAGATTCGCGAGCCTGCGGTCAGCCCAAGCGCCGGCGGATAACCTCCGGGTAATCCGGAAAGTAGCGGCTGATCAGCGGCAAGTCGAAGCGGCTCAGGATGGCCGTGTTGGGCTCACGTTCGAGCAGAAACTCGAAAGAGGCGCGCAGGAGCGCTTCCTTGTCGGCGCCGGGAGCCAGTTCGTCGCGGGCGGCGTCGGTGACGGTGACCGCGTGGCTGGTGGTGGTCGCGGCGCGGACCTCAACCTCGTAGAGATCGCCTCCGCACGGAGTGACGGTGAGCGGCGCGCTCATGGGCGGCCTAGAGGCTGTCCGAAAATTCCCACGCGGCCCGCGTTGCGAGGAGTTTTCCGCCGTGGCTAGAAGAGAGGAAGGAGCAGGTATCAAATATACCTGTGACAGACGAACGACAACGCCACGGCGGAAAAGAACCGCAACCTTTTCAAGGCCAGTGTCTATTG
>JBCDLL010000119.1:0-4054 GCA_038745425.1 Verrucomicrobiota bacterium | reverse complement strand
GTGCAGGCGGGGCTGAAGCTGCCCGGTGCTGAGCGTCTCGCGGGCGTGGGCCTCCAGCCGCCGGCGGAACTCGGGGATGTTCTCCTCCGGGATGGTTAGGCCGGCCGCCATCTCGTGCCCGCCAAAGCTGTCGAAGAGGTCGGCGCAGGCGCGCAGCCCGTCGATGAGCGAGTAGCCCTCGATGCTGCGGCCGCTGCCCTTGCCCATGCCGGTTTCCTCGTCGATGCCGATGACCAGCGTGGGCCGGTAGTGGTGGCGCAGCAGGCGCGAGGCCACAATGCCGATGACGCCCACGTGCCAGCCGCGCCGCGCCACCACCAGCGTGTGGTCGCGCTCGCGGTCGAACTGCTCCCCGGCGATTTGGCTGGCTTCCTCGTGGGTGACGCGCTCGTGGCGCTGGCGTTCGCGGTTGGTGAAGTCCAGCTCGCGGGCGAGCTCGTTCGCGCGGCGGGGGTCGCCCGTGGTGAGCAGCTCCAGCGAGCGGGTGGCGTCGCCCAGCCGGCCGCTGGCGTTGAGCCGGGGCCCGAGGCGGAAGCCGATGTCCGCCGGCGTGGGTACGCCGCGCACGCCCGCCACCTGCATCAGGGCAGCCAGCCCGGCGTTCTCGGTCTGCATTAGCTGGCGCAGCCCGCGGCGCACAAAGATGCGGTTGTCGTCCACCAGCGGGACGATGTCCGCCACGGTGCCGACCGCGACGAGGTCCATGTAGTCGCGCAGGTCGACGCGCTTTTTGTAGTCGGGCCGGTGCTTGAGCAGCCCGTGCAGCAGCTTGAAGACGAGGCCGACGCTGGCCAGGTAAAGCAGGTGGCCGTCGCGGTGCGGGTTGACCAGCTCGTGGGCGGCGGGCAGCTCGGGCGGCAGCTCGTGGTGGTCCACCACCATGACTTCGACCCCACGTTCGCGCAGCCAGGCGATCTGCTCGACCGCGGTGGTGCCGCAGTCCACGGCGATCAGCAGCTCCGGCCGATGTTGCTCCAGGCAGCGCTCCAGCCCCTCCTGGCTCAGGCCGTAACCCTCGTCCATGCGGTGGGGCAAAAAGGTGGCGATCTCCCCGCCGAGGGCGCGCACCACGCGCCAAAGCAGGGCGCTGGAGGTGATGCCGTCCACGTCGTAGTCGCCGTAAATCACCATGCGGCGGCCCCGGTCAACCGCGTCGGCCAGCCGGGCGGCGGCGGCTTCTAAATCCGTAAGGGTGAACGGATTAACCAGGGAGCTCAGCTTCGGCTCGATGAAAAGCTGCGCCGCGCCGGGGCTCTGGAGGCCCCGCTGCCAGAGCAGGTCCCCGATGACCGGCGAGAGCTGCAGCGCCCGGGCGAGTTCCCGCGCTTGGTCGTCCACCGGCGGCAGCATCCAGCGTTGGCCGAGCGCGCTTCGGGAAAAAGGCATTCGGTATCTTTAACCGTTTTGCCGACACCAGCAAGCGCGGAACCAGGCCTGCTTACCCTCTCCTGTTATGGGGTTTTTGCGTCGGCATGGAGCGGCGGAATCGGCTGGCGATACGTATTCTCCGGCGGCGGGATTCGTCCGCCTGCCGACCAACCAACCGGCATCGCCGTCGCTCTAGCTGGCGGGGCTGGGGCTGGGCTCGCTCGGCACAACGTTTTTGCGGTGCCGGTCCTTGTAGTTGTTGAACCAGTAGGCGATGGCGGGCGAGATAAAGTTGGAGGAATAGGTACCGCCAATCACGCCAATGAAGACCGCCAGGCTGAAGTCGTAGATGACCGGACCGCCGAAGATCATCAGCGCCAGACAGGCCACCAGGGTCGTGCCGCTGGTGAGCAGCGTCCGGGCCAGACTGCGGTTGAGGCCGCGGTTGATCAGTTCGTAAATGCTGCCCTTTTCCTTCTGGCGGAAGGCCTCTCGGATGCGGTCGAAGATGACGATCTTGTCGTTGATCGAATAGCCCGCGATGGCCAGCAGCGCCGCCACCTCCAGCAGGGTCAGTTCCTTGCCCAGCAGCGCCATCACCGCCAGCACGAGCAGAACGTCGTGGATCTGGCCCGCCGTGGCGGCCAGCGCGTAGCTCCACTCAAAGCGGATCGTGGCGTAAATGAGGATGCCGAGCAGACCCAGACCCAGCGCGATTAGCGCGCGGCTCTTGAGCTCCTCGCTAACCTGCGCGCCGACGCTCTCGATGCTGGATTTCTGCAGGCCCGCGTCCGCAAAGCGCTCCCGGAGAAGCTCGACGGCGGCCTCGCCCTCGCCCACGCGGGTCTGGAAGGTGAGGCTGTTGTCGTTGGCGGCGTACTGGAAGAGCGTCGCCTCGATGCCGGCGCCGGTGACCGCTTCGCGCAGCTCGCCGACCGGCACCCGTTCCTCGTAGGACATGAGCACGGAGTCGCCGCCCAGGAAGTCGACGCCGAACATTTCCTCGCCACGCTGCTGGAACGTGAGCACGCCCAGGCCGATGATCACGGCGGAGGCGGCAATCGCTCCCCAGCGGAAGCTCAGGAAGTTGAACTTGGTCAGCCGCAGGAACTGCATCATGGCCAGGCTCTTGATCACCTTCCAGTGCAGCAGCCACTCAAAGCAGACGCGGGTCACGACCAACGCGGTAAAGAGGTTGGCCAGGATGCCCAGGGTGAGCGTGATGGCAAAGCCGCGCAGCGGCCCCGTGCCGGTGATGTAAAGCACCACCGCCGCAATCAGTGTGGTGATGTTGGAGTCCACGATCGCGCTGAAAGCCTTGCCGAAGCCGAGATCGACCGCCTGGCGCAGGTGGCCGCCGCTGGTGCGCAGCTCGTCGCGAATGCGCTCGTAGATGAGCACGTTGGCGTCCACCGCCATGCCAATCGTCAGGATGATGCCGGCGATGCCCGGCAACGTGAGGGTAAAACGGAACTCCGCCAGCATGCCCAGCAGCAGAAGCATGTTGAGCGACAGCGCGATGACTGAAACCATGCCGGCCACGCGGTAGTAGATGATCATGAAGACGACAACGCCGGCAATCGAGATGAGCCCCGCCTGCCAGCCGCTGCGGATGGAATCCAGGCCCAGGGAGGGATCGACGTCGCGGCTGGAGAGCAGCTCCACCTGTTCCTCCAGGGGATTCTCCAGCACGCTCGCCAGGCGTTCGGCCTCGTAGCCAGACATGCGCCCGCCCGAGACCTGGAACTTCGTGCTGAAGATACCGTTGATGCTGGGTGCGGTAATGATTTCGTCGTCCAGGACCACGGCCATGCGGTTCCCCAGGTTCTCAGTCGTCAGCGCGAGCATCTTCTCCCCGCCCTCACTGTTAAGCACCACGTCGACCGCCGGCAGGTTGCTGGGGGAGAAGCCGCGGGCGGCGGAGCTGACCGTCTTGCCCCCGATGTCGGCGAGGCGCTTCACCACCAGCGGCGGCATTTCAATCTCGTTGCCCTCGCGGTCCTTTTCCGGCTGCTGGGGCAAAATCATCCAGTCAAAGGCGTACTGGGCGGGCAAAACGCCATCGTTGGCCCGCACCTCGGTCATGATCGTTTCGTTATTGGGATGGACGAGCTTGAATTCGAGCTTGGCCACGCGCGAAAGCGCCTCGCGGTCGGCTTTGCGCTGTTCTTCGCTGGTGCCGGGAATCTGGACGGAAATGCGGTTGTCGCCGACCGGCTGCAGGATGAGGTTGCGCCCGCCGCCTTCGTCCAGGCGCTTGCGGAAGACCTCAATGGCCTGGTCGAGCACCTGGGGGCCGGACACGTTCTGGACCTGCACGCGGTACTCGGTGCCGCCTTCCAAGTCGATGCCGAGCTTGATCTTCTCCCAGGGCGGGCTGACGGCGAGGATGCCAACCGCAATGGCCACGACCACGGTCCAGACGCCGGCGATGCGGCGCGCGCGCGGATGGGTGGCCGAGAGGTACCAAATAAAGACGCCCAGGAACGCGAGCGAACAGGCCAGGGAAACAAATTGCATCGAGTTATTCATGACGGAATCGGGGAGTGGGAAAAACGGGGGCTAGCGGCGGGCCCGGCGACGACGGGAGCGGTTGTAGGGAGTCTTGCCGCCGGAGCCGCTGCCGTTCTCGTCCGTGGCGTTGGCTTCCTCGGCGTCCTCCTCGGAGGCTTCGGCGTCGTCCTCG
>JBCDLL010000118.1:0-4087 GCA_038745425.1 Verrucomicrobiota bacterium | reverse complement strand
CGGAAAAGAACCGCAACCTTTTCAAGGCCGGTGTCTTTTGGCCGCTGGGCGGTGTTGCTCCTCGGTCACTTATCAATTTTGATAAGCTTCCTCGTTGCGCCTAGCCCAGCGGCCAAAATCCAACTGGCGCGGGTACGCGGGACTTTTGTAATAAGCTCTAGCGTTTCAAGCCGTTGCGGGCGGCTTTGGCCTTCGCCGAGACCTTGCGCTTCCCGCGGGTGATTTTGCTTTTGCGGTGGCGCAGTTGCTCGGCCAGCCGGGAGGAGACCAGGTCGATCGCCTGGTAAAGGTCGTGGCCCTGGTCCTCCGCGTGCAAGTCCGGCCCAGGCAACGCCAAGTGGACCTTGATGATGAAGGCGTGCTTGGCCGCGCGTTTGGATTTGTCCTCGTCGATGGCAACGTGGGCACCGATGATGTTGCGTTCGAGATGTTCCAGATGGCCGATTTTCTCAGCGACGTGCTGATGAATCCCGGCGGTGAGTTTCACGTGCCGGGGACTGATGTGAATTTGCATAGACTCGTAATTTAAGACCGTTTTCAATAGGATTCAACAGCCCGCCCCGATAATGCCTTCGCCTTCCGAATTGCCCGCCTACTACGCGCCCGTGCTCGCGCTTACGGGGCGGGAAATTGTCGCCTACGCCAGCATCGCCCTTGCCGTCATCGGCCTGGCGCTTTTTTTCAAGTACCTGCCTCGCTGGGTCGCGAAGTCCCAGGGCAAGAAGCCGGCCAAGGGCCCCGGCGGCGGGACGCCTTCCCCGGTGGGGGCGGGCATGCCGGATCTGCCGCCCGCCGTGGGCGAGGCGAACATTCTGCTCTTGCGAGAGGGACAGCAGCTGGGTCCTTACACGGCGGACCAAGTCCGGCACCTGGTGGCGTACGGGCAGTTCGACATCAATGCCCTTTGTTGGCAGCCCGGCCAGGCGGACTGGAAGCCCATCCGCGAAGTTCTCGGCGGGTAACGGGTTGCAAAGCACGGGCCTGGAGATAGGCTTGCCCCCATGAAGATGCCTAGCTTTGTTGCCCTGACCCTGCTCCTGGCCATCGCCGCCCCGGCCGCCGCCGCGCCCGCGTCAAGCTCGTCCGGTGTCACCGTGGCCGGGGTTACCTTTGCCCCTGTGCCAAAGAACTGGACGGCCCAGCCTGCCTCCAGCCAGATGCGCGCCGCGCAGTGGACGGTGGCGCCGCCCAAGGCGGACAAGGACGCGCCCGGGCTGGAACCCGGCGAGGTGGTCGTCTTCTACTTCGGCTCCGGCCAAGGGGGCGGCCCCAAAGACAACATCGAGCGGTGGCAGCGCCGGATGCAGGCGGCGGACGGCAGCCCGGTCACGGGCGAGGTCAGCCAGCGGGTGGTTGACGGCATGCGCCTCCATGTGCTGGTGGCCTACGGTACCTACGCCGCCGGCATGCCCATGCCCGGTTTCAAGCCCACGCTCAAGCCGGACTACGGCCTAGTCGGCGTTGTGATCGAGACACGTGAGGGCAACGTTTTTGTGCGCTTTACCGGACCGAAGGCGCTGGTGAAGGCCAATCTGGAGGCCTTCGAAACCTGGCTGGCGGCTTCCAAAAAAGCGACCGGGGCGGACGCCAAGAGCGGCGATTCGTAGAGCGTTTCTATTCCGCGTCGAGGTCGATCACGCTCTTGTCCTTGTCCGCCTCGCTGGCCTGCTCCTCGGTGATGGCGGGCGCGGAGCGGATCACCCTTTGCGGCGCGGGCTCCGGTTCGGGCGGAGCCGGAGCGGTGGCGGGAACGTCCGGTGAAATGGGCGACGAATTAGGCAGCGGGCCGCCCAAGGTGGGGTCGTCCCCGCTGGGCGTTGAGTAGGAGGTCTCCATGCTGGTGACCGACAGCGGGTTTGGGTCGTAGCCCGGGACTTGGTCGAAGACGACTTGGGGCGCGGGAGTGGTCGTGGGAGGCGGCGCCGTGCCGGCGGGCTGCTGGAGCAAAAAAGTGCGGCGGGTGCCGCCCGGGATGCCTGGCACCGTCTGGCCCAACTTATCCTTGAGCATGACTTCCAGCTCGTACTTGCCGGGCTGCAGATTCTCCCAAAAGACGCCCTGGTCGCGGTCGAGTTGGTGGTGGAGGCCGTTGATGCGGTAATGGACCGTATAGCCGCCCTCCTTGGCCAGCGGCGCGTTGTGGGCATGGAAGTCGAACCAAATCTTGCCGTCCTCCGGAATCAGCACGGTGCCCTCCGGCGGGAGGTTGACCGTCACGTAGGGCTGATCCGGCGCGATGTGGTGGTTGACGTCGCGGCGCTTGACGAAGAAGTACCGCAGCAGGTACGAGCCCGGCGTTTTCAGCATGCGCCCGTCCGGGCCCACCGCGTAAACCCGCAGCGTGTGGCCGCCCGGTTCCACGTTGGTGAAGGTGACCGGCTCGCGCGTGGAGGTGTACTCCACCGGGCTGCCGTTATCCAAGATGACGTGGAGGCGGTTGCCGCCAGGTGCCAGGATGAAGTTCTGAACGTCGAGCACCAGCCGCACCGTGCTGGAGGCCATCACTTGGTTCTGCGCGGGCGAGACCAGGGTGATGTTGATCGGCTCGTTCGGGTTGGTGGGCTTGCCGGTGTAGCCGCGCGCGTGCGGCGCGAACTGGTCCAGCCCCGCGCCCTCGGCGCGGGACTGCTCGCGAATAATGGATTCGGCCAATTCCGCTTCGGCTTGGGCGCGCTCGATTTCGGCCTTTTCTTTCGGCGTCAGGGCCTTGGCCGGGGGAGGGCCGGGCAGGCGTTTGAACGGGGCAAACGGGTCGAACTGCGCGGAGGCGGGAACCAGCGCCAACGCCAACAAGGCGGCGGTACCGGCAAAAAGTCCGGGCTTCATCAATGCAATCGTATAAGGTAAGGCCCGATGCCGTCAACCACCGAGCCGTTCACGCTGCTGAAGCTTTCCGCCCCCGAGCTGGACCTGCGCGCCACGCTCACCTGCGGCCAGAGCTTTTGCTGGCAGGAGGGCGCCGACGGCTGGTGGCGCGGGTGGATCGGGCGCCGCCCGGCGGCGGTGCGCCCGGCGGGTCGGGATGGCCTGACGGTACGCGCCCACGGGCAGACCCGGGCAGAGGTGGCTGAGTACTTCCAGCTTGGCCTGGACCTGGACACGGTCGTGGCCAGCTTCCCCGCCACCGAGCGCGACACCGCGCTCCACGCCGCCGTGGACGCCTGCCGGGGCCTGCGCATTCTTCGCCAGGACCGCTGGGAGACGCTGGCCAACTTCATCTGCAGCCCCCAGAAGCAGATCGTGCAGATTGCACAGATCAACGCCCTGCTGCGGCGGCGTTTCGGCACCGCCACCGAAACCGATGGCGGCATCGCGCACGCCTTCCCGGAACCGGAAACGCTGGCCGCCGCCGGAACGCCGGCGTTGCTGGAATGCAAGCTGGGCTACCGAGCCAAAAACCTGGCTGCCAGCGCCGAACGGTTGGCTACGAGTGCGCTCGATCTGGATGCTCCCGCCGCGTTGCCCACGCCGGAGGCGCGCGAGTACCTCAAGCAATTCCCGGGCGTCGGCGACAAGGTGGCGGACTGCGTTCTGCTGTTCGCCTACAACAAGTGGGACGCCTTTCCCGTTGACGTCTGGGTGGAGCGCGCGCTGCGCGAGCTCTACTTCCGCCGCAAGCGCAAGGTCACGCCCAAACGCCTGCGCGATTTTTCGCGAACCCACTTCGGCCCCTACGGCGGCTACGCCCAGCAGGTCCTTTTCCACTGGATCCGCATGCGGAAGAGACTCACTCCGTCGGATGGTTGAAGGGTACGCTGGGCGCCATCCGGCGGGGCTTGAAGACCCCGAGCAGGCCGGTGCCGAGTCCAACTAGGCACAGCCAGAGGCCCAGGCCCGGGGTAACGCCGTCGGCGCTGGCGGCCCAGGCCAGCGCCCAGAGCGAGCCCAAGGCGGAGGCGGCAAAGGGCAGCAGGAGGTAAACGGCGGAGAGGTTGGTGAGATGAAGGGCGTTAAGGATGAGCAAGGCGAGAGCCACGATCCCCAGCGCGACCACCACCCAGATCGGCAGGTCGAAGCCGATGCCAATGGTGCCCTCAAAACCGGAGATGTCTTCTTTAGCGCTCCGCACCATTCCTCCAGTTACGAT
>JBCDLL010000117.1:0-4726 GCA_038745425.1 Verrucomicrobiota bacterium | reverse complement strand
GGCCTGCTGGTGGCCTGGGCGCGGTTCGGTCCCGGGCTGGAGCACTGGCAGCACGGGTTCGACATCGGCGGGTTTTGCGGCTCGTTCACCACCTTCTCCAGCTTCAGCTACCAGACGGCCGTCCTTTGGCGCGAGGGCCGCAAGCTGTGGGCGGCCGGCTACGTGGCGCTTTCGCTGGTGCTGGGCTTGCTCGCCGTGGTGGCGGGCTTTGAGCTGGGGGCGATGTACTTCACTCAAGGCGGGTCCTCCGCAGCCGCAGGGCGTTGGTGATGACGCAGACCGAGGAAAGGCTCATCGCCAGCCCCGCGATCATCGGGTTGAGCAGCAGCCCGAAGGCGGGGTAGAGCACGCCCGCCGCCACCGGAACGCCGAGCGCGTTGTAGAAAAAGGCGAAGAAGAGGTTTTGGCGGATGTTGGCCATGACCGCCTTGCTCAGCCGCAAGGCCTTGGCGATGCCGCCCAGGTCGCCCTTTACCAGCGTGACCGAGGCGCTCTCGATGGCCACGTCGGTGCCGGTGCCCATGGCGATGCCGACGTCGGCGGCGGCTAGCGCGGGCGCGTCGTTGATGCCGTCCCCAGCCATCGCCACCAACCCGCCGCCTTCCCCGCGGAGCGAGACGACGAGATCGTGCTTGCCCTCGGGCGACATATTGGCGCGGACCTCGTCGATGTTCAGTTCGGCGGCCACGGCGCGGGCGGTCGCCTCGTTGTCGCCGGTGCAGACGGTGATGCGCACGCCGAGGTTGTGCAGGGATCGGATGGCCGCCGGGGTCGAGGCCTTGACCGGATCGGCGACCGCGAGAATGGCGGCGGCCTTGCCTTCAACAGCCAGCCAGACCACGGTGCGGGCCTCGCCTTGCCAGGACTCGGCCTGGGCGTCGAACCCGTCGAGGCCGCTGATGCCGGCTTCCGTGAGCAGCGCGCGCTTGCCGACCAGCACCTCTTGGCCATCGACCACGCCGCGCACGCCGCCGCCGGTCACGGAGTCAAAATCCGTCACCTCGTGGCGGGGGGCGTTCTCTTCCTGGGAGGCGTCGACCACCGCCTGGGCCAGCGGGTGCTCGCTCTGGCGTTCCAGCGCGGCGGCCAGGGCGAGCGCCTCGGCCCGCTCGCGGCCGGCGGCCAGGGCCACGCCGGTGAGGTGGGGGCGGCCCTCGGTCAGGGTGCCGGTTTTATCCGTGATGAGCCGCGTGACCCGTTCGGTCTTTTCGATCGCCTCGGCGTTGCGGATCAGCACGCCGCTTTGCGCGCCGCGGCCGATGCCCACCATGATCGACATCGGCGTGGCTAGCCCCAGCGCGCAGGGGCAGGCGATGATCAGCACCGCCACCGCGTTGACCACCGCGTAAACCAGCGAGGGCTCCGGCCCCCAGACGAACCAGGCAAAAAAGGTGAGCACCGCCACCGCGATGACCACCGGCACGAAGACGGCGGCGACCTGGTCGACCAGCTTCTGCACCGGCGCGCGGCTGCGCTGAGCGTCGGCCACCATCTGCACAATGCGGCTGAGCATGGTGTCTTCGCCCACCTTTTCCGCCCGCATGACGAAGCTGCCGGTTTGGTTGACGGTCGCGCCGATAACGCCGTCCTCCGGGCCCTTCTCCACCGGCACGGGCTCGCCGGTCACCATGCTCTCGTCAACCCGGCTCTTGCCTTCCAGGATGACGCCGTCCAGCGGCACCTTCTCGCCCGGGCGCACGCGCAGGCGGTCGCCCTTGCGCACGGCCTCGATCGCCACTTCCTCCTCCTCGCCGTTTTCGGTCAGCCGTCGGGCCGTCTTGGCCGCGAGGTTGAGCAGCCCCTGAATGGCGGCCCCCGTGCGCTGGCGGGCGCGGGCCTCCAGCCACTGGCCGAGCAGGACCAGCACGGTGATGACGGCGGCCGCCTCAAAGTAGAGCTCCACGCCGCCTTTGGTTTGCAGGCTCTCCGGGAAGAGCCCGGGCAGGCAGGTGGCCGCGACGCTGTAGCCGTAGGCCGAGCCCACCCCCAGCGCCACCAGCGTGAACATGTTGGGGCTGCGGTTGAGGACCGAGCGCCAGGCCCGCACAAAGAAGATGCCGCCGGCCCAAAACACCACCGGCGTAGCCAGCGCCAGCTGAATCCAGGCGGAAACGCCGGGCGGCACCACCGAGTCCAGGTCCAGCCCAGGCACCATCCGGCCCATCGCCAGGATGAAGACGGGCAAGGCCAGGGCGGCGCCGATCCAGAACTTGCGGGAAAGCTCGCGGATTTCCGCCTCGGCGTCGTCACCGGCGTCGGCGGTGACCGTCTTGGGCTCCAACGGCATACCGCAGATGGGGCAGTCGCCCGGCTCGTCCCGCTCGATCTCCGGGTGCATCGGGCAGGTGTAGATCACCTTCGGCTTCCACGCCGGGTTGCGTTCCAGCGTCATGCCGCAGATCGGGCAGTCGCCGGGCACGTCCTGCTGCACCTCCGGGTGCATCGGGCAGTAGTATTTGGCGGTAACCTTGATCTCGGGGGCCGCGTCGGTCGCGGGCGCACCGTCCCCGCCGCAACCGGAATGGGAGTTGGCCTCCGGTTTCGTCTCCGGCGCTGGGGGCGGGGGATTGGAATGCTCGTGCATGACCCTTCCATCTAAGCAGAAAAAAACGCGCCGCGTTAGTCTTAGGTGTGCTAGGTGTGCTAGGTGCGTTCTTTTTTTTGGAAAAAAGGCGGATTTGGGCGGTTTTGGCCGATTTTGGGGTTTCTCACGTGCGGACGCCGGTGGTTGCCGTGAGGTGGTTTCTCACGAAGGCACGAAGGACACTAAGGTTACGGTGGTTTCATCCGCAGATTTCGCCGATGCACGCAGATTGTTTTTCACCTAAGCGGGCACCGGAGGTTCTGATTTGGGTTCACGCCAAGGCCGCTGAGGCCGCAGAGGTTCGGGTACGCCGAGCGAAGGTAGCCGTCGATGTCCCCATCGACGAGGCGCACGAATGAATCCATCGCCAAACCAACGGAGGGCGGAGCTCCCGCTCCGCCGCGATGAACGGACGGGTTTCCGATTCCGCCGCTGGGAAGCTGCCGACTGCTAAGTCCGGCGACTACCGGCACAAAGCATCGCCACCCAACGGAGGGCGGAGCTCCCGCTCCGCCGCGATGAACGGAAAGGTTTCCGATTCCGCCGTTGGGAAGCTGCTGACTGCTAAGTCCGTCGGCTACCAGCACAAAGCATCGCCACCCAACGGAGGGCGGAGCTCCCGCTCCGCCGCGATGAACGGACCGGTTTCCGATTTCGCCTTTGGGAAGCTGCCGACTGCTAGGTCTGCCGACTGCTAAGTCCGTCGGCTTGGCTCTGCCCTGGACCAACCCATGGTTCCATTTTGCGTTACAGAATGGCGGGCATGGGGGAGAATCACGATCCATGCCCGAGCCGGTGCACCATCTCTATCTCCACGTTCCCTTTTGCGCCAAGGTCTGCCCTTACTGCGCCTTTTATGTGCACGGGGGCAGCGCCGGTTTGCAGAAGCGTTTTGCGGCGGCGCTGGCGGCGGAGCTGCGTCATGCGCGGACGGCTCATCGTCTCCGGGCGGTTTCATCGGTCTACTTTGGCGGCGGCACGCCCTCCATGCTCAACGCGGATCTCTTTGGCCAGATCGCCGAGGCGATGGCGGAACTGGACCTGGCCCCGGGCGCGGAAATCACGCTGGAAGCCAACCCGGCCACGGTCACGGAGGCGAAGGCGCGGGCCTGGCGGGCGGCAGGGGTCAACCGGATCAGCCTGGGCGCGCAGAGCTTTGACCCGGCCTACCTGAAGCTGCTCGGGCGCCAGCACCGGCCCGAGGACATTCCGGAAACCGTGGCGGCCCTGCGCGCGCATGGGTTCGGCAATCTCAACCTTGACCTGATGTTTGCGCTGCCTGGGATGCCGGAGGCTACCTGGCGGCGCACGGTGGAGGCGGCGCTCGCCTGCGGGCCCGACCACGTCTCGGCCTACGCGCTGACTTACGAGGAGGACACGCCGTTCTTTGAGCGGTTGCGCCGCGGCGACTGGACGCTGGGCGAGGCCGACGAGGCGCGCGAGATTGCCATGTTCAACTGGACGCGAGAACGGCTGGCGGCGGCCGGGCGGCCTGCTTACGAAATCTCCAACTTTGCCCGGCCGGGTTGCGAGTCCCTCCACAACCGCGCCTACTGGACGGGCCGCGATTACCTGGGCCTGGGCCCCGGCGCCTGGAGCACGGTGGGCGCGCGGCGTTGGCGGAATCTGCCAAACACCGAGGCCTACATCGAGGCGGTCGGCGCGGGCAAGTTCGCTCGGCTCCGCACGGAGGGGGAGGCGGTCGAGCCCGCCACCCGGACGCGCGAACGCGTCATGTTCGGCCTGCGCACGCGCGAGGGCGTCACGCGGGAGCTGATCGGGCGGCTGGGCCCGGAGGGCGGGCAGGCGCTCGACGAAGCGCTGCGGGAGCGGCTGATCGAGCCCGAAGTGGACCGGTTTGTCCTCACCTCCCGCGGGCGTTTGGTGGCGGACTCCGTCGCCGCCATGTTTGTCTAAAACGCGACGCGGAGGGCGGAGCTCCCGCTCCGCCACGAAAAACGGACGGGTTCCCGATTCCGCCGCTGGGGAGCTGCCGACTGCTAGGTCCGGCGGCTACTCACACAAGGCGATGCCACCCAACGGAGGGCGGAGCTCCCGCTCCGCCGCGAAAAACGGACGGGTTTCCGATTCCGCCGCTGGGGAGCTGCCGACTGCTAGGTCCGGCGGCAACCCACACAAGGC
>JBCDLL010000116.1:0-4780 GCA_038745425.1 Verrucomicrobiota bacterium | reverse complement strand
GCAGCCCGGCCGCGTCGGTCTTGGCGATAACGTCGCCGCGGTGGTTGCTGTGGGTGTAGCCGGGGGTGACGCCGCCCTGCCCGTCGGGGCGCAGGGTGTAGAGGATGCCGCCGACCCCGCCGCCGTAGTCGCTGCCGCGGAGGTACTCGACCGTGGGCGTGCCCGGCTGGGTGTCGTCGTGCTCCCAGGCGGAGGTGCCCCCGGCGAAGACCACCTGGGCCGTGAACCCGCCGGCCAGCGCCTCGTCGCGCAGCACCCGGCGCGAGCGGTAATCGTAGCCGTAGAAGTACTCGCCCGCGGTTTGCCCCCGGTCGGTGGTGAACTGCTCCAGGTTCACCAGCCGGTTCTCCGAGTCCCAGATGTAGAGGTCGGTCTGCCCGCCGGCGGTCCGGGTCGTGCGATTGCCGTTGGCGTCGTAGGTGAACTCGGCCGTCTTGGTCTCGCCGGGGTCGAAGGCCCCGTTGGCGTTGGCGTCGGCGTAGATGAAAGCGAGTTGGTTGACCTGGCCCGGGTAGGCGTAACCCGTCGCGGTGACCGCCGGCGTCCCGCCCGGATCGGTCGTCACCGTCTTGGCCGTGCGGTTGTGGGCGGCGTCGTAGCCGTACTCGGTCAGCGTGTCGACCGTGCCGTCGCTGCCGGTGTCGACGTGCTCGGCGCTCAGGCGCCCCGCCCCGTCGTAGGTGTGATCTATAAAGTGGTTTAGACAGATCAACGCAACCGCTAGGGGCAGCGCCAGCACAAGGACGGCGGCGGGCCACCACTTCCGGAAGCGGCGCCGCGTAAGTGCTCGCCGGTGCTCGGCCCGGATGCGCTCAAGCAACTCGGCGGGAGGCGAAGCGGACATCGGCGCTAAGCTTAAGCATCAGAATGTCCTCGCGGAAGCGTTTTTGCGCACCTGTGCTGCGATTTGGCAACAAGATGTCTTTAAGCATCTTTGATACTAAGGATCGGAACAGCTCTTTATGTTGGAGTCTAATAATCGGGATTAACTTTCGCTTCATTAAGTGCAAAGCCAATGGTGAGTCCTGCCACACCTCGGTCTTGCCCGGTAAAAAAGAACAAAAGGTTGATGAAGCTCTGCTCCGAAGCCTCATCGGCAACAGACTTTTGGACCGGCGGCGTAAAGGCTACACGTCCCATCAATATTGGATTTCGAAAGTAAGCCTTCGGGTCTTGGTCATCTAATTCGCGCCAGTCGGGACGCTCAAAGTGAAAGATGATAGCATGCACAACATTAGGATCACGTTCACACAGCGAACAAACACCTATATCATCGAAGACGAGTAGCTCCCGCATATTATCCATCTTAGCAAACCGTCTGTCAGGTTCATAAGGGATGGCCGCTAACAAATCACTTTGCGTTGGTTCATGGCCTAGAGCCTTACCATAAAGCATCACTCCGGTATTATTGATCTTTACTGTCGCTCGCTGTTCTGCCATTGTCACTCTGGGCAAATGTTGTCAATCTTGTCCGTGGGAAAGGCTGGCTTGGTTTTTCCAGCCATCTATCCTACTCTTTGTGGAAGGGAGCCTTCAAGTCAGGATCAACTTTCGCTTCATTAAGCGGAAAGCCAACGCTTAGTGCTGCGACTTCTTGACTTTGGCAAACGAAATAGAACGTCAAATCTTGAAAAATTTGGCCTGACACTTTGTCGGCAATCTTTCGATGTATTGGTGGTGTGAAGACTACTTTACCAACCCGAATTGGATTTCGAAAAAATGATGCTGGATCTTCCGGCCAAGCTTTTCGCCAGCTAGGACGTTCAAACTCAAAAGCTATGTTATAGACAACATCAGGATCTACCTCTCGCAAAAAAACGATTCCAGCTTCATCAAACACAAATAACTCCCTCGTGCCATCCATTTTCAAGAAGCTGCGACTCGCTGAGTAAGGCATCGCATTCAAAACATCGGACGAGCACGGTTTATGTCCAAGTTGCTTACCGTAAAGACTCACTCCTTCGTCATTAATTTCAACTGTAGGCTGTTTTATGGATCGAATCACTTCGGGCAGAGGTTATCGATTTGGTCGGTTGGGAAGGCGGGCTGGCTGTTGGCGTTGGCTCTAAATTCGCCCTCCATCGCTTTCCAAGCATGAGCTTCCGCTTGTGCCGGGCTCATACCTGTTTTTTCAAGATCAAGCTTCAGTTGATTAAGCCTATTGGTCGACTCCACGTCCAGGCGCTGCTTGTCGATGCGGTTGGAGGCGGCTTCCATTGGTCGTAGGTTGTCTGGGCTGTCCACCTGCTGCTTGATTGTCGGGTTGTTCTTGCCCGCTACCTTTGGAATGGCGTGTTCCTTGTCCACTCCGGTCAGTTTTTGGCCAGGCATGCCCTTGGGCGATTCGTAAACAACATCGTCAGTATCCCCATTATGGACTAGCACTTGACACTTGCCCACAAAGAAGACGTGCTCGGTTTCGACTTCCAGGTTGTAGGTCGCCGTCAGCGCGGTGTCGTCCCGCAACCGGACCGCTTCTACCTCCAGCCAGCGGCCGTCCGGAGAAAGCAACTGGTCGCCGGGCTCAAGGTACTTCGCCCGCGGCTTCCGCCGCCAGCCGGTCTTGCGCCACTTCCATGGCCTCGTCCGCGCTCTGGGCGTCCGCCATGCGCACATCATGTTCGGTCAACCTCACGTCGGTGCCCGGCTTGGACGGAGCCTTCTGGCTGCACGCCACCCAGTTCTTGGGCTTGGGCTTGTACTCCCCATCCCCGGAGTTTTCCTCCTCCTCGGGCTCCGATTCTTCCGCCTCCCCGGCAGCGTGCGGCGGCTCATGCGCCTCGCTGCAGGCCTCATCCCAGAGCGGGCTTTCCTCGTGCTCCTCGACAGGCTCCGGGCCGTCGCCCAGCGTTTCCGCCGGGTGCGGCGCGCGGTCCAAGCCGGACGGCTCGGGTTCGGGATGGGGGGCCTGCGCCCCCTCCGTTCCGGGTGCCTGCGCGATCATTTGCCGCCCTCCGGTTGCGCCTGGCCAGGCCAGGCCCGGTGGCGGGGCAGCTGCAAGTTACCCAGGTGGTTACCGTGCCGGTCGTAGCACGCCACAAGGATGGTGTCCGGCTCCGGGGCGACGCCCTCCGGCCGGTTCTCAGGGGGATGGTTGGTCTTCACCTCCACCGTATCCGGAGAACCCGGCAAAACGTCAAGCCCCCCACCAACTGTGGGTTGTTCCTCCGCGATGGCGGGCATTTCCCCGCCGCCACGGACCTGCTTTTTGCCCGCATGGGCACGCTTTTTTGCGCTCATCCCAGGGGTGGTGCGTACTTCATCACCCCACGTCAAGGGCTCACCCGAGCCTACTTTTCAACCCTTAGCTGCTACCGCCGCTAAGGGGATTAGCTGATGCTACGAACCCTTTCCGCTTTCGGGTTGCAATTCGAAGAAGCTCACCCCTCGCAGTTCCGCAGGCCACATCCCGAAGTGGCCGAAGCCGCTCTTCCCCTTGCAATGGAAGACCCCGCGTATGACAACTACACTCTTACTCAGATGCTTCGCTTTGTTCTGCGGGAGACTCGCATTGCCCAGCCATATTCCCGAGCCATTTTCCGTTTCAGAAGCACTTGTGTACACGGCCACATTCTCACGCTCGAACACAAAATAGCCGACAACCTCGACTTCTCTACCGTCGAAGGTATCTGGCTCAGCAAGCAGTTTTTCAGGTGTCATTGTCTACTCCGTGGTGTCCCAAAGGCTTAGCAGCTTGCGGTCCACAGTAAACTCTGTGGCAATGCCTGCTTCGTTCACGATCTTCGATGACGATTGATTAAAACGTTGAAGAACACCGATATCAGCACCGCTCGGACGAACCGAAAATATGTTGGTTCCATTATGGGAATGGGCGATAACACCCGTTGCATCTGTAGGAACATCAACCTCAAATGCCCGACCTCGCACTAGCATATTTTTATTGCCGACATTGAAGAGCCCGAACTCAACTTGGGTCGCCCTCTGTAGATCTGCTAGAGTGCTTAAGCTGAAGTCGGAGCCTACTTCCATGGAACTCCCACTGCCTTTCAGGTTCCTCAAGAGGGCTTCCGCCTGAGGTGAGATATTCAACTCTCCTGCATCCAACATCCGCTGCACTTCAGCATTTGGCCGTGTGCGCAATGTGAGCTGGGCCGAATCGCTGACAACACCCACGGCATCATCAGCGCTACGCATCCCCGCTTGGTAAGCTTCCTGCAGCCCACTCCAAATTTTTCTGCCCCCGCGCTGGATGGGACCGGCATTTGGCGCCAGGCCAGCAGTAAACGCGTTCGCTGTAAGGCTTAGGCTTCCCATGGTCCGGTCAAAGCCAGTCGAGCCGGGATGAACCACGTCGTTCACGTCGAGCGCGTCCCCAACGTAAGGAATGAAGCCAGCCACTCCTAACCCAACACCCTCCCATACTTTGGGGCTCGTCGCCGCATTGAAGAGGATTTGCTGATTCTGCTTCTGCGCTTCAGTTGGGTTATAGCCTTGATTCATTGAGGCAGCAAAACCCTGTAGTCCTTTCGGATCGAACATGGTCCAGGGATTCTGACGGACGTAGGTGTAGATATTGGGGCCATCGACGAGGCCGAGGGGGTCGCGGGAGATGAAGGTGCCGGTTTCCAGGTCGCGGTAGCGGAAGCCCTCGTTGAGCAGGCCGGTGGGATCCTCGTCCTTGCTGTTGGCCTTTTGGCGGTCGAGGTTGGGGGCGGCGGGGTTTTCGGCCTCGTCGGGCCGGGTGCCGAAGGCCTCGTACTGGCTTTGCCAGGTGAGCAGCCCGGCCGCGTCGGTCTTGGCGATAACGTCGCCGCGGTGG
>JBCDLL010000115.1:0-4875 GCA_038745425.1 Verrucomicrobiota bacterium | reverse complement strand
TTCGCCGCTGTCGCTGTATTTGCGGTAAGTGGCGCGGAAGTCGGCCTCGCGCGTGCCGCTGACCGCGAGCAGCGCCCGCTTGAGGATGGCCCAGCCGGTTTGCAGCGTTCGCGCGTCGCTCTGGGCAAAGGGTCGGCCGGTGAGGAAGATCGCGGCGGGCCCGGTCAGTGCAGGCGGCAGCGCGTCCAGGTAGCCGCGCAGGATGTCCACCTTCTCCAGCTTGCCGGTCGAGCGGCGGATGCGCTCCGCGGTTTGGGCGAAGGCGAGGAAGCTCTCCGGCGGCGCGGTGGCGGCTTCGGCGGGCGCCTCCTGCCAGGCGGGTGCGGCGGGCGCGGGGGCGGAGGACCGGCCGACGGCGAGCTCGAGCTGGTTGCTGAAGCCCAGTGCCCAGGCTTCCACGCCGCGCGCGCGCAGGTCGGCGGCAAACTCCCGCGCGTAGCCGTGGACGGTGTAGACGCAGCGCGCGCCGGTGCGCTCGACAAAGCGCAGCAGGTCGCCGTAGTCGGCGTGGTCGGAGAGCGGAAAGAGTGCGTCGCACTGGTAGCGAAAGCGCGCGCCCGGGTCCATCGCCCAGCCCGTGATCGCGGCCGTGCGGCGTGGCTTGATTTTGCGCAGCCAGGCGGACTGGGCCGACTGCGGCGGCGCGATGACGGCGTGGCCCTTTGCGCTCTTGAGCTCAAACTTGCGGTACGGCGGGAAGGTGATGCCCATGGCCTCGTAAACCGCCGTCATCTTGGCGACCTGCGGGTGCAGCATAATGGGCAGGTCCGCCTCGGCCAGGCTGCTGAGGATCTCCTGGCTCTTGCCCAGCGAGTAGCCGAAGAGGACCGGAATCTCCCCGGCCTCGAGCGTTTCGCGGCAAAAGCGGATGAGCCCGGCGAGCACCTCCTCCGTGGGCGGAAAGCGGTAGTGCGGTCGGCCGTAGGTGGTTTCCATGATGACGACATCGGCCGGCGGGGTGGCGCAGGCCTCGGCGGAGCGGCCCGGGCGCAGCTTGAAGTCGCCGGTGTAGAGCAGGCGCTCGCCCGCGCGCTCCAGCCAGAGCAGGGAGGAGCCGTGGATGTGCCCGGCGGGGAAGAGCCGCAGCTCGGTGTCCGGCTCCAGGGCGTGGGGGGAATCGTAGTCCAGGACGGTGGTCTCGCCGGCCTCGCCCAGGCGCTCGCGCATGAGCCGGGCGGTGCCCTCGCTGCAGATGGCGTGCACGTGGCGGCCCAGGTGGTCGAAGTGCGCGTGGGAGACAAAGGCACGCGGCGCCGGGTAGCGCACGTCGCACCATAAGCGCACCTGCGGCAGGTAAAGGCCTCCGCGGTGTTCGACTTGCCAGGGCATCCTTCAGCAAAGCTTATGGCGGCTGATGTGCAACCGATCGCTTCGGCTCGACATCCCCCTTTACAAGCGGCGGCTGCGCGACCATTCTGGCTTCGCCTGCCATGGAAGAAAGCAAATCGCCCTTCATTTTCGGCTACGTGCTGAGCCTGTTTTCGCCCCGCTTTTACGATCAGGTCGCGCGGCTTTGGAAGGGCGCAGCCATCGGCTACGCCGCGCTGCTGGTGTTGGTCTACTGGGTTTGCTTTATGGTGGTAACCTCGCCCCGGCTGGCGGAGATCAAGCCGATGATTGAAGCAGGCATGCCGGCGGGCTTTCCCTCGTTGACCTACGAAAACGGCGCCCTTTCCTCCTCCCGCGAGGAGCCTTTCCGCTTCGAGGAGGGCGGCGAAAAACTCCTGCTCATCGACACGGGTAACCAAGTAAGTGACGAGGAACGGCAGGGCTTTGAGATCGTGTTGACCGACACCGAAATGATTGTCCCGTCCGAAGCCACTTCCACTTCTTTGCAGGATTTAGCCGACGCGGGCCTGCTGACCACGGGTACCATGACGCCGACCGACTGGGTCGCGTACTTGGACGAGACTCTCACTTGGCTCTACTGGTTGGCGATGCCTTTTCTCTTCGTTTTCCATTTTATTTTCATCCTGGTGGGGGCGCTCGTGCTTTCGCTCATGGCCCTGCTGATCAACGCTATTCTCAAGAAAGACCTCGAGTACCCCGCGCTGTACCGTTTGTCGATTGTGGCGGCCACGCCCGCCTACCTCTTTTCCCTGGTGGCCATGGTCCTTAGCCTGACCATGGCGGTGAGCGTTTTTAACCTCGTCGGGCTGCTGATCCATGCGGCTTACACCATTTTCGCGGTCAGTTCGGTGAGGTCGCGTCAGCCGCCGCCGGTGCAAATGGGTCCGCTGGGCCTGCCTTGATCGCCGCCTGGCGCTCTATGTCGGGCGATTGCACTTGCCTGCCCGGGGTCGGCAGAACTACCTTAACTGCCTACGGAGCGTAGCGCAGCCTGGTAGCGCATCTGCTTTGGGAGCAGAGGGTCGCAGGTTCGAATCCTGTCGCTCCGACCCCCTGTCGGAGCATGTTAGCCCTTCCAATGGTATCGCCGGTCCCGTCGCCAGCCCTCCATGATGGAGCGCCGCTTAGCAGAAAAGAAAGGAGAATCTGTGCCTTGACTTCCAAAGTTTGAAAGTCTTTCAGAACCATTAGAAGAGAAATAATGATGATATGATTACGGACAAAGAAATTGAAGCTCTAATGCTACAAGTTAAACACTCAGTTGGTAAACGATTTCTGATTAAGTATAAAATGCCCACGATGCCAAACAGCGGACATGGACTAAACTTTGAAAACAAACAAATATTAGGTACTATTATTGCTTGGAATTCTGGATTTATAGAATGGGAAATAGTGTCAATTACAACTGAAGAAACGCTTAATAAAAGTTATGTAGAGACATCTTCTATTTCTGAAATGAAATTTTCAATTAATAACATCGTTTCTAACTTATTTAACTCTAGAGCTAGCTAACTCATTGAATGCAGGTAGAATGCTCTGCAGCAGTCTATTCAGCCACCGGCACCAGGAGGATAAGACCATGAGCGATTTGGATGATCTTCTAATCGATTTTGATTGTCAGCCAGGTGCTTCTGAGGCTTCGATCAGGAATTTGGGAGAATCAGTACAAACCGCGTTGCCGGAAGACTACATAACATTTTTGCGTAAAACCAACGGTGGTGAAGGGATGATAGGTAAAAGCTATGTGGTTTTTTGGAAAGCCGAAGAAGTAGTTAGATTGAACAACTCCTATCAGGTAAATCACTATGCTCCTGGGCTACTTTTATTGGGCTCGGATGGGGGCGGAGAAGCTTTTGCATTTGATACAAGAAAAATTCCATTGTCAGTAGTAGAGGTTCCCTTTGTTGGTATGGAGTTGCAATACGCCACAGAGTTGGCGCCCTCGTTTCATGTATTTTTGGAGAGATTGCTTGATGAATGAAAAAGACCGTAGAAAGCATGCCGGTAGAGAATTTTTGTCAGCTATCAATGAAGCCGTAAAAGGTGAACTTGCTCGCCAAGGGTTTACGGAGTCTCGAGCCGGAACATATCTCCGTTCGATAGGAGAAAGGCTCGATGTAATTTGGATACAGAAGCACAGCACCGATGAAACGTGTTGCGTCAATTTGGGAATCCATTACAGCTTTATTTGGAAGATCGGGTCAACAGACCTTCCAACAGACGGTAAGATTGATCAACCAGAGTGTGAACTGAAGATCAGGCTAACTGGTGACCCAGAGAGCAACGATCAATGGTGGCCATTGAATCAAGGCGGAGTCAACGCTATTACGACGCTATTAAAAAATCGAGTGCTTGATCTCTTCACGAAATACGACTTGGAGGGAGAGATCGCCAAACTTTCCGTTGATGATTTTATTGGAGGTGTCCCGCCTATCCTCAAACCAATGACAAAGGTTCGCGCTGTTCTTTTACTTGCCAGAATACATGACTATCTCGGTAATCAAGGGCAGGCTATTGAGCTGGCACAGTTTGGTCTCAAAGTTGCCGGTATGGCTGTTGGACCGAAGAAAGCCTTTAAAGAAATCCTAAAAAATGCGGGACGCATTGGCCTGACCTAGCTGTTAACGCTTCGGTAACGCGTACTGAACTAGTTTATTGAAAAAGCCAAGGCTGCCCTCTGGTGTCTTAGTGTGGGTTGACATGCTGGGTTGTTCTCCACATGGGGGGGTGAGCACCGGCTTTAGGTAAAAGCCGTGTCTGTCCAACGGTATCGGTCGGACTCGGTGGGGATGGCCCAGAGTTCCTTCTTTTTTTGCTAAGTAGGCGTTACGGACGCAGGGATTGCTGACCAATCCCGAGGGAGCATGAAAGCTTCGGCAAGGGCTGGTGCTGGGGATGAAAACGGGCGGAGTAAGACGTTAAGCTTCAAGAGATAACAATAAATAGCGTATAAAAGGAAATTAAATGTTGACAAAATAACCTTGATAGGGGATAGTGTTGTCGTGCGCTCGTATAGGCATCTGACCCGGGTCCAACGGGATGAGGAATCCGACCCGGCCTGGGCAGCAAGATCTTTGACATACACGCGCGGCGTTGGGAACAACGGCCGGCGGCGTCCGCAGGCAAAGGCCTTTGGGTAAGTGGTGTTCCGGTAGGGGAGGCCCGCCCGGCGGAGAGGAGGGATCGAATCCCCCCTCCCGCCGAGGAGAGTAAGCGCCCCCAAGCCCGGCTCCCGCCCGCCCCGGACACCCCGCCGGCTCAGTCGTCCACCGCCCGCGTCAAACCCGTTCCTCATGGTCAACCATGAGCGGGCGAATCAAAGCTGATTCCCCAAAGACTTTCGCGCCAACGAGAGGCTTTACTTCAAAATCTTAGTCGTAGAGCCGCAACAAATCCCGCGCCATGAGTTGGGCGAGATCGGGCGCGCTGAGGCGGGCGCGTTCGTCGCCGGCGGCTAGGCACTTGAACCCGCCGCTGACGGCCGCGCTGAAGCCCGCTTCGGCGTCCTCCACCACGAGGGCGGCG
>JBCDLL010000114.1:0-5200 GCA_038745425.1 Verrucomicrobiota bacterium | reverse complement strand
GTGGTTCGAAGTGAGGAAGGAGCAGGTCTCAAATATACCTGTGACTGACGAACGACAACGCCACGGCGGGAAAGAACCGCAACCTCTTCGAGGCCAGTGTCTTTTGGCCACTGGGCGGTGTTGCTCCTCGGTCACTTATCAATTTGGATAAGCTCCCTCGTTGCGCCTAGCCCAGCGGCCAAAACCCAACTGACGCGGGCACGCGGAGATTTTGAGATAGCTTCTAGAGCAGCGTCGCGCCGGTCGCCTCTTCGACCAGGCGGTCCACCTTCTCCACGTACCGGTCGGGCTTGGCCTTGGCCTTAAGCCCGTTGGCGTTCATGTAGCGCAGTTGGCCAAAGACGGGGCGCTCCGTCCAGGGGCGGTCGTGCACGCCGTAGCACCAGGCCACGCCGGTGTAGGAGTTGGGGTCGCGGCCGTCGAGGAAGTAGCGGTTGTTGAGCGCGAGGGTGGTCGCAAACGCCTCCTCCGGGTCGGCGCTCCATTCGTAGATTTTTTTGCCCCAGTACATGCGCATGTAGTTGTGCATGTAGCCGGTAAACTTCATCTCGCGCATGGCGGCGTTCCAGTAGGGGTCGTGGGTTTCGGCGGCGTCGAGCTCCTCCCGCGTGTAGACGTACTCGCGCCGGTCGCCGCGGTGCTTGTCGATCGTCTTGTGCGCCCAGTCCGGCAGGCAGGCAAAGGAATCGTAGCCGTCCGTGTAGTAGACAAAGTTGAAGGCCAGCTCGCGGCGCACGAAGAGTTCCTCGATGAAGCTGTCCTTGTCCGCCTTGCCACCGCTGGCAGCGTCGCGGGCGCTTTCGGCCAGGTAGACGGGCGAGATTTGCCCGTAGTGCAAGTATTTGCTCATGTGCGAAACGTCGCTCGTCTGCGGCTGGTTGCGGTTGCCGTCGTAGTGGTCGAAGTGCTTGCGCAGAAATGAGTTCCAGATTTTCTTGGCCTCGGTGGTCCCGCCGGTAAAGAAAGGGATCGGCTCGACGGAAGTGTCCGTCCCCAGCGCTTTCAGCACGCCCTCCGGGTCGTCCAGGTCTACTTCGTTCCGAGCCTCCACCGCCAGGCGGAGGGACTCCTTCGCCGGTTCGACTGTCTTCACCCGGCGGCAGAATTTTTCGAACTGGCGGTGGAGCTTGGGCCGGATGGTGCGGGCGGCGTACTCGGCCTTGTCGCTGGCCGTTTCGACCGGGACGATCAGCTCGGTGTCGATTTCAATGACCGGGCAGCCCGCCTCGTCCGCCACCTCGTCGCGCCAGGCGCGCTGGGTGCGCAAGTAGCCCTTGTCGCAGACGAGCAGGCTAGCGTCGCGGGCTAGCTCGAGAGCCAGCGAAGAAGGCTTGGCCTGGGCGACAATGAACTTGAGCCCGCGGCGGGCCAACGCCTCCTTGAGGTCGGCCAGACCCTCCAGCAGAAAAAGGAAGGAGCGCGCGGTGGCCTCGGGGAAGTCGGCGTCCAGCCCAAAGGCCACGACGACGCTTTGCTCGAGCTGGTTGGCGCGCCAAATGGCGTACTCCAGCGCCAGATTTTCCTCCGCCCGTTGGGCCTCGGAGCACCAGTACAGGACGTAGGTGCCGGCGGCGTGGTCGGCCTCGAAGGCGTTGAGCTCGCGAATGCGCTCGGGTTCGATGGGTAGGTTGGCCATCGCCTAACTTAAGGCGACTTGCCCGCTTGGCAATCCGAACACCCGTCGCGCCCACGCCCTCGGAGGCCGTCCGGTCTCAGTCGGCTTCCTCCAGCCAGTAGCCACTGCGAAGCACCTCGCGGTTGCGGCGGCGTTCGTGGCGGGTTTCGCCGTGTTTGCGCCCCCGGTAGTCGGCTCCGTGGTGGAGGTGGCGGCGGTTGGTGAGCATCCCGAAGCGGGAACGAATGCGTTTGGTCATCGCGTTTCTCCTTTCTTCGGAACCATTAAAGAAGCCGGGACCGTGCCAATTGAGCGGGCGGCGGGCGATTGCGAGCGGGGAAACCGGGCCCGCCGCGAGGCGCCGGATTGCTTGCCTTAGAACAGGAGGTACTTGCAGACCAGGACGCCGGCGACAAAACCCAAAAATAAACCCAGGGCCAGAAAGGCCATCGATTTGTAAAAGGCGACCGCCCGGGCTTCCACCACCTGCGGCCCGGCGATGGCAGGGGCCGATTCGACCTGCGCGACCGGTTCGGGCACCGTCTGGGCAGGCATCCGCGCCATGGGCGGCAGGGGCTGGGCGGCGGGTTCGGGGGCCGGTTCCGGAGCCGGCTTGGTCCGTGCTTTGGGGGCGAGGACGGTCCCCTGGGCCGGGGCAGGACTCGGCGCTGGGGCGGGGGCGGGCGCCAGGGCGGCGGCGCCCCGGCCGGAGACGTCATCCGCGACCGCGGGGGCGACGGCCGCGGGTACCGGCAGGAGAGACTCGGCCCGGGTGGAGCGCGTCGGGCCCGGTGCGGGCATCGGCACGGCGGCGGTCTTGCCGTTGATTAAGCTGGCCGGGCGCAGGGGCATGCCCTCGGTGCGCGGACGCTTAAGGTAATCCTGCTGTCCGGTGCGCTTGCCGGGATCGAGCGACAGCGGGCCGGAGGTGGTTTTGGGGGAGCTGCGCTGGACAAGCGCGTTGGCGCGCTGCACCAGGGAATCGACTTGGCGGTGCGCCTCGCGTTCGACCTCCGGCAGGGCCAGGGTCTCCCCGGCGGTGGAGTGCTCGCCGTTGGGCATTTCACCCTCGTGAGTGACGAGTTTTTCCTGCGGTTCGGTCGGCGGGGAAATCTGGGAGGAGAGGGAGGAGCGCGGCGGCAGGACGATGCCGGAGGCCTTCTTCGGCTTCACGGCGAGGTAGTTCTGCGGGCTGGCCACGCTGGTGGTGTCGCGCTGGCGATCCACCGCGGAGGCCTTGCCGTTGGGAGCCGGGGAACCGGAACCGGCCGCTCGGCCCTCGGAGCCGGCGGTGTGGTGGCGGAATTCGGGAGGGGTGTCGCGGACCGGGATGTCGGCGGTGGAGGCCACCTCGTCCTCCAGCCGCACGCGGACGTCGCCAAAGGTGATGACGTCGCCGGGGAGCACGCGGGTCCAGTCGCGCACCGGCTGGTCGTGGAGGCTGGTGCCGTTGGTCGAGCCCAGGTCGATGACCCAGACGACGCCTTCGGGCGAGTTGTGCAGGTTGGCGTGGTGGCGGCTGATGGAGCCGGCCTCGAGCACGAGGTCCATCATTTCCTCGCGCCCGACACGGCAATCACCGGGCTCGAAGACATGCGCTTGCTGGGTGCGGAGATCTCGAAGTTTAAAGTTCACGGCAAATCCTGCCGGGAGGCGATGCTTTCAATTAAACCTGAGACGAAGAAAATCTCAAGTTTTGAAAGTCTTGTAGGTAAAAATAAGCAACCCCGACGCGTTTGCACGCGCCGGGGTTGATGGAACCTGGCAACGACCTACTCTCGCACGGGCTCGACCCGCACTACCATCGGCGATGGCGCGTTTCACTGCCGTGTTCGGGATGGGAACGGGTGGGGCCACGCCTCTGTGATCACCAGAGGGCTGGAGGAATGCTTGAGAATCTTTCTCCAGGTGCTCTGGCGGCTGCCATTCGGGGATGGGTAAAGAACTCCCGCGGGCGGGAGATTCCCTGAAAACTACGAGTAGAGTGTAAACACCGAGCTTTGTGCTGAGGGTATCTTGACTTTTCAAGCGCCTTGGCGCTGGCCGTTGGGCCAACCCCGAGGGTGCTTGAAAACTAGAACCATAAGCCGATCGGTTAATTAGTACTGCTTAGCTCAATGTGTTGCCACACTTCCACTTGCAGCCTATCGACGTGGTGGTCTTCCACGGACCTGATAGGGAGATCTGGTCTTGGGAGGAGCTTGGCGCTTAGATGCTTTCAGCGCTTATCTCTTCCGCACATAGCTACCCGGCGCTGCCCTTGACAGGACAACCGGAACACCAGAGGTGCGTCATTCCCGGTCCTCTCGTACTAAGGAATGAACCCCTCAAATCTCCTACGCCCACAGCGGATAAGGACCGAACTGTCTCACGACGTTCTGAACCCAGCTCGCGTACCACTTTAACCGGCGAACAGCCGGACCCTTGGGACCTTCTCCAGCCCCAGGATGTGATGAGCCGACATCGAGGTGCCAAACCGCCCCGTCGATATGAACTCTTGGGGGCGATAAGCCTGTTATCCCTAGCGTACCTTTTGTCCGATGAGCGACGGCAATTCCACATTCAACCGCCGGATCACTTTGGCCTGCTTTCGCATCTGTTCGACTTGTCGGTCTCACAGTTAAGCTCCCTTCTGCCAATACACTCGACGCATGATTGCCAACCATGCTGAGGGAACCTTAGCGCTCCTCCGTTACTCTTTGGGAGGAATCCGCCCCAGATAAACTGACCCGCTGCCATTGTCCCCCAGCCCGCTAAGGGCATAGGGTTAGACAGCTCATGCAAAAAGGGTGGTGTTTCATTGGCGACTCGGCCAGAACCGAAATCCTGGCTTCAACGTCTCCCACTTACGCTAAGCATTTCGAACAAACTATCAGTAACAGCTTACAGTAAAGGTGCATAGGGTCTTTCCGTCCTGCTGCGGGTACGCGGCATCTTCACCGCGAATACAACTTCGCTGAGCTTCTCTTGGAGACAGCAGTCAACTCGTTACACGATTCGTGCAGGTCGGAACTTACCCGACAAGGAATTTCGCTACCTTAGGACCGTTATAGTTACGGCCGACATTCACCGGGACTTGGGCTCAGAGCTTCGCCTTGCGGCTAACCCCTTACCGTAATCTTTCGGCATTGGTCACGTGTCACTCCCTATACGTCGTCTTACGACTTAGCAGAGAGCTGTGTTTTTGATAAACAGTCGGTTGACTCATTTCACTGCGGCCACCCGAGGGTGGCGCCCCTTCTTCCGAAGTTACGGGGCTAGATTGCCGAGTTCCTTCAAGAGATTTCACTCACACGCCTTGGTATATTCTACCCACCCACCTGTGTCGGTTTACGGTACGGGCTCCTTAGTATACACCGGCTCTTTTCTTGGCACTTCCGTCGACAGAGTGGCCACAACCGAAGCCGTGACCGGACACTTTCAGCCGTCCTACTGTCTCTAGAAATGCGTCAAACCGGGTTAAAGGTCGGAGGTGCAGGAATATTGAACCTGCTTTCCATCGGCTACGCCCTTCGGCCTCACCTTAGGACCCGACTAACCCTGGGCGGACGAACCTTGCCCAGGAAACCTTGGGTTTACGGCGGC
>JBCDLL010000113.1:0-5201 GCA_038745425.1 Verrucomicrobiota bacterium | reverse complement strand
CCAGGGTAAGGGGGCGCAGCCGAGTGCCCAGGCCGGCGCCCAGAACAAAGGCCGTGGTGGGGGCGGACATGCCCCATCCATTAGGGGAAAAGCGACCATGCGGCAAGCGGGCAGTGCGCCCGCGGGGCTTAGAAGCTATCTAGGCCTTGCTCTTGCGCTTGCCCTCGCCGGAGTCGGCCTTGGCGTAGCGCTCGCGCAGCTTCACTTCCTGGACAATCAGGGGATCTTCGTCCTGATTCTCAATCATGTGGCAAATGCCTTCGATGCATTCTTCCGCCACACGGTCGGGATTACGGTTCAGCAGCACCCCGAGCTTTTCGAGCTTGTGGTGCACTTGCTCGCTCACCAGGTAGGGTTCCCGGCCATCGCGGGTAATGTAGCTGCCAATCACGACATCGCGGATAAACCGGGAAATGGTTTCCCCTTTTCCCCGGTTGACGATGAGCTGTTCCATTGCGTCGCGTTCACCGGTGGTCAAACGCACACGCAACATTTCGGTTTTGGGGTTTCTTGGCATGATTAATTTAGTTAGTTTAAGTAGAGACGAGTAAAGTAGTGATTGCTTCTAAAGTTTCGCAAACGCGAGCCTAAAACAAATACGCTACGTTTTGCTATACATTATTTTTACAATATTTGTATTGTCTTGTGGAACAACGGTGCGTATACGCAGAACGATGAGTAAATCCAAGCCGCTATCTGTTAAGTTTCCTCCCGAGGTCCGCCAACGCATGAAATCCATCTGCGCCGTGCTCGGGAAATCCGAAAACGCGTTGGTCAACGATGCCGTTCTTTCCATCCTCAACATGATCGAACAGGGCGACACCGTGACCGTGCCCAAACTCGTGATCCTGGCCCAGGCGGCCCATGCCTACGACGCGAACCCGCCTCACGTCAGCGGCCGACAGCATCACCTTCCTCCGCAGGCGCCGCCGAATTCCTCCTGGCCCTCCACGGTGCCTTCTTCTTCCCACTGACCTACCTCACGGTAAGACCGGAAGGTAGGATACCCCATGGATCCATGGGGTGTAATAGCTCGAAAAGGGGCGCCTTCTCGCGCCCTAGACCGGGCGACGCCGGCGACGCACCGCCTTACGAGCGGCCACTTTGACCGGCTGGCGCGTGTTTTTGAAGCGCTGCATGATGCTGGGCTCGTCGTCGCTGGGCGGGAGGACGGCTTCGCTCTCCGGCTCGTAGAAGATATAGGTCGCGTAAACCGCCTCGTCGATCTGGTTGAGCTTGGACTGGATGGCGTCCATGCTCAGGTGCAGCCCGGGGGCGAGGATGTCCTCCCGGGAGCTAAAGTGCAGCTCCGCGTCGAGCTGGCCGGCCAGCTTCTCGGAGTTGTTGGTAAAGCGGTCGCCGGTGGAACCGGAGATGCGCCGCAGGGCCGCGTGGAGCGCCTCGGCGCAGAAACGGATGCTGCGGGGGAAGGTCTGGCCCAGGACCAGGAACTCCACCACTTTCTCCGGCTCCAGATCGGCCACGTAGACGCGGCGGTAGGCGGTGTGCGCGCTGCAGGAGCGCAGGATCGCCGCCAGCTTGAGCGTGTCGACCGCGCGGTTCTGCGGGGGCTCCTCGTAGCAGGGGGCAAAAACGTCCAGGTTGGCGTCGACGATGCGCGTCGTTTTGTCCGCGCGCTCGATGTACTTGCCAGCCTGGATAAACTCCCAACCTTGGTGGTGCGGCATGGTGGCGTCGGTGATGCCCTGGAAGAGGTGGCTGGCCTCGCGCACCAGATTGGAGAACTGGTGGGCGCCCATCCGGCGGATGCGCCCCATCGTCAAATCCCGGAGGCTGAGGTAGGTCCGGTTGATCTCCTCCCACATTTCGTCGGAAATCTGCTCGCGCACGTGGCGGGCGTTTTCGCGGGCGATCGTGACGCAGTTGAGGATGGAATTGGGGTTTTCCCGACGCAGGGTCAGAAAGTCGATGACGGAGTCGCTGTTGGTCTCGTCGTAGAGCTTCTTAAAGTCGCGCTCGTCGCCGGTGCTGTGCAAAACGGGCCCCCAAAGCGTCTTGGGGTTGGTCTGGTCGCGACGGGGCAAATCCAGCATGTACTGGAGGTTGACGTCGAGGATGCGGGAAATGTTCTCCGCCCGCTCCATGTAGCGGCTCATCCAGTACAGGCTGTCCGCCACGCGCGAAAGCATCGGCGCGACGTACGTTTTGGAGGCAATCATTTCGGACATGTCGGCCAGTTCCTTCTATTTGTCGTAGAGCACCCAGGTGTCTTTGCTCCCGCCGCCCTGGCTAGAGTTGACCACCAGCGAGCCCTTGCGCAGCGCCACGCGGGTCAGCCCGCCCGGCACGATGGTGATTTTCTTGCCGTAGAGGATGTAGGGGCGCAGGTCCACGTGGCGGCCCTCGAAGTGGTCCTCGCAATAGCTGGGGCTGCGCGAGAGCGACAGGGTCGGCTGGGCGATGTAGTTGCTGGGGTTGCGCTGGATGCGTTTCTTGAATTCGCTCAGCTCTTTCTTGGTCGCCTTCGGGCCGACCAGCATGCCGTAGCCGCCGCTCTCGTTGACGGGCTTGACGACGAGTTCGTCCAGGTGCTCGAGGATGTAGGCGCGCTCGTCCTTGTTGCGGGCCATGTGTGTGGGCACGTTGGGCAGGATGGGCTCCTGGTCCAGGTAGTACTTGATCATCGCTGGCACGTAGGTGTAGATCGCCTTGTCGTCGCAGGCGCCGGTGCCGATGGAATTGGCCAGCGAAACGTTGCCGGCGCGGTAAGCTTTAACCAGCCCGGGCACTCCGAGCACCGAGTCCTCGCGGAAGACCTTCGGATCCAGGAAGTCGTCGTCGATGCGGCGGTAGATGGAGTCCACCCGCTGCAGGCCCTGCGTCGTGCGCATGAAGACGAAGTCGTCCTTCACCACCAGGTCGCGGCCTTCGACGATCTGCACGCCCATCTGGCGCGCCAGGAAGGAGTGCTCAAAGTAGGCGCTGTTGTAGATGCCCGGCGTCAGCACCACCACGTTGGGATTGGGCTGGTGGGTGGGGGCGACGTACTGCAGCACCGCCAGCAGTTCGTCGCAGTAGTGGTCCACCGGGCGCACGCCGATGCGCTCGAACATGTTGGGGAAGGCGCGCTTCATCGCGGCGCGGTTTTCCAACAGGTAGCTGACCCCGGACGGATTGCGCGCGTTGTCCTCGAGCACGTAGTAGGTGCCCTCGTTGTCGCGGACCAAATCCGTGCCGCAGATGTGGATGTAAATGTCGCGCGGCACATCCACGTGCATGAAGGCCTTGCGGAAGTGCGCCGTCTTCAGCGCGTACTGCTTGGGCACAACCCCGTCTTTGATGATCTGCTGCCCGTGGTAGAGATCGTAGAGGTAGAGATTGAGCGCGATGATGCGCTGGGTCAGCCCTTCCTCGATGTGCTTCCACTCCTTGGCCGGAATGATGCGGGGAATCATGTCGAACGGGAAAATCCGCTCGGTGCCCTTGTCGTCGGAGTAAACCGTAAAGGTGATGCCCTGGCGCAAAAACGCCGTGTCGATCGCCTCCCGCCGGCGGTCGTAGTCCTTCAGCGGCATCTTCTGCAGCCGCTGGAACACCTGGCGGTAATGGGGCCGGACTTTGCCGTCCGCCGCAAACATCTCGTCGAAAAAGTCTTCGGTGTGGTAGTGGTCAAACAATCCCATAAAAACGGCGGTAGGTTTTCCAATATACGCACGATCCGCGATCAGCAAACGGAATCTGGCTTCAATTACTTCAGGTCAAGCCACTGGCGTGCCAATCCGGCGGCCCGGGCTGCCTCACCACATGCGGTCTTGAATCTCAACGGCACAAAGTTTAATACAGATGCTTCAACCTGGCCGGCCCGTTCACCCGGCGACCCTCCGCCATGTCCGCCACCACCCCAACGCCTCCCCTGCCCGCCACCTGGCCCAAGCTGGACTGGGACCGGTGGGAACCGCAACAGGAGTGCGTCCTGCTTTTCGTGATCGAAAACGGGCAAGTGCTGCTCATTGAAAAGAAGACCGGCTTCGGCCGCGGAAAGGTCAACGGCCCCGGCGGCAAGATCGACCCCGGCGAGACCGCGCTGGCCGCCGCCATCCGCGAGACGCAGGAGGAAATCCACGTCACCCCGACCGGCATCGTGCCCGCCGGTGAGCTCCGCTTCCACTTTGCCGACGGCTACGCTATGCGGTGCCAGGTCTTCCGCGCCGACGGCCACACCGGCACGCCCGCCGAATCCGCCGAAGCCAAACCCTTCTGGGCTCCGCTCAACGCCGTCCCCTTCGACGCCATGTGGCAGGACGACCGCCACTGGTTCCCCTTTCTCCTGGACCGGCGCCCCTTCCTCGCCTGCTTCACCTTTGACGGCGATACCATGCTGACCAAGACCCTTCATGCCGACGACGCCTGATTCCGACCGCATTGCGTCTCTCCGCGCCGCTGTGGGCGCTCTGGGCCTGGGGCTGCTCTATTCAGCGCTCCTGCCCCTTGTCCTACCGCTCTCGCTTACGGGCAACCCTGGCGGCGAGGTTGAAAGCCTACTGCGGGTGCTAGCCTGCCTCAACGGCTGGGCGTTTGCAGTCTGCACCCTTCACGCCATCTACATTCTAACCGAGCAACGCGACCACAACTCCGACGCTCCGGCCTGGCTGCCCTGGTTCCGCGACCGCCTGCAGCACCCGCTACTGGCGCTGGTCGCCTTGGTGGTGGCGGTTTGGCTGGGTACCGCTCTCAACCCGAGACTTCCCCTGGCGAGCGAATCCGATGACGCCCTTCGGCTCATCGCTTTGCTAGTCGCAAGCGGCGCCTTCCTCATGTACGTCGCTCTGCAATACGCCCGCTCGAGCGTGCGGGAGCACGCGGCCTTTGTCGCGCCGTTGATGCGCCTGGCGTGGCTGGCCTTTGGCGTCCAACTGGTGGCGGCTCTTTCCTGCTTTGCCGTCACCTACACCGGCTGGAACTGGCTGCCGGCGCTCATCTTCGGCATTGCCCTCGTTCTCTATCTGCTGCTGGCCGAGGCCCTGGTGCTGGCGGTGGCCCACTTCTACCGGCCCGCGCGGGATCGCGCCGAACAGCCCGCAGGCGACAGCCTGCTGCTGGGCTGGTGCTTTGGCCGCGCCAACCCGGTCGCGGTCTTCAGCGAGACGCTCGAGCGCAGCTACGGCGTGCGCCTGCAGGACACCTGGGTGGCGCGCTTCCTCGGCCGGGCGGTCGAGCCGCTCCTGCTGGCGGCGGCCATT
>JBCDLL010000112.1:0-5389 GCA_038745425.1 Verrucomicrobiota bacterium | reverse complement strand
GACCTCTCGCGTGTGAAGCGAGCGCTCTACCGCTAAGCTAACCGCCCAAAACGCCGTCGCCCAACCAGCACAACCAGTTGACGCGGGCCTCCGAATATGCGGATTCCGGCGCGGCGGAGCAAGGCTTTTCGCGGCGGGGGAGGTCCGCCAGCGGCGCTAAGCTGATCGGATTGCGCCGGCGTGGAGGTTCGGACGCTGCCTGGCCACCTCGGGTCCAAACGTACGACCTCGAAGCATTGACAACATTGAACGATTTGAAGACTCTTGGGGAGCGCGGAGGCGATCTGGAGGGGTTGGCTGAGATGGAGGAAGAGCCGTCTCGACCAGATACAAACCAAAGCGCTAACCTGGACCAGCCAGAGACAGCGCAAACGCCGCCCCTCTTTCCCATCAGCAGCCACCCAACTGAAACCGAACCAACCACCCTCGCCGTCCCATGAAGAACGCCCTTGCCTTCCTTGCCCTGCTGTTCGCCCTCCTGCCACCCGCCCGGGCCGACATCAGCATCTTCGGCGGCTATTCGCCGAACGACGAAGCCCTCTGGCAGGGTGGCGGTCCCATCGCAACGGGCGAGCTGGGCGTGGGGGCGGATGCCACTCTTTCCATCAACGGCGGCAGCACCTTATCGCTTGAGACTGGTGTCTTGGGGAAAGACAGCGGCTTCACCGCGACGGCCACCGTGACCGGCGCGGGCTCGACCTGGACCAATTCGAGCGATCTTGCGGTCGGTGATCAGGGCTCTGGCACGCTCAACGTGGCGAACGGCGGCATGGTCAGCAACCTGTTTGGGTTTATTGGCGTCGGCTCCGGAAGCGAAGGAACGGCCGCCGTGACCGGCGCGGGCTCGAACTGGAACAGCTCTTCCTTGTTGGTTGTCGGCAACTCCGGCACCGGCACCCTCACCGTCAGCAACGGCGGCACCGTCAGCAACACGGAGGGTTTCATTGGCAACAGCGGCGGCGTAGGTACGGCCATCGTGACCGGCGCGGGCTCGACCTGGACCAATTCTGGCAACTTTCTCATCGGCAACATCGGCACCGGCACCCTCAACCTCAAAAACGGCGGTACGGTCAGCAGCGCCACAGGCCGAATTGGTAATACCAGTAATAGCGAAGGCACCGCTACCGTGACCGGCGCGGACTCGACCTGGACCAATTCCAGCAACCTCATCGTCGGAGTCTTCGGCACCGGCACCCTCAACGTCAAAAACGGCGGCGAAGTCAGTAACACGCTGGGAATAATAGGAAATAGCGTTAACGGCAGTGGTAATGCCACGGTGACCGGCGCGGGCTCCACCTGGACCAGTTCCGGTGACCTCACCGTCGGCGCAGCCAGCACCGGCATGCTCAAGGTCGAAGACGGGGGGCAAGTCAGCAGCCTGACTGGGACTATGGGTAGGAATTTCGGAAGCGAAGGCACCGCCGCGGTGAGCGGCGCGGGCTCTGCTTGGACCACTTCCGGCAATCTCACCATCGGCAACTTGGGCACCGGCACCCTCAACGTGGCGGACGGCGGCACGGTCAGCATCGACGGCGCCGCGTCTTTCGGTCGCTTCGGCACCGGCACGCTCAACGTCGAAAGCGGCGGAACGGTCAGCAGCTCCTCTTCAACTCTTGGCGAATTTGGCGGTGGTTCAGGCACCGCTACCGTGACCGGCGCCGGCTCGACCTGGACCAATTCCAGCAATCTCGTTGTTGGTGGCTCCGGCACCGGCACGCTCAACGTCGCAGACGGCGGCATGGTCAGCAACGCCACAGGCTCAATTGGCAACAGTACAGGTAGCGAAGGCACGGCGACGGTGACCGGTGCGGGCTCGACCTGGACCAATTCCAGCAACCTCGTCGTCGGCAACGGCACGCTCACGGTTGCTGATCAGGGTTCGGTGACTGCCGACGGAACCATTGTGATCAACGCCACCGGCCGGGCAAACCTGCATGTCTCCGGCGACGGTTCGGCCACCCTGCTCTCGGCCGGCAGCACCTTCGCCAGCTCGGTTAATTCAGTCTACCTCTTTGCCGACGCCGGCCTGGGCGCGGGCAACTACAGCCCGATCAGCGCCCAATTCTTCATCGACGCGGCCAACCACTACGTGGGTGTCGGCGGCTCCTGGAACCACGCCGATCGCACCTTCGACGTCGCCGCCGCGATGGACCGCAGCGGCGGCTCCGTCACCGGCGAGGACCTGGCCAACGAGCGGATCGTGCTCGCCGCCAACGTTCTGCTCATGAGCTTCGACGCCGGGGCGACCGACGTGACCCTGGAAGCGATGGCCGACAGCGTCGAGATGATCGGCGACCAGTTCGTCCTCCGCGCCTACGCCTTCGAGGACACCAGCGCCGCCCTGGGCGACGTCGTGCTGCTCTCCTACTTTGTCGGCGAGGGCTACGAGTTCGACGCCTTCTCCTTCTTCCGCGAGGACAGCCCGGGCGCCGGCTGGGAGGACTTCGACCCGCTTAACTACAGCTACGCCGACGGCTGGGTCAACTTCGCCGTCAGTGACTTCAGCGGCTACGCCGTCACCGCCGCCGAAGTCATCCCCGAGCCCACCACCGGCGCCCTGCTGGCCTTGGGTGCCGCCGGGCTGGCTCTCCTGCGCCGCCGTCGGCGCTAGAAGCTCTCTCATAAAGGCCAGTTGCCTCAGGTGCAAAACAAGACTCGAATTGTAAACGCGTCGAGCACCGTCGATGGGGACATCGACGGCTACCCCGGCTTGGCATCACCTTGTGCCGGTGGCCGCCGGACCTAGAGCTTATTACAAAAGTCCCGCGTACCCGCGCCAGTCGGATTTTGGCTGCTGGGCTAGGCGCAACGAAGGAGCTTATCAAAATTGATAAGTGACTGAGGAGCAACACCGCCCAGTGGCCAAAAGACACTGGCCTTGAAAAGGTTGCCGTTCTTTTCCGCCGTGGCGTTGTTGTTCGTCAGTCACAGGTATATTTGATACCTGCTCCTTCCTCTGTCATAGCCACGGAGGAAAACTCCTCGCAACGCGGGCCGCGTGGGACTTTTGTAATAAGCTCTAGCGGTCGGCATAACCCCAGCGTCGGAAGGCTGACCTGACGTGGTTCCCGCCGCCGCCGGTGCGAGGCCAGCCCACTTCGGGCCACTGGTTTGGAAGTGCGCGGGCCTCGGGCCGACATCGCCCGGCCAACTGCGGGTTTGACCTCCGGGCCGGGCGACCGCACCTTGTAGGGTCTGGCTCTCCCCACTCGACCCCTCGTGAAACGCGTCCTTTTTGTCTGCACCGGAAACGTCTGCCGCAGCCCCATGGCGGAGGGCTTCTTTGCCCATCTGACAGCCGGCCGCGACGATCTGCAAGTGGCCTCGGCCGGGGTCGGCGCCGTGGCCGGGCAGCCCCCCAGCGCCCACTCGGTGGAGGTGATGGACGAGCGCCGCATCGACATCCGCCGCCAGCGCAGCCAGCCAATGACGCCGCAGTTGGCCGAGTGGGCCGACTACATCTTTGTGATGACCTACAACCATCTCGACAGCATCCTGCTGCTGTTCCCCGCCGCCGCGCAAAAGACCTTCCTGCTGCGCGAGTTCGAACGCGGCCTCGGCGCGATGGAGCGCGACATATCCGACCCGATGGGCCTGGGCCAGGCGGCCTACCGCACCTGCCGCGGGCAGATTGAAGCCGCCATGCCCTCCATCCTTGCCGCCGTTACCGGCGAAGCCCCCGAGCCGAGCGAGGCCGACGCCGCCGCCACCTGGCTCTACGTCGGCGCCAGCCCCTACGGCCTGCCCTACAAGGCCCACGTGGCCTCCCTGCTCGGCGGCCTGCCGTTCCATGATTGCGGCGCCTTCCCCCACGAACGGCCCGAGCGCGCCGATTACGCCCTGCGCCTGCTGCAGAGCGTGGCCGCCAGCCCGGAGCGCAAGGGCATCCTCGTCTCCGAGGAGGCGGTCGCGCTGGAGCGGCTCGCCATCCAGCTCAACGACCTGGAGTACCAGCGGCTGCCTCCGGCGTCGAAAACCTCCAGCGAGGACTTGAGTCGCCGCCTGCTCGAGGCTAGGGTTCTGTGCTTCGACCCACGGGCCATCACGCCCCAGGAAATGGTGACCGCGCTCACCGCCTGGCTGCCCAAACTCCCAACCCCAACCCCCGACGACACCGCCTTGGAAACGACCGCCCCCAGCTCCGCCGAACACCTGCCGACCCTGGCCGAAACCGACCCGGAAATCGCCCACGCGATTGAACTCGAGCATCGCCGCGAGACCGACAACATCGAGCTCATCGCCAGCGAGAATTTTACCTCGGCCGCCGTGATGGAGGCCCAGGGCTCCTGCCTGACCAACAAGTACGCCGAGGGCTATCCCGGCAAGCGCTGGTACGGGGGCTGCGAGCACGTCGACACCATCGAGCGCCTGGCCGTCGAGCGGGCCAAGAGCCTCTTCGGCGCCGAGCACGCCAACGTCCAGCCGCATTCCGGCTCCCAGGCCAACACCGCCGTCTACTTCTCCCAGCTTAAGCCGGGCGACAAAATCCTGACCATGGACCTGGCCCACGGCGGCCACCTCACCCACGGCCACCCCCGCAACTTTTCCGGCGAGTTCTACGACGTCATGCACTACGGCGTGACCAAGGAAGAGGAAGTGATTGACTACGACGAACTCGAAGCCAAGGCGACCGAGTTCCAGCCCAAGCTCATCACCATCGGCGCCAGCGCCTACTCCCGCATCATCGACTTCCCCCGGATGCGCGCGGTGGCGGACAAGGTCGGCGCCCTGCTCATGGCCGACATGGCCCACATCGCCGGGCTCGTCGCCGCCGGGGTCCACCCCTCCCCGGTGCCCTACGCCGACTTCGTCACCACCACCACCCACAAGACCCTGCGCGGCCCGCGCGGCGGCCTCATCCTCTGCCGCGAGAAGGACGCCAAGACTATCGACGCCCAGGTCTTCCCCGGCATCCAGGGCGGCCCGCTCATGCACGTCATCGCCGCCAAGGCCGTCTGCTTCCTCGAGGCCGCCCGGCCCGCCTTCAAGACCTACCAGGAGCAGGTGGTGCGCAACGCCAAGGCCCTCTGCGAAGGCCTCAAGAAAAACGGCTACCGAATCGTCTCCGGCACCACCCAGAATCACTGTTTCCTGGTCGATCTCCAGCCCAGAGAAATCACCGGCAAGGAGGCCAGCGCCGCGCTCGACCTGGCCGGGATCACGGTCAACAAGAACGCCGTGCCCTTCGACCGGCAGAGCCCCTTCAAGGCCGGCGGCATCCGCATCGGCAGCCCGGCCGTCACCACCCGCGGCATGAAGGAAGACGAGATGTTCGACATCGCCAACCTCATCCACGAGGCTCTGCGCCACCGCGACGACCCCGCCAAGCTGGCCGAGCTGCGCGAGCAGGTCCGCACCCTCACCCGGCGCTTCCCGCTGCCGAGTTAGG
>JBCDLL010000111.1:0-5581 GCA_038745425.1 Verrucomicrobiota bacterium | reverse complement strand
CGAGTCCCTGCCCCACCTCTTCGAGCGCTTCTACCGGGTGGACAAATCCCGCGCCCGGTCGCAGGAACAGGGCGGCTTTGGCCTGGGGCTGGCCATCTGCGATACCATCGTCAAGGCTCACGGCGGCGCCATCGAGGTGGAAAGCCGGCCCGGCGTCGAGACGCGCTTCGTCATCCGGCTCCCCCGCAACGGCGACCCGGAAGCGCCCGCCTAAGACCGGCGGCGCCGGCGCAGGGCGAGCAGCCCGGCAGCGCCCATCAGCAAGGCGGCGCTGCTCGGCTCGGGGATGAACGTGGCGTGGGTGACCGCGTAGCCGCTGAACTCGCTCACCAGCAGGCTGGCGTTGACGCCCTCGATCTGGGTCTGGTTGGGGTCGACTTCGGTCCACTCGGTCTCGCCGTCGGCCAGGTACCAGAAGGTGAGGTCCTCGAACTCGAACTCTTCCTGGACGATAAAGGTAATGCCGGTCGGGATATCCTGCAGCGTGGTGTCAAACATGTAGCCGGCCAGGATGAACTCGCCCTCGATGAAGTTGATGTTGAGGTTGCTGACGCTGAAGTCGATGTCGCCGACGCTGTCGGCAAAGCTTACCACCATGTTCTCCTCGTACTGCACGCGCAGGCCGCCCAGCTCGCCTTGCGGGTCGGTGGTGATGTCGCTGACCGAAAAGATGCCGGTATCGGTGTCGAAGGTGCCGCCGATGGCGTTGATGGTCCCGGTGTTCGTGATGATGGCATCGGGGTCACTCGACTCGATCGGGGTGTAGTCGCCCGCGGCCAGCTCGGCGGGGGCGAAGAGATTGGTCGTGCCCCGGTTGACATACCCTAAATCGTCATCGTTCGTTCCGGTCCGCACGACGTTGTTTCCGTCGACGAAGAGGTTGACCGTGGCGCCCTCGAGCACATTCACCTCCTGCCCGATGGTAACTTGGCCACCGTTCAACACGTTTAAGACGCCGCCGTCACTGATGTCCATTTGGCCTTGGTCATTCGGGTTGCCGCTAACCAGCCGGGAGCCAGCCCCGCGGATGTTCACCTCCCCCTGTCCAGACAAACGGAAAACGCGGTCGTTGTTGACCCGGCCGCCGTCCAGGATGTTCAGGACGCCGTCGCCACCGTTGCCCACGACAAAGTCGCCGGTGCTGTTGAAAGTTGTCCCGGAGCCCTGCACCGTCAGCTCGCCGCCCGAGCCATTCGTGAAGCCCACGGTGGTGTTGGCCCCGTTTCCGGAACTCCCGACCTGCACCCGGGCGCCGTCCTGGACGATCAACTGGGCTTGGCCGTTTTCGCTCGAGACGCCAAAGTTACCGCCGGACGAGATCTGGGTTCCGCTGCCCTCCACCACCATGTCCGCGCCGGAGAGGACGACTTCGCTCGCCGCGTTGATGCGGCCGCCGTTGGAGACGCGCAGGCTGCTTTCCTGGGTGACCGCGAACCCTCCGCCCGAATTGTCCTGCCTCCGATTAACCGTGACGGTGCTCGGGGCGCTGCTGCCGTTGCCGGTCACCGTGAGCGAGCCGGTGCCGCCGTCACGCCCGATGGCCACGACGTTGGCGGTCACTTGCGCCCGGTTGAGAACGCTCAGCGTGCCGGTGCCTTCCCGGCCGACCGCGATCTCGCGGGCGTTCCATTGCGAGCCGAACCCGTCGATGGTGAGGTCGCCCCGGGCGGTGGGGCCGTTGTTCCCGATGTTGGCGTCCTGGTTGGTGGTAAAGCCGGCGCCGTTTTGGACGAACATGGTGCCGACGCCGGTGGTGTTGCCTAGGACGAAGACATTGTTGCTGTTGATGGTCAACTGGGTGCTAGGGTCCGTGATGGTGACCGTCGCGTTCCCGTTGGAGCTTCCGCCCGTGCCAAAGAAGGTGCCGTTGTCGCCGGAGATGGTCAGCGTACTGCCGAGGTCCACCTTAAGGCTGCCAACGTCGTTGCTGCCCAAGCTGACGTTGGTTTGGTTGATGACGCCACTCTCCCAGGTGGAGGCGCCGGGGTTGGACTGACCGACCACCATGATAGCGGCTTCGGCGGTCGCGAGCGGCAAGAGGGGAGTTGCGACCAGCAAGCCGCAGAGCCTAATCGGTAGTTGGGAGTAGTGGAAAGCGCTCATGCTTATGATTCAAACAGAAAAAGCTGATTTTAAAATGCATTTTCAGTGAAAACGTAAAAGAGTCCTTTCGAATTCTTACCGACGGGATTTGAATTCCCGCCGCCGGCGCAGGGCGAGCAGGGCGGCCGCACCCACCAGCAAGGCCGCGCTGCTCGGCTCGGGGACGGCGCCGAACTCGAAGGAGCCCACGTCGGGCGCGTTCACGTTGCGGACGAACCCGCGTTGGTCGACATTCAGGTTGGTGGCGCCGGTGTCGATGGCGTCGCTGGTGGCGCCCAGCGCGTGGGTAAAGGTGGGCCCGCCGTTGTCGGCCAGGGGTTGGAGGTCCGCGTCGGCGTTGAATTGGTCGCTCGGCATTTGGTCGATGAGGCCGCCGCCGTCGTTGTCGAAGAGGTTGTTCCCGCCGGAGGTGACCGGGCCGGAAATGGTGCTGGGCGTCCCGCTTTGGTTGTTGTCGCTAAAGATGGAGTTCTGCACCTCCAGCGTCGTGTCTCCGTCCGTAGTGAAATTGATGGCGGCACCGGCATTTCCGGAAGTATTGAAAGCAAACGTAGTGCTGACAACCTCTCCGGAAACGCCTTCCGAAACGACCATGCCACCTCCCCCGGTCGCGCTCGTATTGCCGCTGATCGTGCTGTTTTCGATGAAGAGCTCTTGGCCACGGTTGGCGTTGATGCCGCCGCCGCCGGCTTGAGTAGCTTCGTTGTTGCTGATCGTCGACTGGATGATGGTGAGATCGGCGTCCGCTGAGTTAATGCCTCCACCGGTAAGAGCAGTGTTTCCGTCCACCGTGGTGCGTTCCAGGGTCAGGCTAGTGCCGGGGTTTTGGGTGTGGATGCCTCCTCCGGAGCCATCAGCAGTGTTCCCATTCACTTCGCTATCGGTGATTGTGACCTGGGCTCCTCCCGCAATTTGGAGGCCTCCGCCGTCCTCCCCCGATCCCAAGCTATCGTTGTCGTTAATCGAAGAGTTGCTGATGTCCAGGGTGCCGCCTCGGATGAAGATGCCGCCGTTGGACCGTTCCCCGGTGTTGTTGGAGACGTTGGAGTCCTCAATGGTGATCGATGAACTGCCCGCATTATTGTCGAAGGCGGAAATCCCTCCGCTCAAACCGGCTATGCCGAAGAGCCGAAGCTCCGCCGTGTTGTTGGTGATTTGCGAACTGCGCAAATTGAGCGTCCCTTGCGTCATGGACACGGCCCCTCCCTGGAGGGCGCTGTTTTGCGTGAACGAGCTGTTTTGGACGTTCGCCGTCGCGCCGCCTTGAATGCGAATAGCCCCTCCTGTCCGATCGGTTGAATTGTTGGTGAACGTGCTGCCGCTCACGTTCAGGACGCCAGCTTCCATTCGAATCGCGCCTCCGCTGATCACGCCGGAGAAAAAGTTCTGGATCGTAAAATCGGCCAGGCCGAGGGTGCCGCCGGAGGTGATGAGGTAGGCGTTGTGGCCGCCGTTGCCGCCGTCAAGGGTCACTCCAAAACCGTTGCTGCTGATCGAAATGTCGGTCGTGATGGTGGGAAAGACGCTGGCCACGTCGATCGTGCCGCCGACCTGGAAGTTGATCTGATCCGCGCCGGCATTCGCCTCGGCCTGGGTGATGGCGTCCCGGAGGGAGCCGGCGCCACTGTCCGAGAGGTTGGTGACGTTAAAGATGCTCCCGTGGCTGGTGAGCGGCAACAGGGCGGTTAAGACAAGCAGACCGCACAGCTTAATTGGTAGTTGAGGGTAGTGGCAGGCGTTCATGCCTCTTTCTAAAACATACCAACATGAATTTTAAATGAATTTTCGAAAAAAAACTGAAAAAAACCATGTTCGGGTCGAAATTTAAAGGTTAAGGCGTCGTTAGTAGCCGGGTTTTCGGCTTGTTTCGTCATGTTTGCGCACAGATGGCCGGCTGCGCCTAGCTGGTGGGCAGGGCCCAGGGCTCGTGGACGAAAAGGTCCCAGGGCGTGTTGATGCCGGCGTCCACCAGGATGGAGCGCACGTAGAAGAGCCGCTTGCCGTTGACCGGCTCGACGTTCTCCGAGGCGATCTCGCGCAGGCGGGGCAGGTGCGGCTGCAGGGCTGGGGGCGCGCCCTTGGTTTTGACGAAGGTTTCCAGGGCGGAGCAGGCGGGCAGGCTGTCGGCCTCGATCTGCGCCATCAGCGCGTCGACCCCTTGTTTTTCCTCGCCAAGGAAGCAGAGCGCCTCGGCGGCGGCGGCGGCCACGTCCGGGTTCGGGTCTTTGGTCAGCGGCAGGAGCGCAGCCGGTACGGCGACTTGCTGGCCCCGGCTGGCGATGGTGCTCAGCCCGGATGCGCCCCAGAAGCGCATCGCCGGGTGCTTGGACTCCAGCGCTTTGGCCAGGGCGGGCGCGTTCTCCGCCTTGCCGTCGGAGGCCATCTCCGCCAGGGCGTAGAGCTCGTCCAGCGGGTAGTCCTGCTCGCGCACCCAGTCGTAGAGCGGCGTCTTTTCGTGCATGCGAGCGCTCGGCGGGAAGAAGCCCAGGTCCTTGGTTGCGCGGATGTGGCGGGAGACCTGGGCGCGGAGCGTTTCCAGCGTCTTCTGGTGGGCGGGGTCGCCGGCCAGGTTGTTGAGCTCGAAGGGATCCGCCTGCAGATCAAAGAGCAGCTCGGTCGGCTTGGCCTCGAAGTGGCGGGCGTGTTCCGGCTTCAGCTTGCCGTCGCGGTGGGCCTGATCGTACTCCAGGTTGGCCTCCATCGCCCACTGGTAGGCCTGCCGCAGCCCCAGCGGCCGGTAGGGCATGTAGTTGCGCATGTACTTGAAGCGCCCGTCGCTCACCGTGCGGATTGGGTCGTAGTGGATGTCCTGGTTGCTGCGGAAGCCGAACTGGTACTGGCGCGGCGCCTGGGCGTGCGGCCCCATGAAGGCCTTGCCCTGCATGTAGTCCGGCGGCTCGATCCCGGCCAGGCTGAGGATGGTGGGGGCAAAGTCGGTGAACTCGACCATCCGGTCCGTCTTCTCGCCCATCTTCAGGTCCGGCGCCAGGTGGCGCCACTTGGGCGGCACGTAGATAATCAGCGGCACCTGCAGGCCGCTTTCAAACGGGTAGGCCTTGCCGCGGGGCTGGCAGCCGCCGTGGTCGGAGTAGAAGAAGATGATGGTGTCGTCCTCCTTGCCGCTTTTTTTCAGATCGGCCAGGCGCTCGCCCACCCAGGTGTCGGCCCGTTCCACCTGAAAGAGGTGATGGCCGTAGTTGTCGCGGATCTTGGGCAGGTCCGGCAGGTGGGGCAGGTGCGAGATGTCCAGGTCGTACTCCGGCAGCGTCCGCTTGCGCACGCTCGACATGTGGGTGTTTTCCTTGTTAAACACGGCCAGGAACGGGTCGTCCGTGCCGGTGTAGTTCTCGCCCTCGTCCCAGAGGCCCTCGGGGCGCTTGGTGTTGTAGTCGGTCTTGCCCGGGTTCAGGCGGTAATAGCCGGCCTCCTCGAACAGGAGCGGGTAGAAGTACTGGTCCGCCGGCACGCGGTAATGCTT
>JBCDLL010000110.1:0-5610 GCA_038745425.1 Verrucomicrobiota bacterium | reverse complement strand
TTACTTAAAATATGATGATAATGACAACCGAGGGCCGCGATCCCTCCAATCTTGCGACAGACAGAAACCTTCAGGACGATCGGCGCCATGGGCGCGCCGGGGCGTCGGCGCTGGTTTTCTGTTTGCGCCGGGCGGGAGGGCGCATAGCGTAGCAGAGTTATGTGTGGCATCGTGGCTTATTTGGGCGAAAACGACGCGCAGCCGCTCTTGCTGGACGGGCTGCGCACCCTGGAATATCGCGGGTATGACTCCTCCGGGCTGGCCATCCTCAACGGGGCCGGGCTCCAGCTCGAAAAGAAGAAGGGTCGCATCCGCAACTTGGCCGAGGCGCTGGCGCCGAATCCGTTTGGCGGCAACCTGGGGATCAGCCACACGCGCTGGGCCACCCACGGCCAGCCGACCGACGCCAACGCTCATCCGCACACGGACCGGAGCGGGCGGCTGGCGCTGGTGCACAACGGGGTGATCGAGAACTTCCAGCGCCTGCGCCAGCGGCTGAAGGACGAGGGCCACGAGTTTGAGAGCGAGACCGACACCGAGGTGCTCGCGCATCTGGTCGGCTTCCACTACGGCAAGCTGGGCGAGGGCACCGAGGAGCGGCTCTACAAGGCGCTCTGCACCGCGCTGAAGGAGGTGACCGGCACCTACGGCGTGGCTGTGATCCACGCCGACCACCCCGGCCTGCTGATTGGCGCCCGGCGGGGCAGCCCGCTCGTGCTGGGCATCGGCGGGGACGAGCACTTTCTGGCCAGCGACGTGGCCGCCGTCGTCAAGCACACGCAGAAGGTCGTTTACCTGAAGGACTACGACGTGGTCACGATCCGCGACGACGAGTTCGACATCACCTCGCTGACCGACGTGGAGGTCGACTACGAAATCAGCGAGGTCGACTTCGAGCACGCCGACGCCGAGCTGGGCGACTTTCCGCACTACATGTTGAAGGAAATCTACGAGCAGCCGACGGCGATCGAGAACGCCTTTCGCGGCCGCCTTAATCTGGAGGAAGCCACCGCCAAGCTGGGCGGGCTGGATATGCTGCCGAGCGAGCTGCGCGACGTGGACCGCATTCAGGTTGTGGCCTGCGGCACGGCGCTGCACTCCGGCGTGATCGGCGAGTACATCATCGAGGAGCTGGCGCACATCCCGGTGGACACGGACTACGCGAGCGAGTTCCGTTACCGCAACTGCCCGCTGGACCGCAACACGCTGGTGCTGGTGGTCAGCCAAAGCGGCGAAACCGCCGACACGCTCGCCGCCCTGCGCGAGGCCCAGCGCCGCGGCCACCGCGCCCTGGGCATCTGCAACAACGTCGGCTCGACCATCGCGCGCGAAAGCGACGGCGGCGTCTACATGCACGCGGGCCCGGAGATCGGCGTGGCGGCGACGAAGTCCTTCACCTCGCAGGTGATGATTTTCAATCTACTGGGCCTGTTGCTGGGGCGGATGCGCTACGTGACGCTCGCCCAGGGCCAGGAAATGATCGAGGCCATCCGCAAGTTGCCCGAGCAGATCACGGAAATCCTCAAGCAGAGCGACCACATCCGGTCCATCGCGGAGAAGTACAAGGAGAGCCGCTCGATGCTTTTCTTTGGCCGGCAGTACCAGTACGGCGCGGCGCTGGAGGGCGCGCTGAAGCTCAAAGAGATCAGCTACATCCACGCCGAGGGCTACCCGTCGGCCGAACTCAAGCACGGCGTCATCGCGCTGATCGACGAGCACACGCCGTCGGTCTTTCTGGCGCCGCGGGATTCCGTGCACGACAAGAACGTGAGCACGCTGCAGGAGATCAAGGCGCGGCAGGGACCGGTGATTGCGGTCGGCACCGAGGGCGACGACCAACTCGTCGAGGAGGCCAACGACGCCATTCTCACCCCGCAGACGCTCGAGCCGCTCCAGCCGATTCTGAGCGTGGTGCCGCTGCAGTTGCTGAGCTACCACATGGCCGTGCTGCTGGGCCGGGACGTGGACAAGCCCCGCAACCTGGCCAAAAGCGTGACGGTGGAGTGAGGCCGGAACGAAAGGGAGAGGCATGAACTTGAGGTCACGCCCGTCCATATTGATCGTTGCCGCTTTGGCCGTTTTCGCCGAGCCGGTTTCCTTACCCGCCGCGCCGCTGGAGATCTTCCAGGGTGTGACGCTGGAAACGGAGGAGCGCACCGAGCCCCGCCCGCTTCGGCTCTACTGGGTGGAGGCGGACCTGGACGCGCCCGGCGTGGCCTTTGAGGTCAGCCCCGGCAACGGCCCCGAGCCGGGCGAAGCCAGCGCCGCGCTGCCCGCCGAGCAGGCCCGGGAACACGACTGGCAGGTGGTGATGAACGGCGACGCCTTTAGCAATCCGGACGGCGAGGAGCCGCTCTTCTACACGGAGGGCATGCCGGTGGACTTGCTGGGGCTAGCGGTGAGCGACGGCGAGACCTACAGCCAGCCGCACCCCCGTTTCGGCTACTTTTATCAGGACCGCCAGGGGCGCTTTGCGGTCGGACAGGGCAAGGCGCCCGGCGATGTCCGGCAGGCGGTGGCGGGCTTCGGGCGCTTGATCGATGACGGCAAGGTGCGTCCAACCGAGGACGGCAAGCGGCATCCGCGCTCGGCCATCGGCTACGACCCCAAGCGCAACGTGCTCATCTTCCTGGTGGTGGACGGTCGGCAGCCGGGCGTGAGCGAGGGCGCCAGCCGCCGCGAGCTGGCCGAGTGGCTGCACGCGCGGGGCGCGCGGGAGGCGCTGAACCTGGACGGCGGCGGCTCGTCACTCCTCGCCATCCGGCAGGGCGGGCGCACACGCACGCTCAACCGGCCGGTCGGCCTCCTCAACCAGCCCGGCACCGTCCGCCCGGTGGGCAACTGCGTTGGACTCAAGGCGCGGGAGTTGAAATAGCGGCTTGCCTTGGAGGGGCAGATCGATAAGCAGGAGAAAGTCATGACAAGGATCCTGGTTACCGGTTGTTGCGGGTTTGTCGGCTCGGTGCTGGTGCGCGGGCTGCTGGAATCGGCGGAGGGCGGGCTCGAGGTCGTCGGCCTGGACAACCTCAGCCGCCAGGGCAGCGAGCAGAACCGCGACCCCCTGGTGGCGCTGGGCATGCGTTTTCTGCACGGCGACGTCCGCGCGCCGAGCGACGTCGAGGCGGTCGGCCCGGTGGACTGGGTGATCGACGCGTCCGCCAACCCGAGCGTGCTCGCTGGGGTAAACGGCGGCTCGCGCCAGTTGATGGAGACCAACCTGTACTCAACGGTCAACCTACTGGAGCACTGCCGCGCGCACGGCGCCGGGTTCATCCTGCTGAGCACGAGCCGGGTCTACGGCATCCGGCCGCTGGCGGAGCTGAAAGTCGAGCAGCGCGAGGGCGCTTTCGTGCCAGCTGAGGGGCAGGAGTTTCCGCCGGGGCTCTCGCCCGCCGGCATTGCCGAGGGCTTTAGCACTGCCGCGCCGATTTCGCTCTACGGCGTGAGCAAGCTGGCCAGCGAGAACCTGGCGCTGGAGTACGGCGAGACCTTTGACTTGCCGGTGTGGATCAACCGCTGCGGCGTGCTCGCCGGGGCGGGGCAGTTCGGCAAGCCGGACCAGGGCATCTTCTCCTTCTGGATCAACATGCACCTGCGCCGGCGCGCGATGAAGTACATCGGCTTTGAGGGCACCGGCGCCCAGGTGCGCGACGCGCTCCACCCCCGCGACTTGCTGCCGCTGCTGCGCCGGCAGATGGCGGCCGGACGGGGCGAGGCGGACACGCCGCGGGTGGTCAACCTGGCCGGCGGCGCGGCCAACACAATGAGCCTCAAGCAACTGACCGCCTGGTGCGACGAGCGCTTCGGCCCGCACGAGGTCGCCGCCGATCTGACGCCGCGGCCCTTCGATCTGCCGTGGATTGTGCTCGATCCCGCGCTGGCCCGGGAGGTCTGGGACTGGACGTCCGCCACGCCAATCGCCGCGATCCTCGACGAGATCGCCGAGCATGCCCAGGCAAACCCGGACTGGCTCGCGGTCAGCGGGGTGAAGTAGGCGCTGACCGAGGCTTCGGCCATTTTGGCGGCAGGACTCGCGCCAGGCCGGTGAGCGCGGCGAGGGTGGTGATGCCGCCCACGAGCATGAACGGGGCGGTCAGCATCCAGACGACGTACCAAGTGAATCCTTCCAGGCCGGCCATGTCGAAGAAGTAGCGCTGGCCGGTGACGTAGCGCCAGTCGTCCTTGCCTGGAGAAGCTTGGAACACGGCTTCGTAGACCGCGTAGTGGTCGTTGCTGAAATTGTGACCGACGAGGAGCAGAAAGATGAGGCGCTCGCCTTGGCGGCCGGTGGCGGTGAGTAGATAGCTTTCCCACGAGTGGAACCACCGCCTGGGTCCATAACTCGCGGGGATTATCAGGCCGCTGCCTTCGAGTGAAGAAATCAGACAAGGTAAGTCATCGGGTAGTTCGGCGGAGTACTCTTTGGGTAGCTTGCCGATGGCTTTCAAGCCGGCGTGGAGGTTGCCAACCGGGTATTCGCGGTTGGAGCTACCGAGCGAGGCAAGTTCCTCGATTTCGTAAACGGGTTCTTCTGCCTTGAAGAGTCCGGGAGAGTGCTCGGTGGTTTCGGTTACCTCCAGCGGGAGGAAAACGTGGACGGTTTCAATCAGGCGCATCTTCGGCAGCGGGCCGGGCGGGTGGAACCAGTAACCCCAGTAGTGGTGGGAGAAGCGCACCGAGAGAGCGAAGGAGAGGGCCAGCATTGACAGCGCAGCCAGACCGTAGGTGAGGAGGGGGCGTTTCCAGCGCAGGTTGCCAGAGGCTAGACCGGCCAGCAGCACGCTGGCGAGATAGGTTAAGGCGAGGTTGAGCAGCAAGGTGCCCCAGTCGATTTCAAGATGGGGGTTTCCGGCTTGGTCATGCGTTCGCTGTACCGGCGCGCCGATGCCGTAGCGTTCCAGGACGGCGTTGCCGGCCGGGGAGGTGTCGCGTCCGTAGATAAAGCCATGCGTATCCAGGAGGGGGCCGGTATAGGCAAGCAAGTCGTTCCAATACAGGAGTTGCAGAGCGGTAAGCAGGAGAAAAACCACCACCGTGAGCGGAGAGGGCGTCAGCAGGCGGGCGAGTGGTTTCATCGTTGCAGTCCGGGCGGATCAGGCCAGCTCGGCGTCCCAGTAGAGATCATCCTCGGCCCAGTTGGTTTTGAAGGCGAGGTAGCGCCAGGGCGCGCCTCCGGGGTTGTGGGTGCTGTGGATGTCGCCGGGTTGGACGGTGAGGACATCTCCGGGGCGGCAGTCGAGGCGTCGGCCGTTGACGATGAAGTAACCCGTACCCTCGAGGAAGTGAAAGACTTCGGTCTGGAGTTTGTGGTGGTGGGCGGCGACGCTGCCTTGCGGGGGAATCTCCACCCGCTGGATGCGGGTGCCGGGGCAGGCCAGTTTGCCCGCTTCCAGCAGCGGTTGCTTGCGGTAGCCGTGGCCTTGAATCCAGTCCTGAGGCGAGTCGCGCGGGTAGAAACGCATGGCGCACGCTAACTCGGCGGACGCGTTTAGGCACGCCCGCAGAGCAGGACCTAGGTGGCCGAGCACCTTTGCAGGAATGACTCGGCGGCTTAGGCGCTGACCGGCTGGGCGGTAAGGGCCTCGTGGATCTCGTTGAGGATGCCGCGCA
>JBCDLL010000109.1:0-5920 GCA_038745425.1 Verrucomicrobiota bacterium | reverse complement strand
CATTGACGATTCCGCCTACGACACGAGCATGGAGTGCTACCTGCGCCACGGTGGCTACGAGACGCTCAAGAAGGCGCTGACCTGGAAGCAGGACGAGATCATCGCCGAGGTGAAGAAGGGCGGCGTGCGCGGGCGCGGCGGCGCCGGCTTCCCCTGCGGCGTCAAGTGGGGCTTCATCAACCACGAGAAAAACAAGAAACCCGTTTACCTGCTCTGCAACGCGGACGAATCCGAGCCCGGCACCTTCAAGGATCGCCACATCATCCATCAGGACCCGCATCAGCTGATCGAGGGCATGGTCATCAGCGCCTACGCCAACCGGGTGAACTTGGCCTACATCTACATTCGGGGCGAATTCCCGGTCGGCGCCAAAATCCTGGAGAAAGCGATCGCCGAGGCGCACGAGAAGGGCTTCCTGGGCAAGAACATCCTTGGCTCCGGGCACGACCTGGAGCTTTACGTGCACCGCGGCGCCGGCAGCTACATCTGCGGCGAAGAGACCGGCTTGATCGAGTCGCTCGAGGGCAAGCGCCCGTACCCGCGGATCAAGCCGCCGTACTTCCCCGCGGTGATGGGCCTCTACATGTGCCCGACCATCGTCAACAACGTGGAAACCCTCTGCGACGTGAAGCACATCATGGCCATGGGTGGCGACGAGTTTGCCAAGATCGGCCGGCCTAACAACACCGGCACCCGCATCCTCTGCGTCTCCGGCGACGTGCGCAAACCTGGCTACTACGAGATGGATTGCTCCAACCTCACCATGGGCACGCTGCTCTACGACATCTGCGGCGGTCCGAAGGAAGGGCGCACCTTCAAGGCGGTCATCCCGGGCGGAAGCTCGGCCAAGGTGATGCGCTGCGACGACGTCTACACGGTGAAGGAAAAGGGCCGCGACGGCGAGATGGTGGAGAAGGAACTCAAGTTCGACGACGTCATCCTCGACTTCGACGGGCTGATGCAGGGCGGCTCGATGGCCGGCTCCGGCGGAGTCATCGTAATGGACGACAGCCGCAACATGGTCGAGTGCCTTAACAACCTGAACACCTTTTACGCCCACGAAAGCTGCGGCCAGTGCACGCCCTGCCGCGAGGGCTCGCTCTGGACGCTGAAAATTACCGAGCGGATGAAGCTCGGCCGCGGCCGCTCCGGCGACACCGCCCTGCTCAAAAGCGTGGCCGACAACGTGGCCGGCCGCACCATCTGCGCCCACGGCGAGGCCATGGCCTGGCCGATCCAGAGCTTTGTGGAGAAGTTCCGCGAAGAATTCGAGGGCGTTGGCGCCCAGGGCAGCGGCCCGCGCAAAAGCCCCACCGGCGGCCTGCTGGAACCTCATCTCTAAGCTCAACCCGACACCACCATGGAACGTGCCGTCAAAGACAACCGCGACTTTCTGACCAGCATTCAGAAGCGCAATCCGTACAACCACGATGTGGTGGCGCCGGACACGCCGATGGTCAACGTCTTCCTGGAGGACAAGTGGGTCAAGGTGCCCAAGGGCATGAACATCGTCGAGGCGGCCCGGCTGCACGGCAAGTTCCTGCCGCATTACTGCTACCACCCCAAGCTGGAGGTGGTCGGCAACTGCCGCATGTGCCTCTTTGAGTTTGGCATGCCCAAGGCGGACAAAGACCGCAAGCCGATTCTGGGCGAAGACGGGCTGCCGGAGGAACTCATGTGGATGCCCAAGCCGATGATCGGCTGCGCCACCGGCGCGAGCGAGGGGATGGGCATCCGGCTGGACTCGCCCATGGCCAAGGAATGCCGCCAGGGTGTGATGGAGTTCCTCCTCATCAACCACCCGCTGGACTGCCCCATCTGCGACCAGGCCGGGGAGTGCCGCCTGCAGGAATTCTCCGTGGAGTACGGCAACGCCGGCAGCCGCTTCGTGGAGCAGAAGGTGCACAAGCCCAAGCGGGTCGACATCGGCGAGCGCATCGTCCTCGACGACGAGCGCTGCATCATGTGCTCGCGCTGCGTGCGCTTTGCCGAGGAGGTCGTCGACGACGGCTGCCTCGGCTTCACCGACCATGGCAGCCACACCACCCTCACCGTCCATCCGGACAAGCGCTTCGACAACAACTACTCGCTCAATACGGTGGACATCTGCCCGGTGGGCGCGCTCACCAGCAAGGACTTCCGCTTCAAGATGCGCGTCTGGTTCCTGAAGGAGACCAAGAGCATCTGCACGGGCTGCTCGACGGGCTGCAACGTCATCATCGGCAGCCGCGCCGAGACCGTTTACCGCCTGACCCCGCGCGAGAACGACGACGTCAACAGCCACTGGATGTGCGACCAGGGCCGCCTTGGCTTCCACTACATCCACGACGAAAAGCGCCTCGTCCAGCCGCAGGTGCGGATGGGCTCCAAGCCGATGGCGTCCACCTGGTCCGACCTCTTCGGCCAGGTGCAAGTGGCGCTGCAGGGCAAGTCCGGCGGCGAGGTCGCCATCCTGGCCTCCGCCCGGATGACCAACGAAGAGCTTTTTCTGATCGGCGAACTGCGCCGCGAGCTGGGCGGCGAGGTCCTGGCCGACTGCGTGCCCCGCACCCGCGAGGGCGACGACTTCCTGAAGAGCCCGGACCTCAACGCCAACACCGCCGGTGCCGCCACGATGGGCCTTTGCCAGGACGGCCATGACATCACCAAGATCAAGGACGGCATCGACGCCGGCGAAATCAAGGCGCTGCTTGTTTTCCACGAAGATCCGGTCGCCGCCGGCCTGCCGCTGGAGACGCTGGCCAAGCTGGACGTGCTCCTCTTCCAGGGCATCTTGCCCAACCCGGCGACGGAGATCGCCCACTTCGTCCTGCCCGGGGCCAGCTTTGCCGAGAAGAAAGGCACGATGATCAACCGCGACGGGCGCTTGCAGCGGCTCAACCGGGCCATTCCGCTGCCGGGCAAGGCGATGGAAGACTTTGAAATTCTGCTGAAGCTGCGCGCGGCCGTGACCGGCGGCAACGGGCTCCACTCCATCCAGGAGGTCTTCAAGGCGATGGGTGGCGTCCACGCCGCTTTTGCCGGGCTGACCCTGGCGGGCGTGGGCGACCTCGGCGTCAAGATTGGCCCGGGCGGGCCGCACGCGCGGGAGACGTCGCCGGCCATCAGCAAGCAACCGGCCTAGTTGGAGCCACGCGGAGGAGGATATGATGGGGACACTTGATGTGATGACGGCCGGACTGGTCCTGGCGCAGGGGGAATGGTTCTGGCTTTCCTACTCGATCGAGTCGCTGGTGAAGACCGCGCTCGTGGTGGGCATCATGCTCGGGCTGGTCTCCTACACCGTCATGGCCGAGCGCCGGGTCAGCGCCGCCATCCAGGACCGCATCGGCCCCAACCGCACCGGCGTGCCGCTGGGCGGCGTGCGCATCCTGGGCTTCACCATCCCCAACTTCAGCCTCTTTGGTCTCGGCCAGCCGATCGCCGACGCGGTCAAGTTCCTCTTCAAGGAACAGTTCGTGCCCAACCACGTCAACAAGCCGTACTTTCTCCTGGCGCCGGCCCTGGCCATGCTGCCGGCCATCATCACCATCGCGGCCGTGCCCTACGCCAGCATCGCGCCGCTCATCATCCCAATGGCCTGGGCGGGTTTCAGCGACATCACCGTCTACCATCCGGGCGTCATCGCCAACATCGATACCGGCATCGTCTTCATCTTTGCGATCACCTCCCTGAGCGTGTACGGCATCACGCTGGGCGGCTGGGCGTCCAACTCCAAGTATTCTTTCCTCGGCGGCATCCGCAGCAGCGCGCAGATGATCTCCTACGAAGTCGCGCTGGGCCTCTCGATCATTCCGGCGTTCCTCGTCTTCAGCCAGCTCAACCTCAGCGCGGTGATCGACTGGCAGATCCAGTACGGTTGGCTGCTCTTCCCCTGGCCGTGGTCGCCCGGGTTTATGATGGAGGACGGCAGCTTCGACCTCGCGCGCTGGAGCATGCAGTTGCTCCTGCTGCCGTTCCTGCTGCTCTCGTTCATCATTTTTCTGGTGAGCGCGTTTGCCGAAACCAACCGCCTGCCCTTCGACCTGCCGGAAAGCGAGACCGAGCTGGTTGGCGGCTACCACACCGAGTACGCCGGCATGCGCTTCGCGCTTTTCTTCCTGGGCGAGTACGCGGCGATGATTGTGACCTCCTGCGCGATGGTCACGCTGTTCCTGGGCGGCTGGAGCCTGCCCATCCCCTACCTGAACGAGGTCGTGGCGAATCCGGGCTGGTGGCAGGTCGGCACCTGGAGCGGCTTGCTCTTACAGGTCGTCATCTTCCTGGGCAAGATGGCGCTGTTCCTCCTCTTCTTCATCTGGGTGCGCTGGACGCTGCCGCGCTTTCGTTACGATCAGCTCATGAATCTGGGCTGGAAAGTGTTCCTGCCGCTCTCCTGCCTCAACATTCTGGCCGTCGCCGCGATCATCGCCGTCCTCACTTACTGGAACGGCCAGCCACTGAGCTAGTCGGCCCTGGGTCGATACCGTTCGCGACCGCGAAAGCTGCGCGGGTCGGCTTTTCGTGTTACCCTTGCGTAACAAGAACCCGACCCCATGAGCACACCCCCGGAAATCCCGTCCCAGGAAGTGGAAACCGAAATCGTCGAGCGCCTGCCCGGCGAGGGCGAGGAGCCCCGGGAGGAAAATGAAACGCCCGCCGCGGACGCGGAAAAGGGGGGCGGTAAGTCCTTTTTCCACCCCGGTAGCGGCCTCGCCATCATTGGCGTGGACGTGGTCGCCTTCGGCCTGAACGCGCCGACCGGCTTTCTCGCCACCGCTTTCATTTCCCTGGGCGCGTTCGTGGCCACCTTCGCGCTCGTGTTTGGCATTCAAAAAAACCAGCACCACGACAGCACCGGCTGGGCCATCCTCAAGGCGCTGATCGGCGCGGTCGCCGCGGCGGTACCGTTCCCGATTGCCGGCACCGCCCTCGGCGCGGCCATTCTGTTCCTCTCCGGCCTGCCGAACACGACGGGCAAGGTGCTCGACAAGCTCAAGGGCTGATTCTGGCCGCCGCCGGTTGCATCCCGGTTCAATCGTGGTTAGTTGCCTTGGATGGAGGGTCCTTCCCGCCATTCGCCAACCGAACCAACCAACCCCCGAACCCATTTATGGCCCATTCCGTACCCGATCTCCCCTACGCCAAGGATGCCCTCGAACCGCACATCGACGCGATGACGATGGAAATCCACCACGACAAGCACCACGCCGCCTACGTCGCCAAGCTCAACGCCGCGATTGAGGGCAAGGCCGACCTCGAAGCCAAGAGCATCGAGGCGCTCATCGCCGACCTCGACGCCGTGCCCGAGGACATCCGCACCGCCGTGCGCAACAACGGCGGCGGCCACGCCAACCACAACCTCTTCTGGACCGTGATGAGCCCCGACGGCGGCGGCGCCCCCACCGGTAAGCTGGCCGAAGACATCGACGCCGCCTTCGGCAGCTACGACGCCTTCAAGGAAAAATTCGAGGCCGCCGGCGTGACCCGTTTCGGCAGCGGCTGGGCCTGGCTGATCAAGAACAAGGCGGGCGAGCTGGAGATCACCTCCACCCCCAATCAGGACAGCCCGCTCATGACCGGCGAGACCCCACTGCTGGGCTGCGACGTCTGGGAGCACGCCTACTACCTCAAGTACCAGAACAAGCGCCCCGACTACCTCAAGGCGTTCTGGAACGTGGTTAACTGGGACCAAGTGGCCGCCTACTACGGCGCCTAGTTCCGGCAGTTTAAGCATTAAAACGAAAAAGGGAGGCCGCCCCGGCCTCCCTTTTTCGTGTCCGGCGTCCCCGCCCGGCTCGCCTACAGCCTGTTACAAAAGTCCCACGCGGCCCGCGTTGCAAGGAGTTTTCCGCCGTGGCTAGAAGAGAGGAAGGAGCAGGTATCAAATATACCTGTGACTGACAAACGACAAAACCACGGCGGAAAAGAACCGCAACCT
>JBCDLL010000108.1:0-6173 GCA_038745425.1 Verrucomicrobiota bacterium | reverse complement strand
CGGCCAACTCCCGCCGCTTTAACGCCATCCGCAACCGCTCCCGGAAGAAGGCCGCGTCCATCCCGGCCGGGCCCAGCTGCGCGCGGCTCACCCGGCGAAAGACAATCTGCGACTGCGCGTTCCAGAGCCCGGTACCCAGCATTTCGCCCCGCGGGCTGCGGCAATCCACCAAATCGCCGTCGGCCGGGGTGCCCTCGACGCGGTCGACCTCCGAAGCGTACACCCAGGGATGCCCACCCAAAATGCGGTGGGGCACCCGCTTCTTTAAACGCAAGACCGGGCGCGGACTGGAGGCCGGGGAGGAAGCCATCCCGCCACGATGCCGCCGGCCGCCCGCCTTGGCAATGCCGGGGTCAGTCGCCCAGCGCGCGCTCGTAGATGGCCAGGTCACTCGGGCTGAAGCAAACGAGGCGCACCTCGTAGATCGTGCACTCCGGCCGCTTGAGAAACGAGCGCACCTCCGACACTGCCAACAGGGCCGCCCGGTCCACCGGGAAGCCGTAGATACCGGTGCTGATCGCGGGGAAGGCAAGTGAGCTGATGCCGTGCTCCTGCGCCACCCGCAGGCTTTTGCGATAGCAACTCGAAAGGAGCGCGTCCTCGTCATTGCGGCCGCCTCGCCAGACCGGCCCCACCGTGTGGATGACGTGGTGCGCGGGCAGCTTGAATCCGGGCGTGATCTTGGCCTCTCCCGTCTTGCAACCGCCCAGCAGCCGGCAAGCCTGAACCAGTTCCGGCCCGGCCGCGCGGTGGATGGCGCCGTCCACCCCGCCGCCGCCCAGCAGGCTGCTGTTGGCGGCGTTGACGATGGCGTCGACCTCCTGTTCGGTGATGTCGCCGCACAAGGCCGTGATGTGGTGGGCGGGCATTTCCCTACCAAAGCACAACCCGACCCGGCGCACAAAAGCGTCGGCGCCGAATCGTTATATCCGGCGCCGACGAGGAACGTAGTCTTCCAACGGGGATTCTCAGGCGCGGTGGCTTATTCCACGTAACGCGAAACCGGCCAGCGCCGACGATCCTGCACCTCGGGCGGCGGTTCGAAGAACAGCCGCTCGGTCAGGAAGAGCGCCTTTTGTTTCGGCTTGGGTTGCGCCTTGAGAGGCTTGCGGGAAGAGGAAGCGTTCGGCTTCATAAGACTTAAAGTAGCACTGCGTGTGCCAACCAAGGCACCCAGCTTAGACGCGCAAGTTGAAGCAAGTTTCAACAAAACCGCATCTGCAACCCCGGTTCCGGAGATGCGGGTGATTTTACACAAAACACTTTACCATAAAGAGTTGGGTAAAGCTTGATGCGACAAGATCTTACCGAGCATTAAGGGCGGTAGTTTCTTCCTCCCGACTGGTGGCAAACGCCCGCGCGGGGGCATTTACGCCAGGGGCTTCTCCGTCGCTTCCAAGGTTGATAGCCCAGTTTCGCCGTAGCGGCGGTGCCGCCAAAGCCGCCAGCCGCCGTCGGGATTCGCGTCGGTCTTCCACGACATCCCGCCGTAGTGCTCCCAGACGAAACGGCCGCCCGCCGGGAGCCAGGGCCGAACCGCCGCCAGCAGCGAATGTCCCTCCAGCTCGCCCCGGATTTTCTCGTACGGCGGATCGGCCAACACGAGGTCGAAGGTCCCCGTCGCACCCGGGCCGGCCTGCAGAAAGCGCAGGGCGTCGCCCCGGACCACCTGGCCCGTCAATCCGCAGTGATCCAGGTTGGCGCGGATCACCGCCACCGCCTCCGGCGCCTGCTCCACCAGCACGCAGGCGGCGGCGCCGCGACTCAGGGCCTCGATCCCCAGCGCGCCGGTTCCCGCGTAAAGGTCCAGCACTCGCTTGCCCACAATCCAGTCACCCAGGCTGGAAAAAATCACCTGCTTGATGCGGTCCTGCGTGGGGCGGATGGCCAAGCGCTTGGGGCTGCGCAGGCGCAAGCCACCGGCGCTACCCGCCACCACCCGCAACTGTCCGGGGCCGCGCGGCATGGCCTAATCGGGCCGGCCGGCCGGGACCGACTCGGGCTTGGGCGCGGCGTCCAAAAACCGGCGCAGGCTTTCCCAGGCTTGGTCGCGCATGGCGTCGCTGACGGGGATGCTTAGCTGGGGCGCTTCCAGCGTCCCCGCCACCAGCACCTCGAAGGTCTTGTACTGGTCCGAGCGCGTCTCCATCAGCGAGCTCGCCTCGCGCGGGAGCTGGCGGGCCAGTCGCGGGTTGACCGCCAGCACCAGCCGCGCGCGCACGCGATGGTCAAAGGTTACCGTGCCTTCGCCCGCCACCTCAAAGAGCGTCGACTTGAACCGCAGTTGGCGGAACTGGATCTGCTGGTCGACCAGGGTGTACTCGCCGCTGATCGACTCGTAATCCGGCGAGGCCACCACCTGCAGACCCGGCAGGCGCGCGGCCAGCTCGCGGAAAAGCGGCACGTTCAGCACCCGGCCTTGGCTGACCTCAAAACTGCCCTCCCCGGCCACGTTCAGCGGGCGATTGCCCGGGCCCAGCCACGTGGTCGCCAGGTTCAGCCGGCCGGTCATTACGTCGGGCGAATCGGCCGCCTCCGCCAGCAAACGACCCAGGTCGATGCCTTGGATGTCCAGGCTGGCGCTGTAGGGGATTTCCGGGTTCCCCAACTGCTGTTCCCACTGCCCGCTGATGCGCCCGCCGTAGAGCTCGCCCTGCACCGAAGTCATCTTGAGCAGCTCGTCCTGGTAGCGGTACGGGCTCTGCAGGCCGTTCACCACCACCTTGCCCCAGAGGACCAGTCGCGCGAGGTGCACCGCCCCGGTCAGAGCCACGCCGCCGTTGCCGCCGTTCGGGCGCTGCCCCTCGGCCTGGAAGTCGCGCACCTCCAAAATGGGGCGGCCGTCGCGCCGCAGGATGCGCACCTCGCCGTTATCAAGGTTGAAGGCTCCGAGCTGCGCCGCAATCGGGGCGCGGGGCATCCGCGGCAGGTTGGCCGGCGGCGCAAAGGGCAGCAAAAAATCGCCGCTGTCCTGCTGCCGCAGCACAAAACGCGGGCTCTTGAAGGTCAGGCGCGTGATCTCGAATTGGCGCCGCCAAATCGAGGGCCAATCGTACTTCAGAATCACCTGCCAGGCCTGCATGCGCGCGGCCGGCTCGGGGGAGCCCTCCTCGCCCGGGCGCACCAGATGGACGTTCTCCACCGTCAGCCCGCGGCCGATGTCCCACTGCAAATGGTCGAAGCTGACCTCGGCGCCAGAGAGCTGCGAGCCAACCCGCTTGACGTCCTGGGCAAACTCCGGCGTCTGCACGTAGTGGCGCAGCCAGAGCACCAAGGCGCCCACAGCCAGCCCGCCCAGCAGCAGGGTGAGCCCCGCCAGCTTCAACCCCCACCGTAAGAGCTTCATTTGCAAATCCCTGGATTTTCCATCAAAGTCGCTCAGTATCGCGTTGGAATTGCCAAAATGCAATGCACTGCCTTTGCCCATGCTGACTGAATCCACGACACTGCTGCCCGACCAGAAGCGCATCTGCATCATCGCCAACCCGGCGGCCCGTAGCGAACGCGCCCGCAAGTTCCTCGATACCATCCAGGCCCTGACCGACCGCCACACCGTGATGCGCCTGACGGAGGGGCCCGGCGACGCCGAGGCCCAAGCCGAGCGGGCGGTCGAGCAAGGCTACGGGATGGTCATCGCAGCCGGAGGCGACGGCACCGTCAACGAGGTCGTCAACGGCATCGCCGGCAGCGGCGTCACCCTCGGCCTCCTGCCCATCGGCACCATGAACGTCTTCGCCACCGAACTCGGCATCCCCATGGATCTGGAAAAAGCCTGGGCTGTGGCCAACGGCGACAACTATCGGATGATTGACCTGGCCGCCGCCAACGACCACTTCTTTGTCCAGCTGGCCGGAGTCGGGCTCGACGCCCAGATCGTGGCCGGGACCTCGCCCGAGCAGAAGCGCGCGCTGGGGCCGCTCTCCTATCTGCTCACCGCCACGCAAATCGCCGGTCAGAAACCGCCCCGGCTGACGATCGAAGCCGACGACCGGCAGATCAACGGCTCCTTTGTGCTCGTGGGCAACGGGCGCTTCTACGGCGGCCCGTTCATGCTCTTTACCGAGGCCGACCTCAGCGACGGCAAGCTCGACGTCTGCGTCTTTAAGTACATGAACTACCTCCACCTGGTCCGCTACTTCCGCGGCGTGCTCTTCGGCTCGCACACCAAGTTCTCCGACGTGACCTACTTCAAGACCAAGAAGCTGCGCGTCTCCGCCGCCCACCCGCACAATGTCCCGGTGGAGGTCGACGGCGAGCTCTCCGGCCACCTGCCGGTGGAGTTCCGCGTGCGTAAACGCAAGCTGCGCGTGCGCGTGCCCTAGCAGGAGCTGGGGCGTGTGCCGTAGCAGGAGCTTCCAGCTCCTGTCCAGGACCAGGATGGTCCTGCTACCGAGACGGCGCAACCTTTCCAAAAAATGCGCCGGTGACAAGACGGCAACTAGCCCCGCAGGAACTTCAGCTCCGCCTCCAGCCGGCGGACCTGGCGCAGCAACTCCACCATCCGCGCAATGTGCTTGAGCGGCACGCCCTCCTCGCGGCGCAAGACTTCGATGTGGCGCAGAATGTAAATCTCTTCGTCGTTGAAAAAGTACTCGCCCTGGCGCTCCTCGATCACCACGACCAGCCCGCGCTCCACGTAAGACAGCAGCCGGTCCTTGCGGATCTGCGCTTGGCGGGCGGTCTCGGCGGCGGCGTAGAGGGCGCCTGGATCGGGCGGATTCAATTTCGGGCGGGGGCTCATGCGCGGGGATCCCAGGTGCTGGTGGCTTGAAGTTTCTCCCAAAGCTTGCGCTCCTCGGCAGCGACCTTGGCGGGCACTGCCACGGTGACCTCGGCGTGGAGATCACCCCGGCCGCCGCTCTTGAGCGGGAGCCCCTGGCCGCGCAAACGCAGCTTGCGTCCGCTGCCGGTCCCGGCGGGAATCTTGATCGCCACCCGGCCTTCCAAGGTCGGGATGGTGATCTTGGCGCCGAGGGCGGCCTCCCACGGCGCGACCGGCAGCTCGTAGTAGAGGTCGCTGCCCTGGACGCGGAAATCCGGGTGGCGCTCGAGCCGCACATGCAGGAAAAGATCGCCCGCCTTGCCGCCGGCGGCACCGGCCTCGCCCTGCCCGGCCATTCGGATGAGCTGGCCCTCGCGGACACCGGCCGGAATGCGCACCGAGTAGGTCTCCTTCTTGGCGTCGCCGGACTGCGGGTCGCGGCGCTTGAGCGTGACCTGCCGCGTGCTCCCGCGCAGCGCCTCCTCCAGCGTCACCATGATGTCGGCCTGGATGTCGCGGCCCATGCGCGGACCGCCGCCGCGCGCCTCGCGCGGGCCGCGGGTAAAGGTCCCGCCGTCGCTCCAGCGGCTGGCGCCGCCGCCAAAGAAAGTCTCAAAAAAGTCGCTGAAGCCGGTGCCGCTGAACTCGAAGCCACCCCAACCGGTGGCGTCACCCTGGCGGAACTCGTAGCCCTCAAATCCGCTCGGCGGCACGTTGGTGCGGTAGCCGCCGGCGGCCCCCGGCGGCACGCCCTGGGCAAACTGCTCCCAGTTGGGCCCGAGCTGGTCGTATTTCTGGCGCTTCTCCGGGTCGCTTAGGACTTCGTAGGCCTCGTTGATTTCCTTGAACTTGGCCTCGGCCGCGTCCTTGTCCTTGGCCACGTCGGGGTGGTACTTGCGGGCCAGCTTGCGGAAGGCCTTGCGGATGCCGTCCTCGTCGGCGTCCTTGCCGATGCCCAGAATCTGATAGTAGTCCTTGTACTCCATGGCGGCGTGAACCGTGCGCGCGGCAAGCTAGAATATGAAAACGCCCGGCGGCAAAAGCAAATCCCAAGCCGGGCGAACTAGAAGCTTTCTCAAAACCTCCACGCGGCCCGGGTTGCGAGGAGTTTTCCGCCGTGGTTCGAAGTGAGGAAGGAGCAGGTATCAAATATACCTGTGACTGACGAACGACAACGCCACGACGGAAAAGAACCGCAACCTTTTCAAGGCCAGTGTCTTTTGGCCGCTGGGCGGTGTTGCTCCTCGGTCACGTATCAGTATTGATAAGCTCTCTCGTTGCGCCTAGCCCAGCGGCCAAAACCCAACTGGCGCGGGCACGCGGGACTTTTGTAATAAGCTCTAGGGTCACTCCGCAGACCGGATTCTTTACCCCCCGTTTCCTCCGTTCATTGGGAGAGAACGGGGGTATT
>JBCDLL010000107.1:0-6198 GCA_038745425.1 Verrucomicrobiota bacterium | reverse complement strand
GCGTCCAGGTGGTGCGGGTAGAGCTTGGTGTCCTGGTTCAGGATCACAATGCCGCGGCCGAAATCCAGCCGCAGCGGATGCCCGGTGGGCTGGCCGCAGCTCCAGCAGGTGTAGGTACCGCCCTCCCGCGCCACCTCCTCGTCGAAGAAATTCTCTGAGGCGCAGTGCGGGCAGTAGAAGATGCTGTCGCGCAGGCGGATCAGGCTCGCGCGCCACTGGCTCTCGCGCACCCGGCCGTTGACCGGGTCCTTCAACCCCTCGGTAAAGGCCTTGGTCATGATCCGGCGGAAAAACGCCGGGTAAAGCGGCCAAAAGATGTTGGCGTTGTCGTGCAGGCCCGGAACGGGGCGGTTGCTCTCGTCCTCGGGGTCGAAGATAAACACCGGGTCGATGCCGTAGAGCCGTTGCATGGCGGGCAGGTCCAGGCAGGCGATGTCGCTCTCGCGCTTGCCCTCCAGCGGGTGGTGCATCATGAAGATGTAAAACAGCAGCACCGAGAGCGAGTAGAGATCCGTGCGCGTGCTCGGCTTGCTCGCGTTGATGACAATCTCCGGCGCCATGAAGCGCGGGGTGCCCAGGACGCCGCTCTCGGTTTGGCCGTCCACGCCCACGTTGTCGTTGTCGCAGATGGAAATCTCGCCGTTCTCCGCCCGGAAGAAAATGTTGCCGAAAGAGATGTCGCAGTAGCAGAGCCCCTTGGCGTGAAGCTGCAGAAAGCTGTCCGCCAGGTAGAGAGCCGTGTTCACCAGGATGCGAAAGCTTGGGTCCACCTGCCCGTTCATGACGTCCACCAAACCAATGTAGGCCGGCGGGCGCAGCGGCATCAGGTAGCCAAAGCCGGACTGGCGCGGACTGGAGACCAGCTCGATCGGCCAGAGAAAGGTGGACGCCGGCGGGCCGATGCGCACCAAATCCTCCAGCGCCTGCCGCTGCCCCGGCGTGGCTGAATTGGGGAAGTACCACTTGAGCGCAAACTCGCTCTCCCCAATGCGCACCCGGTAGACCTCGCCCTGCCCGCCGCCGCCGAGGAAGTCGCTCACCTGGCAGGGCTGCCCGCTGGATTCCAGCCAGGCCTCCTCACCGCTTTTAAAGATTTGATTCACGAGACGCTATCCCGCCCACATCATTACGCGGGAGCCTCGTTGTTGGCAATCTTGGGTCGGCAGCCGGTCTCCACAAAAATGGGCCCGCGGGCGTTGCCGTAGATGGCGCAGTTGCGCACGCTGCCCTCGCCCTTCTCGGCAATCCAGACCCCGTGCGCGCGGGCGCCGTGGATGCGGCAGCGGTCGAAGCTCGGGTTGGCGCCGGTGGTAATGGTGACGCCGCTGAGCCAGTGGTCGAAGATGTCGCAGTCCACAAAGCTGCCCACCCCGTAGTCGCTCACCATGATGCCGGCCACCTGGCTGCCGTGGATGCGGCAACGCTGGAAACTGGGCGTGGCCCACTGGCGGATGATCACGCAGCCGGCCGCCTGCCCGTAGATTTCCGTCTCGGTGATGGCGCCGCGGGCCATGTCCATGAAGGCCATGCCCACGCCCGGGCCGTCGCCGACCAGGCATTGGCTGAAGGTCAAAAACGAGCCCTGGCCGTAGGCGATCACCGCGGTGTCGCCCGAGCTGGCAAAACGGCACTGCTTGGCCCGCACCCGGCCCTCGGCCACCTGCAGGCCGTAAATGCCCGGGCGCATCTGCTGGGTCATCGCCCGCAGCGTCAGGTTGGCCAGGCTGAGCTGCTTGCAGCAGACCGCCATCGTGGTGTCGCGGATGCTCTCAATGATCACCTCCGTGGCGTCGCCGTCGCCGACAATCTCCACTTCCTTCTGGATTTCCAGGCTTTCGCGGTAAACCCCCGGTTTGACGAGAATTTTCATGCCCGGCCGGATCGCTTCCAGCGCCTCCCGGACGGAGCCCAGATCGCCTTCGTGCCGGTTCTCAGCGGTCGCCACCGTCACGTAGCTGTCCGGATCCCAGTCCGCCGCCGGGGATCGCTTGACGGCCAGGCCGGGGGGGCCGGCCGCGGGTTCCTCCTCCTCACCCTCCGGCCTCCAGCGGCGGCGCCCGGCTTCTTCCTCCGGCATCACACCTAGCGCCACGGCCCAAGCTTCGACCGCCCAGCCGGCAGCGTGCGGCTCCAGGGCAAAGCGCTCACCGAGTTCGTCCACCAGCCGCGTCAGCCGCGCGTCCAGGTCCTCGACCTCGTTGCTCATGAGCTTCTGCGGCAAATTGGCCTTGAGCCCGCAGAGCAACACGTGGGACTCCGCCCGCTCGCCCGGTGCCAGGTCCTTCAGCATGCCCTCGAAGCGACGCAGCTCAAAGAGCTTCTCCCGGTTTGGGCGGGCCATCATCTCGCTCAGGGTCCGGCGGACGGCGTTCTTCATCGGGTCTCCTCCGGCGAGCGGTACAGCAGGCCCACGGTGATGTCGTCCCCGCTGCCCTCCGCCGAGGCCTCGCGCAGCCAGCCCTCCAGCTGGCCGGACACGGCGGGAAAGCCCTCCTCGCGGATGATTTCACGCAGGTCGGTGGCCACGCGCAGGAAGTCCTCGTCGCTGGCGAAGGAGTTGGCGTAGCCGTCGGTGGCGAGCAGGACCAACTCCGGCGCCTGCCGGCCGCCGAGCGACATCGTCGTGCAGCGCATGGCGGCCGCGGCATCCTCCGAGCAGAGCGAGGTGGTCTCGTTGGCGAAATGCCGCGCGTCCTCCGGCAGGGGGCGATGGGCCCGCCCGGCGGCGTCCACCGTCACGATGTCGCCGTCACCGAGCTGGCCCAGAAAGAGGATTCCCGGCAGCACCGCCGCGCAGAGGCAGGTGGTGCCGTAGACCACGTAGGGCGAGGATCGGTCCGCGCCCGCGGGCACGCTTTCCTCTTCCGGCACCTCGGCCACCTCCACCACCTGCCCGCTCAGCGGGTGCGCCGCCAAATCCCGCTGCACGCGGTCCTGCCAGCGCCGAACAAGCGCCGGCGGCAAGCGGCGGGCGGCGTCCCGGGCCGCTTTGGCTGCGCCGGCCTCCTCGTCGGCCAGCAGGTCGCGCAGGGCGTCGAGCACGGCGTCAACGGCCAGGCGGGCGCCCTCCGCGCTGCGGTAGCTGTGGCGGCTGCCGTGGCCGTCCGCCAAGGCGAGCAGGATGGGCAGGCGCTCTTCGGCGCCGCGCCAATGGTCCACCGCATCCTGGTTGGGCATCCCGCTGCGGGTGTGCATCGCTCCGGGGACGCTGTGGGCGCAAAGCTGCCAGGGCATGGCGGTCGAAGTCTCCATCGCACAACTGGGCTTACCACACGTCCCCTTGGGTGCTGGAGGGGACCGGCTGGGGCGGCCGGGGCAGCGGCACGTTGATGGCCGGGCGGGCGGGATCGGCCAACTGGCTGGCGGGGGCGGAGGCGCTTTTGAGCACCGCGGTGGAGACCCAGCGGATGTAGCCGACCAGCGATTCCGGGTTGTTGGCCTGGAGAATGGGCACCGAGGGGTTGTCGATAAACCGGCGGAAAACCTCCTGCGTGTCGCTGGCGGCGGCGTCCTCGCCGATGGATATCGCAATGCGCACGGCCTTCTGCCCCCAGGGTTCGGACTGCAGGCGCTCCAGGCCGACCTCAAAGTCGTCCGTCGGCAGCCCGTCTGAAATCAGCGCCAACACCGGCGGCAGCGCGCGGTCGGACATCGGCGGGGTCTTGAGCTCTTCGGTCAGCAGGCCAAGCGCCTCGCCCATGTCGGTAATACCGCCCGCTTCCAGGTCCGGCCAATTGAACTCGTGCACATTCGTCGGCTCCGCCACGTGCCAACTGGCCCCGGTGCTAAAGCGCAGGGCGCGCACCATGATGGTCGCGTTCGGGTTTTCCAGCGCCACCTCGCGCATGTGGGGAATGGCCTCTCGGATGGCGTTGTTCAGCGCCTGGATTTTGCCGTCCACCGTCATGGACCCGGAGCAGTCCGCCAGCCAGATGAAATGCAGCGGGCGCGTGGCCAGCACACCGCCGGGGCGCCGGCGCGTCACGTCCGCCGGTCCTCCGGCGCGGGGGGCATCCACATCATGCGGCTTACTCTCAGGCCAAGCCGGTGGCTTGTAAAGACCAAGGCCACCGCTGGGCCCGGGGACGGGGACCCGCAGGTCGGCGCTTCCTCGGGCTGGACGGCCCCGGCGCCGCACGCTATGTAAGGGTCATGATGTCGCCCGCTTTCCCGCGTACTCTTCTGCTACTCGCCTTTCTGGCAGCGGCAATGACCGCCCCGGCCCAGGACCTGCCCAAGGTCAAGGGCATCGCCCACTACGTCGTCTTCCAGAAACCGCCCGAGGGCGTGGAAACCGTCGAGTACGACACCTTCCAGTTTCCGCAGCTTGGCCTCATCACCAAGGAGCCGCCGCTGGTGCTTGACGGCATCCGCAGTGCCCGCATGAACATGGCCGCAATTAAGGCCAGCAACGTACAGGAACGCACCCGCCAGAGCTACGGCCAGCCCGCCATCACCATCGTGCTCAACGACGAAAACACGGCCAAACTGCGGGAATTCTCCCAGCAGTACAAGGGCCAGCAGGTTCTCATTGCGGTCGACGGCATCCCGGTTTCCGCCCCGATGATGCTCTCGCCGATCGAAGAGGGCATCGTTACCATCAGCGGCGGTAACCGCACCCCCGAGCAGATGAAGGAGGTCCTCGACATGATCCTGGAGTACCAGGAACTCCCGTCGGCCCAGCCCGCCGGCGAGTAGGCGCCCCGCCCCCATGAAGGTTCTGCAGCTCACCAACGAGTACCCGCCCAACGTCTACGGCGGCGCCGGCGTCCACATCGAGTACCTCAGCCGCGAGCTGGCCAAGCTCATGCCGGTGGAGGTGCGCTGCTTCGGCGACCAGGACAGCCAGGACGGCAACCTGACCGTGTGCGGCTTCGAGACCGACACCAGTGGCTACGGCTGCGAGAAAAAGCTGCGCAGCGCCCTGGCCGCCGCCCAGCGGGGACTGGACTGGAACAGCGCGGGCATCGACGCCGACCTGGTGCACTGCCACACCTGGTACGCGCAGCTCGGCGGCATCATCGCCAAGCTCAACTACGGCCTGCCGCTGGTCATCACCACCCACTCCCTCGAGCCCCTGCGCCCCTGGAAGCGCGAGCAACTCGGCGGCGGCTACGACTTCTCGAGCTGGATCGAACGCACCGCCATCGAGATGGCCGACGCCGTCATCGCCGTGAGCCGCGGTACCCGCGAAGACGTGCTCCGCCTCTTCGACGTCGACCCGGCCAAGGTCCACATCATCTACAACGGCATCGACCCCGACCAGTACCGCCCGACCGGCTCCACCGCCGCGCTCGAGGCCCACGGCGTCGACCCGAGCCAACCGTACCTGCTCTTCGTCGGGCGAATCACCCGGCAAAAGGGCATCACCTACCTGGTCAGGGCAATCGAGCACATGGACCCGGGCTACCAGGTCGTCCTCTGCGCCGGCGCGCCCGACACCCCCGAGATCGCCGCCGAGATGCAGGAGGCGGTCCGGGCAGCCTCCGCCCACCGCGGCGGAGTCATCTGGATCGAGGAAATGCTGAGCAAGCCGGAGGTGATCGAACTTTACTCACACGCCGAAGTCTTCTGCTGCCCCTCCATCTACGAGCCCTTCGGCATCATCAACCTGGAGGCGATGGCCTGCGAAACCGCCGTCGTGGCCAGCGAGGTGGGCGGCATCCCCGAGGCCGTTGGCGACGCCGGCGTGCTCGTGCCGCTCGCGCAGATGGAGGAGGCGCCTTTCGCCCCGGTGGACCCGGCCACGTACTCGCGCGACCTCGCCACCGCCGTCAATGCCCTCATGACCGACCCGGAGAAGCGCGCCCGCCTGGCCGCTGCCGGCCGCCGGCGCGCGGTCGAGCAATTCAGTTGGTCGAGCATCGCCGCCCAGACCAGGGCGCTTTACGAGACGCTCGTGAAGTGAACACTTGGAGGCCGGGCGGGGTCCAAGTTCCTGGCATGCGCCCGCTCCTGCCTCTCTTCCTTGCTCTCGCCTTCCCGGCGGCGGAGCTCGCCGCCGCACCACCACCGCAGCGGACCGACTTCGAGCACTTCAACAACGCCGATCTCATTATCCTCACGCACGGGCGCAACGTCCGCACCGGCGACGTCTCCTTCGATTCCCATCAGCACATCGAGATCACCGAAGGCGACGTGCTCCAGGGCACGGCCACGTTCCCCGTGCGCTACTACCATCGGCGGCCGGACAACTTC
>JBCDLL010000106.1:0-7110 GCA_038745425.1 Verrucomicrobiota bacterium | reverse complement strand
GCGCAGGGGCGTGGTGGCGTTGCAATCCAGGTAGTACCGCTTCATCGCGCGGTACCGTCAGATCACCCAGTCCGGCGCGACACTGGTACGCTGGCGGATGTTCTGCCCGGTCAACTGGTAAGTCACCACCGAGTCTGGCGGCACCGACTGCACCAGCCAGACGTTACCGCCGATGGTCGAGCGCGCGCCCACCACCGTGTCGCCGCCCAGGATGGTTGCGTTCGGGTAGACGGTCACCTCGTCTTCGATCGTGGGGTGCCGCTTCTTCCCGCGGATGCGCTGCCCGCCGTAGGTGGAGAGCGCGCCCAGGGTAACGCCGTGATAAACCTTCACCCGGTTGCCGATGGAGCAGGTTTCGCCCACCACGACACCGGTGCCGTGGTCGATGAAAAAGTATTCCCCGATTTCGGCGCCGGGGTGGATGTCGATGCCGGTGCGCGAGTGCGCCCACTCCGTCATGATGCGTGGGATCAGCGCCACGCCCTGGATGTAAAGCTGGTGCGCCAGCCGGTAGACGGCGATCGCCTCGATGCCGGGATAGGCCAGCATCACCTCGTCGGTGTTCTTGGCCGCCGGGTCGCCGTCGAAGGCGGCCTCCACGTCGGTGGCGAGCAGGGAGCGCAGTTCCGGGAGCGCCTCCAGGAACTTCATCGCCTGCTGGCTGGCGCTGGGCCCATCCGTCCCGCCCGCCGGGTAACTCTTGGCGATCTCGCGCTGCAGCCGGAACTCCAGGTCCGTCAGGCTCTTGAGCGTAAGCGACGGCACCTCGTCCGAGCACACCGGTGCGTCCGTGTGAAAGCCGGGGAAGAGCAGGTCCAAGAGGTCCTCGGTCAGTTTGGCCACCGCCTTCTTGGAAGGCAGGTTGGCGCCGTCGATGTGGTTGATGCCCCCGCAGTCGCGGTAGGACGTCAACAACTGGTCGACCAGGCTGGGCAGGCGTTTATCCATGAGGCGGTGTGTTAAAACTAAGTATGATCTAATCGCAGCGGGAACGCAACCGGTGCTAACTCTGCGGCGGATCCCGCAGCACGCAGAAGAACCAGTAAACAACACCACCGATCGGTGCCAAGAAGAGGACCACCAAAACCCAGACCAGCTTGAACATCAACGAAACGTTGATGCGGATGATATCGATCCCCAAAATCAACATGCCGAGTAAGCCAAGCAAGCCCAGGGGCGCGAAAACCAAGAACGGATCAAAATCCGACTGGATGACGTAAAGCGGCATCGCCAAAATCGAAAGAAAGGGAGTAAACGCTGAGAACGTCAGCAGCCAAAAATTGAAGGCGGAACGGGAAGACCAGGTGGGGCTCATTTCCGGAGGATAAAAAGCCGCCCTCTCTTGGCAACCCAAACGCGGCGCGCTTTTTAGATTCCTTGGTGAACCCCCTGCCTCCAAGGTGGGTGCATGCAGTTTTTTCTGACGGCAACCGACACCGAGGTGGGCAAAACCCACGTGGCGGCGGGACTGGTGCGCGCCTGGCGCCGGGCGGGCACCGAAGCCGCCGCGGTTAAGCCGATGTCGGCCGGCTCGCGGGAGGACGCCGAAGCGCTGCTCGCCGCGATGGACTGGGGCCGCGACCGAATGGACGCGATCAACCCGGTGCATCTTTCCGCCCCGGCCGCGCCGCTGGTGGCCGCGCGGATGGAAAACCGGACCGCGCCCGACCTCGCCGCCGCCACCGCCTGCGTCCGGCGCTTCCTGCGGGAACATGATCCCCTCATCGTCGAGGGCATCGGCGGTTGGCTGGTGCCGATCGCCCCGGACGTGGCGGTGCGCGAATGGGCGCAAGAGCTGAATTTACCGGTGGCGCTGGTGGCCCGCGGCGGGTTGGGCACGCTCAACCACACGCTGCTCACGGTGGAGAGTATCCGCGCCGCCGGGCTGCGGGTGCTCGGCGTTTTCGTCAACCACGGCGCGCCGGAGCCGAGCGGGGCGACCGACCCCGAGGTCCGCACGCGCAACGCGGCGCTACTGCGCGAGCTGACCGGGCTCCCGGCCACGGAGCTTTTTCGCCAGGAGCAGGCCCTTGTTGAAGTCCCCCTCTGGCTCGGGGGAGAAGAGCGATAGCGTCGGGTTGATGTCGCCGCCGATCTCCGGCTCGCAGCCGTAGTGGATTTTGAAGGCGGCCGTCGCGGCGATCATGGCGGCGTTGTCCGTGCAAACGCCCGGCGTGGCCACCAGCAGGCGCACGCCCTTCTCCCGGCAGGCCCGCTGCAGCGCCAGGCGAAGCGCGCGGTTGCAAACGACGCCGCCCGCCGCGACCAGGGATTGGCCCCGCGTGCGCTCGACCGCAGCCAGGCTTTTGCGCACAAGCACATCAATCACCGCCTGCTGGAACGAGGCGCAGAGGTCGGCCAGCCACTGCTCGTCGCCGTGGGAGTGCGGGTGCTTCTCGTAGAAGTAACGCACGGCGGTCTTGAGCCCGCTGAAGCTGAAGTTGAGGTCGTCCTTGCCAGGCAGGCTGCGGGGAAAGTCGTAGGCCTCGGGGTTGCCCGACTCGGCCAGTCGCTCGAGCGCGGGCCCGCCCGGGTAGGGCAGGCCGAAGAGGCGGGCGACCTTGTCGAAGGCTTCGCCGGCGGCGTCGTCGATGGTTGCGCCAAGGCGGATGTAGCGGTCGAACTCAAGGGCCTGCACGAGCAGGGTGTGCCCGCCGCTCACAATGAGGCCGACAAAGGGGAAGTGCAGCTCGGTCCCGTCCGCCAGAAAAGGCGAGAAGAGGTGGCCTTCCAGGTGGTTGATGCCGTAAGCGGGCACGTCGCTGGCCACGGCCAGGGCGCGGGCGTAGGCGTTGCCCACCAGCAGGGAGGAGGCGAGACCGGGGCCCTCGGTCACGGCGATGACGTCGAGGTCACTGGCGCCGATGCGGGCCTGCTCGAGCACCTTCGGCACCAGCCGGGGCAGGTTGCGCAGATGCTCCCGCACGGCGATCTCCGGCACGACGCCGCCGTAGGGCTCGTGCAGGGCAATCTGCGAGCTGACCACGTCTTCCAGCACGAGCAAGCCGCGTTCGCTCAGGTCAACGACGGCCACGCCGGTCTCGTCGCAGGAGGTCTCAATCCCAAGAATATGCATGCGTCGGCTCCACCCATACCGGAGCGGCGGGCCAAAGGAAAGCGCAACGGCTCACTGCTCGCGCGCGGGCGCCGGAAGGGACTGGTTGGCCGCCTGCTGGCGGGTGGCCTCGGGCTTGTTGCGCAACTGTTCGCGCCCGGCCCAAAGGTTGATGCCCTTGAGCGCGACCACCGCGCGCTCCAGTTGGGTATCGCGGAGGTTGCGCACCTGCTCCTTTTGCTCGTCGTCGAGCAGATGGGGGCGAGTGGCGAGCTGGAGCTTCTCCTCTTCCTCCCGGCCGATGGGGACGCTGATGTCGGGGGAGACGCCGACTTCGTGGATGACCTTCTTGCTGGGCGTGTAGTAATGGGCGGTAGTCAGGCGCAGGCCGATGCCCTCGCCCAGGCTCTGCACGCTCTGGACGGAGCCCTTGCCGAAGGTGGTCTCGCCAACGAGCACGGCGCGGTCGAGGTCCTGCAAGGCGCCCGCGACGATCTCCGCGCCGCTGGCGCTGTAAGCGTTCACGAGCACGGCCAGAGGGTAGTCGCCCGCGCGCTGGGTGCTGGCGGCGGTGTACTCGTAGCTGTTGCGGCTGCTGCGGCCCTTGGTCGAGACGATGACCTGGCCCGTGGGCAGGAACTTGCCGGCCACCTCCACCGCGCTGTCGAGCAGGCCGCCGGGGTTGTTGCGCAGGTCGAGGACGAGCGCCTCCATGCCTTCGGCTTCCAGCTTGCCCAGTGCGTCGGCGAATTCTTCTTCCGTATGCTCGCCGAACTGCTCCAGGCGCACGTAGCCGATGCGGGTCTTGCCGGTCATTTCCTCGGGTAGGATTTTGGCCGCGCGGACGGTGGCCACGCGGATGGTCTCGCGCTGCATGATCGGCTCAATCACGGTGCCTTCGCCCGCGTCGTTGCGGCGCAAAAGCGTCAGGCGGATGGACTCGCCGTTTTCGCCCTTCATGTGCTTGACCGCCTCGTTCAGGGACATGTCCTCGGTGCTGACGCCGTCGATCTTGAGGATGCGGTCGCCGGGAAGGATGCCCGCCCGGTGGCTGGGCGTGCCCTCCATCGCCGAGAGCACCACAATCGCGCGGTCCTTGGCCCCGACCATCAGGCCCAGGCCGGAGAACTCCCCGCTGGTGTCCTTCTGCATGGCGGAGAAGGCGTCTTCATCCAAAAACTGGCTGTGCGGATCGAGCGAGGACAGGACGCCCTTGGCCGCGGCCTGGTAGAGCTCCTCGTAGGAAACCTTGGACTGGTCCACGTACTGCTCGCGAACGAGCTCAACCACGCGCGTGAGCATGTGGGTTGCATCGTAGCCGTCATCCTGGGAGGTGACCGCCGCCGAGCGAGACTCCAGCTCCTGGGTGTGCGCCCATGGCGTCAGGCCCAGTAGGAGGAAAAGCGAGAGGATGGACAGTCCGGCAACACGCATAAACGTCGGGAAAAATAACAAATCTTGAGGGGTTAATCGAGCGGAAAGAGGAGCAGATCCCATCGATATTTTTATCTTAAAGTAAGTAAAATTAACGGTATGTGCATTGTTTGAAAGGAAATCAATCTAATTTTCTTTTCCGCCGTTTGGAGCCGGTTATGGTTTGGACGCCGTAATTGGCGGCGGGTCTTCGATGAACTACGAACAAGCGCTGCAAATTCTCGGCCAAATTCGCCTGCGCGGCTCAAAACTGGGGCTGGATCACGTTCGCGCCCTGGCGCGGCGGGTGGGCAATCCGCAGAACCGGCTGCGCTTTCTCCACATTGCCGGCACCAACGGCAAGGGCTCGGTGGCGGCGTTTTTGGAGAGCGCCCTGCGCGCCGGTGGGCAGCGGGTGGGCCTCTACACCTCCCCGCACCTGATCAGCTTTGGCGAGCGCATCCGCGTGAACTTCGCGCCGATGGAGCCGGAAGCCATCGCGGCCGGCGTGGCGGAGCTCCAGCCCCATCTGGAGGCCCTCGCCGCCGAGGACCGCGCGCCGACGTACTTCGAGGTTGTCGTCGTCCTCGCCCTGCTCGAATTCACCCGACGCGAAGTGGACTGGGTGGTCTGGGAAACCGGGCTGGGCGGTCGGCTCGACGCCACCAACCTCGTCACGCCGCAGGTCTGCGTTCTGACCCGAATCGGGCTGGACCACACCGCCTGGCTGGGCGACACGCTGGCCGAAATCGCCGCCGAGAAGGCGGGCATCCTCAAACCCGGCGTGCCGGCGGTTTCCGTGCCGCAGGCCCCCGCCGCCGAGGGCGTCATCCGCGAGCGGGCGGCAAAGGTCGGCGCGCCGCTGCATGTCTCCACGCCCGCGGAGCTGCGGGCGATGAAATCCATGCCGCTGGGCCTGCGCGGCCCGCATCAGGTGGTCAACGCCGCCGCCGCCGCCAAGGCGCTTGGGCTCTTGAAGGAGTCCGGCCAGCTTGAGCTGGCGGACGCGCCGCTTTCCCAAGGCCTGCACGACGCGCGGTGGCCGGGCCGCTTCGATCTCGTTGCGACCTACCCGCCACTGGTGATCGACGGCGCGCACAACGCCGAAGCCATGGGAGCGACCGTCGCCGCCTGGCGGGCGGAATTTGGAGCCCTCCCCCGCCCGCTGGTGGTCATCGGCTGCCTGCAGGACAAGCCGGCCGATGTCCTCCTGGGCCTACTGCTCGCCATTGCGGAGGAATTTCTCATCGTCGGCGTCAAAAGCGGGCGGGCGATGCCCCCCGCCCAACTCGCGGGCATTCTGCGCGCCAGTGGCGGCGGCGTGGTTCCGTCGTCGCGCGCGGAAACGCTGGCAGCCGCCTGGCCGCAGATCGCGGAAGCCCGCCGCCAGGGCCGGCCGGTGCTGATCACCGGATCGCTCTTTCTGGCCGGGGAAGCGCTGGCGATCCACGAAGGCCGCGCCGACGAGCTGGCCCTGAACGAACACCTCGGCCCGCCCAATCCCTGAACGCAGCCGCTCCGCGCTTAGGCGGGCTCGTCCACCGGCGCCTCGCCCGGCTCCGAAGGCTCGTCCTTGGCCGAGCCGACCGCCAGCAGGGCAAATCCGGCAAAGATGAAGTCGATGCCCACGAGCAGGCCAATGGCCCAACCAGCGGAAACCGGCAGTGCGCCGTAAATGACGATGCCGAGCAGCAGCGTGGCCAGGCCGCTAACCCACATCCAACCCCAGCCCTTGGTTTGGCGTACCTGCAGGGCCAGGATCATCCGGAAGGCGCCCTGAATGAGGAAAAACGCCGCCAGCACCGCGGTCAGGACGAGCGCCCCCTTGACCGGGAACAGCAGCAGCAACGAGCCCACGCCCACGTTGAGCACGCCAACGATCATCTGGAGCAGAAAGCCCCGCCATCCCCGGCACTGAAAGGCCTGCAGCACCATCGCGAGGCCGCCGATGAGAAAGAGCACGCCGAAAAGCGTCTCGTAAACCAGCGTGGCCACCAGCGGCAGCAAGACGGAGAAAAAGCCCAACACGAGCAGAACGATCCCCGCGAATTTAAACCAGCCCTTGTGTTCCTGAATGACGGCCGCCACCGCCTGTTCCTGCTTTTTCACCGCCGACTCCCTTGGTTCAAAATTTCTTGATACTCAACCACCTTGAGCCTGCGCCGACGGGGCGTCAATCGGCGAATCGGGGCTGGCCAGGCGGGCGGAATCCGGTTAGGGCTTGGGGCGGCATGATCTCCAAGTTCATCCACAAGGAATACCACTTCCAGGGCAGCGACACGGTGCGCGACATCGTGATTGGCATGAGCGACGGCCTGACGGTGCCCTTTGCCCTCGCGGCGGGCATCGCCGGCGCCACCACCCAGCCCACCATCGTGATCGTGGCCGGGCTGGCCGAGATCGCCGCCGGCAGCACCGCCATGGGCCTGGGCGGTTACCTCGCCGCCACCAGCGAGATGGAGCACTACCTCTCCGAGGAGAAGAGGGAGGAGGAGGAGATCGTGGAGAAGCCCGACGCCGAGCGGGAAGAGGTCGCCCAGGTCTTCCGCGACTGGGGCTTCCCCGAGGAGGACCTCGATCGGATGGTCGGCCACATCGCCGCCGACCAAAACCGCTGGCGCGACTTTATGATGAAGTTCGAG
>JBCDLL010000105.1:0-7232 GCA_038745425.1 Verrucomicrobiota bacterium | reverse complement strand
GCCCTCCCGCCCGGCGCAAACAGAAAACCAGCGCCGACGCCCCGGCGCGCCCATGGCGCCGATCGTCCTGAAGGTTTCTGTCTGTCGCAAGATTGGAGGGATCGCGGCCCTCGGTTGTCATTATCATCATATTTTAAGTAACTAGTTAGTATTTGATTTCTTTATCTCCTATATATGACGCGTACATCCCAGTTTTATTCAACAAAATTTGATTTATTTTTAAATCCAGGCGCTTTCTGGTCCGCACATGAGATGGAGACGGAATGAACGGAATTTACGGAAGACGGCTCATCCCGCGACCCGGTCGCTGCCAAATTTTGGCAGGTTTACACTCCTGTCGTTTGAACCTTTCCCGGCGAAGCCGGCCGGTAGCCGCCGACGTCCCAGCCGCGGTAATCGCCTTCGGATGCGTTTTCAAATTTCACGCAGAGGCTCCAAGGCGCAGAGATTTTCATTCACACACCGAAAGGGGTCAGCCGCCAAGTTTGCAGTTTTGCACCCCTGTAGTTCGAACCTTTCCCGGCGAAGCCGGCCGGTAGCCGCCGACGTCCCGGCGGCGGAAATCGCTTCCCGTCCGGCTTCGTGAGGCGGGCAAGGGAGGCCCAGCAGCCGGCATCGCCCGCCCTACCTTTAATCCAACCTCTGTCTCCAAATTTCTTACACCCCTCCCGGTCGCCGCCTGAGCAAGTCGTCTGGAAAATGGATTTTACTGATAATTGATCAACCTAGCTGTATCTTAACCTTTGGGATAAAGACTGTCAGGAACTCGGATGAAAACAGCCACCCTCGGAAGAATACGGCGAAACTGCTTCCGCCCAGGAGCTCTGGCTGGAATTGTCTTTCTTCTTGCCCCAACTTCCTTTCCCCTAATCTTTTACTTACTTGGGTGGGGACTTCTTTATCCTGCTCTTTTTGGAATCATTTGCATCGGAGTTGGTCTGTTGAATCGCTGCGATGATGAACACCTTGTGGTATTCATTTGCGGAGCGATCATCACCCTAGTAACCAGTTTGCTTTGGTTCCTGATCTGGATGGGGCTCATCTCCGGGTCATTCCTGCTATAAGGATCATTAACCGACGCCCTTGCACCCCATGTCCCTCGACGATCTTGACCTGACCGGCGGCAGCGCGCTCCCGCCCGAGCCGGCCGCGGACGCCCCGGGCGCCGGTCCCGATTCGGCCTGGCCCGTCGGCGAGCTCACCCGCGAAATCCGCGACCTGCTCGAGGGCCGCTTCGGCGAAGTCTGGGTGGCGGGCGAGATCAGCAACCTGCGCGTCCCCGGCAGCGGGCATCTTTACTTCACCCTCAAGGACGACGAGGCCACGCTCGCGGCAGTCATGTTCAAGGGGCAGGCGGCGCGGCTGGGCTTCCGCCCGGAGGACGGCGCCGCCGTACTGGCCAAGGGCGAGATCACCGTCTACGAGCCACGCGGGCAGTACCAACTCAAGGTCTCGGCGATGCGTCCGGCCGGGCGCGGCACGCTGCAGGAGCGCTTCGAGGCGCTCAAGCGCAAGCTCGAAGCCGAGGGGCTTTTTGATCCCGAGACCAAACGCGAGCTGCCGGTCTTTCCGCTGCGCGTGGGCATCGTCACTTCGCTTTCCGGCGCCGCGTTTCAGGATTTTTGCCAGGTACTGGGGCGCCGGGCACCGGGCATCCAGATCGTGGCCCGCGGCGTGCGCGTGCAGGGCGAGGAGGCCGCCGGCGAGATCGCCGCCGCGGTGGACGCCTTTGGCCGCGAGGCCGGCACCCCGCGCGGCGTGGACGTGCTCGTCCTCGCCCGGGGCGGCGGCAGCCTGGAGGACCTCTGGGCCTTCAACGAGGAGCCGGTCGCCCGCGCGCTCCACGCCTGCCCCCTGCCCACCGTGGCGGGCGTCGGCCACGAGACGGATTTCTCCATCGCGGATTTCGTCGCCGACGTCCGCGCTCCGACACCCTCCGCCGCCGCCGAGATCGTCTCGCGCGACTGGGCCGACTGGCGCGGCGAGACCGCCGCCCTGCGTGCCCGGCTGGACCGCGCCCTGCGCCACGAGCTGGAAGGCCAGCGCCACCGGCTGGCGCGCCTCTCCGGCAGCCCGCTCTTCCGCGAACCGCGCCGGGTGATCGAACGGCTGGCCCAGCGCCTGGACGAACGCCGCGCCGGGCTGGCCACCGCCCTGCGCTACGCGGTCCGCGAACGCCGGGGAAACTTCGAGCTGCTGCGCGCGCGCTGGAACGCGACCGATCCGCGCCGGGCGCTCGCCGCCAAGCGCCGCGAGCTGCGTCAAGTGGAAGCCCGGCTGCGGGCGCTGAGCCACGAGTCCACCCTGGCGCGCGGCTTCGCCATCGTGACCGACGCGCAGGGCAAGGTCCTCAAACGGGCCGACGCCAAACTGGTCGGCCAGGAAGTGCGCCTGCGCCTCGCCCAGGGCGGCGCCACCGCCGAAGTGAAACGGGTCGAGGAGTAGGGGAACATGTGGTGGCTTCTGCGCAAAATCTTTTTGATGCCTTCACCAAAAATCACGCGGGAAGCGGCCGGACAGATCGCGATCGAATACGCCAAAGCAAATTCGATGCCCTTTAAAGAGAACCCATGCGTCGTGGAAGAACTACACGGTTGGCTGGTTTGGCTTCTGCCAGATATCATACCAAGTCCTTGGATTAGGATCGATCATCAAACCGGTGAGGTTGTGAAGTCAGGCTGTCTGCCTCGCTGATCTGCCGATCCCGGTAACCTGCTTGCTCTCCAACGGAGCGCTCGTTGCGTTGATGACAGCCCAGACTTGGCAGCCGCCAGACCTGGCAGTCGGCAGCAACCCCAGCGGCGGGCAGCGTGACGCTGCACTCAGCGATCCGGTAGCCGCGGCGGACCAAGTCCTCCGTCCTCCCTGTGCTTGGCGTTGCTTTGTGCCCGGTAGCCGCCGACGTCCCGGCGGCGGAAATCGCTTCCCGTCCGGTGAGCGTGGCGGAGCGGAAGCTCCGCCCTCCGTTTGCTTCGTGAAGCCGATTGCCAGGTCCTCCGCCTTGATCCGACCTTCTCCCCTTACCCCTTCTGCCTTATCCCTTCTGCCAACTACAGCTTGATCTCGGTGCGGATTTTGGGTTTGCGGCCGGTGCCGGTGCTCGAGAGGCTGCTCTTGAGCTTGCCGAAGAAGCTTTCTTCGGTCTTCGTGTTCTCCAGCTTGATCGGCATGGGGCGGGTGCGGGCCATGGTGAGCGTGCGGGCCTGGGCCATAAAGTGGGAGATGATCTGGTCGTTGGAGGCGCGCAGCCGCGCGGCCAGGCATTGGGCCATGCCCATGAGCAACGCGCCGCCGCCGCCGGCGTGTGCGGCCAGGTAGCGGCTGAGGCCGTCGCGGTCGATGCTCCAGAGCGAGCCGGGCTGCACGGCGCGCACGCTGGCCGAGGCCGGCGCCGGGATGAGCAGAGAAGCCTCGCCGAAGCACTCGCCTTCGCCCACCCGGGCCAGGTGGATTTCCTTGCCGTCGACCGTGCTGAAGATGTCGAAGGCGCCGCTGATGATGATGTAGAGCCGGCCCTGCTCGGCGTCTTCCTGGATGACGGTGTCGCCCGGGTGCACGGCGCGGAGCTCGCCATAGCCGCTCAGGTCGCCGAGCGCCTTTTGGTTCATCATGGCCAGCACGCCGAGCGCGGGTAGCGCGGCCCGCAACGGCTCCCAGCCGGTGGCGTTGGGTTCGCCGGGGAGTTCGCCGGAGGCGCCTTCGGGGAGGCCGTGGGGATGGGGATCGCTCATGGCAGGGTTACTTGGCGCGGACGTCGACCGTGCTGGTGGGGCGCAGGCGACTCTTCAGTTTACCGCGAATGCTGAGGAAGCTGGGAGAGATGGAGCTGGCCTTGATGATCTCGTTCGAGTGGAGCACGCGCTCGCTCAAAACCAGGTTAATGCCCAGCAGCAGGCCGCTGCCGGGAAAGGGATTCGCCGCCAGGAATTCCTGGAGCTGGTGCGCGTCCTGGGTCCAGACCGAGCCGGCGCCCGCCGCGCGCACCGTGGCCGAGGCCACCCCCGGCTCGAAGATGGCCACCTCGCCAAAGCAGTCTCCCACGCCGAGGTCGGAGAGCTTGATCTCGCGCCCGTTCTGGTCGGAAACCACCTCGAGCGCGCCCTCCAGCACGATGAAGAACGAGGTCTGCGGCTGCGCTTCCGAGATGAGCACCTCGCCCGGCTGAAACGGACGGGTTGTGCCAAAGCCCTCTAGCGCGGCCACAGATTCCCCGTCCAAAAAGGCGAGAACGCGGCAACGGCTTTGGTCAAGAACACCCATGAGGCAACTGCCATTCATACTGCCAGATCGCGCGTCCGACAAGGCGGATGTCGTCGTTTCGACACATTGCGCTTTCGGGACGGCGCGGGCGGAGTTCGCGCTTTGCCCGGGAGCGGACTGGAGTCATGCTGGACCCGCGCCGATGGAATCCCCCCTGCAACGCCCGATCGAGCACTTCGTTCTGCCCTGGCTGGGGGCGGCGCTGCTGGCGGGGCTCTGCCTCCTGATGCCGGCCGCGATGAAGGCGGCGCAAATGTGGATCCTGGGCGCGGTCTTTCTGCTGGCGGTGGCGCCGCACGTGGCGGTGGACCCCTGGCTGCCGGCCTGGGAGCGCGACCGCCCCTTCATCTTCGGCGAGTGGGTGCGGATGGTGGCGGCCTTTGTCCTGGGCGCGGCGGCGATCCTGGTCCTGGGCTGGGCTCTGCCCTTCTGGACGCTGATCCTCTTTCTGGTCATGACGCTGGTGCACTGGGGTTGCTCGGACGGCCTGGCCGCCCTGCCCTGGACACGCGACGCCCTGGCGCTGGGCGTGGCCCGCGGCACCCTGCTGCTGCACCTGCCGGTGGTCTTCGCGCCGCTGGAGGTCACCGCGCTGCTCACGCTGCTGCCGCTGGCCGGGGAGGAAACCCTGCTGCTGGGATGGCTGCGGCACGCGCCGCTCATCGTGGTGGCCTGCCTACTGGCCGAAGTGCTGGTGCTGCTCTTCCCAAGCCGGCCGCTGCCGGGCCACTGGCGGGCTCTGTCCCTGCTGCACTTGGTGGAGACCGGCGTGCTGCTCGGGCTGTTTCTGGCCGCGCCGCCGCTGCTGGCCGTGGCGGCCTACTTCACCTTCTTTCACCACTGGCGGTACGTGCAGGAGGTCGGGCGGCTGCAGGCCCGCGGCCGGCGGCAGGCCGAGCCCAACCCCGGCGAGGCCGTCGCCCGCTTTGCCCAGGCGGCCGCGCCGCTGAGCCTGGTCCTGATCGCGGCAGCCATGGCGGCGTTCTTCGCGCTGATGGCCGGCGGGGTCGGCTCGCGCCAGTTGCTGGGTGCGACCGTCTGGGCGCTGGCCATGCTGACCCCGGCGCACCTCGTGCTGGGCCTCTGGCTGCAAACGCGTCAACCCTCGCCGGTTTCTCCCGGCCTGAGCGGCCCGGCCGACCAGAACCTGCCGCCTCTCCAGCGCGGCCTGCGCCGCATCCTCGGCAAGAAGTAGAACCCAGGCCCGGCTCCTCCCGCAAAAATTCAAACGACAGGAGTTCAAAACTTCAAAAGATTCGCGGTGGCCCGCGAGCAACCTACCGCTCCAAACCTCTGCGCCTCTGCGCCTCCGCGTGAAATATGATAACGCATCTGAAAGAGATTTCCGCCGCCGGGACGTCGGCGGCTACCGGGCACAAAGCGATGCCAAGCACACGGAGGGTCGAGCTTCCGCTCGACCACGCTTCCCGTCCGGTTCTCGTGGCGGAGCGGGGTGCCGGTTGGCAGGTCCTCCACTCTCCGTTTGCTTCGCCGGGGAAAATCCACACGACCAAGGATCAAACTTTCAAAAACTTAGCGGCGACCCTCGCTTTCGAAAAAAAGTGCGCCGGAGAGGACTTGAACCTCCACGGGGTTGCCCCCACTAGCACCTGAAGCTAGCGCGTCTGCCATTTCGCCACCGGCGCAAAAATGGGCGGGAAAAGAACGGGAATTATGGGTGCATCGCCCGCCGTCGTCAAGCGTGAGGGCGGGCGGGCTTGCCCGTCGGCAAGGGAAAAACGGACGCCACCTTTGCGCTAAACGTCTTGCAACAAAGCTTTGGTGTCTTACGCTCCAGCTTCGAGTATGGACTTAACGATGGTACCAGAGCTGTTTATCATCGCAATCGCGGGATACATCTTTACGCACACGTTTTACTACACTCGTTTCCGGAGTCAGGAGTTGGGCGGCTACCGTTTGGTTTTTGAGGCCTTTGCGTGGGGTACGCTGTTTATCTACCTCACCTGGCTTGCGCCGCTCTCTTATGTTTTTCAACAAACCGTAACCGAAGCCTCAGGCCAGAAGACGCAGGCTCTTTTCCTGACTTGCCTGCAAACATGGTTTTACGCCGCCGCCAGTGGAGGAATCGGCAACATCATGGTTGGGTTTGTGGCCGGGTGTCAAAAAGGCAAGTACAACGATTTCCGCGAGATCTTGAGGGATGCGCGCACCCTCCTTCACGCCTCTTTCAAAGAGATGCGAGAATTGAGTCGAAACATCACGATTCGCAACTCCGGCCGAACCCTGCTGATGGAGATGCGCAAGCGTTCACTTGTCGATGAGCAAACCAAAAAGCGGGAGCCGGTTTGGATTTTTTTGCGAAATCAGCAGGCACTCTGTGGTTTGATTCGGTCAACGCCGGATCTAAAGTTCGAGCGAGACGAGGCAGTGAAAATTGATGTCGCCAGCACTGGATACGTCAAGTGCAACGGAACGCTTCAGGTAACATGGAAGAAAGAAGAGGGCGAACCAAGCCGACTTCACGTAGTGAGATATGATGAGGTTACCCGCATTGCCTACGAGGAAAAAGCAGCGGATTAGAGTCCGCCGACCGTCTCGCCAACCCCAGGCAAATCCCGAGCGATCTCGTCTAAACGCCGGATCAGTTGGGCACGGTCTTGCACCACGTACTCGTTTCCGGTAGCGTCAACGACCACAGAAATCGTGTCGGGAGAAGCCGAACTTTCAACTTCCGTAGTCTTTGCACGTGGCTCTGTCATAGTTGAAGGCACTTACAAGTGATAAGCCAACAGAGGGCGCCGGTCAACGCGAAACCGCCCTGCCTTGGCCAAGGGAGGCAAGGCACCCGACCGCAGCCCGCCACAAGATGACCTTAACTCTGGATGCGGCGGCGGCGGACGACGAGCAAGCCGAGCGCGCCGAGCAGGAGCGAGGCCGAGGCGGGTTCGGGAATGACGCTGCCCACCCGGAAACCGAGGGTGTTGATCTGCTCCATGGGCCGGATGGTGAAG
>JBCDLL010000104.1:0-7345 GCA_038745425.1 Verrucomicrobiota bacterium | reverse complement strand
TTTCCGATTCCGCCGCTGGGGAGCTGCCGACTGCTAGGTCCGGCGGCAACCCACACAAGGCGATGCCACCCAACGGAGGGCGGAGCTCCCGCTCCGCCGCGAAAAACGGACGGGTTTCCGATTCCGCTGCTGGGGGAGCTGCCGATTGCTAGGTCCGGCGGCTTCCTACACAAGGTGATGCCACCCAACGGAGGGCGGAGCTTCCGCTCCGCCGCGAAGGATGGTTGTGCCAATGCTTAAAGCCAGAGCTTTCCGCGGCTGGGTCAGCCGCGGCTACCGGATCCACGGTAAAGCCAAGCCAAGGTAGCCGTCGATGTCCTTACCGACGAGGAGCACCAATGAATCCATCGCCACCACGTCGGAGGGCGGAGCTTCTGCTCCGCCGCGATAAACGGACGGGTTCCCGATTCCCGCCGCCGGGCCAAATCAACCCGTGTTCTTCAGGCCGTGGCTGATGCCGTTGATGGTGAGCTCGATGACGCCGTGGAGGGCGTCGCGCTGTTCTTCGGGCAGGTCTTCGCCCGCGCGCAGGCGGCGGAGCATCTCCACCTGGATGTAGTTCATCGGGTCGATGTAGGGGTTGCGCAGCTTGACCGAGCGCAGCAGCACCGGCTCGTTTTCCAGGAGCTCGGCCTGCTCGGTCACTGCCAGGAGCATCTCGCGCGTGCGGTGGTACTCGGCTTCGATCAGCGCAAAGATGCGCTCGCGCCGGGCCTCGTCCTCCACCAGGCCGGTGTAGAGCCGGGCGATGGGCAGGTCCGCCTTCAGCAGGGTGAGCTGGGCGTTGTCGATGATGGTCGTGAAGAACGGCCACTGCTGGTACATCTCCTGGAGCCGCGCGGTGCCGTGCTCGTTCGCGTAGGCTTCCAGCGCGCCGCCCAGGCCGAACCAGCCGGGGAAGTTGAAGCGGCTTTGCATCCACGAAAAGACCCACGGGATGGCGCGGAGGTCCGCCACCGAGGTGGTTGCGCGGCGGAAGGCGGGGCGGCTGCCGAACTTGAGCTGGCCGATCATGTCGATGGGCGTGGCCTGTTTCCAGAATTCGATGAACTCGGGGTCTTCCTTAACCGTGGCGATGTAGGCGGCGACGCCGGCGGCGGCCAGGGAGGACATCGCGGCGCGCCACTCGGCCGGGATTTCCTTCTGGTGCCGGGCCTCGTAGGAGCCCAGGAGTACGCCGTAGGTCATCTGCTCGAGGATGCGGTGGGCCAGCTCGGGATCGTGGTAGCGGGTGGAGAGCACCTCACCCTGTTCGGTCACGCGGATGCCGCCGTCGCGCAGGCCGATGGGCTGGGCCAGGATGGCCTTGGCCGCCGGGCCGCCGCCGCGGGCGATGCTCCCGCCGCGCCCGTGGAAGAGCGTGACGGTGATGTCCGCGCCCTCGCAGGCCTTGATGATGTTTTCCTGCGCCTGGAAAAGCGCCCAATTGGCCCCCAGGTAGCCGCAATCCTTGTTGCTGTCGGAGTAGCCCAGCATGATCGTCTGGTGCCGCTTGGTCGCGTCGAGGTGGCGGTGGTAGCAGGGGTGATTCAGCATCAGGGTCAACACGCCGGGCGCATTGTCCAAGTCGGCCAGGGTCTCAAAGAGGGGCGCGATCGGCATCGTCACCCCGCACCAGCGCTGGAAGAACTGGACCTCTAGCACGTCGGAGAGTTCCGCCGCCATGCTGATGACGTAAATGCCGACCGCTTCGGGCCCAAGCAATTCCTGCGCCCGGCGCGCGACCCGCAGCGGGCCCAGGACGAACTCGGCTTCCTCGCTCAGGTTGTCCGCCTTGGCGGCGAGCTGCTCCACGCCGTCGCCCTCGAGCAGGGAGGTGAGCAGTTCCAGCTTTTCCGCCTCGCTCAGGTCGGGGTAGCCGCGGTCCCCGAGCTTGGGCGCAAGCAGCTCGTTGATCGCGTTCTCGTGCCAGGCGGAATGCTGGCGCAGGTCCAGCCGCGCCATGTGCAGGCCGAAGGTTTCCAGTTGTTGGCGCAGGCGCTCCAGCCCACCCTGGGAGAGCATGGCGCCGCGGCTTTGCCCGAGGCTGGCGATCATCGTGTCGAGCATGTGGGTGCTCTCCCCGGCGCGCATGATTCCGGCCGCGTCTTTCTGCCCGAGCAGGGTCTCGCTCAGGTTCAGGGGCTGGCTGTCGCAGCGGGCGCAGAGGCAGGCCAGCAGCAGGCGGTAGGGCTCGTTCGGGTATCGGTCGGCCAGCGCTTCAATCTGGGCGGAGAAGTGCTCGCTCTCTTTTAAGAGTTCTTCCATTTCCGGGCTGATGCGGTCGCGCCGGACGGAGACGCTGAGCAGGCGGGAAAGCTCCCGGGCGGTGGTCTCCAGCCGCGAGAGGGCCAGCCGCCGGTGCATGCCCAGGGCGGTTGCGGTCACGGCGGGCGTCACGTTGGGGTTGCCGTCGCGGTCGCCGCCGATCCAGGAGCCGAAGGTGAGCCAGCGTGAGGGCGCTTTCACCTCGGGGTAGAAGCGGGCCAGGGCGTCCTCCAGGTCGCGCTGCAGGCGGGGGAGCGTGTCCCAGAGGGATTGGTCGAAGTACCAGAGCCCGGTGCGGATTTCGTCCGTCACCTCCGGGCGCGCGGTGCGGCTGCGGTCGGTCAGCCAGAGGGAGGCGATCTCGTATTCGATGTCGAGGGCGTCCTGTGCGCTGAAGCGGTGCTCGGCCGGGGCGTGCTGCTGGCGCAGCATGCGGGCCAGGCGCGAGAGCTTGGTGAGCATGGTGCGGCGCTTGGCCTCGGTCGGGTGGGCGGTCAGCACCAGCTCGATGTGCAGCCGGTCGACTAGCGCCTGCATGTCAGCGGTGGACAGCCCCTTGGCGTGCAGTTTAGCCACGGCATGCTCAATCGATTCCCGCGGGGGTTTGGCGTCGGGGTCGTCGGCTTGGCGCGCCCGTTGGGCCCGGCGCTCGCGCAGAATCTGGAGCCGGCAGTTTTCCTCCGCCAGGTTGACGAGCTCGAAGTAGGTGGTGAAGGCCATCGCCATTTCGAAGGCCTCGGCGGGGTCGAGCCGGGCCACCTCGGCCTGAAGCTGCCGCTCCGCCTCCTCGTCGCCGCCGCGGCTCGCCTTGGCCAACTGCCGCAGCAGCTCGACTTTCTCCAGCACTTCCTTGCCTTCAATTGCCGTAATGACCTTGCCCAAACCGTCCCCCAGCTGATGGATATCGTCCGCTAGCTGGCTGAAACTGTCTTCGGAGGAGTAGGGCTGGAGCGGTTCCATGGCGGCTTAATGTGAAGCAAAACTCGGACCGCGCAACCCCGGACCCCGAACAAATGCGGCCACGGCTACTCGCCTTCCCCGCGCGTGCCTCATTGGATGTAACAAGGGGCAGACGGCGGATGGCCAAGGTCGGGCGGGAATCAAATTCCGCCGCTGGGTCAGCGGCGGCTACCGGTGCAAGGCTGAGCGACAAAGATTGGCCGCAGATTTCGGAAAGCGCACGGGACTGAGCCGGAGGGCGGAGCTTCTGCTCCGCCACGGAGGAAAGCTTGTGCTCACACCTCAAGCCACCGCCTTCCGCCGCTGGGCTCACCGACGGCTACCGGAAAAAGGCGGAGCGGCCAAGATTGACCGGCGCCTGGTGGAAGGTTACCTCCGGCCGAAGGGGCTGGGCCGGGCGGAGGGGCGGTGCTCGGGGGCTTCGGTGCGGGGGTCGAGGCTGCGCTCGCGGAGGGCGGTGTAGGAGACCGGGATGGGTTCCTCGCAGAGGAGGTCGAAGAGCTTCTGGATGTTGGCCGCCTGCTGTTTGTTTTCGCGGTCGCCGGTGGTGTCGAGAATCACGTGGCCTTCCCCGCCTTGGTAAAAGAGGACCTCGATCCGGGCTCGCCGCAGCCAGCCACTGAGTTCGAGCGAAAGGATGCCCTTGGCCATCTCGGTGCGGACGGCTTTGGCCTTGAGTTGTTCCGCCGCCAGAATGACCGCGGTGTAGACCGCCGCGTACCCTCCGCTGCCCGACAAGCGCCCTTCAGCCAGGTGTTGGTAGCGCGCCGTGCCGACCAGGGTAGGGCCGGAGGAAGCGGCGGGGCTGCCGGTCTTGGGCTGGGGCTCCAGGGCGGCGGCTTCCGGCGGCATGATGAAATCGCCCGGGTCGGTCTTCTCCGCGATCATGGCGCGGCGCATGGCCGCCACCCGGCGCGCGGCGGTTTCGGAGTTGGGGTCGGCCGTGATACCGGCGGCGGCCGCGGTGCTGGTCACGCCCAGGGCGGCGGCTTCGTCCGCCGGCTCGGCGCCGCTTTCCGGCGCCATCTCGGCAACCAGCTCGGGCTGCGGTGCCATCACCGGCGGCGGCAGGCGGTAAACTCGGACGGCCTCCGCCAAGCCGGGCAGCTCCTTCTCGCCCTCGTAAATGGGCTGACGATCCTGCAGGCCCCCCAGCATCACCACGGTGGGGTGGGAGAGAATGATCTCGTTGGCTTCGGCTCGGTCGCGCAGCTTTTTGGCGGTGGTCAGGCAGTCGCCCACCGTGACGCCGCCCACTTGGAAGACCTCGCCAAAGTGCAGGCCGATGCGGTGGCTGAGCACCTGCCCGGGATGCGAGGCCGAGGCCGCCGCTTCCATGAAGCCCTCCTGCAGCGAGATGGCGCAGGCGAAGGCGTCATGGTTTTCCTCGAAACAGGCCATGAGCCCGCTGTTGCAGTCGCCGCTCGGGCCGGTGACCTCGCCGTTATGGTAGGCGATGAGCTCGCGCATCCACATGCCGTCGCGCCGGGCGAGCTGCAGGGTCAGTTTGGGCTCAAGCTGGGAGCGGCGGCGGTAGTCGACGATCTCGGTCAGCAACCAGGTCTTGAACTGCTTGTGGTCGTCGGTCTCCATGGCGTCGGGGGGCGCGGGGGCTCAAGGACGCGCTTGTGTAACATCCTCGCTCGACCTATCTTCAGGGTGTGGCGGAACGGAGTCAACCCCGCCGGGGCTGCATGATTGAGACCATCGACAACCTTTGCCTGGCCGTTCGCCAGCACGACGCCAGCGATCTGTTTCTGCACGAAGGCGCGCTGCCGCAAATTCGCCTGCGCGGCGAATTGATGAACATCGGCGAGACCGTCATCAACCAGCAGACGATCAACGCGTTCTGGAAGCACGTGGGCGGAGGCGAGCACGATTTGGACTGCGACACCAGCTACGTGGCCAGCGACGGCGGGCGCTTTCGCGTCAACCTCTTCCAGTACCTGGGCCAGCGGGGGGCCGTTCTGCGCCAGATCAAGCTGGAAATCCCCGGGCTGGAGGCGCTCCATTTGCCGGCCAGTCTGCTGACCGAGTGGGTGCAGCGGCCCGCCGGGCTGGTCATCGTGGCCGGGCGCACCGGCTCGGGCAAGAGCACCACGCTGGCCTCCACGCTGCAGTGGCTCAATCAGCACCACCCGCGCCACGTGGTGACGATCGAGGACCCGATTGAGTACCTCTTTCAAAACGAGCAGAGCCTCTTTACCCAGCGCGAGGTGGGGCTCGACACCGGCAGCTTTGCCGAAGGCCTGCGGCGGGCGCTGCGCCAGAGCCCCGACGTGATCCTGGTCGGGGAAATCCGCGACCGCGCCACCGCCGAAACCGCCCTCCACGCGGTGGAAACCGGTCACTTGGTGATGACCACCCTGCACAGCGCCAACGTGGTGGAGACGCTTGAACGGCTGCAGCTCATCTTCCCGGAAAACGAGCGCGCCGGCGTGCAGCGGTTGCTGGCCAACTTGCTGCTGGGCATCCTCTGCCAGCGGCTGGTGCCGACCACCAAGGGTACGCAGGTGCCGATCATCGAAACCTTCCAGAACGAGGGCGTCAGCCGCAAGTACCTGATGGAGGGCCGCTCCTCCGAGATCCGCGACCTGATCGAGCGGGGCGAGCATGCGCAGAACCGCGCCTTCCTTTCCTCCCTGGCGGAAATGGTGCGCGGCGGGGTGATCACCCGCGAGACCGCCGCCGAGCACGCCGAGAATCCCGCCGAACTCAGTCGCGCGCTGCGCGGCATCTCCAACACCTCCGTCATCACCACGGCCTAAAGAGCCATGCCCATGAGCGAACCCGATTACCCACCCGCCGCCGTCGAGGGCCCGCCGGCCCTCCCCACCGAGCTGCCCTCCGACACGCCCCAAGAGGCCATGGTGGACGTGGTCTATTTCCTGACCGAGGTCGTCCAGCGCGGCGCGTCCGACCTGCACCTGAGCGTGGGCGCGGCGCCGATGGCGCGGCTCTACGGCACACTGGTGCCGCTGGCGGAATTCGAGATCACTCCCGAAATCAACCGCGACCTGATCCTGGGCGTCCTGACCGAGGCGCAGCGCGCGCGGCTGGAGGAAAACTGGGAGCTGGACTTCGCCCTGAGCGTGGAGGGCCTGGGGCGCTTCCGCGGCAACGCCCACTACTCGCGCGGCGCGCTCGAGGCCGCCTTCCGCCACATTCCGGATGAAATTCCGCTGCTCGCCGACCTGGGCCATACCCCCACCATCCAGCGGCTCTGCGGCGTGGAGCAGGGGCTGGTGCTGGTCACCGGCATCACCGGCTCGGGCAAGAGCACCACCCTGGCCGCGATGGTGCAGGACATCGCCGCGCAGCGCAGCGGGGTCATCGTCAGCATCGAGGACCCGATCGAATACGTCTTCAAGAACAACCTGAGCCTGATCAAACAGCGCGAAATCGGCACCGACACCAAGGGCTTTGCCGTCGCCTTGCGCCACGCCCTGCGGCAGGACCCGGATGTGATCATGATTTCCGAAATGCGCGACCTGGAAACCATGCGCACGGCCATCACGGCGGCGGAAACCGGCCACCTGGTCATGGCCACGGTCCACACAATCGACGCGCCCAAGGCGCTCGACCGCATCATCGACGCCTTCCCCGCCGACCAGCAAAGCCAGATCATGGCGCAGTTGGCCAACTGCCTGCGCGCCGTCGTCAGCCAGCGCCTGCTGCCGCGCGCCGACGGCAAGGGCCGGGTGCTCGCGACCGAGACGATGATCGTCAACGACGCCATCCGCGCGACCATGAACGACCGGCGCTCCCAACAGCTCCTGGGCCTGATCGAAATCGGCCACAAGGACGGCATGAACACCATCGACGAAAGTGTCGCCAACCTCGTTCGAGCCGGCCTCATCACCCGCGAGACCGCCCTGCGCAACGCCCGCTACCCCGACCGCATCGAACAGGCGATCAAGGCCGCCGGCAAGAAGGGGCTCTTTGGGTAGAGGCGACGGGACCTTTGCGCAGTGCTAGCGGTCCTTGTTCCTGAGGCGCATCCTTTCCGGCTGAGTGGCGGCGGAGCAGGAGCTCCGCCCTCCGTTTGCGATGACTCGCCACTTGCCGGTAGCCGCCTTAGCCCGTGAGCACGGCGCGCTGGAGCTTAAAGATCTGGCGAATGCCCTTGGCCGCGAGG
>JBCDLL010000103.1:0-7376 GCA_038745425.1 Verrucomicrobiota bacterium | reverse complement strand
GACAGAGCAAGAGCGCCCGCTGCGCTACGCATTGAAGGGGTTGGCAGGAGCCGCCTGACAGGCAGCCACCTTAATATGAGAGCGATCATGCCCACAAGCTTGGGAATGTGTAGCTTCTATGTCAATGATAACAAAAGGCTCTTAAACTATCGCAGCCACTAGCGATTTTCGGTTCGGTGCTTTTCAAGCTCGATTGCACAATAAATTGATCACCAATGACATAGGATGGAGAAAAGACTACCCGGCAGAACTTACAAGCCCAAAATATTGCGGAACCCGCTGCGCAAAAAGTCCCCGCGTTCTTCCATCCAAACATCCAGACGCCCACGCATCTGCCCCAGCAAATCCGCGTGGCCGGGCTCGGCCGCCAAGTTCCGCAGCTCGTGCGGATCCTGCGCCAAGTCGTAAAGTTCCTCCCGGTCCCCGGCGTTGAACACGTACTTGATGTCCCCGTGGCGCAGCATGCGCTGGCTGACCAGCAGGCCCGCGATGCCGGAGCCCTCCGTCACCACGCAATCGGGCCAGTCGCTCACTTCCTCTCCCCACAGCACCGGCACCAGGGAGCGCCCGTGCCGTTCTTCCGCCACCGCGCGCGGCTGGCCGGAGGCCTCCACGATTGTCGCGTAGAGGTCTGTCAGATTCACGAACGGATCCAGATGCATCCCTCCCGCCGGTTGGCCAGACCAGCTTTTGGGCGGCTTGATCATCAGCGGCACCGAAACCGTATCCTCGTACATGAAAATTGCCTTGTTGTTGAGCCCGCCGTGGATGCCCATGGAATCCCCGTGGTCCGACGCGAAGATGATCAGCGTTTCGTCGTACTCGCCAGTGTCTTTGAGGTGGTGGATGACCCGCCCGATCTGGTCGTCGAGGAAGGCCATGTAGGCCAGCGAGTAGCGGAGCCGTTGCTCAAAGTGGCTCCAGGGCTGCCCGGGGTCGCGGGTGGCGTCGTGGAAGCGCGGCTTGGCGGCCAGATCGGCCTCGAAGCTGGGCCAGGGTGGCAGCGCCCGGTCGCGGTACAGATCCAGGAAACGGGTGGGCACGTACTCCGGCTCGTGCGGCCCCCAGTAGTTGAGCATGGTGAACCACGGCCGCCCGGATTGGCGCCCGGCTTCGCTCAGCTCGATCGCGCGCGACGTCAGAAAGTAGTCCATCGTCGAGTCCTCGCCCGAGAGGACCTCGCCCATGCCCGGACCGTCCACCCGCAGATCGTGCTCCAGTCCGTTGCGTTTGAGGTACTCTTGGTACTGCGGGTAGGCGTGCCCGCCGCCGCCGTGGCCGGGAAAGTCGTCGCCGTGGTAGCCGAGCTTGGTCGGCATGCCCGAGCCCGCCCGGTAGTAGGCCGGGTACTCGATGTCCTCCAAGTGGCCGTCAAAGGCGCGGAAGTTCTCCATGTAAACCGGGTCCTCGAAGGCCTCCCGCCCAAAGCCCAGGTGCCACTTGCCCGTCAGCGCCGGGTGGTAGCCGGAAGCCTCCAACCGGCGGCTCAGCAGGCCGGGCGAGTCCGCCAGCTCGTGCACCATGCATCCGTTCATAAACAGGTTGGTCTGCATCCCGTGGCGGAACGGATAGTAGCCCGTCTGCAGCGAGGCCCGCGCCGGCGTGCAAACCGCGCAAGTCGTGTAGGCGTGGTCAAACACGCAGCCCTCGGCACTGAGTGCGTCCAAGTTCGGGGTGTGGGCCAGATCGCCGCCGTAGGCGCCCACCGCCTGCTTGCGAAGCTGGTCGGCCAGGATGAAAACGATGTTGGGCGGGGACGCAGGAGCGGGCATTTCGGGGATCAAGAGTTAAGGCCAGGAAGCGGGAAGCTCAAGTGTTAGCTCCGCCGCCGCTAGCGCACGGCCGTGCTTTGGGCGGAGTCCGTCTCAATCAGGCGGATGGATTCCTCCGCAAATCGCTCGCCCAAGGCCTTGCGCCCGGCCTCGTCGTAATGCAGGCCATCGCCGGTTTGATTGAAGTTGTCGGTGTCGACCCACACCCGGCGCTGCGGATCGGCCGCCACAAACTCTTCCTGGGCCTGCCGCACGCCCTTCCATCCGGGGAACTCATCCGCCTTGTCCAGCCCATGGTCGCTCAAGCGTCCAAGCACAAAATCGATGTCCTCCCGGCCGTAGGTCTCGCGCAGTTGCCCGAGCAAGCCTTCCAGGGCCGGGCCGTACTCCGCGCCGTAGCCTTCGCGGGCGTCCCGTTCGCCCTGCATCCAGACAAAGGTCACGCTCTTCGGTGCACGGCCCGCCAAAGCAGCCTCCGCTTCCCGAATCAACTTCACGTAAAAGGCCTTGCCGCCTTTGGCCTTGTCGCCCGGTTTGGTGCTCTTCCAGGTCGGCACCCAGCTACGGATGGCGCGTCCGCTCTTGGCAAACTTCGCCACGATGATCTCTTCGTCCGGAAAGGCCTTTTTCAGAGCCGGGGTAAACCTGTCCTCCGGATTCAGGTGGACCATGTTGGACTGGCCCGAGAGTAGGAACAGCCGCACTGGCTTGCCGTCGGCGGCGGCGGACGGTTCCGGCCCGTTGGCCTCCTGCCCTTCGGCGCCGAACCCACCAAACAGCACCAATACAGACGCCAGCCCGACCCAACCGCTTTTGAGCACTTCTCTTACAACCATCCCCACATCATTTTGCCTGGCCCCAAATCTGCAACTCAAAACTCGAAACGATCACGCTTTAACCAGACGCGCTCTCGCCGAACCTTGGAAACGACGGTTATGATCATAGCGTGGGCGGCGGGCGCATCTCTTGCCGGACCGTGGCCGGCTGGCCGCGGAAGGCCAGCTTGGCGTCGATCTCGTCGAGCCAGTCTTCCTCGAAGACGTTCGGGTCCACCGTCGTGCGCAACTGCACTTCCGCGTTGCTGGCCAGGACCAACCGCAGGCTCTCGCGCAGGGGCCGGGCGCTCCCCGGGCGGCCGGTGATGCGGTCGTAGCGCTCGTCGAGCGGGGCCTTGATGTCGAGCCCCACCCAATCGACCAGCGGCAGCACCTTGGGCAGAGCGCCGGGATGCGAGCCCGAGGTGTGGAGGCCAATCTTGTAACCAAGCCCGCGCGCTTCCTCCATCGCGGCCGGCAGGTCCGCGTGCAGGGTGGGTTCGCCGCCGGAGAAGACAATCGCGTCGAGCAGGTCGGCCCGGCGCTCCAGCAGCATCCGCACGTCCGGCCAGCCCATCGAGCCTGGCCCGGAGCCCCGCAAGTGCGGGTTGTGGCAGTAGGTGCATTTCCACGGGCAGCCGCGCAGGAACACCACCGCCGCCAAGTAACCGGGGAAATCCACCGTGCTAAAGGGCACCAGCCCCTCCACCGGCAGGCGGGGCTCCGCGCGTTTCTCGTCGTCGGCGTAGTCGGGATGCGGGCGCATGGCGGATCAGGCGTTGAGGCGGGCGGGTTCAGCCAGCGGCTGGCGCTCGGCGTGCTCGCTTTGCTTGCCGGGGTTGAACTGGTTGACCGGGCGGTGGTAGCCCATCACCCGCGTCCAGACCTCACAGGGCACGCGCTCGGCCACGGGCACCTCGTCGCCGGGGGCCAGCCGCAGCTGGTCGCGGGCGTCCTCGTCGCAGCGCGGGCAGAACTCGTGCTCGCCCGCCAGGTAACCGTAGCGCGGGCTGATGGAGAAGGTCGGAGTCACCGTCAGGTAGGGGATGCGGTAGCGCCCGAGCGTCCGGCGGACCAGCTCCCGGCAGGCGGCGGCGCTGCTGATGCGCTCGGCCATGTAGAGGTGGACGACCGTGCCGCCGGTGTAGAGCTGCTGGAGTTCTTCCTGATGGTCGAGCACCGCGTAAGGGTCGTCCGTCCATCCCACCGGCAACTGGGAGGAGTTGGTGTAATAGGGCGCCCGGTCCGCGCCCGCCTGCAGGATGTCCGGGTAGCGCTTGCGGTCCTCCCGCGCGAAGCGGTGGGTGGCGCCCTCGGCCGGGCTGGCTTCCAGGTTATAGAGGTGGCCGGTCTCCTCCTGGAAGACGGTTAGTTTCTCCCGAATGTGGCGCAGCAGGCGCGCGGCCATCTCGGCGCCGCCCGGGCTGGTGATGTCCGCCCCGCCGCCGGTGAAGTTACGCACGCATTCGTTCATCCCGTTGACGCCGATGGTGGAGAAGTGGTTGCGCAGGCTGGGCAGGTAGCGCTTGGTGAACGGGAAGAGCCCCTGCTCGGTCAGCCGCACCAGATGCTTGCGCTTGATTTCCAGGCTGGTCTTGGCCGCTTCGAGCAACTCGTCCATCCGCGCGAGCAGCGCCGCCTCGTCGCCGGCGTGCACGTAGCCGAGCCGGGCGCAATTGAGCGTAACCACCCCGAGCGAGCCGGTCTGCTCGGCCGATCCAAAGAGCCCGTTGCCGCGCTTGAGGAGCTCGCGCAGATCAAGCTGCAGCCGGCAGCACATGGACCGGATGTCGGTCGGCTTGAGGTCGCTGTTGAGGAAGTTCTGGAAATACGGCAGGCCGTACTTAGCGGTCATTTCAAAGAGCGCCTCGCAGTTGGGGTGCTCCCAGTCAAAGTCCTCCGTGATGTTGTAGGTGGGGATGGGAAAGGTGAAGACGCGGCCCTTGGCGTCGCCGGCGGTCATCACCTCGATGTAGGCGCGGTTGATCATGCCCATCTCCTCGGCCAGGTCGCCGTAGGTAAAGGCGCACTCCTTCCCGGCGATGAGCGGCACCTGCTCGCGCATGTCGGCCGGGCAGGTCCAGTCAAAGGTCAGGTTGGTGAAGGGCGTCTGCGTGCCCCAGCGCGACGGCACGTTGAGGTTGTAGATGAATTCCTGGAGGCACTGGCGCACCTCGGCGTAGTCGAGCCCGTCCTGCCGCACGAAAGGGGCCAGGTAGGTGTCGAACGAGCTGAAGGCCTGCGCCCCGGCCCACTCGTTCTGGAGCGTGCCGAGGAAGTTGACCATCTGCCCCAGCGCGGTGCGCAGGTGCTTGGCCGGTGCCGCCTCCACCTTGTGGGGCACGCCGTTAAAGCCCTCGTGCAGGAGTTGGCGCAGGCTCCAGCCGGCGCAGTAGCCGCAGAGCATGTCCAGATCGTGGATGTGCAGATCGCCCGCACGGTGCAGATCGCCGAGCTCCGGCGGGTAAACGTGGCTGAGCCAGTAGTTGGCGGTGACCTTGCCGGAAGTGTTCAGAATCATCCCGCCGAGCGAGTAACCCTGGTTGGCGTTGGCCCGCACCCGCCAGTCCTCGCGGTTGACGTATTCCTCGATCGACGAGGCCACGTCCACGCTCACGCTCTTGTCCTCGCGCAGGATGCGTCGCTGCTCGCGGTGGGTGATGTAGGCCCGCGCGGTGGGGAAGTGCCCGGCGCGCATCAGGGTGAGCTCCACCCGGTCCTGGATGCGCTCGATCGGCAGTTCGCGCTCGGGCTGCAGGCGCAAGTCCGCCAGCACACAGCCAGCCAGGGCCAGCGCGCGGTCGGCGGCGAACTCGCCGGTGGCCGCCCCGGCGCGTTCCAGGGCGTGGACGATCTTGCGCGGGTCGAAAGCCCGGCGGCTGCCGTCGCGCTTGATCACGCGCCAGTCCCGGTGCTCCGGGGAGTTGAGGCCGGGCAGGAAAGGCTCCGGCGTGAAGTTGCGCGCCTGCGACGGGCGGGCGGGGGCCGGCGGGGCGGGCGGAGTTTCGGCCGGCAAGTTGTCGTTGGTTTGGGCAGTCGCGGGGCGGTCGGTGTCCATCTTGATCTCGGTCTTTCGGGGCTGGTGGTTGGGTGGCGTCCCGATCTCAACTACAACCTGTCGGGCTTTTTTTGGAACGGCGGCCCCACATATAGTATAATCAAAATTGATGGTACAGTATATTTGATATGAAAAAAATTAATGGTGCTCATCGGTTTATTGATAGGCCAACGAACCCGGCGGTCTCGCGTTGCCATAGCTAGCCGCCCGGTCGCCGCCCGTCCGGCGAGGCGGGCAAGGGAGGCCTCGCCGCCGGCATCGTCCGCCCTACCTTTTCTTGGCTAAGAAGCGGAGGGCGGAGCTCCTGCTCCGCCGCCGGAAACCGGACAGGCTGCGTGGTCGAGCAGAAGCTCGACCCTCCGTCGGCTTGGCGTGGCCAACATCCGGTAGCCGCCACTGAGCCCAGCGGCGGAAATCTCTTTGCCTAGGATTCCCCTGATAATGGCAAACGGATTGCCCAGACGTGGCGGAGCTCCTGCTCCGCCGCCGGAAACCGGACAGGCCGCGTGGTCGAGCAGAAGCTCGACCCTCCGTCGCCTTGGCGTGGCCACCATCCGGTAGCCGCCGCTGACCCCAGCGGCGGAATCTCTCCCCCTGGCGTCCCCGCCACGCCCACCCTCGATGGGGACGATGCCGAATGCCAAGTCCGACGGCTACCCTTGCAAGGCCAAAGGCCAATCGCCGTCCGGCGAGGCAGGCAAGGGAGGCCTCGCCGCCGGCATCGCCCGCCTTACCTTTTCTTGGCAACACCGTGGGCCGGTGGGTCTCCTAACCTTGAACTCGGACCTCTAGGCCTGGCGGCGGCGGCGGAAGGCCAGCAGCGCGGCCGCGCCCAGGAAGAGGGCGCCGCTCGTCGGCTCGGGGATGAGAACCCCCAGGTAACTGGTCCCGATCCGCAGTTCGTCGATGTTGTATTCCTCCGTCCCGGCCAGAATGTTGACCGTGCGGGCGCCAAAGAAGGAAATGTCACCATCGATCAAGCTGGAGAAGTCCACCTGCGAGTCCGCCGTTCCCAATAAGGAAAAATCCGTCGTGGTCGGATTAATCCAGAGCTGCATCAAATCAAAGTCCAGCGGGTCGCCACTTGTGCCGTCGCGGGAAAAGCGGCCGACCAGAAAGTAGGTCTCTGCCGCCACGGGTGTGGTCGTGCTTAGATCCGTGTCGTTGGTGGCGCCACTGGCGGTGACCCGAGTGCCAAACTGGCCGCTGCTGGCCGACGTCAGCCCCATCCCGCCCGAGTTGCTGCGGTCGCCGTCGTTGCTGACGAAGAAGTTCATAAAGTCGTTCGAGCCGGTCGAGTTGTTCTCGCGAAAGAGAAAGCTGAAGAACACCTCGTCGGAGTCGCCGGGCGCGATGTTGGTGAACGAGCGGGTGAAGAGCGGGTTGCTCGAACCCTGGATCGCGATCGCCCGGTCGCCGCCGTCGATGGAAAAGGCTCCGCCGTCGTAGGTGAGCGAATCGCCCGAGACGTCCTGCACCGCCGCGTTGGCGGTGGCGGTCCAGGCGGCGGTCCAACCGGTGCCGCCGTTGCTGCCGTTGAGCGCGCCGGCCGAATAGGTTTCGAAGCTATCGAAGGCCACCAGTTGGGCGCGGGCGGGCAGAGCGACCAAGCCGATGGCCACAAACGCGAGGGATAGGATAGAGGAGCGTTGAAAATGCATAAGGCTGGGAGGGGTTGAACTGAGCGGAGTGAACAGCTTTAAGAGAGATATCTATTAAAGAGGTATTTAG
>JBCDLL010000102.1:0-7448 GCA_038745425.1 Verrucomicrobiota bacterium | reverse complement strand
GGCTTGTTGAGCGTGGTGTCGCGCTCGTAGTTGTGCATCTGGATTTGGCGGCGCAGCTCGCGGGCCTCGAGGTTGCGCGGCTCCAGCTCGATCAGCTTGCTCAGCACCAGGCCGGCGTCCCGGGGCGTGCGCACGTCGCGCAGGCAATCCACCATCCGGGTCATCACCTCCAGCTCACGCCCCTGGTAGGAACCGTCCATCGCAGTTAGCGCCCGCTAGGCGTCGGCATCGCTGTAGGAGGACTCCACGATCTCGGCCACGTCCAGATAGCCCATGTCGTATTCGTAGATTTCCTTCATCTGTTCAATTCCCTCCTCCTTTTTGCCCAAGCCCAGAAGGACCTGGCCGAGGTGGTAGGTGATTTGTTTCTTGGCGTCGTCCATGGTCGGGATTTCCGCCTTGGCGCCCTCGAAGGTCTTTTGGGCCAGGTCGAGCATGCCGCGCTGCTGGTGGCAGAGGCCAATCAGCGTCTGCGCGCGGGCACGGACGGAGGGCTGCTTCATGCCGGTCTGGAGGGGCCGCAGGGCGTCCTTGTAATTGCCGTTGAGGTAGTAGGCCTCGCCGAGCTCGAAGTGGTACTGGTAGTCGTTGGGGTACTTCTCCACCCGGCGGACGGCCACCTCGAGCTTTTTCTGCAGGCGCTCGGCCTGGAGCTGGGCGTGTTCCTGCGCCAGCGCCTCGTCCTCGTCCACGTAGGGATGGATTTCCGCCATGCGGGCTTCGATCCGCCGGAAGCCCATCAGGTCGTACTTTTCTTCGAGTTTGTTGTCGGCCCGCTTGCCCTGGTCCCAAGCGTAAAAGTACCACTGGGCGGCCATGTCAAAGTCCTCGATGCCCTCGTACAGCGTCGCGATTTTGCGCATCAGCGTGATGTTCTCCGGCTCGGCTTCGAGTTGCTCGTTGAGCTGGCTGATTTGGGACAGGGCCGATTCCTCGCTCTGCTTGCCGCGGGCGGCCTGCTCCAGCTCGATCGAGCCCTTTTCATCGCGCAGGATTTCCCGGTAATTGTCGGCCGTGTCCCAGCGGCCTTCCATGGAGGTGCGGGCGGCGCTGGCGTTCTTCATGCCGCTGCGGGCTTCGCCGTCGGTCGGCTTGATTTCCACGATGGCTTCGTAGGTGCGCTCAGCTTTCTCCGGCAGGCCCAGCTCCATGTAGACCTCGGCCAGCGCGTGCATGTTCAAGGTGTCCTTGGGATTGCCTTCCCGGATGGTCTCGTAGGCCAGGGCGGTAATTTCCAGGCATTCGAGCTTGCGGGCGGCTTCGGCCAGCTTGGCGTTGGCGCCCTTGTGATAGGGGTCGATGGCCAGCACCTCCTCGCAGGCAACCATCGTTTCGGCGGGGTCCTTCTTGCTCAAGCCCATGGCGGCGGCGGCCGTCTTCACGCCCAGCATGCTCTTGGCCACCTTGCTCAGCGCCTTGTACTGTTGGATGGAAGCGGCCCGCAGAAGGCGGCGGCCCTCCACAAAGGTGGGCGCGGTTTTGAGCAGCGGTTTCAGCAGGGTAATCACATACCCGTAATTAGAGGAGTCCATCGCGGCTTTGGAGCGCTGGTAAACCTCCCGCTGGGGGGCGCTAAGCTGGGCAATCGTCGATTCAGCCATGGGGCACAACTCTGTAATGTAACGGTTAGAGACACGGCGGACAAGTCCGTGCCGCGGCACCGGATTCCCCGAGACAGGCAGACTACGGCCCCGCCCCGCCCGGGCCAATGCAAAAATCGGCAATTCGATTCTCAACCGAGACGAAACAACTCGCGCAGATAGAGCCCGGCCGCGTGGACGGTCCCGCGCCAGGTAAAGCAGACGTCCTCCTGGGCTTCGGCGGTCTCGCGCCGCAGGATGCCCTGGTCCAAATTGTAGCGCACCTGCGCCTCCAGCACCTGCTCGAGCAAATCGCGCAGCTCGCGGGGCTCGTCGCCCAGCGCGGCCAGCGCGTCCTGCTTGCCGTTGAGCTCGAGGAACTCGCGGTGCACGGCCAGCACCTCCTCCGGCGTCTCCGTCGTGCGCGTCAGGTGCAGGGCAATCTCCGGAGGCATCTTCAGCGGCATCGGCAGCGGGTAGTTGGTGGTGATCCAGGTGCGGCCGTCGAGGTCGCGGGAATAGAAGGTGATGAACTCGAAGCCCAGCCCGTTCTGCATAATCATGGACAGGCTCGCGAGCAGGCGGCCCTCGCCGTGGCGAAAGAGCCGGTAGAACTGCTCGTGGTCGCCCGGGATCAGCTCGCACTGGTCCACCTGTTGAAAGCCCGCGTCGTTCAGGTCCATCGAGAAGGCGCGCAACTGCTCGAAAACGGTGCCCGGCGGCGGCCCGGCATCCTCCAGGTGGCGGTGGCGGGGCAGGCGGAAGCGCCGGATGACGAGCACCAGCTCCGAAAGCGGCCAAAACAGCCAAACGGCCGCCACGAGCAAGCCGGCCCACCACTGCCCGCTGAGCAGCGCCGCGGCCAGGCTGGTAGTGGCCACCATCACCAGCAGGCCCAGCTTGCGCATGAGCGGCGAGGGGAACTGGAAGAAGCCAAACGCCGCGCAGCCCAGCGCGAGCAGCAGAATCCAATGCGAAAGCGTCATGAGGGGAACCGGAAGCCCGTCGCCGAGGCGCGGCCCGATCAAATTTACTTGTGGCCGGAGCCGACTTGGCTTCCAATCGCAGCCTATGTTTTCCGCCCTCCAGGTCAACGTTTTTGCCGACGCCGGCATCATCTACGCGATCGGCGCCTCCAACCTGGCGGGCAAAATCATCCTGGTGATTCTGCTCATCGGCTCGCTCTTCACCTGGTCGGTCATTTTCAGCAAGATCGCCGCCGTGCGCCGCATCCGCCGCGAGACGGCGCGCTTTCTGCGCAAGTTCCGCGGCGAGGCGAAGGGGCTCGACCTCTACTTCGACCCGCGCGCCCGCTACGTCTGCCCCAGCTACCACGTCTACCGCGCGGGCTGCCGCGAACTGCTCTTCCAGCTCACCGGCAACGCCGACGCCAAGACCGACGACCTGGCCATGCTGACCAAGGCCGAGAAGCTCAGCCCCGCCGCCATGAACGCCGTCCGCGCGGCGGTCGAGCGCGAGGTGGGCGAGCAGGCCCTGCGGCTGGAAGACCGCATGATCCTGCTGGCCACCGCCACCAGCGGGGCGCCCTTTCTCGGCCTGCTCGGCACCGTCTGGGGCGTGATGGACACCTTTGCCAGCGTGGCCGCGCAAGGCAAGGCCGACCTCACCATTATGGCGCCGGGCGTGGCCGGCGCGCTCGTCACCACCGTCACCGGGCTGCTGGTGGCCATCCCGGCCATGTTTGGCTACAACTTTTTGGTCACCACCATCCGCGCGCTCACCGTGGAGCTGGACAACTTCGCCAGCGAACTGGTCACCTCCTTCGAACACCGCTACCTCGACACCAGCAGCCGGTAGTTATCGACAGGATGAACGGTATTAAAAAAATGATGGCAAAGCGACCCACCCTTACCTTCCTGCCTGCGTTGATGTTTGCCTGCATGGCATCGCGAACCGCATCCATTTTTCTCCATCCTGTTCATCGTGTTAATCATGTCTGAAAAATGAAACGCTTCAGCCAGCGCCACAGCCACAACACCCTGAGCGAGCTCAACGTCACGCCGCTCATCGACCTGGCCTTTGTGCTGCTGATCATCTTCATCATCACGGCGCCGCTGCTGGAACAAAGCATCAACGTCAACCTGCCCACCGCCTCGCCGAACCCAACCGAGGTCGACCCCGACAGCGTGCGCACCATCGCGGTCGACGCCGGCGGGCAGATTTACCTGGAAGGCCAGGCCATGGACCAGGACCAGCTCTTCGAGGCGCTGCGGGACTTCAAGCAAGCCGACCCCAACGCCGGGGTCATCATCCGGGTCGACACCGAAAACCGCGTGCAGAAAATGGTGGACGTGCTCGACGCCATGACCCGCGCCGGCATCACACGCATGTCCATCCAGAATGTGCCGGACCCGGAGTAATCCTTACACGCCGCTCTGGGCCACCGGAGCCGACGAGCGGGACGGAAAAATCTGGTAGGGCTGGGAGCGGTCGGGCCGCCCGCCGGGAGGCGCGAGCTTCTTGGCCAGCTCGTTGCCGATCTTGATGCCCCGCACCTCGATGATGGAGTACAGTGGCACCGACATGGCAATCGTATAAAGAGCGGTCAGAGCGCTGGCGGTGAAGAACGCACTCGGCCCCGGCGTGAGTTCAATCCCCAGCCACTTAAAGGTCATCGCCGCCAAGGTAAGCGCGAAGACGTGCGAAAGGTAAATGCTGTAGGAAATCTTGCCCAGGTACTGCGTGACCGGGTTGTTGAAGACACCCGCCAGTAGCACCGTGGAGCGAGCATCCGGCACCCTCGCCCGGTCCAAGATGAGGCAGAAAAACCAGACCCAAAGCAGCACCGGGATCAACGCGGCCTTTCCGGCGGTGACGTAGACCATGATCGAGAACGCCCCGGCGTAGGGCCAGAGCATCATCCGCCCCGGCACGCGGGAAAGTCGGTCGTAGAGGAAGTAGGACAGGCAGCCGATGAAAAAATACTCGATGTGCATCGGCAGGGCCGCCCCCCACGTGGTGTGGGGCCAGAAGCGTCCCAGCGTGTAGACGAACAGCACCGCCAGCACGATGGGCAGCGAGTACCGCCGCCACCAGCGCAGCACCGCCGCAAACACCAGCGGCGCAATCAGGTAAAACTGCCACTCCAGGGAGACGCTCCAGCCCGGGTACAGGAAGGCGCCGGGGGCGTTCTGCAGCCAACGCGCCGGCACCGTACCGTGGAGCATGGTGGCATGGAGTAAGGTGTGAATGCCCACGTTGTCCAGCATCCGGCCTTCGCGCTCGTAAAAGGTGCGGATTTTGGCCTGCGCTTCGGGGGAGGCGGTTTCCAGGTAGGGCAAGTAGGTGTCGAGAGTCGTGTAAGCGTGGCCCACCGTAAAATGGATGACGCCCACCAGATAAAGGATGATGAACAGCGGCCAGAGGCGGAAGAAGCGACGCACGATAAAGACCACGTAGCCCTCCCTGCGATGGTCCAGGAGAAAGAAAATCACGAACCCGCTGATGATGATGAACATGTCCACCGCCAGGGGTCCGTGCTGCACGAACCAGAGAGGCGCGTAAAACCCCTCAAAGTCCACGCTGTACCGACTGAGAACGTGGGTAAACACCACCCAGAAGGCCAGATAGGCGCGCAAGCCTTCGATCTCCGAAATCCTTCTCACAACCTGAATTGAAGCCACAGCGCCCAGTCAAAAGCAATGTTGGAATCCCCCGGCCAGGCGCTGCTTTGGCTGCTTTTTAGAACCGGAAAACAGGTCACTTTTTCTGCGCGTTGGTCCGCTGCTTCTTCGCTTCCTCGCGCTTTTTGGCTTCTTCCGCCAGGAGGTCAAACAGGCGCTGCTCGATCATGTCGTTGACGTACCCGATGCCGGTGCGAGCCTGGCCTTTTTGGTCGGTCCAAACAATCCGGCGAGCGCGGCTGAAGTACTTCTGCGCCTCCTCGCGGCGGTCCAAGCGCCAGCTATATTCGCCCAAAAGATAGAGCGTCTTGATGCGCTCGACGCCATCGTCCACCTCGGCCAGTTGCCGCTCCAAAATCGGCACCAGCTTGGCGTGATAGCCACGCGCCTTCTCCGGCCGGTCGCGATGCCAGTGCGCCATCACGCGGTAGAACCAGCGCCAGAACGCCTCGTCCTTGTCGCGCAGCCGGTAGATCGCCTCCAGCCGGGCCAGCTTCTGCTCGATGCTGATCTCCTCCCCCACGTAGAGCCGGTTGCGCTTGAGGTAACGGCGGATGCGGCGCTTTTCCTCCTCGTTGAGTTCGTGGAAGTCGTTCGCGAAGGAGACGTAGTCCGTGTGCGGCGAGTGCCAGATGTAATGCGCGTCGGTGTAGGGGAAGTAGACCAGATCGCGCCGCGAGGGCCAACTGTAGATGTCGCCCGTCAAATCCCGCGGCTGGCGCACGGTAATCTCGTAGCCGCTCAGCGGGTCTTTCACCCGCACCTCCTCCCAGGTGACGGCATAGAGCCCACCGCCGCCCGGCAGCCACCAAGCCAGTCCGAGAACTGCAGATGCCAGCCATCGCCGAAACCGCCTCATCCGCGTAGCTTACGCTCCCTTCGCCTCCCTGGCGACCGGATTCGGCGCGGGGATGGTTTCTCCCGGACATGCAAGAACCGGATGGTCTCGCCCTGTGCCAAGACAGATCGCGTTTGCCTTTGGCGGACCGGACATCAAAATGCCCGCAGCATGTTTTCTCCCTCCAAGTATCAACGGAGAAAAGACGCCGCCGGAACAATCGAGTTCATCGTCACAGACGAGCGCCACCAGACGTCCATCCGCAAAAAAGACGGCATCGTCATCATGAAGCCCAGCATCGTTCTTTTCCTCGTTAATCTTGCCGTGGGATTGGTCGCCATGGCGTTCTGCTTCGTCGTGATCTATGCCCAATATTGCGGCCTTCTGTTTTACCTGATCGCCGGAGTTTGTGTTTTGACCGCCTCGATCGCCGTCATCGGGATCAGTCTTCTCTTCCGTGCCATCAGCCGGAAGCGCGTCGTCTTTGACCCCTTCCATCAAACGGTCGAGCTTTGGTTCCTGAGCGAAAAGATCCGCTTTGACGAAATCGAGCACATCGAAGCGAGGAACGGAACCAGCGGACGCACCCGGTTTCTGTCCGAGTTGATTCTCGTTACCCGAGGCGAAAACGCGATGGAGTACCATTTGCACACGGGCAGCCGGGCAACCGTGCGCATGCTCGCCAAAAAGCTGAGCGAAGTCTCCCACCTCGAAGTGCGCGAGACCAAGGTTGGCTCAAACCGGGATTGATTGCGCCCGGCAGTTGCGGCCCTAACGCCTTGCCTTGAGACGCGCGGCGGGCCTAGAACAGGGCGTGCTTGCCCGCGTCTTTTCAGCAGCGGTCTGGGGGGTGGACGCCCATCCCGTCGAGGTCGAGGTCAACTGCGGCCACGGCGAGACCGCCATGGTCGTGGTCGGCCTGCCCGACACCGCCGTCAAGGAGAGCCGCGACCGGGTCAAGACCGCCGTCGAAAACAGCGGCTACCGGCGGCCGATCGGGCGCACCACGGTCAACCTGGCTCCGGCCGACATCAAAAAAGAGGGCCCCGCCTTCGACCTGCCGATGGCGGTGGGCCTGCTGGCGGCCTCCGGCCAGATGGAAGCCGACGGGCTTGAGGGCACCTGGATGACGGGCGAGCTGGCCCTGGCCGGCGACGTCCGCCCGGTCAAAGGCGTGCTAGCGGTGGCCCTGGCCGCGGCCGCCCTCGGCGCGCGGCGGCTGCTCGTGCCGGCGGAAAACGCCCGCGAGGCCGGCGTGGTCCAGGGCCTGGAAATCATCCCCGTGGCCAGCCTGCGCGCGGCGGTCGAGTTCGTGGCCGGCACCCGCGACATCGCCCCCGTCACCACCGACCCGCGCAGCCTGCTCGAGCACGACGCGGACTCGCC
>JBCDLL010000101.1:0-7927 GCA_038745425.1 Verrucomicrobiota bacterium | reverse complement strand
CAGATTTCGCAGATTTTCACGGATTCCGGTTTTTGGACAGGATTTACAGGATTAACCAGATTGGATTGCGGCGGTGTTTCGGATCCACAGATTTCGCCGATTGACACAGATTTTTGTTTTAAGAACGGGTTGACCGGATTGACCTCATTCAGGCGTGTCAGAAAGAATAGGTTGGATCGCAGCAGGGGGCGCAAGGGACAGTGGCCACCTGGAGGATTGGTGTCGGAACAAAGCGGAGGGCGGAGCTCCTGCTCCGCCGTGCAAAGCCAGACGGGAAGCGGATTGAGCTTCACGCGAAGGCGCGGGGACGCGGCGGTTTTTCATTTTTGGACACGATTAACAGGATTTACCGGATTTGTTTTTTAATGTGGGCGGTCGGATCGAGACGGAGCTCGCATCAGGGACAGGCATCGGATCAAGACGGAGGGCGGAGCTCCCGCTCTGCCGTGCAAAGCCGGACGGGTTCGTAGGGGGGACAGGCGCCGCTCCAAGACGGAGGGCGGAGCTTCTGCTCCGCCACGCGGAGCCGCACGGAAAGCGGATTGAGCTTCACGCAGAGGCGCAGAAGCGCGGAGGTTTTTCATTTTTGGACACGATTCACAAGAGTCACCGGATTTGGTTTTTTGAGGGAGGCGGTCGGATCGAGACGGAGCTCGCATCAGGGACAAGCATCGGATTCAGACGGAGGGCGGAGCTCCTGCTCCGCCGCGCGATGCCGGACGCTTTTGCATGGTCGAGCGGAAGCTCGCCCCTCTGGTTGGCTCGGCCCTTCCCGTCCAGCTTTCTGAGGCGGGCAACGGACTGCCCGCCCTACCTTTGCGGGGCGATCTCGCAGGCCCGGTATCCCTCGGACCTAGCAGTCGGCGGCTCCGTAGCGGCGGGAGGCGTTGCTCGGCTGGGAATTCAGACGGAATGAACGGGATTCACGGAAAGTTGGTCTTGCCGTGACCCGGTAGCCGCCGCTGACCCCAGCGGCGGAACGCCTTGCCATGACGGAAACGCAAGGAGCACCGTCGATGAGGACATCGACGGCTACCACTGCTCGGCGCGGCCTTGTGCCGCCAATCGGATCTCGCAGTCGGCATCTCTCGGCGGCGGGAAAGCCGTGAATGGACGATGAGAGACGGAGGGCGGCGCTTCTGCTCCGCCGCGCGAAGCCGGACGGGGTCTCATCGCGGACCGGCATGGGATCAAGACGGAGGGCGGAGCTCCTGCTCCGCCGCAAGAAGCCGGACGGTTTGCGTGGTCGAGCGGAAGCTCGACCCTCCGGTTGGCTTGTCCCTGCTTTATGCCGGTCGCCGGACCTAGTAGTCGGCGGCTCGATGGCTAGCCCTGCTTCGGTACGGACAGGATGGTCAGCACGATCCCGTTGCCTTCCTGCTCTGGGTTGTAAGACTCGCTCCAAACGGTCCTGGTGTCCGGATCGTACTGAATCGGGTTGCCGCTGACGCTCGGAGAGGGCAGGGCGTCGAGGTAGTCCGGGACCAGGTCTTCCAGACGCGGTGGCAACGCGTCACCGTGCTGGTTGGCATAGCCCGCCAGAGCCAGGACCACCCGGATTAACTCCAAGTGGAGATTGGCTTCGTGGCGCTCGATCAGCGCTTCGCGAAAGCCGTAGCCCTGGTAGCTGTGGCCGTGTCGGTTGACGAGTCCGCTCAAAAACTGGTACTTTTGATATTGGGCATTAAAAGAAGGAAACCGCATTTCGCGCGGCGGGCGTTCCAGGTTGGCTAAAACCTCTCGAAACGTGGTCGCCAGATACCTTGTGGTCCGGTTGGGCTTGAAAACGACTTGGCCCCAAAGCCCCTCCTTTTGCCGGTACCGGTCAGTCTTGGAGGCGATGTCGATTTTTTCGATCAGATAGCTCACCTTGATCATACGGCTGAATTCGGCCGCATTGGCGTGGAAGTCTCGAAGCCGATCCGTGCGCCGGCGCGTGGTGGTCGGATCCGGCGCCAGAGCCAAGGCGTGCTTCTCGATGGTCCTGTATTGTATTCTCTGAAGGCCGAGGCCCGCAGAGTACCAACGGCAATGGAGGTTCCCGCCTTGGAGGCGCTGGGCCAGTTGCAGCAGCCGCAGCAGGTCTTCCCAGGCGGCGTCGGGGTCTCCGTCTTTCAAGGCCAGCTTCGCCCGTTCGCTCAGCAGAGCCTCCAACCGCCAGGCCACCAGGTGCAGCTCTCGTTCGTAAATCGCATCGCCGGAGTGCCAGTCCGGATGCTGGAAAACCGGCGCCCGCACAATGGCATCGACTTGTGCCAGGATCGGTTCCACTTCGGCGAGTTGCTTTCGAACTTCAGGCCAGTCTCTCGTCCCGTCGGGATTTGCGGCAAAAAAGTAATCCTCCACGAGCGCCCACGGGTAGCCGCTGCCATCCGGTCGCCAGATCAACTCTTCGCCCAGTTCGCGCAGCATCACCAGCCCGTTGGCTTCGGCGGGCGCGGGCTGGATCTGCACCAGAAGATCGGCATCGTCAACGGGTGGGTCGTCGCGGATGAGGTCCCAGAATCCGATCCCGAGCAGGATTATCAACAGTCCGCTCACCGCACCGAGGAGCTGCCCCCGGGTGAAGCGGCGCAGGAACCTGCCGATCGGGTTGGGCGGGGAAGGGCGGGCCATCGGTTGGTAGCCGGGTCGGGCGGCCCTCGGCTCAGGAAAAGCGACTACGGGCGCGGCCCCGTTTCGGGTAGCTCGGGTTGCTCAGGAAGTGGTAGCAGATGCAGCCAAGGGGGAAGCTGAAGAGGATGAGCGCAACCCAGAGCAGACGCTGAAAGAGCGGGAGGTCGGTGCGCGTGAGCGCGTGGACCAGGAAGTAGACGAACACCCAGAGCAGAAAAAGGAGCAGGATGCCACCCACGAAGATGAGGGCCAAAGAGCCCACCGAGCCGATGAGTCCATTGCCGCCGGAATTCATCCTGGTGTCCCTTCGATTCCCCGCCGTCTTTCCCTACGCGGTGGCTTCGGCGTCGGCTTCGAGGAAGCCGTGGAGGTGGCGGATGCGGGTGGGGTGGCGCATCTTGCGCAGGGCCTTGGCCTCAATTTGGCGGATGCGCTCGCGGGTAACCTTGAACTGGCGGCCGACCTCCTCCAGCGTGCGGCTGTAGCCGTCGACCAGGCCGAAGCGTTGCTCGAGCACGGCGCGTTCGCGTTCGGTCAGGGTGTCGAGCACGTCCTTGATCTTCTCCTTGAGCAGGGCGTAGGCGGTCATCTCGGACGGGTTCTCCGCGCTCTTGTCCTCGATGAAATCGCCGAAGGTGGTGTCGTCGCTGTCACCGACCTGGGCCTGCAGGCTGATCGGCTGCTGGGCCATCTTGAGCACGGCGCGCACGCGTTCGACCGGCAGGCAGCTTTCCTCGGCGACCTCTTCCGGCGTCGGCTCGCGGCCGAACTCCTGGACGAGCTGCTTCTGGATGCGCATCAGCTTGTTGATCGTCTCGATCATGTGCACCGGAATGCGGATGGTGCGGGCCTGATCGGCGATGGAGCGGGTGATGGCCTGGCGAATCCACCAAGTGGCGTAGGTGCTGAACTTGTAGCCGCGGCGGTACTCGAATTTCTCGACCGCCTTCATCAGGCCCATGTTGCCCTCCTGGATGAGGTCCAGGAAGGAGAGACCGCGGTTGGTGTATTTCTTGGCGATGGAGATGACCAGGCGCAGGTTGGCCTCGACCATTTCAGTCTTAGCCTTGAGCGCCTTTTGCAGCCAGTCGCGCAACTGGTTGTAGTCGTCCTTGAAGTCGTCCAGCGGCATGCGGAAGGAGAGCTCAAGCTCCTCCAGGCGCTGCTCGACGTCGCCGACGCGCAGGAGGTGCTCCTTTTTGCGCGAGCGGCTCTTCTTGAGCTTGGCGTGCTCGGCTTCGGTCTCGCGCAGGGTGCGGTAGTGCATCTCGCAGACGGAGACAAACTCCTCCGTCACCTTCTGCTTGTAGTAGAACCGGGTGAAGAGCTTCTGCAACTGGGCGTCGGCCTTCAGGAATTCCTTCATCTCCTTGCCGCTGGCGTTTTGGACGTTGCCGGCTTCGCGCAGCGAAGCGTAGGCGGTCTCAGCCTTGGCGTTGGCGTTCTCAACCGAGCGGACCAGCCCCTTGAGCGCGTTCATGTACTTGTCGCGGCTGTCGATCTTCTTGTCCTGGATCACGCGGTCGAAGCGCTCGCGGCCCTGCTCCAGCTTGCGGGCCAGATTGAGGTACTCGCGCGCGGTAAAGCCGAAGCGGTTCAGGTACTTCTGCACCATGTTTTCGGCGTCCTCGATGCGCTTGGAGATTTCCACCTCCTGCTCGCGGGTCAGCAGAGGTACCTGGCCCATTTGCTTGAGGTACATGCGCACCGGGTCGTCCAGGATGTCGAGCTTGCTGTCGGGCTTTTCCTGCTCGGCGATTTCGTCGTCCTTGCTCTTCTTGTCCTGGATGCGGTCGACGTCGGAGCTGTCGATGACCTGGATCTCCAGCCCCTTCAGGAAGGTGATGACCTGCTCGATCGTCTCCGGGCTGTTGGCGTCCTCGCCCAGATGCTCGTTGAGGTCGTCGAAGGTCAGGTATTCCTGCTCGCGGGCCAGTTTGATCAGCTCGCGCAGGCGCTCCATGCGCTCGGGGTGATCGGTCCAGGCCTGGACGATCTGGGCGTCGCCCTTGCCCTCGGGAGCGGCGGCACCGTTCAGCGGTGCGGCGCCGTCGGGCGCTTTGGTTTCTTCCGGGGGACGGCTGGCAGCCTTGGGCGCTTTTGCCTGGCCGGCGGCGGCCGGCTTCTTGCGGGACACGCTCTTGGCGGGAGCGTTCTTCGCGGATTTGCCCGCCGGCGCCTTCCGGCTGGCGGTGGCCTTGGGCTTGGCGCCCTTTGCCTTGCTGGCCGCAGCTTTGGAGTTGCCCGCGGCCGGCTTCACCGGTGCGGACTTTTTGCTGGCGGATTTCTTAGTTTTGGCGGAAGTCACCTTGCGGCTGGCCGTGGCACCGCGCTTGGCGGCGGTCTTGGCTTTGCTTTTGGTCACTTTCGTGGTGACGGCCTTGGCGGCGAGGGCGGTTTTCTTCTGCTTGGAGAGGCTGGAGGTGGGCATACGAGAGGTGTCGGCATTGGGTCTTTTAGCCGGCGGCGGCCGGATAAAAACAAGCCCTAAAGCCTAGATGTGGCCCCAAGCAAAGTCAAGGGGTGGAAACGACCGACCGGTAATCACCCCGCCCGGGGTCAGGGTCCCCAGAGGCGGGCGTGGTCTTGGGGGCCTTACCCTTTAGCGGCGCCGCCGTAGAGCCAGCAGGCCCAGAGCGCCGAGAAGGAGCGAGGCGGAGCCGGGCTCGGGAATCACGCTGGCCACCCGGAAGCCGACAATGCCGAGCTCGGAAGTCGGCGGGGTCGAGATGTTGACCGTAGAGGAGCGCAGGGTTGATTCCGGGTCGCCCCAGTCGCCGCCGGGAATCAGCCGGTTCGCGTCGACTTCGTCGTTTTCGCCGTCGGAGGAGGTTTCCAGCAGGTCTTTGACGTTGCCGTTCTGGGCCATGGTGCCGTAGTGGCTGAGGCCGCCGGCGTCGGTGATCTCCGCCGGGCCAAGTAGAACGTCCTCTCCGTAGACCACCTCGTCCGCTCCGGTGCCGTTGACCACCGGGGTGGGGATGTCGGGGGCGTCTTGCTGGGTGGCGTAGTCGAAGTACGTCGAACCGCTGCCGCTGTAGTAGGCCGCCTTGTACCACTCGTCCAGGCTGGGCAGGAAGTAGAACGCGTCCGTGTTGCGGTAGAGGTTGTTGGGGTCGTAACCCGTGTCAGTGGGATCCCAGAGCAGAATGTTGGCGGTGGGGTCGTAGCTGGCATCGCCCGGCTGGAGGGCAAACTTGTAGGCCGCCTGGTAGCCCTGGCTGGTGTTGAGCCAGTTCACGAACCGGGCCGCCTCGTTCCAGGACAGGCCGGTGGCGGGCTGGTTGGGACCGTTCCCGCCCAAACCGGTCATGTCCGCCAGGGTCAGGCCAAGTCCGCCCTCGGTGTTGGCCTTGGTGATCATGTCGCGGCTCACTTCGAACTGGCCGATCCGGTAGACGTAGTCCACCCCGCCGTGAGGGGAGAAGTAACTGCCGGTGGTTCCGCTGTCGTCGGGGTTGCCCGGGTCGCCCACGGTCACAAAGTCCATCGTGAACTGGTTGCCCCCGGACCCGAAAGTGTCCGACGAAATCTGTTGCGCCGTAGCAACGTGAAGACCGCAGGTTCCCGCCAGCAGCAAGGCCAACGCCGATTGGTAAACTCCACGCACTTTTTTCATGAACACGTTGTTACCTGAATCCGCTCTACCGTTCCAGCGTAAAGAACCTTAGAGCCTTGAACGCCTTACCGCGCTAAAATTTTGGTCGCCAACTGTGTTCCCGGAGGCATCTGGTGCGGCGGACCAATCACTCCGCTCGCCGCTGGCGCTGGTAGGTAGTGGGGCTTAGGCGCATGACGGCCTTAAACTGCTGGCTGAAGAAAAAGACGTTCTGGTAGCCAAAGTCCTCCGCCACTTCGGAGACGTTCCGGTTGCTCTCGACGAGCTGCAGGGCGGCCAGGCGGATGCGCTCCCGGGTCATCCAAGTGCGGGGGCTGAGGCCGGTCGCCGCCCGGAAGAGGCGCGTAAAGTAATCCGGGCTCAGGTGGACTTGCCGGGCGAGGTCGGCGGGCGCGGGCCAGTCCCGGTGGTGCCGGTGAAAGTGGGTGGTCACCTCGCGCAGGCGGTGGCGGTCCAGCGCCTGGCCCTCACCTGGGCGAGGGGCGGCGTCGTCGCTTAGCGCTTCGGCAAAGAGGGCCAAAACCAAGCCGCGCGCCCGCCAGTCTGCCAGCCGCTCCGGGTGCTCGGCGGTTTCCACCAGCCGCTCCATGTAAGTGTGCAGGCCGGGAGCCGGTTCCCGGCGGAGGTACTCCCGCGGGCAATCGAGCCGTTTGCCGCGGCGGGTGATTTCGAGCCGGAAGCGGTACATGGTCAGGACCCGGCTAGCGCCGGTGTAGTGGAGGGGAACGCCCGGCGCCAGGCAGACAAAGCCGGGGCCGGTCAAGGAGAAGCGCTCGTCCCGCACCCGGCATTGGATACGCCCTTCGACAATAAAGTGGAGGAGGTGAACCCCCAGCCCAGCGAAGCGGATGTTCCAGCGTTCGTCCGTCGGGTAGAAGCCCGGGAAGCCGTCCAGGCGGACGCGAATGTGCGTGTCGGGCCGGGCCAGCCGGGCCAGCCACTGCTGCTCGGGGCTGAGGTTGACGTCAGGCGCGATTTTCATGAATCACCGTTTCACTATAAATAATGCACGCTTGGAGCCATGGCAAGCCGGGGCTGCCCGTGGCCTAATGGAGGCGTGATGCAAACCCTCGAATCCTATGAACTTACCCATCAGCAAATCCACCAGTTTCACCAAGAAGGCTGGCTCGGCCCGTTCGAGCTCGTGCCGCCGGAAGAAATGCGGCGCCTCGACGCACGGCTCGACGAGCAAGTGTTTGCGACCGACGGGCCCAACCCACGCGAGCGCAAGCAGTCCCGCCACATGGACGTGCCCCTGGTCTACGACCTCGTAACCCGGCCGCAAATCCTCGACCGCATGGCCAGCCTCTACGGACCCAACCTCATTCTTTGGGCGACCTTCTTCTTCGAGAAACAACCCGGCGGGGCCGAGATTCCTTGGCATCAAGACGGCAACTACTGGCCGCTGGAGCCGCTCATCAACATCTCCGCCTGGATCGCCATCGACGAAGTCACGGTGGAGAACTCCTGCGTCCAGATCATCCCCGGCTCGCACAAGTCGGTCGTGCCCCACGTCAAGTCGACCGAGGGCATGGCCTTTGGCGAGATGGCCGACCCCGCGTACGTCGAGACCGACAAGCTGGTCAACGTCGAGATGAAGCCGGGCGAGTTCTTCCTCTTTAACGAGAAGACGCTGCACCACTCCGAGCCCAACCGCTCCCACAAGCGCCGTCGCGGTCTGGCCACGCGGGT
>JBCDLL010000100.1:0-8788 GCA_038745425.1 Verrucomicrobiota bacterium | reverse complement strand
TGGCGAACTCATGAGCCGATGAAAACACACCGCTAACACTGTTGTCAGGACTGGACGCTTCCTGCGAACAATACGGCGTTTTTCAGCGTTTGCGGCCGTCGCTAAGCGTTATCCGTACTGGAGCGCTTGAGAAAGATGGACGTGCCCTTCGGCCGGGGGCGGTTGCGCCGGACGGGTTCCTCCTCGGGGGTGGGGAGCGCCGGCAGGGAAAGCACCACCAGAAGTTGGCGGGCAAAGCGGCCGAGCAGGTAGGGCGCGATCGCGCCGAGAAAACCCTGCAGTGCAAAGACCGGTGCGGCCAGGAAAGAGCTCGGCACGTCGGCGGTGAGATTTTCCAGATAGCTGAGCCGATAGGCCAGGTAGAAAATCGCCGCCACAATCAGCACCACGGCGAAGCGCGCACGGTGTGGGCCCACGATCCCGCCCAGAAAGCAGAAGACGCCCACGTAGCCAAGGACCTGCAGAATGCGGATGACGGTGAGGCCCATCGGGGCCATCAGCGCGTTGAGCAAACCGTGCAAGGACTCCAGCTGGATGATGAGGTGCGAGATGTTTTGCTCGATCCAAGGGGAGTAGTGCAGGGCGATGAAAATGGTGGGCAATCCCAGGGCAAAGCCCATGTAGACGCGCACCGCATTCCAAACCGGCAGCAATAGGTTCCGCAGCGTGGCGGAATCCAGACGTGGCAATGGGAGGCGGGCCATGGTGAACGGACGCGGGCGGGATGGTCACAAAACCGGCGCCGAATCTCTTTTCCGACGGAAGCAGAGAAATGTCAACCGCCGAACCGAGTAACCAAGCAGATAAGCCAGATAGGCCGCGCTCACGCCGCCGGCCACGCCGGGCCCGATTACGAGCAGGCCGTCCAAGGTCGTCCAGGTCATGGTCCCCGTCATTAGCCCGAGGACTGGAACCAGCGTGACCGCTACCGCAATGGCCCCGGAACGAAGTGAGTGGGTGCCAAGGAGACCGCCGAGGAGGTAAAACGGACCGAAAAAGAGGAGCATGCCCACCAGGCCGTCGGTCAGGTTGTACAGGGCGGCCTGAAGCCAGTCGGTGGTAATGTCAGGTACTTGCCGCAGCGTTTCCTCCCAAATCGGGGCCATCGCAGGATAGGCCATGACGCATAAGCAGATGGTCGGCGCGCCGATCAAAAAGCCGAGGTAATCGCGGAAGAGTTTGGCGGTCATAGGAAGCGGGGGCGGGAGGGAGCATGCCAGCTCGTCTTTTGTCGGTTGCACTCGGCGGCCGGTTGATGCGACCTGCGTTGGGGTGGATTTTGCTGGTAGCCGTCGATGTCCCCATCGACGGATTCATTAGCCTTCCGGTATCCAGACATAAGGCCAGTCCTCTTGTTGTTCGATCAGCCCGGCCCGCACCGGATTTGCACGGATGGAGTCGGCCTTCTGTCGGGAGGATTCCTCGCTCCGCAGCCGGTGGTCGAAGAGGCTCTCTTGCGGGCGAAAGCTCATTGTCCGGCTCAGATGACGGTTCCGGTCCCCGCGGATCCCAGCAGGGGCGCGGAACCGGGCCGCCGCAGCCCTGGAAACTGAAAGGGTGGAAACAACCATCTCACACCTCGCCCCAGCAGAAAGGGGATCCACGCCCCCGCCAGACTGCCCACATACACGGGAACAAAAAACGCCAACTGGTACCAAAGTGGCTCGTGGCTTTGGAGCACGTGCAGCAGGTAGAGGGCGGTGATGACGATCGAAAGGGTGACCAAAAACACCACGTGGCCGGACCAAAAACCGCGTCGGCTGATGGCTCCGCCCAGAAACGCCAGCGGACCAAAAAGGAACGCGGCCAGGACGAAGTTGCTCAATAAGGTCAGCCAGGCCAGACCGGACAGCGAATACTCCGGCATCAGGTTGGCCGGGGTTACGCCTAGCGCCTGGAGCCAGGGAAGATAGAAGACGAGGCCGCTCAGGGACAGGGGGAGGGCAAGCAGTCCCAACAGAAATCCGCGGTCGTGCGTCCAGAAGAAGTGCAGTCGCCTGGCCATGGACAACAGCCTAGCACAAAGGCCCGCCTACTCCCACTCGATCGTGGCCGGGGGCTTGCTGGAGATGTCGTAGACGCAGCGGTTGACGCCGTCGACCTCGTTGATGATGCGGTTGGAAATCTTGGCCAGCACCTCGTGGTCGATGCGGGTCCAGTCGGCGGTCATACCGTCCTGGCTGCCGACCATGCGCACCGCGATGGTGTAGTCGTAGGTGCGTTCGTCGCCCATCACGCCGACCGAGCGCACCGGCAGCAGCACGCAGAAGCTCTGCCAGCTCTTGTCGTACCAGCCGGTGGCCTTGAGTTCCTCCAGCAGGCGCAGGTCGGCGTCGCGCAGGATGCGGAGCTTCTCCGGGGTGATGTCGCCCAGGCAGCGCACGGCCAGCCCGGGGCCGGGGAAGGGGTGGCGCCAGACCATCTCCTTGGGCAGGCCCAACTCCTCGCCCACGACGCGCACCTCGTCCTTGAAGAGCTGGTTGAGCGGCTCGATCAGCTCAAACTTCATCTTCTCCGGCAGGCCGCCCACGTTGTGGTGGCTCTTGATGACGGCGGCCGGGTTGTCGCCGATCGCCACGCTCTCGATCACGTCGGGGTAAAGCGTACCCTGGCCGAGGAACTTGGCCTTGCCGACGTCGCGCATGGCCGCCTCGAAGACGTAGATGAACTCGTTGCCGATGATCTTGCGCTTCTTCTCCGGATCGCTCACGCCCTTGAGTTTGCGCAGAAAGCGCTTCGTGGCGTCGACCACGTGCAGCTTGAGCTTGAGGTGCTTGACGAACACGTCACGCACCTTCTCGCGCTCGTGGTGGCGCAGCAGGCCGTTGTCGACGAAGATGCACTGGAGCTGTTTGCCGATCGCCTTGTGCAGCAGCGCCGCCGCCACGGAGGAATCCACCCCGCCGGAGAGGCCCAGGATGACGCGCTCCTTGCCCACCGTGCGGCGGATGTCCTCGCAGGTGCGGTCGATGAAGGCGGCCATGGTCCAGTCCGCCTTGGCCTTGCAGATGCCGCGGACGAAGTTGCGCAGGATGGCCTTGCCCTTGGGCGTGTGCGAGACCTCCGGGTGGAACTGCATGCCGTAGAGCTTGCGCTTGGGGTCCTCGATCACCGCGTTGGGCGCGTTGTCCGTGCTGGCGATGGACTTAAACCCGGGCGGGCGCGCGTTGAGGTGGTCGCCGTGGCTGTTCCAGACCTCCAGGCGCGGCGGCAGGCCCTTGAAGAGCGGCGAGCCACCCTTTACCCGAAGGATGCCGCGGCCGTACTCGCGCTTGTTGCTGCGGGCCACGTCGCCCTTGAGCTGCTTGCCCATTAGCTGCATGCCGTAGCAGATACCAAGCACGGGGATGCCGAGCTCGAAGATGCGCGGGTCCGGCTTGGGCGCCTTGCGTGCGTAGACGCTGGCCGGCCCGCCGGAAAGGATGATGCCCTTGCCCCGCAGGCTGGCGATGACGCTGGCCGGCGTGTCGTAGCGCAGGATCTCCGAATAGACGTTGAGCTCGCGGATGCGTCGGGCGATGACCTGGGTGTACTGGCTGCCGAAATCGAGGATGAAAATCTTGTCGGACATGGCGATAAAACAAAGCGGAGGGTTGGCCCGGAGGCGGTGGAACAAAGGCCACAGACTACGCCAAACGGACCGCTTGAAAAGCCCGGAGGCGCGAAATTTGCCCCGGATTTTGCGGCCCTCCGGCTAGCCATCGGGCGGGGCGTCTTCCAGCCGGGAGAGCCGCACCGTTTCCAGTCCGCGCGTGATCATGAAGTCCACCAACTGATGGTACTGATGGTGGGCCAGGACGAACTCGTGGCTGCGCGCGGCGATCTCGCGCAGCAGGTCCTTGCGCTCCAGCGCCCAGCGGATTTTGTCCGCCAGGTCGTCGCCCTCCACGTGGTAGTAGAGGCAGTGCTCGCGGTCGCGGTGAGGGAAGTGCCGCCGGTGGCCGAGGTTGTTGATGAGCGGCACGCTCTTGACCATCGGCGCCTCGTAGAAGCGGAAGGAATCCGGGCTGGCGCCCTCGGGCGAGAGCGTCAGCCAGGCTTCGCTCATGCGGCGCAGGAAGCTGCGGTGGTCCAGCCGCTCCTCCGGGATGTCCACCCGCAGTCCCTCGTCCCGCAGCCGCAGAAGAATCTCCCGGCCTTGCTTGCGCGGCAGGGAGTAGTCCACCCCGCCGGAAAAAAAGACGTCGCTTTTCTTTTCGGGGGCCAGGCATTCGTCCAGGTAGGCGGGCACCTCGAACCCGGCCGAAATCGGCTCAACCTTGCTGGCACGCTCCTGAAACTCAGGCTTTTTGAAGACGTTCCAGATGCTCTCGGTCCGGCGGGTCTGGAAGAGAAAACAGTGGAACGGGTTGGCCGGAACCTGCGCCTTGAAGTAGACTGCCGCCTGGTCCAGCAGGGGCCAGTTTTTCAGCGCAATCTCCTGGTTGTCCTCGTCGTCATAGACGACCACGGGCACGCCCGCGGCGCTTGCTTCCGCGGTCAACCGCGGGATGCCGAACGCGCTCGGGTGGGCCGAGCTTTTCTTCACGTGCGTCCAGACGTTGCGCAGCAGGCTGGCCTCGGGCCGCCAGCGCAGTTCCGGGTCGCTCATGGTAAAGAGCAGGTCGTATTTGCCCGCGTGCAGCTCGCGCGCCAACTCATAGTGGACGCCGCGGGAGTAAAGCGCGTGCGGCCAATCTTGCCCGGGAGTTTTGTTTTGGCAGCCCACCGTCCGGGTGGCGCGAGCCATTAGGGCGTCCGTCATGCCCGGCAGCGAGCACTCCCGGTAGAGGAAAAGGATGCGCGGAGGGGAAGTGGTCATGGCGCTGGTCGGGGATCAATTCGCTTCGAGCTGCCCGCGCGCGACGAGCACGCATTGCCCGGCGATGAGCACGCGCTCGCCCCGGTCCTCCACTTGCAGCACGCCGCCGCGGGCGGAGATCTGCCGGGCCGTCAGCTGTGCTTTGCCCAGCTTGCGCGCCCAGTACGGCGCCAGCGTGCAGTGAGCCGAGCCGGTCACCGGGTCCTCCGGGATACCGCTCCACGGCGCGAAGAAGCGCGAGACAAAGTCAAAACCCGAGGCCGGGTCACCCGGCGCGGTCGCGATCAGGCCGCGGACCGGGCCGTGGTCGTCCTCCGCCTGAATCAGACGGGCAAAATCCGGCCGCAGCGCGGTCACCTCGCTTTCCCGGGCGAAGACCGCCATCCAGTCTTCCCGTCCGCGCCGCCAGTTGGCGGGCGCGGCGCCGAGACCTTCGCGCAGGGCGGCGGGTGGCTCGGCCGGCTGGGACGGATCGGCGGGGAAGTCGAGCTGCCAGGTGCGGTCGCCGAGGGAGCTCACCGGCAGCGGGCCGGAGCGGGTGTTGAAGACGAGGTCCGTGCCGGCGGCACGCGAGTGGTTGGGCAGGGAGTCCGTCGCCAGGGCGAAGGCGGCCGCCAGCGTGGCGTGGCCGCAGAGGTCGACCTCCGTGGTCGGCGTAAACCAGCGCAGATCGAACGCACGATCAGAAGCCTCCGATTTTTTCAAAAACGCGGTTTCGCTCAGATTGAACTTGGCCGCAACCGCCTGCATCCAGGTCTCCGGAGGCCATTTCTCCCGCCCGGCCCGGTCCCGCAACGCCACCACGGCGGCCGGGTTGCCGCCGAAGCGCGCGGGCGTGAAGGCGTCAACCAGGGCGAAGGGCGCTTCCATCGGGTGGGCCTCCTACTTGGAGGTGCCCATGCCCACGGCCTGCACCATCTGGAAGAGCTTGCCCTCGCTCTTGATCGACGGAGCGATGATGATTTCCGTCTCCTGGAACTCGGCGATGTTCTTGGCGCCGACGTTGCCCATGCAGGTCATGATCGCGCCGACCAGGTTCTGGGAGCCGTCGTCGACCGTCGCGGGGCCGAAGAGGATTTGCTCGAGCGAGCCGGTGACGCCGACCTGGATGCGCGTGCCGCGCGGCAGGTTGGCGTGTGGCGTGGCCATGCCCCAGTGGTTGCCGGCGCCGGGGGCTTCCTGCGCCTTGGCAAAGGCCGAGCCCACCATGACCGCGTCCGAGCCGCTGGCCAGCGCCTTGCAGACGTCGCCGCCCTTGCTCATGCCGCCGTCGGTGATGATCGGCACGTAGCGGCCGGTCTTCTTAAAGTAAGCGTCGCGCGCGGCGGCGGAGTCCACCGTGGCGGTCACCTGGGGCACGCCCAGGCCGAGCACGCCGCGGCTGGTGCAGGCCGCGCCCGGTCCGACGCCAATCAGCACGCCGGCCACGCCGCATTCCATCAGCTCGAGCACCACGTTGTAGGTCACGGCGTTGCCGATGATGACCGGCGCGGCCATGGACTTGCAGAACGCCGCCAGGTCCAGCGACTTGTACTGCGTGGAAATGTGCCGCACGGTCGAGACCGTACTCTGGACGACGAAGACGTCCACGCCCGCCTCGGCCGCGATCGCTCCGTAGCGCTCCGCCTTCTGCGGGATGGAGGAAACCGCCGCGAGCACGCCGTCGGCCTTGAGCTCCGCGATGCGCTTGCCGATGAGCTCTTCCTTGATCGGCTCGGTGTACATCTTCTGGATCAACTCGGTCACCTTGTCCTTGGGCGACTCCACAATCTGGCTGAGCACGTCGCCCGGATTCTCGTAGCGGGTCTGGACACCTTCCAGGTTGATCACGCCGAGGCCGCCCAGCTTGCCCATCGCGGTGCAGAACTTGACGTCGGTGACGCCGTCCATCGCGCTGGCGATAATGGGAATCTTGAGCTCAAGGGTGCTGCCGTCCGGCTTCGGGATGCGGAAGGTCGTGTCGACCTCCTCAGGGTTGATCGTGACGTCGCCCGGGACGAGGGCGATTTCATCAAAGCCGTACGTGACGCGCGCTTTCCGGTTCTTGCCAATCCACATTCCCATCAGTTCTTCTCCTTTTTGACTTCGTTTGCTTGGGTGGTCGGAGCGGTGGTGGCCGCCTCCGGTTCGTCTGCGGCGCGCAGGTCCCTGCGGTCGAGCCGCGCCTGGCACTGGGGGCAGCGCAGCCGCAGGCTGGGACCGGCGGCCGGGATGCGAGCCTGGCAAAACCCGCAAACAAAAACGCGACGCTCGCCGCGTTCTCCACGGCGCCGTCGCCGTGTTTCTATAAACCATGAGCCGAAAATGACGGCAAGAAAAACCGCCAGATAAAGCGCAAAGACCTGTTCCGGGCTCAGGTTCATGGCGTTTCCGGGGGGAGGGGCCCGGCTTTTGGCGTGGCGGGTTCGGCCTCCGGCGCCCGCAGCCGCCAGAAGATTTTGGCTTCGCCCCAGGTGAGGAAGCCCGGCGTGGCGGTGGGGGAGAGCGGGGTCGGAGCGGGCGCTTGACGCTCGGTGCGCGCCGGGCGGGGCCAGGTAGGGCCGGGCGGGCCGTCGCTCTCCTCTAAAGCGACCAGCGGTTGGCGGGCGGGCTGGGCCGGGGCGTTGAGGCTCTGCGGGGCGAAGCGCCCGGCGCGGACAGCGCGTAGGCCCCCGGCGTCGAGCTCGGCACTGCCGCTGCCTTCCACCACCAGGGCGTGGATGATTTCGCCCGAGGCGTCCACGCCCAGCCGGACAACGGTAGTGCCGCGCGGCGGGAGCACCTCGGTGGCTGGCTCGGGCACCTCCGGCGCGACCACCCAGCGGCGCGAGGCGAGGGGGCCGGAGAGCCGCACCTGGGATTCCGCGGCCGCTTTGGTCGCGGGCGGCTCGGGGTAGATAAAGGCCTGGGGGCGCGGCAGCAGCTCCAGGGCGGCGCGGCGCGGCAGAGGGAGCAGACCGAGCGGCAGGGCCATGTTGGGCGCCCGGAGGTTGACCGGCCGCAGGAGGCTGGGCTCGTCGCTGGCGGTGAGGTCGGCGGCGTCCACGGGCTCGCCGGGGCGCGGGGCGCGCAGAGCCGCCAGGTCGGCGTCCAGTTTGTCCTGCGGCAGGATGAGCATGCTGGGGTCGTGCAGTTGCTCCCAGAAGGCGCGGCCCGCTTCCTCCTGCGCGCTAAGCAGCCTCTGGTCGGCGGCGGGGAGGGCGAGCATCGCGCGGACCCGCGGCGGCGGCTGGCGGGAGGCCGTCGGGTAGGTGAGTTGCACGCCCCAAAAAAGCGCGGCGTGCGCCAAGAGCGCCAGCAGCAGGTAGCCGGTCAGGCGGCGTTTGCCTTCGGGCACGGCCTGGACGATGGGCTCGAGCGCCTGCGCGGCGATCTCGCGCCGCGAGAGCCCGTGGCCGGTCACTTCCGGAGGCTCAGCGGAGGCGGGCATCGGGGCTCTCCGGTTGGGTGCCGATGACCACGGACAGGTCGTTGAGCATGGCCGCCTCCATGATTTCGGTCACCAGGCCGAGCGGTACGTTTTGGTCGGCGTTGATGACGACGGGGCGGCTCCCGCGGCCGCCGGGCAGCTCGCCCAGGGCCGCGCGGATTTCCTCCAGGGTTTGGAGTTCGTCGCGGTAAAAAATGAGCGGCTCGGCCTCGGTGGCGCCGCCGGGCCGGGTGCGCTCGCGCATGACCACCGTCACCATGATGGCGTTGGCGCGGGCGCCGGCCTCAAACGGGCTGCGCGGCGGGTCGACGAAGATGCCCGGCTGTAGCACAAAGGTGGAGTTGAGCAGGAAGAAAATGAGCAACAGCAGGATGATGTCGAGCACGGCCGTCATCTCCAGCGGGCCGCGCTTGTAGGGAAGCCGCCGGGGCATTTTAAGGACCGAATCCGCTGCTTTCATGGGCGGGGGCGGCCGGGCTTAAGAAGTGGCCGAGCCGGTTTTGGGATCCACTTCCGGCATGTGGATGATGCCTTCCTCCGGCGGGTCGGCGATGGCGTGGAGAACCTCGATGGCGGCG
>JBCDLL010000099.1:0-9792 GCA_038745425.1 Verrucomicrobiota bacterium | reverse complement strand
CGGGCGGGCAGAGCGACCAAGCCGATGGCCACAAACGCGAGGGATAGGATAGAGGAGCGTTGAAAATGCATAAGGCTGGGAGGGGTTGAACTGAGCGGAGTGAACAGCTTTAAGAGAGATATCTATTAAAGAGGTATTTAGCAAGGCTTAAATTGCATCACTGGTGAAAGAGAGGAGCTGCCCCACGCAAAATGGCCCCGGTCCCAAGGGACCGAGGCCATCGCACTCACTCTTACTCAAAAAATCTGCTTAGGCGCGGCGCCGACGCAGGGCCAACAGGCCGAGCGCACCGGCCAGGAGCGCGCCGCTGGCGGGTTCGGGGACTAACGTCAACGACAGCGTCGGCGCGCTGAAGCCCCCACCCGCATCGGTCGAGAAAAAGCGGTCCACCGAGGCGTTCTCCGAGGTGCGGAAGAACATCAGGCTGACCTCGCCGCCCGCGTTGTCGTTCAAGAACTGCAGCAGCGAGTCGTTGGTGACGGAATCAAAACCAATGGTGACGGAGGAATCCCCGCCGGAGGCGCCCTGCGTGGCGAAGAGCTCCGCCGGGGACGTGAAGGAGCCGGAGGCGTCGTTGTTCGGGGCGTTGTTCCAGGTGATGCTGCCCTCGGTCCAGCTCACGTCGGTCATGCCCCAGAGCGTGTACTCGCGGGTGCCGCCGAGCGCCCCGGCCGCGGTGCCGGTGCTGTTGCTGACGAAAAAGCCGACCGAACCGGAGAGGATGTCGCCGCTGGAAATGCCGGTGAGATCGTACTTGAGGTAGATCTTGCGGTCGAAGGCGGTGGTGTCGTTCTTGAGCTCGAGCACCGGCGAGGAACCGAAGTTACTGTTGGCCGAACCCTCGCTGATGTAGGAGTCCTCCACCGGCAGGAGAACCTGCGCGGGCAGGGACACCGCCGTGAAGGAGGTGAGCGCCAGGAGCACGGCCAGCCGGGCGACGGAGCGGAGGGGCGAAAAACGCGGAGTTGGGAGGTAGTTCATGGTCAATGAGGATGGGGTTATTTCAATAATGTGACATCAGAGAAACAAATTCCCGCCACCATGGCAAGCTTTATTTTGCTATATTAGATATTTCATGAAAAGCGCCCGAAAGCACTGATTCTGGATTTTTTCATTTTTTGATGAATACATGTGGTTTTGATGCGTCTTAAGAGAGATAAATTTAAAATAAAAATAACTTTGTCACATTGTCGACAATATGGCTTGCGCTAAAGCGCCCCCGACCTATGTTGTCGTCAATCTCCCCGCAACTTATGAAACAGAACTTTTTGATCGGCACCGAAGACGGCCAGACCGTCGCCGTCCATGAATTGACGCGCCAGCCTCTCTCCCGGGGCGAAGCGGCCGACGTGCTGCCCGAGGCCGTGGCCGCCGCCGGCCCTGGCGGCAGCGTCCGCCTGCTGGCGGGCACCTACACGCTGCGCGCGCCGCTGGCGCTCCCTTCCTCTTTCTCTCTTGCCGGCTCGGGCCGCGGCACCCGGCTCAAGGCGGCCCCCGGCTTCCCGGGCGAGGCGCTGCTCACCGTGACCGGCGCCGACCAGGTGACGGTGGAGAATCTCTCCCTCTCCCCCGCCGAGACCGACGGCTGCCCGGCCGGGGTCCTCCTGCATGACGCCGGCGACGCCACGCTCGACCGCCTCTTCGCGGTCGGCTTCCGCGACTACGGCCTCATCCTGCGGGGCAAGAGCTTCCTCTGCCGCGTGCAGGGCTGCGTCACGGCCAACAACGGAAAGGCGGGCATGCTCCTGCAGAACCTCACCCACGGCGGCCGGGCGGGCGACTTCATGCCCAGCCACGTCGTCAACTGCACCAGCTTCGGCGAGCGCGGCAGCGGCTACGAGACGGAGGAAGCCCTCTGCGTCAACTTTGTCGGCTGCCAGGTCTTCCAGGCCGCCGGCCACGGCTTCTGGTTCCACAGCACCAGCAACAGCCTCTGCGTGAGCGGCTCGCGCGTCTTCGAGTGCCTAGGCAACGGGGCGCTCGTCCAGGACACCCACGAGGTGAACCTCTCCAGCAACATCTTCTGCTGGAACAAGGGCCACGGCGTCGAGCTCAACCACGCCGTCTGGGGCACCGTCGCCGCCAACAACATCATCGACAGCGGCGGCACCGTCCCTCCGCCCGCCCACGGCGTCTACCTGCACACCGACACCCGCTCGGTCCACGTCAGCGCCAACAGCATCTTCAACTGGGACGGCCACCAGCCCATGCTCTGCGGCATCTTCGAAAAAGAGGACTGCCAGTGGAACAGCTTTACCGGCAACAACATCAATTTCTACAGCGAGGATGGCGTGAAGTGCCAGGGCGCCCACAGCACGGCGGCCGACAACACCTGCCTGGCCGACTGGCACAGCCATCCCGAAAAGGAGCCTTTTCTTGACCAACCCCGCACTTCGGGCACCAAGGAATTCGACCTCGAGCGCATCCGCAAATACATCGCGGAGGTCCAGGCCTGATTTCCCCTCCCCGCTAAAGCCAGCGCTTCTGGTACGCCCCCAGCCGGATCGAGACGTTCTTCACTTCGGTGAAATCAAGCACCGCCTCGGCGCCAAACTCCCGGCCGATCCCGGACTGCTTGTAGCCGCCAAAGGGCAGCTCCATCGCCCCCTGCATGTAGGTGTTGACCCAGACCGTCCCGGCCTGCACGCGCCGCGAAAGGCGCAGCGCCCGGTCCAGGTCCTTCGTCCAAATGGAGGCACTCAGGCCGTAGGTGGTGTCGTTGGCCAGGCGGACGGCCTCTTCCTCCGTCTGGAAGCGCAGCACGCTCAAGACGGGGCCGAAGATTTCGCCCCGGGCCACGCTCATCTCGGGGGTCACGTGGTCCAGGATGGTCAACTGGACAAAGCGCCCGTTGCCCTGCTCGTGGACGCCGCCGCCCAGCGCCACGGTGGCGCCCTCGGCTTTGGCCTGCTCCAGGTAACCGAGGATCTTCTCCTGCTGGCGGTCGTTGATAATCGCGCCGACCTTGACCGTCTCGTCGAGCGGATCGCCCATCGGGACGGTCTGGGCGGCGGCCGTCACCCGGGCGACGAGCTCGTCCGCGATGGATTCCTCCACCAGGATTTTGCTGCCGCTCACGCAGCATTCGCCCATGTTGAAGTAGACGCCGAAGACGACCGCGTCGACCACCTCGTCCAGGTCCGTGTCGGCGAAGATCAGCTGCGGATTCTTCCCGCCGAGCTCCAGCGCCACCTTCTTGAGGCCCTCGCCGGCCAGGGAGCCGATCCGCTGGCCCACCGCCGTCGAGCCGGTGAAGGAAACCATGTCGACCTTCGGGCTCGTCACCAGCGCCTCGCCCACCGGCACGCCGTGGCCCGTCACCAGGTTGCAGGCGCCGTCCGGCAGGCCCGCCTCCTTCAGCAGGCTCATCAGCCGCACCGAGGTGCCGCTGGTGAACTCGCTCGGCTTGATCACGCAGGTGCAGCCCGCCGCCAGTGCAAAGGGCAGCTTCTGGCAGAGCACCACCAGCGGGAAATTCCACGGCGTGATCATCGCCACCACGCCGGCCGGCTCGCGCACCGTCATGCCAAAGAAGCCCTCGCCCTGGTTGTTGCAGGTCTCGCCGTAAAGGTGCCGCGCCAGCGCCGCCGCGTAGTCGAACATGGCGGCGGCCGCGCCCATCTCGCCGCGCGCCTGCTTGATCGGCTTGCCGCTTTCCAGGCACTCGATCAGGCCCAGCTCGTCGGCGTCCCGGCGGATCAGCTCCGCCGTGCGGTGCAGCACCTGCTGGCGCTCGGCGCTCTTGCTCCAGGGCCAGGGGCCTTCGTCAAAGTGCGTCCGCGCGGCGCGGATCGCGTCCTCGGCGTCGGCGGCCGTTCCGGCCAGGTAGCGGCTCACGACCACGTCGCGGTGGCCGGGGCTGTGGCGCTCGAGGCGCTCGCTGGAATGGCCGTCGGTGAACTGGCCGTTGATGAAGTGCTGGTAGTCGGTCGGGGCGGCGGGGAGTGTGTTCATGATGCTAAGAAGGCAACCTGCGGCAATCCCTGCGCAAGGCAAGTTTCACGAGGAAAAAAGGACACCCTCGCGGAAGAGCTCGTCCACTTCGGCCTCGCTCAGGCCCGCCTCCCGCGCGATCTCGCGGGAATGCTCGCCCAGATCCGGCGGTGGCTGGCGGAGGGTCGGCGGCGTGCCGCGCAGGCGGATGGGGTTGCCGAGCGTGCGCAGCCGTCCGGCCCGGGGATGCTCCATCTCCTGCACCATGCCGTTGGCCAGGACCTGCGGCGCCCGCGCCGCCTCGGAGAAGTCGCGCACCCGGGCGCAGAACACGCCGCGCGCTTCCAGCCGCTCCAGCCACTCCGCGGTCGTGCGGGTGCGGAAGCGCTCCGCCAGCAGCGCGTTGAGCGCCGCGCGATTGGCGACCTGCTTTTGCTGGTCGTCAAAGCGGGGATCCTCGGACAGGTCCGGCAAGTCCAGCGCCCGCGAGAGATCGCGCAGGGCGTTATCCGAGAAGACCGGCGAAATCTCGATAAAGCCATCCCGCGTGGCGAAAGCCTTGTCGATGGCGGCCTCGGTGCCGCCCACAGCAGCGGGGCGGTCAATGCGGTCCTCGTTCAGGGCGGCCGCTCCCTCCCAGGCGTGGGCGTGAAAGGCCACGCTGAGCAGATCGGTCGAAAGAAACTGGCCGCGCCCCGTTTGCGCGCGATGGTAGAGCGCCATCAGAATGCCAATCATCAGGTTGAGCCCGGCCGGGTAATCCACGCTGATGCCGCCGGGGATCGGGGGCTTGGCCGGATCCGGCTGCAGGAACCAGCCCGCCTCCGCCCGCGCCATCATGTCGTGGCCCCCGCGGCCGCGGTCGGCGTCGGGGCCCGCGTCGCCCCAGCCACTGCTGCAGGCGTAGATCAGCCCCGGGTTCTCTGGAGCGAGCGCGTCGTAGCCCAGGCCAAGCTTTTCCATCACGCCCCGGCGAAAGTTGTGCACCAGCACGTCGGTCCGCGCCGCCAGCCGCAGAACCAGAGCGCGTCCCGCCTCGGTTTTCGTGTTCACTGCCAGCGAGCGCTTGTTGCGGTTGAGGTTGGCGAAGGGCAGGGAAACGTTCTGCGCAAACGGCCCCCACGCCCGCGACCAGTCGCCCGAGCCGGGGCGCTCCACCTTGATCACGTCGGCGCCGTAGTCTGCCAGCAACTGCGTGCCCACCGGCCCCTGGTAAACGTGGCTGAAGTCCAGGACGCGCAAACCGCGAAGCGCTTCGGAAGGCTGGGAAGAGGGCTCCATCGGAAACTACCGGGTCGGCCGGGGCCGGTTGAGGAAGGCGTCCACCCGCCGGCGGGTGTCGGGACTGCTCAGGCAATCGCGCGAGGCGGCCGCCTCCGCGCCCGCGCATTGCGCGCGCGCCGCACGGTCCAGCTCACTGAGGATTTTCTTGTACGCCGCCAAAGCGGGCGCGCTGTTTTCCGCCAGCCGGGAAACCAGCCGCGCCGCCTCGGCCCGCAGCTCCGGCGCGGTGCCCACAAAATCGACCAGTCCGAGCTTGTGCGCCGTAGCCGCGTCCACCAGCTCGCCGGTAAAGAAAAGCGATTTGGCCCGGGCCGCGCCCACCCGGCGGGCCAGTCGCCAAGTGCCACCCCAGCCCGGGACCAGGCCCAGCTTGGCCTCGGTTTGGCCAAACACGGCGTCCGGCGTGGCCAGAATGAAGTCCGCCGCCAGGGCCAGCTCCAGGCCGCCGCCCAGGGCGTAGCCGCTCACGACCGCCAGGACCGGGCAGGGCAAATCCTCCAGCCGGTTGAAAACGCGGTGGCCTCGCCGCACCCACGCGCCGATGCTCCCGGCATGCAGATCACGCACGGCGTTGACGTCGGCGCCCACGCAAAAATACTTGGCGGAGGCGCTCGAAAGAATTACCGCCCGGGGCGGCTGGCGGGCAAGTTCCACCAGCCGTGCCTCCAACTGGCCAAGGACCTGCTTTTCGAGCGTGGGAGGCTTGCCGGCAGGCGGCTCCAGCACCAGCTCCACGGCCGGGCCTTCTTGTCTGGTCTTCAACCTCGTCATCGTGATGATGCGCTCTTGCCAACGGCCTCCATCATCTGGGAAAGTAAAAAAACGGCTGCGGGACCGCAACGTAAATTGTTAACAATATGACCGCCATTCTCACGCCCCGCGACCAGATCATCAACGAGCTCCGCGGCCGCCTGCTGGCCCGCGAGTGGCCGCCCGGCACGCGCCTGAAAGAACACGCGCTGGTGCGGGAGTTCGGCGTCGGCCGCGGGCCGATCCGCGACGTCCTGCTGGAGCTGACCAAGGAAGGCTACCTGCGCATGCTGCCCAACCGCGGCGTGACCGTTGGCGGCTTCCCGGACAGCCCGGCCCGGCCCGTCTACGTGGAAACTAGGCGAGAGCTGGAATCCCTGGCGCTGCGGCGGGGCTATCCCCGTTGGCCGGCCGACGCGATGGCGCGGCTCGAGCGCATCCTCCAGCACTTTGAACTGGCCGCCCAAGCCAACCAACTCCCCGAGGTGATCGAGCACGACATGGCCTTCCACCGCTTCCTCATTACCCAGTACCCGGAGGAGGACCTGAGCGTGGTTTGGCTGCCGCTGATGACGACCCTGGCCCTGCCCTACTCCCGGCACGCCAACCTGATGCAGAGCTATCAGGAGCACGCCAACATCGTCGCTCTCCTCTGCCGCGGCGAGCTCGAAGCGGCCATCGCGGCGCTGCGCACCCACATTCAGTAGGGCGGCTAGCCGAAGCGTAGAACGAGGTCCAACGCGAACTCCGAACCGTGAATCAGGTAAGGCTCGAAAGTGTCGGGCCCGCAACTGGCGGTGCCGACGCCGCGGTGGGCCGCATCCAGGCAAAGGATGGTTTCCGGCCTCGGCGTGAGCTCGTGAGTGTGGAAGGCCTTGGTCAGGTCCTGCGGATGGAAGTGCAGCGCACTAAAGCAAATGGGGCACGCGCTCTGGACGGTGACGCTGGTCGGCTTGCTCCCAAGACGCACCCAGTCGGTGCCGCACTTGAGGCCGTTCTCCTGCGGCATGATGTAGGGCACGTACTGTTCCGCCACCGTGCCGCGGTGGACGCCGCGCCAGGAGCTCGCCGTCCGGTCCGGGTAGTTCTCAATCGGGCCGAGGCCCAGCCACTCCAGCTTCTCCAAGCCGGGGGCCAGTTCCAAGAGCAACCCAACCCGAGGAAGGTCCACGATGCCTTTGCCGCAACGGATCCGTGCCCGCAGCCGCAGGGCGTTGCGCTCCGCGATGGAAAGCTCGTAGCTCCAAGCGAAGTCCGACCACCGGCCACGGCCCGTGGCCTGGAAGTGCCAGCCACCCAGCAGGGCGGAACCAGCCTTGCCTAGGGCGAAACGGCTCAGCTTCGACTTCACTTGGTCGAGCCCCATCTTCCGCCACCGGCCGAGCGGTTTGTTGTCCTGGCCGGTCCAGAGCTTGATGCCGTCGTTGTCGGTCGGCGCGCGCCAGAGGTTGAGCTGCGGCGCGGACAGGAGCACGGGCTTGCCCTTCCAGCGGACGCCGGCCAGCCCGCCCTTGCGGTCGTCCAGATCCAGCTCCAGACTATCGGCCCGCACCAGGCGGCGATCCTTCGACTTGGCGGTGACGCGCAGGCTCCCCGGCTCGGGCGCCGCCGTGGTCTCCGGTTTGGCCAGGAGGGACGCGGGCAGCTTGAGCTGCTCCCAGGCGACGAGGTGGCCGGCCGGGCACCACGGCTCGGCGCGGGCCGTCCGCAGGCGTACCAGTAGGCTGGCCTCGCGGCCGGACAACTTCGGCTGCGGGGCGGACCAATGGAGCGTCCGCGCCTCGCCCGGTTTGATCGCGGGCACCTTGAACGCTCCGGAGGCCTCGACCCGCCCGTCGACCAGCAGCTCCCAACTCCCGGCCAGCCAGTCCAGCGGGCGGAAGTAGCCCCGGTTGCGCAGTTCGATCCCCGGCCTGGCGCCGCCCTTGAGCTTGACGCCCACCGGCTGGGCCAGCTTCTTGAATTCGTAGAGGCCGGGATGGGCCTCCCGGTCCGGCCAGACCATGCCGTCGCAGACAAAGTTGGCGTCGTTGGGCGTATCGCCAAAGTCCCCGCCGTAAGCCCAGTATTCGACACCATCCTTGGTCGTTTGCCGGATGCCGTGGTCGATCCATTCCCAGATAAAGCCGCCCTGCACGCCGGGCTTGGTGTTGATGAGTTCGTAGTAATCGGCCAGGCCGCCGTTGCTGTTGCCCATGGCGTGCGAGTACTCGCACATGATGAAGGGGCGGCGCTGGTCCGGGTGTTCCGGGTCGAGCCACTGGTGGATGTGCTCCAGCCGCGGGTACATCGGCGCAACGATATCGGTCACGCTCTCGCCCCGGTTGAAGCGGAACTGCCCGACCTGCTCGGACTCCGGCACGCCCTGAATCCAGATGCCGGGTTCGTAATGCAGCGCGCGGCTGGGGTCGCGGCCGCGAACGTAACCGGCCATGGCGTCCTGGTTGGGGCCGTGGCCCGTCTCGTTGCCCAGCGACCACATGATGATGGAGGGGTGGTTTTTGTCGCGCTCGAGCATGCGCACGGCGCGGTCCAGGAAGGCCCCGGACCACTGCGGCTCGAAGCCGAGGAAGCCGTAGTAGGCGTGAGCCTCCAGGTTGGCTTCGTCGATTACGTACAGGCCCAGCTCGTCGCACAGGTCGTAAAACGCCGGGTCGTTCGGGTAGTGGGCCGTCCGCACGGAATTGACGTTGAAGCGCTTCATCGTCAGCACGTCCCGGCGCATGGTCTCCAGGTCCAGCGCCTTGCCCTTGGTGTCGTGATGGTCGTGCCGGTTGACGCCGTGGATGAGCACGCGCTGGCCGTTGATGAGGAGCTGGCGGTTGCCAATCTCGACAGAACGGAAACCAATCCGCGTGGCCGTGTAGTCGGTCTCCTTGCCCTTGGGGTCCTTGAGAATGAGGACCAGTGTGTAGAGATTCGGGACCTCCGCCGACCAGGGCTGCACGCGCTTGAGCGTGTGATCAAAAACGGAAAGAAGGCGGCGGTGAATGCCGTTCCGGCCAACGCGGACCTCTTCGTTCAGCGGCTTTTTGAGAACGGATTTGCCCTTGGGGTCGAAGAGCCGCAGCTCCACGCTCCAGCCCGGCTCCGGCTTGGCCGGAAAGGCCGTGCGCACCTTCACGTTCAGCTTGCCGTCGCGGTAACCGTTCTCCAAACCGCCGACCGCAAAAACATCGCCCAGGTGGACCGCCGGCGTCGAATAGACGTAGACCTCGCGGTGCAGGCCGCCCATCCACCACTGGTCCTGGTCTTCGATGAAGCTGGCGTCCGACCATTTGACCACCACCGCGCAAAGCAGATGCGTACGCCCAGGAGTCACGTGGCCGGTGAGGTCGAACTCGGAAGGCAGGCGGCAGTCCTTGCCCAGGCCAATGAAGACGCCGTCCAGGTAGAGGCAGAGCACGCTTTCCGCGCCGCCAAAGTGGATGACGATCCGGCGGCCCTTCCACGACTTGGGCACCCGCAGTTCCCGGGCGTAAACGCCGGTGGGGTTGTCGTCGGGAACCGTGGGCGGCTCATCGTCGAAGGGCATCTGCACGTTGGTATAGTGCGGCGCGCCGTAACCCTGGAGCGTCCAGTTGCCCGGCACCGCGACTCGGTCCCACTTGGCCCGGCTGGTGGCGGGCGCGACGTCGGCGGGCTTCACCGCCTCCGGCTGCGGGCGCATCTTGAATTGCCACTCGCCGTTGAGGCTTTGGAAAAAGGGCGACTTTTCGCGGTCGAGCTTCTTGGCCGTGACGGCGGAATCGAACGGGTAGGCGGTCGCGCGCATGGGCGACCGGTTAAGGCTAAGCAGTTCGGGATTTTCCCAGAAGCGGGTGG
>JBCDLL010000098.1:0-9798 GCA_038745425.1 Verrucomicrobiota bacterium | reverse complement strand
TGAAAAGGTTGCGGTTCTTTTCCGTCGTGGCGTTGTCGTTCGTCAGTCACAGGTGTATTTGATACCTGCTCCTTCCTCTCTTCTAGCCACGGCGGAAAACTCCTCGCAACGCGGGCCGCGTGGGACTTTTGTAACAAGCTCAAGCGCGAGCGGGGCCATTGGTTTTTGACATCCGGCGCCGGAGAACTAACGTCGGGCCTATGTCCGTATTAGTTGTTGGATCAATCGCCCTGGATGACATCAAAACCGTGCGCGAGTCGCACACCAATTTGCTCGGCGGCAGCGCTTCTTACGGCGCGTTGGCGGCCAGCTTCTTTGGCCCGGTCCGCCTGGTCGGGGTCGTCGGCTCGGACTTCCCCACCACGCACCGCGAGCTTTTCGCCGAGAACGGTATCGACCTGGAGGGACTCGAGGTCGCCGATGGCAATACCTTCCGCTGGAGCGGCGAGTACGAGGCCAACATGAACAACCGCAAAACCCTCTCGGTGGAGCTGAACGTTTTCGAGCACTTCGAGCCGAAACTGCCGGAGGATTGGAAGCAGACCGAGTACGTCATGTTGGGCAACATCGCGCCGTCGCTCCAGGCCATGGTGCTGGAGCAGCTAGATTCCCCCAAGTTTGTCGTGGCCGACACCATGGACCTCTGGATTGAAATGGCCCGCACCGACCTCTTGGCGCTGCTCCAGAAGATCGACATGCTCATTCTCAATGACAGCGAGGCCACCATGCTCACCCGGGAAAGCAACCTCATCACCGCCGGCCGCGCCATCCAGGGCATGGGGCCCAAGTACGTCGCGGTCAAAAAGGGCGAGCACGGGAGCATGCTTTTTGGTCCCAGCGGCGCCTACTTCACCACCGGCGCGTATCCGCTGGAGGCCGTGCACGACCCCACTGGCGCGGGCGACAGCTTCGCCGGCGCTTTTCTCGGCTCGCTGGCCGCGGGCGGCGATCTCTCCTTCGAGGCGATGAAAAACTCGGTCGTGTACGGAACGCTGGTCGCCTCCTTCTGCTGTGAGCAATTCAGCCTGAAGCGCCTGGACAGCATGACGCGGACCGAGCTCGACGCCCGCTTTGAGGCCTTTAAGAGCTACGCGTTTTTCTAAACCTCATTCCCTTCCCGCCGTGGTTCCCTTCCTCTATCTCATGTTTGCCGTGGTGGCGGAGGTGATCGCAACCAGCGCGCTCAAGCTTTCCAAGGGCTTCACCGTTCTTTGGCCGAGCGTGACCGTGGTCATCGGCTACGGGGTGGCGTTTTACCTGCTGGGCCAGAGCCTGAAGTATTTTTCCCTGAGCATCGCCTACGCCACCTGGTGCGGCCTGGGCATTTTGCTGGTGGCAATGGTCCAGGTGTTGTGGTTCCGACACGGCATCGACTTGGCGGGCTGGATCGGGCTGGGGCTGATCGTTGCCGGCGTGCTGGTGGTGAACCTGCTTTCCAAGACCGGCGCGCATTAGGGTCGCCCTTCTGATGGCCAAAAAATCCCGGCAGAAAAACAAGGTGGAGACCCGCGAGCGCGTCTCGGCGCCGTTGCAGAGCGATGCCTTCAGCGCGCTCGACACGCTGGACGTCTCCGTCCTGCCTTCCGGCCAGACGGAAGAGGAAAAACGGGCCGAGCTCGACGCGGCGATTCCCTGGCCCAAGGACAAGGCGCCCGCTATTCCCGACTCCCGCGGGCGGGTCGTGCTGCGGCGCGAAACCAAACGCCGCGGAGGCAAGGCGGTGGTCATCGTCAGCGGTTTCCGGGACTTGCCGGAATTCAACGCCGTCCGCATTGGCGAGCTCGCCAAGCAGTTGCGCGGCATGCTCGGCGTGGGCGGCAGCTTCGACCGCCACGAGATTCTCCTGCAGGGCGACAAGCCCGCGCACGTGGCGGAAATCCTGCGCCGGCTGGGCTTCCGCGTCGAGGGCGTCACCGAGTAGCGCCCGCTGGCGAAGGCTCAGCGCGGGGAATCGTAGCGACCGTCCGTGCCCCGGGGGCTGAGCACAAGCTGCCAAAGCTGGTGGCGCCGCGCGCGGAAACCGCCCGCGCAGGACTTGAGGTAAAACTCCCACATTCGCCGGAAGCGCCGGTCGTAGCGGCCCGCCGCGCTCAGGCGGGGCCAGACTGCGGTGAAGTTCTCGTGCCAGGCCATCAGCGTGCGGTCGTAGTCGGGTCCGAAGTTCTGCCAGTCTTCCAGGACGAAGAGGCCCTCGTAGGCGGCCGTGAGCTGGCTAGCCGAGGGCAGCATCGCGTTGGGGAATACGTAGCGGTCGATCCAGGGATCGATGTAGCTGACGGGCTCGTTGCCGCCAATGGTGTGGAGCAGCAGAAGGCCGTCCTCTGGCAGGCAGCGCCGGGCGACCTCGAAGAAGGTGCGGTAGTTCTTGTAACCCACGTGCTCGAACATGCCGATGGAGACGATCCGGTCGCAGGGTTCGTCCAGCTCGCGGAAATCTTGCAGGCGGATGTCGACGTTCAAAGCCCGGCAGGCTTCCCGCGCCAGTTCGGCTTGCCGCTCGGAGATGGTCAGGCCGGTCACCTCGGCGCCGTAGTGCTCGGCGGCGAAGCGCGCCATGCCGCCCCAGCCGCAGCCAATGTCGATCAGCTTCATGCCGGGGCGCAGACCTAGCTTGACCGCGGCCAGGGCCAGCTTGGCTTCCTGCGCGGCGGCCAGGTCGTCGGCCTCCTTCCAGTAGCCGCAGCTGTAGACCATCAGCGGGTCGAGCATCGCGCGGTAGAGGTCGTTGCCGATGTCGTAGTGGCGCTGGCCCACCTGCCGGGCGCGGGCACGGTTTTGCAGGTTAAAGAAGCGCGAGCGCAGGTAGTCGAACCACTCCACCCCGTTGATCCACCGGGATCCATCCCGGTCGATCCGCGAGCGAAAATAGCGGTCCACCAATTGGTCGATCGCGGCGCAATCCCACCAGCCGTCCATGTAGCTCTCGCCCAGGCCGAGGGTGCCGGACGTCAGCACCCGGCGAAAGAAGCGCTCGTCGTGGACCTGTAGGTCCCACGGACGGCCTCCGTTGACGGTCACGCCGGCGCGCTTTAGTCGCGCGCAGAGGCGGCGTTGCGCGGCGGGTGCGTCGGCGGTTGGAAGCCGCCCGGTCACCTCGTTGACCCGCGTGGCGTGACGCACAGCCAATATTACGGCAGACCGGGGGCGGAAAAGCAATCCGAAGATGGTCCCCAGACTAAGGCCGCCAGCCGGCGGGCTTGGTCCGGATCCACTCCGTGAACCGGGCGACATCGGGGTGGCTCACCAGCTTTTCGACTTCGTTGTAGTCCTCGCCCAATTCCTGTTCCGTCAGCACCTTGTGCAGGTGCTTGTGGCAGGGCTGGCAGATGAGCGCGGTGTGCTCGCGCATGAATTTGCGGTCGTAGAGCCGGCGCATGCGCGGCTTGTTGTGCCGGCTCTTCGGGATCAGATGGTGCACCGTCAAGTCGCCCTCGCGGCCGCAGAGCGCGCAGACCGTTTCTGTTGAGGCGGGTTTTTGAAGTGTGTCCATGGTAACCGGAATCCGTTGCCGGAATAAAATGGCATCTGCTCGTATTTGCAAGAGCCTTTATCTCCTCTCGCGCAATTAGTTCCGCTTTTTTTGACGCGGTGTGGCCGGACTTTTTAAACTAATGGCGGGAAAGCGGCGGCAGGGAATCTGTAAAAACTCCCTCGACCCAGTTCGGCATCCGGTGCCACCACCTCTCGTCGTTGACGGTAAAAGCGTACACCGGGCGTTGGCCAAACCGGGCCGGCTTGCCCTCCAGGTTTGCGGCGAGCTCCTTGGCCAGGTGGATGCTCTCGGGCCGCAGACCCTCGGGCCAGGAGAGCTCGGTCGCGTCCCAGGGGAAGAGAACCGCCAGTCGCGCCCAGGGCAGCAGCTCCCGAGCGAGCGCCAGGGTGCCGAAGTCAAAGGCGCTGATCACGATCCGCTGCCGCAAGTCGTCGGAGGGAGCCTCCCGCTCCAGCCAGCGCGCGAGCGCCTCGGCCACGTCGGGCTCCTTCAGCTCGAGGTTGATCCAGGCGAACTCGCGCAGCACCGGCCAGCAGTCCTCCAGCGACGCCGCCCGCGGCAACTGCCGGGCATAGTGGGCCAGCCGGAGGCACCGGTTGCGGTCCAGGCGCAAGTCGGTTTCGACGTGCGTGTACCCGGCCGCGCGCGCGCGCTCGAAGGCCAGCCGGGTGTTCTCCCGCGACCGGCTCGCGCGCGGTGCGCCGCGGTGGGCGATGCGCAGGCGGCCGCCAGCGTGGGGCGAGGCTTGCTCCATGCCCGCAAGATAGGGCACACTGTCCGACAGCCAACGCGAAATGCCCACCGCCGAAAAAGAATCCCCTCCCGCGCGCCAGGTACTGCGCCCCCGCCGCAACTGGGCACCGGTGATCGCGTTCCTGCGCCGCCTGGGGGTGGTCGTGGCGGGCCTCATCCTGGTGCCGGTGCTGGCGCTCTACCTGTGGCTGCAATGGTACGGCTTGCCGGAGCAGGTCAAGGTCACGCTGTTGGATGAGATGGAGCGCCGCGGCGTCAGCCTGGACGTGGGCAGTCTTTACCTGGACGCAACCGGCGGCATCCTGGCCGACCGCGTGACCGTCTACCGCGACCGGGAACGGCGCGAGGTGTGGGTGCAGATCGACCGCGCCCGCCTGGGCATCGCCTGGATTTCCTGGTGGCAGGGCCAGCCGCTGCTTGAGAGCGGGGCGGTGCGCAACGCCACGCTGCGGCTGCCGCTTTCGCCCGACACCACGGTGGACCTGACGCGGGTCGACGCCGACGTGGAGCTCGACAAGGACATCCTCGACGTGCGCGCCGCCAGCGCCCGGCTGGTCAACGTGGACCTGCGGCTGGAGGGCAAGATCAAGCTCGACGGCCTGCCCAAGCCGAAGCCGCCCAGCCCGGAGGAGCAGGCCGCCCGGGCGGAAGCCTGGAGGCAGATTCGCGGCTACATGCAGGAGCTCAACACGAGCAAACCGATCCAGTTGCAGGCCAACTTTGAGCTCAGTACCTCCGAACCCAACCTAGCCACCGTCGACGTCGGCCTGGTTTGCGAGAGCTTCGGGTTTCGCGGCCTCTACTTCCGTGAAGCCGGCCTTTCCGCCACCCTGGAGCGGGAGCAGGTGCGGCTGGAGGAGCTCCGCATCCTGCCCAGCCGGGGGCAGCTCACCGTCTATGGCACGGGCGACCTGGCGCGCAAGCAGGGCGAGCTCCGGTTCGACTCCACCGCCGATTTCGCGCCGGCGGGCGTCACCCTCACGGGCAAGCCGGCCGAGCTGCTTGGGCGGCTCACTTTCCGCCAGCTGCCCCGCATCTCCGGCCGGGCCGAGCTGGACTGGAGCGACGGACTCCGGTACGACTTGCAGGCCGATCTCGACTGGCGCTCCTTCCGGCTGGGGGAGGAGGACTTTGAGCGCCTGAAGCTGGCCGTTGGGACCGACGGCGAACGCCTGATTGTGCCGCAGCTCACGCTGCAAACCGCGCAGGGCGGCCTGGAGGCGGAATTCTTCCTCGACCGCCGGGAGCCGGAAGCGCCGGTGATCAAGGCCCGGCTCGAGAGCGACATCGACCCCACCGTGTTCAAGGGCATCTTCGGCGACGGGCTCGACCGGTTCCTCGACAGCGTGCTCATCCCGGAGGCGGGGCCGCGCCTCACGGCCGAAGCGCTCGCCGACGGCTTCAAGACGGAGGACTGGAAGGTGACGGGCACGATCGACGCCGGGCCGTTCTTCTATAAGAAAGTCGGCTTTGACGGCGCCCGGGGCGACTTCACCTTTGCCGACAGCACCCTCAACGTGCCCAACCTGGTGGCCACCCGCGCGGACGGCACTGTGACCGGCGGCATCGTCTTCAACTTCGGCCAACGCTGGGCCGAGCTGACGGAGCTCAAGTCCAACGTCGACGTGCGCGAGGTCGCGCCGGTGCTGGGCGGCCGGTTCCCGGGCTACGTCAAGCCGTACCGCTTTCAGCAGCCGCCGAGCCTGGTCGTGAACGGGCGGGTGGACCTGGACGCCAGCAAAACGGGCGAGACCGACACCGACCTGGAGGTGAAAGTGACCGCGCCGGGGGCGATGCTCTTCGAGTTTTTCGGCGTGGACTTCACGTTCGTCAAACCAAGGGGCGATCTGCGGTTCGAGAGCCGCCAGATGGACCTGAAGATGCACCGCAGCGGCCTCTTCGACGGCGTGCTGACCGGAACCATGAACATGGACCTCAGTACGAAGGATCCGCCCTACGAGATCGACTTCAAGCTCAGCGGGGTCGACTTCAAGGACTTTCTGACCACGTGCTTCAAGGTGGAAAGCAGCAGCGGCGAGATGGACGGCTACGCCAAGCTCAGCGGCCGGCTCAACCAACTGCGCAGCATGCGGGGCCGGGGTGGCCTGAAGGTGCGCGACGGCTATTTGCTTTCCATTCCCTTCCTGGGCGGGTTGAGTTTGTTCCTGAGCGAGATCATCCCGGACTGGGGCCAGGCCCGCGCCAGCGACGCGGACTCGGAGTTCACCGTCGCGGGGGGGAAGGTCCGCACCGACAAGATGGACATTTACAGCACCAACTTCACGCTGATCGGCGAGGGCACCTACGACTTTGTCGACGACGACCTCAACCTGAACGTGCGCGCCAACGTGCGCGGCCTGCCGGGCGCCTTTCTTTTCCCGGTCAGCAAGCTCTTCGAGTACAAGGGCACCGGCAAGATGGCCGATCCGGAATGGGAACCGGTAAACTTTTAAGGGCGACCGAGATGAGCTTTGCCGTCGCCCAACCCGGCTTCGCCCAACTGAGCGTGCTGGCGCACCCGCTCGCGGCGGACGCCGTGGCCCGGATGCGCGACGCCGGCTCCGACCGCGAGGCCTTTGCCCTGGCGCTGGAGCAGCTCTCCTGCTTTCTGGCCGCCGAGGCCACCCGCGGCCTGGCCGCCCGTACGGTTGAGGTGACGACGCCGATGGAAACGGTGGGGCAGCGGGTGCTGGCGCAGGACGTCGTGGTGGTGCCGATTCTCCGGGCCGGGCTCGCGCTGGTGGAAGGATTCCAGCGCTTGGTTCCGGGGGCGACGGTCTGCCACCTGGGCGTGGCCCGCAACGAGGAGACCCTGCAGCCGGAGGCGTACCTGAACCGGCTGGTGCCGCTGGAAAACCAGCGGGTGGTGGTGGTGGACCCGATGCTGGCGACCGGGGGCAGTGCCTCCTGGGCGATCCACCGCTGCCAGGAACAGGGCGCGCGTGAAATCCAATTCTGCTGCGCGCTGGCCGCGCCCGAGGGAGTGCGGCGGCTGGAGCGGGATCACCCGGAGGTGCCCGTCATCGCGGCGGCGCTGGACCGCGAGCTCAACTCCCAGGGCTTCATCCTACCCGGACTCGGCGATGCCGGGGACCGTTACTTCGGCACCTAGCGGCTCTTAACCCAAGGCGTCCCAGTCGATCGTGCGCTCAAGGCCGTGGGCGGAGAGAAAGCGCCGCAGATCCGCCGGCAGGGTATCGACGAGTGAGAACGAGCGCTCGCGCCAGGGGAACTCCAGCCGCGCGGCGTGGAGGGCTTGGCGCGGCAGGAGCAGCCGGCGCTCCATCTCCTGCGTCCAGCCCTGCTCGATGAACTGGACATAGAAGCGGTCGTCCGGGCCGTAGAGCTTGTCGCCCACCAGCGGATGCCCGAGGTGGGCCAGGTGCACGCGGATTTGATGGGTGCGCCCGGTGTGCACGCGCACGCGCAGCAGGCTGGCGGTGTCGCTTTTGGCCAGGCTCCAGAACTCGGTCGCGCCGGGTTCGCCGTCCGGCATCACGCCGCGCTTGAGCCAGATGTCGTTGGCGCCCTCCGTCCCGAGGCGGCCCAGGGGCGCGTCGACGTGGCCGTGGTCGGTCTCCATGCGGCCAAAGACGACGGCGAGATAGTCCTTGCGGATGGCCCGCGCCATCATCAGCTTGCCCAGCGCGCGGACAGCTTCTTCGGTCGTGCCCACCAGGATGAGCCCGCTGGTTTCGCGGTCCAGGCGGTTGATGAGCGAAAGCGGTCCGTCGGGCAGGCGCTCGCGCAGCCACTCCTGCAGGGTAGGACCGTCGCCGGGCTTCTTTGGGTGGCTGAGCCAGTGCGGCGGCTTGTGGGCCAGCAGCAGGCCGTCCTCGTGGTGGAGGATGGCGGGCGGCTCCTCGGACTGGAGGCGGCTGGCGGGGGGCGTGGTCACCTGGGTGAGCGGGCCGCGGCGCTAGCGCGGCGGTGGGAGGATGACGACATCGACCGGCTTGCCGCCGATCTGGGCCTCCAGCTGGCGCCGGGTGCCGTCCGGGTCGATCGCGGTGTGGTTTTCCTCCGGACGGAAGAGCAGCGCCAGGATGAGGCCGGCCGCCGCGCCACCCAAATGAGCGGCGTGGGCGATGAACGAGAGCCAGCCGAAGGCGAGCATGACGGCCTCCGCCGCGCAGATGACGATGGTGAAGGTCGCTAGCCGCATTCTTAACGGCAGAATGAAAAACAAAAGCACGCCGATTCGGCGGGTGGGGTAAAGGACGGAGACGGCGGCAAGCAGGGCAAAGGCGCAACCGCTGGCTCCGACCAGCGTGATGGTGTTGTCGTTTTGGAAGAGGTCGAAGGCCAGCACTGAGGCGGGCGCGGCCAGGAGGTAGAGCACGACAAAGCGCAGGGTGCCGATGGTGCGCTCCAGCACCGGGCCCAGCAGGATGATCATCCAGAGGTTGATGATGATGTGCAGCGGCATGACCTCCGCGTGCAGCCAAGCGTAGGTCCAGATTTGCCACCAGTCGCCGCGCTCGAAGCTGGCGGCGTTGTAGGCCAGCAGCCGGTCGTAAGCGAGCGAGTCGAGCCCGAACACGTAATAAAGCTGGACAAAGTAGGAGATGACCGTCGTGGCCACGATGAACCAGGTCGCGGGCGACCGGAACTGGCGCGCGACCGGGCCCTGACGGAAGTGCCAGCCGTTGGGAATCGGACGGGACATGACTACGGGCTTGGACGACGCCGCGGGGAGGCAGCTTCGGTCCGGGGGATGCGGACATTCTGCCTCAAACGGCCCGGCACCAAAAGGCATTTTCAATTTTTGAAAGGCGACCCACTCCACACTTGCGGGAAGCGCCCGCGCTTCGCATGTTGTGGCATGGAAACCTGGCGCTTATTGCTTGAGGCCGAAGCCTCGCCTGCGGCCAACATGGCGGTGGACGAGGCGCTCCTGCGCGCGATGCGGTCAAGAGGCCGGCCGGTGCTGCGGATTTACGGCTGGGACCGGCCCTGCCAGAGCCTTGGTTATTTTCAACCGGCGGCGGAGGCGATCCCGGACTTGCCGTTCGTGCGCCGCTATACCGGAGGCGGGCTGGTCGATCATCGCGAGGACTTGACGTACACGGTGGTGCTGCCGCGCGCGCATCCGCTGCTCGGCGTGAGCATGGCGGAAAGCTACGCCGCCATGCACGAAGGCGTGGCCGAGGCCCTGACCCTCATTGGGCTCGACGCGGAGTTGGCCGCACAGGCCGACGCGACCGACTCGAGCGCCTGTTTCCAGAAGGCGGTCTGCTATGATGTGACTGTCCATGGGCGCAAAGTGGCCGGGGCGGCCCAGCGGCGCACGCGCGAGGGCCTGCTGCACCAAGGCAGCGTCCTGCTGCCGGATCCGGGCCAGCGGCCGGACTTGAGGAAGGTCCTGCCTGAAGCGATGGCGGAGGCCCTTAGGATTGAGTTTTCGCGGGACGAAATCACACCGGAAGAGGCCGAAAGGGCGGCGAAATTCGAGCGCGAACGCTACGCCACCGAGGCCTGGAACCAGCAGCGCTGAGAAGCGAAAAACCGCGGGTTTTTCTTCCCCCGTCGCTAGGGCCTCGAAGGTCGCG
>JBCDLL010000097.1:0-10290 GCA_038745425.1 Verrucomicrobiota bacterium | reverse complement strand
GAAGAAGCCCGCGCCGAGCGCCACGCCACTGACGTCGCTTTCAACACCAACGGCATTCGCCGCTGCGCGCTCGCGGTCATGGACGCCCGGGACCGCTTTCGCGGCGTCCTGGCACTGGCGGAGGCCTTCCGCTTCGACGCGGCGGTCTCGCCCGGTCCCTGGCTGACCGCCCTCCGCCAAACCGCGCACCAGTACCTCCAGCCAATTCCATGAGCACCGCCCATCCCCGCCCCAACATCCTCTTCATCATGACGGACGACCACGCGTCGCACGCCATGAGTTGCTACGGCAGCAAAATCAACACGACGCCCCACCTGGACCGCATCGCCGAGGGCGGGATGCGCTTCGACAACTGCTTTTGCACCAACTCAATCTGCGAGCCCAGCCGCGCCACCATCCTCACCGGGACCTACAACCACGTCAATCGCGTCACCACGCTCGGTTCGGGCCTGGACAACTCCATTCTAACCTTCCCCAAGCTGCTCCAGCGCGACGGGTACCAGACCGCTATGGTCGGCAAGTGGCACCTGGGGCATGGGCCCCGCCACGACCCCCGCGGCTTCGACTTCTGGAGCGTGCTGCACGACCAAGGGCCTTACTTTGACCCCAAGATGCACGAGGCCGACGGCGACAAGCAGTACACCGGCTACACGACGGACATCATCACCGACCTCTGCCTGGACTGGCTCGAGAAGCGGGACCGGGAAAAGCCCTTCTGCCTGCTCTACCACCACAAGGCGCCGCATCGCAACTGGTTGCCCGACGAGAAACACGCCCGCATGTACGAGGACGGGGACGTCCCGGAGCCGGAGACCCTCTTTGACGACTACGCCACCCGGGCCAAGCCCGCCCACGAGGCCCGGATGCGCGTTGGCCGCGACATGTTTACGGATCACGACTTCAAGGGAGAGGAGCCGCCGGCCGGCCTCAGTGAGGAGGACCGCGTGCGCTGGTGCTACCAGAAGTACATTAAGGACTACCTGCGCTGCGTGGCCAGCGTCGACGACAATGTCGGCCGCGTGCTCGACTACCTCGACGCGGAGGGCATCGCCGACGACACCATCGTGGTCTACACCTCCGACCAGGGCTTCTTCCTCGGTGATCACGGCTGGTACGACAAGCGCTTCATGTACGAGGAAAGCCTGCGCATGCCGTTTCTGGTGCGCTACCCGCGGGCGATCGAGCCCGGCAGCGTCAACACCGACCTCGTCACCAACGTGGACTTTGCCGCCACCTTCCTCGACTACGCCGGGGTCGACCGGCCCCAGACCTTCCAGGGCCACAGCCTGCGCCCGCTCTTCCAGGACGAGACCCCGCCCGACTGGCAGGACTGCGTCTACTACCGCTACTGGATGCATCTGGCCCACCACTTCGTCTGCGCGCATTACGGCATCCGCACCCAGCGTTACAAGCTGATCTTCTACTACCCGGACGGGCTCAACCAAACCGGGACGGGACTGGGATCGGGGCTCTTCGCCGGAGGCAAACACGGCGAGGTGACCGAGCACGATCCCTTCACCTGCGAGTGGGAGCTGTTCGATCTGGAAAAAGACCCGCAGGAGCTCAGCAACGTCTACCACGATCCCGCCTACGCCGAGCTCGTGCGGGAGCTTAAGGACAAGCTCCACCGCAAGCAGGCCGAGGTCGGCGACGACCGCTATCCGGGCGATGTCGATTAAGCGGACACTTGTGTCCGCCCGCGCCGTCCGCTTTGGGGATGAGCCACCACCCGCAGCGACTCGATTCGCAACGGATTGAGTCCGTGAAGATTACAAATCTGTAACCCTGGAGCAATCTTAGGGACATCCCGAGGGGATAGGATTGGGAAGCAATCAGCAGGCATACCCTGTGCAACTCCCAATCCCAATGAAGAAACCGCTGTTTACTCTGTTTGTCTGGTCCGTCTTGGCCGTAGGCTTCGCCTTTGGCCACGGGTCGATGCTTCAACCGCTTAGCCGGGTCTACCACATCTTTCTGGAGGGCCCCGAAAACCCGCAACTGCCCTCTTCGAAAGCGGCCGTCCAGGTCGCCGGCACCCAGGCGTTCTACGACTGGCACGAGGTCAACCTCCTCACCCCCGACCGCAACTACCAGGAGCGCATCCCGGACGGCCAGCTCCCCGGCGTGGGCCGCGGCAAGTACGCCGGCCTGAACCTGACCCGCACCGACTGGCCCGCCACCCAGGTCGCGCCCGGCCCGTACCAGTGCGTCTTTGACGCCGCCACGCCGCACGACCCGAGCACCTTCACCGCCTACATCACCAAGGAGGGCTACGACCCGAGCCAGCCGCTGCGCTGGGACGACCTGGAACTGCTGCCCGGCGCGGAGAACGCCTACCTCGACGGCAACTTCTACAAGTTCGGCGTGAACTTTCCGGAGCGCACCGGGCGGCACGTGCTTTACGTCATTTGGCAGCGGATTGACCCGGCGGGCGAGTCGTTTTATTCGACCAGCGACCTCATCTTTACCCCGGACGCGGTCAACCCGCCGGTGGAGGAAAACCCGATGGCCGGCGCCGAGCCGGTGGACCTTGAGGCGACCGACTACCAGTTGGTGGCCACCAGCGACTGGGGCAGCGGCTTCGTCGGCCGGCTCACGGTGCGCAACACCACCGGCGCTCCGCTCAATGGCTGGACGCTGTCGTTCCGGCTGGACCGGGAGATCGTCAACAACTGGGATTCCCGCTTCGTCAGCCGCCAAGGCGACTGCTACACCCTCACCAACGAAACCTGGAACGGGCAGGTGGCGGAGAACGGCACTTTTACCATCGGCTTTGAGGCCCACGGCGGCAACGGCAACGTCAGCCTCGAAGATGTGGTTCTCGTCAATGGCACCACCAGCAACGTGGACGATCCCGTCTGCTCTTGCTGCACCAACGGAAGTGGTGGCGGGACCGGCGGCGGATCGGGCGGCGGAAGCGCCGGAACCGGCGGGGGATCGGGTGGTAGCGCTGGATCGGGCGGCGGAAGCGGAGGGGATGACGGCGGGGACGATAGCTCGCCGCTGCCCCTGCTGACGGTGAGCGGCGTGGACGCCGCCGAGGGCACCGGCACGGACGGCTCGGTGGATTTCATCCTCACGCTCTCCCAGCCCGCCGTGGGCGACGAATCCGTCCAGGCCACCACGGTCGACGGAACCGCCTTGGCCGGGGAGGACTACCGCCAGGCCGAGTTCAACGTCGCTTTCCGTGAGGGCGAAACCGAACTGCGCGTGCCGGTGACCATCATCGGCGACGCCACCGACGAGGAGGACGAGAATTTCACCCTCCTGCTGTTTGATCCCGAGAACCTGGAGCTGGAGCGCATCTCCGCGCTGGGCGTGATCCGCGACGACGACGACGCGCCCGCTACGGGCGGTGGCGGCACCGGCGGCGGCCAGACCGGAGGCGGCGGTACCGATGGTGGTAACCCTGGCGGCGGCGGCGGCGGTGACGATGGCGGCACCGCGAGCGGCAGCCTGGTCTTTATCACCACCAATGATTGGGGCAACGGCTTCCAGGCGGCGGCCGAGTTCACCAACAACGGCCCGGCGCTGGACGGCTGGACCCTGACCTTCGAAGTCCCTTACGAGATCACCCAGATGTGGAACGCCAAGATCATCTCGCGCCAGGGCAACACCTATACGGTGGAAAACGAGCACTGGAACGCCCGGGTGCCTTCGGGTGGGAAGGTGCAGTTTGGCTTCCTGGGCCGACCCGGCGGCAACACCCCCGAGCCGAAGAACGTGACGCTCAACGGCCAGCCGCTGCGTTAGCGGGCGCTTGCGCTCGGCTCGGCTGCCATGCCCGCCACCGGTCTTCCGGCGGCGGGTTTTCGAGGGTTCACCGAGTGATTTCGTCCAAACCGGCAAATTGCGATAATGTCGACAAAAAGGCTCCCCCTGGTGGCTCCCGGCGTGTTATTTTTTAGGGATTCCAGCGACGGCCGAACGAAGTGTGGTGGCCGTCGACGCGAGTCCCGGGTCGACCATGAGTTTGATTTCCCCCAGCGACAGCTCTCCCGAACACAAGGCGATGGATTCCGCGCAGTTGCTGGCCTCGATGCACACCGGCGACGGGCGCCCCGACCAAAAGCCCGTGCGGGTGCGGCTGGACTTTAAGCGTCTCGGCCTGCGCTCGGCCAACGAGGGCGACTACGAGTTTTTCTATCAGTTGAAGAAGGCGGCCCTGGGCGATTACATCCGCGCGACCTGGGGCTGGGACGAAGACCGCCAGCTGGACTTCCACTTCCGCGAGTGGCGCCCGGAGACCCTCGACATCATTACCCTCGATATCAAGCCAATCGGCAGCCAGCGCCTGCGGGTCTACAGCGAGGAGGTCCACCTGGGCCAGTTCTACCTGCGGCCCACCTTCCAAAAGCTCGGGATCGGCGGCCTGTTTTTGCAGCAAGCGAAGGGGCGGGCCGAGCAAGCCGGCCTGCCGTTGCGCCTGGAGGTCCTCAAGTGCAACGCGGCCGCCTTGCGTTTTTACCGGCGCTTCGGCTTTGAGCCCGAGCGCGAAAGCAAGACGCACCATCACCTGGTTTGGCGCGCGGCCTAATTTTCCCCGAACCGTCTGGGCGGGCGTATTCCCCTCTGACGGGGATCCATCGAATCCGGCGGGTTTGGATAGCCGTGCTTTGGGAAAACATGTAGATTTTGGGAATCCTCGATCAGTTTTCCTGATTTCATGCCGTCCTTTTCCTACCACATTTCGTCGGCGTTAGGCCGAGTTTGCCAGGCCGGCAGCTTGAGCGACTCCCCGGGTGCGGGAGAGCGGAGGATGCGTACTTTGGGAAGTTACGCCATGGTTTACATCACGGGCGGCACGGGCCGCTTTCTCCAGGGACGGCAACCGGAGATGCCTTTTGGCTCCGGCAACCTGCTGCTGCTGTTTCCGGGGATGCCGCATGCCTACATTCCTGACGGGCCCGAGGGGCTCGACCAGCATTACGTCGTCTTTGAGGGGCCGGTCTTTGACCTCTGGCGGCGCCGGGCTCTCTTCCGCCCGGAGCAATCGTTCTTGCGGATCGAGCCGGTTTCCTACTGGTCCGGACGCTTCGCGGAGCTGGTCCGGTTTCCGCGCCCGCTTTCGCCCGAGCAGTCTCTGCAGCACGTGGCTTTGCTCCAGCGGCTGTTGGCCGACATCGCCGCGCGGCGGGAGAAAAACCCGGTGCGCGAGGACGCCTGGGTCGACCAGGCCCGTCATTTGCTTTCGCAGGGCGACCACCCATTCCAGCCGCAGGAGGTGGCCCGGCGCCTCGGCCTGTCCTACGAGCACTTCCGCAAGCAGTTCCGCGCGCAGTGCGGGCAGAGCCCGGCGCGTTTCCGGGCCGCCGCCGTCATCAACCGGGCGGCCGAGCTGATGATGGCCTCCGCGCGCCTGAGCAACGCCGAGATCGCCGACCGGCTTGGCTTTTGCGACGAGTTCCACTTCAGCCGGCGTTTCCGGGAGCTGCGCGGCCAGAGCCCGCGCGAATTCCGCCGTCAGTTGCCCGGTTAGCGGGCGCAGTGGCGAAGCAGGGTGCCGCCGCCCGGGTTAATCGAGCGGCACGGTTCGGGCATCGCGGGCGCTTTGGTACATGGCGTCGATGACGCGGTTGCCGTAGGCGGCTTGGGCGACGGGCACGAGGTCCTTTGGCTCGCCGGATTCGACCGCATTGAGAAAGAGCTCGAAGGCGTGGGGGAGCGCGTCGGGCAAGTCGGGGTTTTGCCCATCAAAGGCGGGGCCCGCCAGTTGGAGGCCGTCCGGCAGCAGCGCGGCGGCGCCGTCGCGACCGCTGAGCAGAAAGGGCACCGGGTTGAGCCGGTCCGTCCAGCCGCTGCTGAGCGTGGCCAGGGTGCCGTTGCGGAAGCGCAGGATGGCTTCGCCAAGCTCGTCGGCCTCGCCGTAACGCTGCGAGCCCCCGTCGACGACGGCGGTGACGGATTCCACCTCGCCCAGCATCCAGAGGAGGAGGTCAAGGGAGTGGAAGCCGAGGTCGCCGAAGCCGCCGCAGCCCGCGCGGGCCGGGTCGGCCATCCAGCGCCATTCCTCGTCGAAGAGCCCGACCAGCGAACCCTTGTGGCAGTTGGCCGCCTTGGCCCGGTAGACGGGACCGAAGGCTCCGGCCTCCATCTGCGCCTTGAGGAAGCGGTATTCGGCCAAACTCCGCATGAAATAGCCCGTCTGGAAAATGACGCCGGCGGCTTCGATCTGGCGCTGCATCTGGGCGGCGTCGGCGGCGCTCATCCCGAGCGGCTTTTCCACGAAGAGGTGTTTGCCCGCGGCGGCGGCCATGGCCACGAGTTCGGCGTGGCGGCTTGTCTCCGAGCAGATGATGACGGCATCGATGTCCGGGCGGGCGCAGATTTCCTCCGGGCCACTGGCCACGGGGCAGCGGAGATCGGCGGCGCGGCGGGCGGCGCTATCCCCGTCGGAGTCCCAGACGGCCAGGGCGGCGGAACCGGGACGGGCGTTGACGCGGTTGACGAAGTCCGGCGTGTGGATATGGACCGTGCCGAGGAAGGCGAAGTTGCTCATGGCGGAAGCGGCGAGATGGGGCGGGGCAATTCCTTTTTTGCGGTCCGGAGGCGGAGGCGTCAAGACCGGGACGGAACCGGCCGGGCGGGGTGGCCAAGACCGGCCTCTGCGAAGACCGATTTGCTCCTCTTGTCTAGGCCAGAGGTAGTGCGAGGATCTGGGGTTTGGATCGGGCGGTTGGATTATGGCCCTAAGTGCGCTGGGCGTACTCGTCTGCAGGCCGGTAGCCCAGCGCACCGTGAGGTCGCTTTGCGTTCTAATCGAGGCGGATTTTCATAGGCTGTTTTGGCGGAATGATATAGCGGTATTTTTATGGGCTTAGCACCTTACGGGGTACATTCTGCATTTGTAAAAGTTCCGTTGTGGGGGTGGTTTTTGCTTGAGTTCTGCTTGCCGCTGGTTATTGCGGTTCTAATAAGAAGCGCAACTAAAATTAGAAACAGTGATGATGAAAAAGCTCTCAAACTCAATCCTGCAGATGACGTTGAACACGGGTATTCTGGCGCTGGGCCTGGCGCTGTCGGCTCTCCCCCTCGGGGCCCAAACCGCCGATCACACCGGGGACTTTGTGATCGAGGCCGACACCGTCGGCAGTGAAGGTCCGGGCGATCTGACGATGGAGGGCGATCAGCTTGATCTGGGCACGGATTCCAGCGGGCCGACCCTGGGCATGCAGTTCGTTTACGACGACGCCAGCGACAGTTTTTTGTTCCGCGCCTACCAGCCGCAGGCGGTTTTCGAATGGTGGGACGGCTTAACCGACAACCCCAATGATGTGCTTAAGATGCGTCTGGGCTCGGACAGTACGCTCTCGCTCTTTAGCCCCGCGTATACGGGTACCGGCAGTGACGGCATGATCGAGCTGAAACCCGTCGTCAACGGCGGCAGCTCGATTGAAATCGACGGCATGAAGGTGGTGGTGGAAGGCGGCGGCTATGCGCCGGCGGACCTCTTCGGCGACTCGATCGTGGTCGGCGCCGGCGCGGCGGACAATGCGCACACCGGCGTGCTCGTCTTCGGCGAGGGCGCCCAAGCCGCCGCCGACGGCCAGATTGTCTTGGGCAACTACAATGAACCCAACGCTGGAGATATCCTCCAAGTCGGCAACGGCACCAGCGGCAGTCCCTCCAACGCCATGTCCGTCGATCAAGACGGCGACCTCACCGTCGGGCGCGATTTGGTGGTGGCGCGCAACACGCAACTGGTTGGCGATCTGACCATGGGCGGCGATATCAACGCCCGGGCGGTCTACATTCAGCCCACCGCCGGGTTGTCCATGGGCACCTTCACCGAGGGCCTCGTGCTGGCTCCTGAGACGGCGGCGATCATCAGCGACTATCGCGACCGCCTGGGTGCGCTGGGCGGTGGAATCACCGACGCCGAGGCCGATAACCTCGCCTCCTTTCTACAAGTGCTCCTGAGCCAGGTCAACGCTAGCGATGTCAGCTACGTCGCTTCCTACCGGCCGACCCACAACATGACCACCGGCAACACCCTGCTAGCCGTGATGGGCACGGATGCCACGCTGGATAACGGCACGTTGCTCAGTGCTAACGGTGTTGGCAACGGCACCACCACCGGAATGGAGGGCCTTAAGGCTTTGACTTCGCCGGAAATCGGCAACGACCCCGACCAGGGCACCATGATGATCGTGATGACCCGGCCGGAAGGACCGGCTGGCGGGAGGTTCGATATGCGATCCTCTTACCACAACGGTGGTTTTGACGGAGCCAACGGAGTGGGCATGTTCTTTGGTGGTAACGACTGGGCCGCTTTTGATGCGCAGGAATGGCAGGGGCGTTTCAGCGGCAGCGTTGCCACGATTTTCCCCTTGGATGACACCTTCTATACTTGTCTCTTCACTTTTGGGGCGGAGCGAAAGTTCTACCGTGATGCGGCTATGCTCTACAGTAGCTCGTTGGCCGCATTTTACCACCCGCGTGATTACACCCACATTTTCCGAGATAGAGACATGACCGGCTACGAGGTCACCTTTGCGATGTTCCTGAAGGTCGAGCTAAGCGCGGAACAGGTGACGGCCATTGATGCTGCTTACTGGCAGTATCTGGGCACGGGTCTGGCGCAAGAGTAAGTCCATCCATCGATGCCATTCATGATCTAGGAGGCGCTCACGTGAAGATTCACAAATCAATTCAACAGTGCGACGCGCAAACGCAGCCGCGGATGCTGCTGGGGCTGGCGCTCTTGGCGATATCTCTATTCACACTGCCGCTGATTTTGCTGGCCCAGGCGCCGGTGCCGGCGGACAAGCCCGCGGCGTACCCCGCCTGGTGGTTCGAGCAAGAGGTGCTCTCGCGCACCGACACAAACCAAACCAACCCGCTCTGGCCGGCAGATTATGCGGAGCAAAAAGACTTTAGCGCGGTCAATCAGGGCCAGGTCAAGTGGATGGCCCGGGGTGCGTATTTGCACCTTGAGGAAGTGATTCTGGACGCGGCGGTTGACCCGGCGGTTTCCGGCGCGATTACCAACAGTAGCGAATGGAGTTCGCTTACAAATCTATTTCAGGTTTGGCAGACTACGGGGGGCAGCGCAAGCGACTATGCCGCGGCCAACCAAGGCCAGCTCAAGGAAGTCGCCCGACACTTCTACGACGTCTTTGCTCTGCCGGACGTTCTTTTTTACGACGCAGCCATCTCGGGCTGGACATCTGGAGAGACCTACCCTTGGTCGACCGTGACGGGCACGAACTCCGATTTTGCCGCGGTCAACACGGGACAGTTGAAAAACTTGTTTGCCTTTGATCTCTCTGCTTGGACGCCGCCTGGCTCGAGTGATGTGGAAGACGATCAGGACAACAACGGTCAAGGTGACGGAATGCCTGACTGGTGGGAGGAAAGCATCGTCTACGACGACCCTGATGACGGTATTGAATCGGTCGAAGACGTGCTCCCGACCGATGACTACGATGGCGATGGCATCAGCAACCTAGCGGAGTACCAAGCGGGCACAGACGCGACCAACTTTTATGATCGGCCCAACGAATTCATCACCCCGCTCATTACAATAATCAGTGGAGACGGGCAATCGACCGATCCGGATGAGTTTGCTGGGCTGCCGCTGATTGTTGAGGTGAGCAATAGCGCTGACGGCACGGTCTTGGCAAATGCACCAGTTACCTTCGCGGTTCTTGACGGTAGTGGGGGCGTTTCTCTTTCCAGCATTCCGGAAAGTGATTTGTTGCAATCAATAGAGGTAAGAACGGACACCACCGGTACAGCATCTGTATTTTACAAGGCCCCCGCAACCCCGGCGCCTTCTTCGGTAACAGTCAACGCCACCGCGATTCCGAGCGTTAGTTTCAATGTCTACATTGTTGCGACGCAGCCTCCCTCGGCACCCGTCGATTTGGAGGTCTTGGAACAAGAGAATCAAGACGTATTGATCAGTTGGAAGGACATGGCCGTCAACGAAGAGGGGTTTGACGTGGAGGTCAGTCATGACAACGGTGTCACCTGGAATGTCTTGGATACGGCGCTGCCGAACGCCAACAGCCATCTGGTTGACGCTGCGTCTGCGGGAACGCCGGGTAACTCCCAGTTCCAGGTTGTCGCCAAAAACCCGGCAGGACGAACGGTGAACACCGGAGGGCCGAAGGTTGCTGAGCCCGATCTCTCTCAAGATTGGGACGATGACGGCCTCCCCAACATCGTGGAGAACGAAATCGGTACCGATCCGCGGTTGAAGGACACGGACGGCGACGGGGTCAACGACGCCGAGGATGGCTGGGCGTTGAACGATGGCATCCAAGTGCCGCGCCTCCCCAACGT
>JBCDLL010000096.1:0-10705 GCA_038745425.1 Verrucomicrobiota bacterium | reverse complement strand
TCTAGTGCGGGGATTGTGAAAGTTTTCACAAGTTAGGCTTGCTTGTAAGCAGATTCTTGCGAGTAATTAGCGTTCCCGATGACCCCTCTCTGGAACGTTTCCCCCCTGCTGATGGCCGCCGCCAAGGGCGATGGCCCGCCGCTTACGCCTTACGCGCAGGAGGTCTTCACGGTCTTCGGTTTGTCGGTGACGAACTCGATGATCGCCTCTTTGATTTTGGCGGTATTCCTGGCGTTGATGGCTTGGCTCTCAACCCGGAAGATTCAGATGGTGCCGAGTGGCCTGCAGAATTTCGTGGAGTTTGTCGTGGAGTCCCTAGAAAACGTCATGTCGGACCTTCTCGAGCCCAGGGTGGTGCGCTGGGTCTTTCCGTTTATTGCCACCTTCTTCATTTTCATCCTTGCGGCCAACCTGTCAGCCCTCATCCCTGGGGTAGGGAGTATCGGCTACATCAGCTCTCCCAGCGATCAGACTTTCCTCGGGATTCCGCTTGGCTACGTGGATCTGCCGCTTTACCGACCGCCGACCGCGGACGCCAACATGACCGCCGCGATGGCTACAATCTTCTTCTTTGCCTGCTGGTACTGGACGTTCAAATACAACGGTTTTGTCGGCACCATTGCCCATATTTTTGCCCCGAAAGGCGGTTTTAAGGGGCTAGCCTGGGCAGGGCTGCTGCCAATTTTCATCTTCATTGGTGTTTTAGAGTTGATTTCAATTCTGATCCGACCGGTGGCGTTGGCGGCCCGGCTCTACGGCAACATTTTCGGCGGTGAAAACGTGCTCACCATCATGCTGACGTTGAATTCCTCCGACGCCTGGAGCTTTTGGGGGGCGGTGCTACTGAATTGCCTCTCGGCTTTCCCGTTTTACTTCCTGGAGCTTCTCGTGGCGACCGTGCAGACGCTGGTCTTTACCCTGCTTTGCCTGGCCTTTACGACCTCGCTCTGTTCGCACGTCGGCGGTGATGACCACGACGACCACGGCAAGGAGGCCTCGGCCGCGTAGCCAATTACCCCTTTGGGCTGATGACCATAGACCAACGAGCGTGGGTCGGCTCCAAACCAACAAACCAACAACCTCAACAAGGAAATACACATGGAACTGTTCGATATTCTAATGCCGCTACTGGCGGCGGGTGAAGATAGCTTACCCCTAATTAACAAGTGGGTCGCTGTGGCCCTGGTCGGCTTTGGCGCCGCCATTGGCGTGGGCATGGTTGGCTCGAAGGCCGCAGAAGCCGTCGGCCGCAACCCGAGCGCTTTCGGCTCGATCTTCGTGCTGGCGCTGATCGGCATGGCCCTGGCCGAAGGCCTGGCCATTCTGACGTTCTTCCTCGTAACGGCCAATTAGTCACATCCGTTTTAAGCCGGAGGCGCTGTCAACGCCGGCGCTTCCGGCTTCGATCTTCCCCCGCAAGAACCAGTTGCTTCCCCATCTTAACTCGCATTTAATTTCACCCCATGGACTTCACGGATTTTTTTGTTCTAGCTGCTGCCAGCGGATCGTTGGCCGGAGAAGAAACGATTTTGACTCGGCTTGGCATTAATCCATCCAAGTTTATGGCTCAAGTCATCACTTTCACGATCGTGATGGTTATCCTCTACAGATACGCCTACGGGCCGATTTTGGCGATGCTGGAAGCGCGCCGCGAGAAGATCAAGCAGAGCCTGGAAAACGCCGAGAAGGTGGAGAAGGAGCTGGCCGAGGCCGAACTGAGCCGCAAGCAAATCCTGAAGGAAGCCAACGAGAAGGCCAACGAGATCATCGCCCAGGCCAGCGAAACCGCCCAGGCCCAGGTCGAGCAGAAGATTCAGAATGCCGTCTCCGAGGCCGAGCGCATCGTGTCCAAAGCCAAGGAAGCCGGTCGCCTCGAGACCGAAAAGATGAAGCAGGACGCCAAGGCTGAGATCGGCGAGCTCGTCGTGGCGACCACCGCCCGCGTCGCCGGCAAGGCGCTCAACGACGACGACCAGAAGCGCCTCGGCGAGGAAGCCAAGGCCCTGGCGATGCAGTCCTAACCGGTTTTAACCCGCCCACGCCTCCCCCCTCGAAGTGAAGATCAGCCGAGACGCCCGCAACCAGGCCCGCAAACTCTTCCAGGTTTGCTCCCCTGGCGGCCAGTTGGACCCGGAGCGCACCATGGCCGTGGTTCGGAGCCTGGCGCAGGACAAGCCCCGGGGCTACCTGCAGGTGCTCTCGCGCCTCTTTAAGCTGGTCGAGCTCAACATCCACCAGAACAGCCTGGAGGTGGCCAGCGCCACCGAGCTGCCCGACCAGGGCGCGGGCGTCTTTGCCAGCCTGGAGGAAAAGTACGGCGCCGCGCTGGAAAAGGACTATCATGTTGAACCCGAACTGATCGGCGGCCTGCGCCTGCGCCACGGCAGCGACGTGTGGGACGGCAGCGTGGCCGCCCGACTGGACGAACTCAAACGCCGGTTGCACGCCCGCCGCTAATCCGCTAAATCATAGCCTTTTAAGACCTAACCCGAAGCACCCATGAGCACCCTACTGCAAGAAATTGAACAGCAGATCGACACCCTCAAGGCCGGTGTCGCCAAAAGCAACGTCGGCACCGTCCGCGAAATCTACGACGGCGTGGCCAAGATCGAAGGCCTGACCGATGTCTCGCTCAACGAAATGATCGAGTTTGACAGCGGCGCGACCGGCCTGGCCTTGAACCTGGAAGAGACCGAGGTCGGCGCCATCATCCTGGGCGACTTCGGCTCCATCAAGGAGGGGGATGGCTGCAAGACCACCGGCCGCCTGCTGAGCGTGCCTGTGGGCAAGGGGCTGCTCGGGCGCGTGGTTAACGCGCTGGGCGAGCCGCTGGACGGCAAGGGCCCGGTCGAGTCCAGCGAGACCTACCCGGTGGAGAAGATCGCTCCCGGCATCATCAAGCGCCAGAGCGTGAGCCAGCCGGTGCAGACCGGCATCATGCCCGTCGACGCGATGATCCCGATCGGGCGCGGCCAGCGCGAGCTGATCATCGGCGACCGCGCGACCGGCAAGACCACCATCGCCATCGATACCATCATCAACCAGGCCAACATCAACCGGGCCAACGAGGGCAAGGAGGGCTTCCGCCCGCTTTACTCCATTTACGTCGGCGTCGGCCAGAAGCGCGCCAACATTGCCCGCGTGCTCGGCATCCTGGAAAAGACCGGCGCGCTGGACTACACCATCGTGGTCGTGGCGACGGCCTCCGATAGCGCCACCCAACAGTACATCGCGCCCTTCTCCGGCGCCGCCATGGGCGAGTTCTTCATGGATAACGGCATGGACGCGCTCATCGTTTACGACGACCTTTCCAAGCACGCGGTGGCCTATCGCCAGGTCTCGCTCGTGCTCAAGCGCCCCTCCGGCCGCGAGGCCTACCCGGGCGACGTTTTCTATCTCCACAGCCGCCTGCTGGAGCGCTCCGCGCGCCTGAGCGAAGAGGCCGGCAACGGCTCGCTCACCGCCCTGCCGATCATCGAGACGCAGGCGGGTGACGTCTCCGCCTACATCCCCACCAACGTCATCTCGATCACCGACGGCCAGATTTACCTGGAAACCGACCTGTTCTACCAGGGCATCCGCCCGGCCATTTCGGTCGGCCTCTCGGTTTCGCGGGTGGGTTCAGCCGCGCAGATCAAGGCGATGAAGCAGGTGGCCGGCAAGATCAAGGGCGAGCTGGCCCAGTACCGCGAGCTGGCCGCCTTTGCCCAGTTCGGTTCCGACCTCGACGCCGACACCAAGCGCCGCCTGGACCGCGGCGCTCGCATCGTCGAGCTCTTTAAGCAGAACCAGTACAACCCGGTGCCGACCGAGCTGCAGGTGGCCGTGCTCTGGGCCATGCAGAACGACTTTGTGGACCCGGTCGCGGTCGACGAGGTCGGCGACTGGCAGGAGAAGGTCTACGACTTCCTCAAGGCCCGCGGCGAGGACCTGCTCGCCCAGATCCGCGAAAAGGGCAAGATCGACGAGGAGTTGGAAAAGGGCCTGAAAGAGGCCTTCGGTAACTTCGCCCAGACTTACAGCTCCTAGCGGATACTCGAACCACAGATTTCGCGGCCGATGTTATCCGCAGATGACGCCGATTAACGCAGATAAAAATGACACACGATCCCCAAACCTACTCCATTATCGGCGCCGCCATGGAGGTTCACCGCCAACTGGGGTGCGGTTTTTTGGAAAGCGTTTACGGGGATGCCTTGGTGAAAGAGTTCGAGTATCGCGGTGTGGCCTATCGTCGTGAAGTCACCCTACCGATCTATTATAAAGGGGAACTTCTTCCTTCAAGCTTTCGAGCTGACTTCCTTTGCTTTGAATCCATCGTGGTGGAACTGAAGGCATTGAAGTCGACTGGTCCAAACGAGACGGCTCAGATCATCAATCAGCTCAAGGCTTCTGGAATTGAGCGGGGCCTGCTCATTAACTTTGGTGCTTCCTCCCTGCATTACAAACGCTTCATTGAAGACCGAAAAAATCTGTGTCCATCGGTGAAATCTGTGGATGAATCCGAATCGGCGAAATCTGCGGATTTTTCTGAATCTGTAGATCTAGAAACTCTGTAGTTCCCCATGCCTTCCACCCGCGACATCCGCCGACGCATCAAGTCGGTCAAGAACACCGCGCAGATCACCAAAGCGATGCAGATGGTGGCGGCGTCGCGCATGCGCAAGGCCCAGCAGCAGGCGCTGGCCGGCCATCCCTACCTGGAGATGATGAACCACATCGGCCTGCACCTGCGCGGCGCTCTTCTGCTGAACGACTTTCACCATCCGCTGATCGAGCGCCGTCCCCGGCAGCGCGTGGGCAAAATCGTCATCACCACCGACCGCGGCCTCTGCGGCGCACTCAACGCCAACCTGCTCCGCCTGGTCAACGACGATCACGACGAGAGCGAGCAGCAGATCTTCTACGTAAGCGTGGGGCGCAAGGGCCGGCAGTTCCTGGCCCGCACCCAGCGAGAAATGTCGGCCGACTTTGAGATCAAGGACAACTTTTCCTTCCGCGACAGCCGCCGCGCGAGCCTCTTCCTGATGGACAAGTTCATCGATGGCTCGGTCGACGCCGTCGAGGTCTACTTCAACAAGTTCGTCAACACGATCGTACAGGAGCCCATCCGCATTCCCCTGCTGCCCCTGGGCATGGAAACGGTTGGGCAGGACCCCGCCGCTGCACCTGAGATGCGCGAGTACCTCTTTGAGCCGTCCGCGCCTGAGCTGCTCGGCAAGCTGCTGCCCTACTTCGTGCACATGATGTTTTACCAGATGCTCCTCGACAGCAAGGCGAGCGAGCACAGTGCCCGCATGGTGGCGATGAAGAACGCCACCGACAACGCCAAGCAGATGATTAAAGACCTCACCCTCGACTTCAACAAGCTGCGCCAGGCCGCCATCACCACCGAGCTGCTGGAAATCTCCACCGCCCAGATGTCCCTGGATTAAGCCGACCCAGACCAAAAGAACAACAAGCAAACCGCCATGGAAACCGCCCAGCAAACCAAAGGAAAAATCGTCCAGGTCATCGGCCCGGTCGTCGACGTGGAATTCGCACCGCAGGACCTCCCGGAAATTTACGACGCGCTCACCGTCACCTTCGAAATCGAGGGCAACGAGCACTCGCTGACCCTGGAGGTGCAGCAGCACCTCGGCGAGGGCTGGGTGCGCGCCATCGCCATGAGCTCGTCCGAGGGCCTCAAGCGCGGGATGGAAGTGACCGGAACGGGAGCGCCCATCTCCGTGCCGGTGGGCGAGGGCGTGCTCGGCCGCGTCTTTGACGTGCTGGGCAACCCGGTGGACGAGCGTGGTCCGGTCAAGTTCGACAAGCGCTACCCCATCCACCGCTCCGCCCCGGCCTTGACCGACCAGGACACCGAGGCGCAAATCCTCGAGACCGGCATCAAGGTCATCGACCTCATCTGCCCCTTCACCAAGGGCGGCAAGGTGGGCGCCTTCGGCGGCGCCGGCGTCGGCAAGACCGTCGTCATCATGGAGCTCATCAACAACATCGCCAAGGGCCACGGCGGCTACTCCGTCTTCGCCGGCGTGGGCGAGCGCACCCGCGAGGGCAACGACCTCTACAACGAGATGAGCGAGTCCAAAGTCATCAACCAGGACAACATCGAGGAGTCCAAGGTGGCGCTGGTTTACGGCCAGATGAACGAGCCGCCCGGCGCCCGCCTGCGCGTGGCCCTCTCCGGCCTGGCGATGACGGAGTACTTCCGCGACGAGAAAAACCAGGACGTGCTCCTCTTCATCGACAACATCTTCCGCTTCTCCCAGGCCGGTTCGGAGGTTTCCGCCCTACTGGGCCGCACGCCTTCGGCGGTGGGTTACCAGCCCACCCTCGCGGCCGAGATGGGCGACCTGCAGGAGCGCATTACCTCGACCAAGAATGGCTCCATCACCAGCTTCCAGGCCGTCTACGTCCCGGCGGACGACCTGACCGACCCCGCCCCGGCCAACACCTTCGCCCACCTGGACTCCACCATCGTGCTGGAGCGCTCCATCGCCGAGCTGGGCATCTATCCGGCGGTGGACCCGCTCGCTTCCACCTCCAAGGCGCTCGCACCCGAGGTCGTCGGCGAGGAACACTACGCGGTCGCCCGCGGCGTGCAGAAGGTTCTCCAGCGCTACAAGGATCTGCAGGACATCATCGCCATTCTGGGCATGGACGAGCTCAGCCCCGAGGACAAGCAGGTCGTCTTCCGCGCCCGCAAGATCCAGAAGTTCCTCAGCCAGCCGTTCCACGTGGCGGAGGTCTTCACCGGTGTGGAGGGCGTCTACGTCAGCATCGAGGAGACCGTTAAGGGCTTCCAGGAAATCCTCGACGGCAAGCACGACGACGTGCCCGAGAACAACTTTTACATGAAGGGCGGCCTCGACACCGTCGACACCAAGAGCGCCGAGTAGGCCGCTTTCCGTTCCCCGCGCCATGGCCACCATCAACCTAACGATCGTCACGCCCGAGGGCCCCATCTACGAGGGAGAGGTCGACGAGCTGTACGTGCCTGGCGTGGACGGAGAGATCGGCGTCAAGCCGGTGCACACCGCCCTGATGGAGATGATCCAGCCGGGCGAGCTGCGCATTGTGGTTGGCGGCAAGGAGCAGTACCTGGCCGTGGGCGAGGGCTTTGCCGAGATTCTGCAGGCGGAAGTCAACGTGATGACCGAGGGCGCGATCGACGCGGGAGAAATCGACGAGGCCGAGACCCAGAAGGCGATCGAACGCGCACAGGCCGCGCTCAACGACGAGTCGCTCGACGACGAGGCCGCCGACGAGGCCAAGCTGATGCTGGCGCGCAGCATCGCCATGCTGAACGTAAAGAAGAAGCGCCGCAGCGGGCTCTAGGCCATGGGTGGGCCGGCCCCCGCGAGCGAGCGTGTCCGCCGGGTTTTCCGGCTGCTGGTGCCCCTGCTGGTCTGGGGCAACGTGGTCACACTGTTCTGGGCCTTTTACTACCCGCCGGAGTACTTCTACCCCGAACTGGAGCGCTGGATTCAGGTCCGCTTCGAGGAGTTTTACTTTTCCATCGGCGATTGGAACTGGCAAGTCCTGCGCGCCTTCTTCTATCTTTTCCTGGCCTTGTACATGGTGTCCTGCTTCGGGCTCCTCCGGATGTACAGCTGGGGCCGGATGCTCTTTACGGTCTGTTTCCTCAGCGGCTTCCTCCTCGAGTTCGCTTTCCCCATGCCGTTGGTGGCCGATCCCGGCTTCCGCGTGGTTATCTACGTAGTGGCTCTGCTGGAAGGCGGCCTGCTGGCAATCATGTGGCTGCCGCCGTTGGCGGGCGAGTTCCGCGGCGTGCGCAAAGAGGCGTTGTAGCGGTGGCGTTGGTTTTCTAAGCTCTTGTTATGAGCAAGTCCCGCTTCCGCCTGCTGGTGCTGTCCGCTGTGTTGGTCAATGTGGTGTTGCTCGCGGTGAGCCTGGCCTCGCTAGCGGTTGGGCGGGACCACCATCTTCGGATTGAGCACCAGCGATACCTCGAGGAGTGGGCACTCCAGGACATTGTCCCGGCGCTGGGTTTTTTTGTCCTTACGGGCTTGGCGATGCTCGCGCTGGCTGGCTCGTTTGTCGGGCTCTATCTCTTCTTCGCCTGGGGGCGCTATCTTTACACCTTCGGCCTGCTGGCCTCCCTAAGCATCTTGGTGCTGAGCCCGCCCTTTTATCTCTTAACCCCGCCGGAACTGGTTCTGTTGTTGGCGGCGGCGATGTTGGAGGGGGCCATTTTCCTCGCCATTTGGACGGATCCCCTGCGCCACGAGTTCCGCGGCGCAAGGAAGGAATTGCTTTAGACCCGTCATGCCCGTCCGGACCCGTCGCCTCATCTTTCACGGCGTGTTTCTGCTCGCTACGGTGAGTTGGCTCTATCCGCTGCTCCGCTTTCTGCTTCCGGCCAGGCTGGCCGACCGCGAAGTCCAGAGCGTTTTGTCCGGCCAGGGCAGTCCGCACCTTGGCGCCATGCTGTCCTTCTTTTTGATCGCGGGGCTGCTTTATTTGGCTTACGCCACGATCTCAGCGGGCCTATTCCTCTTTTACCGTTGGGCCCGGATGGTGTACACGGGCTTCGGCACTCTGATCATTTCATTTTATATCTACAACGAATGGATGTTGCGGGTAAGCAATGACTTTTTTTGGAACCTCCGATGGCATGTGCCACTCCTCGTGGTCGTGCTTATTTTGATCTGGACACCCTTCGTCGGCGGGGAGTTCCGGCGTACCGCCAGGAATCTGTAGATTTTGCGCGCCGCGGACCCCGGCGACGGAATCGATGCCCGGCTTCCGCAATTTGTTCCCAACCTACTGCTGAGCTTGCCGCTGCTGGCGGGCCTGTTGGAAGAACGCCTTGACCAACGCGAGGGATTCGGCTTCGAGCACCCCGGAGGTGATCGCCGTGCGGTGGTTGATCTCGGGCAGGCGCAGCACATTGATCGCGCCACCGGTCGCCCCGGCCTTGGGGTCGCCCAGGCCAAAGACGAGCCGCCCGAGCCGCGTGTTCAGGATCGCGCCCGCACACATCGGGCAGGGCTCCTTGGTCACGTACAGGGTGCACTCGCTCAGGCGCCAGTCGCCCAGCGCGCGCTGCGCCTCCTGCAGGGCCAGCAACTCGGCGTGGGCGGTGGCATCCTTGTGGGCCTCGCAGCGGTTGCGCTCGCGGGCAAGCACCTCGCCCGCGCGCACCACCACCGCTCCCACCGGCACCTCGCCGGCGGCAAAGGCCTCCCGCGCCAGGGCGAGCGCCTCGCGCATCCAGGCGGCGTCGGCTTCCGGGCCCGGCTCGGCGGGCGGCGACAGCTTAAAGGCGGGCTCGGGCATCCCGCGATCATGCCAGTGCCGTCGCGCCCAGGCAAGGGCACCGGGCCTCACCCGTGCCGCAAAGGCTCTACAATCGCCGCCATCCACGCGACGCCGGAGGGCCGGCACCGCCTCGGCAGGAAACAAAATTGACGAGATAAGCCATTGAAGCCCACGTAGAAGCATAGAAAATATTCGTTTATCAGTTGACTTATGATTTATTTACAGCGATATTCGTTGAACGCCCGCCATTCGCAACGAAGGCGGGAAACCAAGCAATTCCTATCGATTAATGAGTGAAAAGCATGTCATACTGCCCCCAACCATGGAGATTCCCCTCTACCAGGAGATCCGTGACGGCGCCCCGGTGTCGCTGCTGATGCACCTTGCCGTCTGGCGCGTAACCGGCCCGGACCGCGAGCGCTGGCTCAACGGGCAGGTCACCAACCAGGTCAAGGGCCTGGCCCCGGGCGCCACCGTGCGCGCGGCGGTTTGCAGCTCCAAGGGCCGCATGCAGGGCGATGTCTGGATCACCGAGCACAAGGACGCTTACTGGGTCACCGCCCGCGCGGGCTTGCGCGAAGTCTTAGGCCCGCGGCTGGACCAGTACCTGATTGCCGACGACTGCGAGCTGACCGACGTGACCGATGACTGGGAAGTGTGGTGCCAATTCAACGGCGGCAGCCCCGGCGGCGTCAGTGACGGCTTTCGCACGGCCAACCCTTTCCGCTTTGGCGGGCCCAGCGCGGACCTCTTCCTGCCCCGCGGCACGGACACCTCCGCACTCGCCGACCCGCGCGAAGCCCGCGACGCGGCCGAAGCCCTGCGGCTCGAGCACGCCCTGCCCATGTGGGGCGCCGAGCTTAACGAAAAGACCCTGCCGCCGGAGGCCGGCTTTGACCGCTTCGGCATCAGCTACACCAAGGGTTGCTACATCGGGCAGGAGACGATCGCGCGCCTGCGCAGCGTCGGCCACGTCAACCGCCACCTCTGCTGCCTGAGCGGCCGGGACCAGAACATCACGCCCGGCGACGAACTCGAAGCCGACGGTCGCAAGGTTGCGCTCGTCACCAGTGTCAGTTACTCCCCGCAGCTGGAGGCCACTCTGGCCCTGGCTTACGTCAAGCGGCGCTTGATGGAACCGGGCACTTCCCTCGACCTGGACGGCGCCCCCTGGACGGTGGTGCCTCCGCCGCTCGCCCTGGAGGAGGTGGCAGCCCTGTGAAGACGCCGCGCCCCTGGCTCCCTTTGCTCGCACTGGCTTTGCTCGCCCTGGCCCTGCTCGCTGGCTGCTCGGCGCGACCGCAGATGGCCGCCGAATACGACGACGACGCCAGCGGCACCGTGCCCCGCGACATCGTCAAGGAGAACCGCTTTGCCATCGTCGCCCAGACCGACACGACCCAAGCCTACAATCGCG
>JBCDLL010000095.1:0-10852 GCA_038745425.1 Verrucomicrobiota bacterium | reverse complement strand
GGCGGTTAGCGTCAGCGTCGTCTTGCCGGAGCTTTCCGGGCCAAAGACTTCCACGATCCGCCCACGCGGGAACCCACCGCAGCCCAGCGCCTTGTCGATCAGGATGTTGCCGGTGGGGATGGCGTCCACCTTCAGGCCGGCACCGTCGTCGCCCAGGCGCATGATGGCGCCATCGCCGTATTCGCGGGCGATTGTCTGAATCGCCAGGTCGAGGTTGCGGGAGCGGGCGGTGTCGCCGTTGGCGGCGTCGGGGGTGGATTTGCGGGCCATGGTCGGGATTCGGGATTGCTTCGGTAAGGAGATTGATTTCGCCATAATGATACGAAAGTATAACAACCTTCGTTGGCGTCAATCCTTTTCCTCAGAAAATTTCACTTCCCTTTTAGCCACCGGTTTCCCTACGCGCCAGCGAATTCCTTATTCCAAGTTTTCGGCTGGCCGAAATCAGGCGAGGGATCCGGTGCTTTTCTGGGTTCCAGCGGCGACAAAGCGTCCATGCACTATTTTGCAGAAAAGGAAAATAACTTTGAGTGCTCGGTTAACAAACCGCGCCAGCAGAAGTCAGACGGACTTCGTTTTGAAGGCTAGCGGGCATTTTGTGCAGAGGATTTTATCGACATGATCGGCAGCGAATACACGTCTCCCTCAATTCTAATCATAACGTATCCGGGCAGCAGGTGTGAAGGTATTGGTCTCTGAAAGTGATACTGAACCTTGTTACCAGCAAATGCAAAACTGATATATTGGCCCAATTCGTCTGGATAGAATCCGAGCACCTGGCTTGAGTCCAGGTTCGCTTGGTCGCCGGCGATCTGAAAGTTGATTGCTCCGCTCTCAGCGGGAGTTGCAGGATCGTGGAAAAGGACGTCGGGTTGTGCCGCTATCGGCGTAATCCTATGGATGGAAAAGTACAGGCGCTTGAGGATGGTCTGGTCTTTATCCTTCACAAGGATGTAAGCGAACACCGTGTTCTGAGGGACCTTCTCTGTGATAATCAAGTCCAGTGTCCTTGTGTTTTTGTCGACTTCGCGGGTTTCTAATTCCAGGTACGGGAAGTCCTCATAAAGCTCCAATTCTTCCATCTCACCCTCGTATTTCCCCCGCAACAAGGTTAGACTACGGCGAAAAGGCAGCTCTTCCGAAGACATGATATTGGCGACGACTCGCGAAGGCAAAGTGCGGATCGCCTCGGTAACTTCAAAACGCATCTTGTGTTCAAGTACAACTTCCTGATGCTCGCTTCTACATTTAAGGACCATCTTCACCACTTGCTCGCCATGTTTGTTGCTGGCAGTGAGAACAAAGGGAATCTCCAAATCGGAATGCGGCGAAACGACGTTGCTCTCGACACGCGGGACGGCGCACCCGCAACTACTTCCTATTTCCACCACGTGATAAGTCGTGTCGCTTTGGTTCGAAACGGTCAGCTTTCCTTGAAGCACCTCATCGGGACTGATCGTTCGAAGGGGCAAATTCGACCGACAGACCAAATCAGGTGTCGCGCTTACGTGCGCGCAACCTGCTAAAACAATAAAAAGAACAAGCCATCCTCGGTTCATGAGAATCTTCAAGATTTCGTTGCGGCTCAGTTTATCTTGGCGCCGCGGCATCTTTCGTTTTCAGCCTTACCTCCGCGTCAATGTCGTAGACTTCCTGCGCATGGGAGAATGGAATCGTGAAATTTTCTGCCCGCAAATTTTGAGCAGAGTTGAATTCTTGGATGCTGTCCTCAATCACTTTGACGCGCGTGTAGCCCAATTCTCCGTCAGCCATCTTTTTTTCGCTATAGACCTCCAAGGGCAAATAAATACCGTTATTAAGGGTTTTGAGAGAATCAATCCGGATGATTGAAAAACTCGTATCTCTCTCGCGCTCGCTGCGAATCGGCAAATACTCTTTTTTAGGATCTAAGTAGACCGACATACGGTCACCTCGATCTGAATTCAATGATAACCGTAGAAGGTCATTACCGTTTTCTTTGACCGCTTCCACTTTGGAGATCTGCGCTATCACCTTGCTCCAAAAGACAGGATTTTGAATGTTGGTTGTAAGATTAGAGGAGAATTCGTCTTTAATCAGATATAAAAATGGTCGAAAAACCGGATTTTGGACCTGCAGTCGCCGAACGTTTGGTGGTAGTTTCTCAACATCCGCTGTAATCTGCAGAGAAGCGTACCGATCTAGATGGTAGTATTTCGAACCGTCATAGGCCACCATCAAAGTGCCATCGCCGAGATTCGGCCGCTCTGGTCCGATAAAATCCTCCGAAAAATTAAAATATGGAAGCATCGCACGGTACCGGACTCGGCTTTTTCGATTGGGATTCATACCGTGCCTTTGTAAACTGATGGATGACGAATCCACTTCATAGGCAAATCCGATCCTAGAATATAATTCGAAGTAGCGCTTCCATGCGGTGACGAGTTTACCCGCAAACTGTGCATCCAGCTTTATTTCCTTTGCCTCGGACGGTTGCTCTGCCCTCAGGCCCGTCCAGGCCAATACCAACGCTAGAATGATAATGGCAAGTCGCATGACTTAAGGCTGGACGGGTTGAGGGCTGAGGTCAACTACTGAGGACACCAGGATAAATCAAGGCGCCGATGTGCATAAGTCCGGCTTTGGGCGATTTCCCCCACAAGTCTCTGTCGTTTCGACGCTACATTCTTGATCATCCTGATCTTCCGGAACCCATATGACTGCACAAGCGTTAGTGGCTTCCAGAACAGTCTTTGAGGGAAAGGTGCAATTCTGGGATTGGACCTCATGTCCGTGTACTTTTGTACATTGTCTTCTGCCGCGTCCATCATTGGCTTCGCATTTCTCGGGCTCGGTCAAGAAGCAGGTCGTCTGTCCGTGTGTGCAGACTTGGCCGCTCGAGGTTATGGGTTGGAATGCCACCATGAGCAGACTCAAGATGGCAATCGGTAGTATCTTTTTCATTTTCTGTTCTCCTGTTGTTTTTTGGTTAGTGGGATTCGTAGCTCCAGTGTAATTGACCGTTCTTGAATATTTTTTTGGCGAGGCGATGGGTATCGTAGATGATCATGAAGGGACCTTTTACCTCTCGGATCAGCAACCCGTTTTCATCATAAGTGGCTTGATAAACGGTTTCACCGTTCTTTGCTACCCGGCGCTCATTTCCTCTCGCCGGCCCGGAAACAAACCACTCTCGGACCGTCTTGGTACCGTCGAGGGCGATGGTGGTCTCTTTACCGCGGACCTTGTGCCAGTACTCGCTTTGGCCCTGGGTGTTGGTGCGGGTGATGGCGGCGCGGTCGTTGGCGCGCTTGCCGGGCTTGATCTGGTAGGTCCAGTCGTTATCGGTGCGGATGCGCCCGGTGACGGCATCCCAGCCAAAGAGGCGATCGCGCTGGCCGTCGGCCAGGATCTCAAGCGTGGGCCGGAGGCGGTTGTCGGTTTTGAACAGGTACTCGCGCGGGGGGCGGGACTCGGCGGAGCCGGTGGTCTCGCTCCAGGAAGCGCTCGTGAGCGCCGGAGCGAGCGCGCCGACCACCTTGCGCCCGTCGATTCTCTGCACCAGCGGGCGCTTCTCGAAGTCGAGCTCGATGGTCTGCCCGTCCATGACCAACTTCTTCACCTGGTCGCTCTGGTGGCCGTAGACGAGCTCCAACAGCACCCGGCCCTGCTCGCGGATCTGCTGCAAGCGCCCGTTTTCGCGAACGTAGTCGATGGTCTTGCCCTGGGGCGTGATCATCTTCTCGATTTTACCTTCGCGCCACTCGATGGTCCAGCCACAGGGGGCCGCCGCGCGAAAGCCGCCATCGGGCCGCTCCTGCGCCCGCCATCCGCGGTTGCCGAACCAAACGTTTTCGCCCTTGTCCGGCCGCCGGCGGAATTTGTAGTGATAGCCGTCGGGCATCACCAATTTATAGACATCGTCGGCGGTCTTGGTCGCGTAGCTGTCGCCCAGGGTGAACATCCAGCCCGCGCCCAGCACGGGCGAGGACCACTCCCGCCCCGAATCGAAATTGACCACCAGCGGCAGCTCAAAGCCGTCGGAGAGCCGCAGCCCGCCCCAGGTCTCGTGGTAGCTCAGCCGCCCCTGGCTTTGCACATGGGTAAAGTGCTGGCGCGGCGCGTGCCAATGCAACCCGCAGCCCACGACCGCCTCGCCCGACAACAGCGCACCCGCCAGGCTCAGGAGGCCGGCGCGCAGCGGTGTCATCAGGGCAAAAGCGTTCATCGCGTTTTTCCACGGAGCGGTTGTCTTCGAACTGCTACTCGATAGTTAAATCCATCCAGGGTTGGGTTGAGGAAGCGTCGGCGCGCCCTTACTCCGGATTGCCCGAAGAGCTCGAGCAGCTTGCCTCGTTCAGCGGCACCAGCTTGCGGGCGCTCTCCAGATCTTCGGCGCTGATCTGCGCCGCATAGGTGGCCAGCACCACCATCCATAGCCCGCCCAAGGCGAAGCCCAGCATTTTTAACTTGTTCATCGTATGGTCTCCCGTTTGTCGTTTGGTTGGTTAATCTCGGCTCAGGGCCTGGACGCCAAACTCAATCCTGCTCCCCCGAGCGTGTTAGCGGGCTCCGGAACAAATCCCGCTCTGATGGGGAACCTTGTATTCAAGAATAAAAATTAACACAACAACAAATGTACCCCGCTTGTAATCTTTAAAGTCTAAGACACAGTCACACCGCACCCCGGATAACTTCTCTAAGTCGCTCCACTGGTTGAAGAAAACACCATTCGTACGACGCTGCCCCGCACCTAATTGAGCGCTCATGATGTGCCTCAGCGGCATCACTTTTTTTCTGTCCCACGCTCAACATGAACGTTCAACGTACTTTCCACAGCAGTTTCCCTACCTCTAACCGAACCACAGCTTCTTTTCCCCGGCTCCCGCCATAACCAAATCCAACGCCACCGGAAAAGGCATCGACAGATAGGGTAAAACACTCAGAGCTGCTCGCCTCCGCACCCCCATTTCAGGTTCCAAACGTTATCCAGAGAGGATTTCTCGAGGAAACAAAACCGGCAACTGGAAACAAAGAGCCACCCGCGCCTAAGCGGAAGCATCCCCTAACTCGTCGAGGCACTCGGTGATTCTCTCGCGCGCGAGCGGATGCTCCAGATCCAGAGCCCGCTCAAAGTAATCCAGTGCCTTGCGGTATTTCTCCAGATTCATCGAAGCAATGCCCATGTTGTATAAGATCACCTCCCGCGAACCTTCAAACTCCGGGTGCTCCAACTCCTGCTCGGCGTAACGAATGGCGCGGCGTTCGTCCCCCGCTTCGTGGCACGCTTCGCTCAGGGCGGCCAGCACCAGATACCCGTCCCAGCTCGAGTAGAATTCCTGGTCCTTCAGCAGGTCTTCGATTTGCTGACGGTGGTCGATGATGTTCTTCCAGCCACCAGTCAAGTCCCACGCATTAGCCAGCGAGGCCAGAATGCCCGGGTCTTTTGGATCCAAGCGGTGGGCTTCCTCGTAGTGGCGAAGCGACCATTGAAAGTCATCCAACTGGTTGTAGCAGTGGCCCAACCACTCGTGATAAGCGACGTCAGGCTTCATCCCAGACCTCTGGGCAACGTCAATGGCTTCGCGGTACCGACGTTGGAAGCCCAGAGCCCGTGATAGCTTCAACACGGCGCGCTCACAACCAAGCTCCACCGCGCGGCGGAAATCCAGCTCGGCCTCCGTCCATTTCTCCAGATCCTGGTGACACATCCCCCGGTTGTAGAGGGCGATAGCCAGGCGCTGGGGCCGATCTTGACGCAGCTCAACCAACCGGTTGCACCAATCAAGCGCCCGCTGGCTCTGATCCGCCGCGTACAGGGCCTCCATCACATGAAACATCAACCTTTCGTCTTCCAAGCCCTCGGGGCGGAGGTCGCCGATTTGCTTCAGGATATCTCCCCACTGTTCTCGAGGGCAGAGTTTCAAAATGGTATCGCGGTCCGGTCGCATACTTGCCCTCCATAGTAGCTTTTTCCGCCATTTAACCCAAACTTGAGTGTCGGAGCCCGTTTTCGGTCATTTTTCAAAAAAAAGAACGCACCTAGCACACCTAGCACACCTAAGACTAACCGGGGGTGCCCAAACCGGGGTAAATTAGGGTCATGCCAGAAATCCCGATCCTCCCCAACCGAGCAGGGCCTCGCGGTTGCCAAACGGCGGCCGGGCGGTTAGGTTCCCCTTCCGCTCGCCGAACTTCGGCGGCAGACGCGGGGCACGAACGGCCCAAACCGACGGTCCCGGCGGTTCGCAGGAGGCGGGGAACCTCGCCAAGACCTGCCCGCCGAAAAGGCATCGCACCGGGCCACGCCCAGCCGGCAACGCTCGGCGCCCAGGGCCTGATCGAAAACCCCAACCAACAACGAACCAGCTCACCCCACCGCACCCAATCTCTCTCATTCAAACAACCCAGCAGCCCGCACGATAAAGCTATGACCACGCCTCCCGACCCCTACCTGCAGCACCTCTTCGCCGAGCGCATCGGCGGCGCCCAGTACGGCAAGAGCACCGCCATCTACAAGTTCGAGAAGATCAAGCGCGCCAAGAAGGCCGCGACCGAGGCCAAACCCGGCGTGGAGCTGATCGACATGGGCGTGGGCGAGCCGGACCGCATGGCCTTTCCGGAGGTGATCGACGCCCTGCATGCCGCCGCGCAGAAGCCGGAGAACCGCGGCTACGCCGACAACGGCGACGCGCGCCTGAAGGAAGCCGCCGCCTGGTACCTGCAGAACGTCTGCGGGGTGGAGATCGACCCGGCGACGCAGGTCATCCACAGCATCGGCAACAAGGCCGCGCTCAGCATCCTGCCGGCCGCCTTCATCAACCCGGGCGACGTCACGATCATGACGGTGCCGGGCTACCCCGTCTTTGGCACGCACGCCAAGTACTACGGCGGCGAGGTCTACAACTTGCCGCTGACCGAAGACCGCGGCTTCTTGCCCGATTTGGATTCCATCCCGGCTGACGTGCTCGAGCGCGCCAAGGTGCTCGTCCTCAACTACCCGAACAACCCAACCGGCGCCGCCGCCACCCGCGCGTTCTTTGAGAAGGCCGTCGCCTTCGCCAAGGCGCATCGGCTCATTGTGATCAACGACTTCGCCTACGCGGGCTGCGTCTTTGAGGGCAAGCCGCTCTCCTTCCTGTCCGTGCCGGGCGCGATGGACGTGGGCCTGGAGCTGCACTCCACGAGCAAGAACTTCAACATGACGGGCTGGCGCTGCGGCTTTGTGGCGGGCAACCCGCTGCTGGTCAAGGCCTACGGCGATGTGAAGGACAACACCGACAGCGGCCAGTTCCTGGCCATCCAGCACGCTGCCGCTCACGCCTTCGAGCACCCGGCCATCGCCGAGGACATTGCCGCGCATTACTCCCGCCGCTTCGACCTGCTGGTGCCCGCGCTCAACCGCCTGGGCCTGCGCGGCGACAAGCCCGGCGGCACCTTCTTCTTTTACACGGCGGCGCCAAAGCGGGCCGTGCCCAAGGACGGCGGGGAGGCGATCACCTTCGATTCGGGCGAAGCCTTCAGCCAGTGGCTGATCACGGAGCACCTCATCTCCACCGTGCCTTGGGACGACGCCGGCGCCTACGTGCGCTTCTCCGTTACCTTCGCCGCCCGCGACCAGGAAGACGAGAAGCGCGTGGTGGCCGAGATCGAGCGGCGGCTGGGTTCATACACTTACGAGTAGGCGCGGAGACAGACGAGAGAGCCTCCGGCCGGACCATCAGACGAGCCCCGCATGCGCATCCATTGGTTTCAACACGTGCCCTACGAAGGGCTGGGCATGATCGCCCAGTGGGTGGCCGAGGAGAAGCACGAGCTGACCTGCACCCGCTGGTACGCCGGCGAGCTCCCGCCCGGCCCGGACGCCTACGACTGGCTCATCGTGATGGGCGGGCCGATGAACGTTGATGAGCACGGCGAGTTCCCCTGGCTGGAAGCGGAGAAGGCGGCCATCGCGGCGGCGATCGCGGCGGGCCGGCGGGTCCTGGGCATCTGCCTGGGCGCGCAGCTCATCGCCCGGGCGCTGGGGGCCGAGGTGCGCCCCAACGGCGAAAGCGAGCTGGGCTGGAGCAGCGTCCACCGCACGGAAGAGGCGGGCGAGCACCCGCTGCTGGGGATCTTCCCCACCTGCTTCGAGGCCTTCCACTGGCACGGCGACCGCTTTGAGCTGCCCGAACCATCCGTGCCCCTGGGCCACAGCAACGGCTGCGCGCACCAGGGCTTTGCCGTCGGTGATCGGGTGGTGGGGCTGCAGTTTCACCTCGAGCTGCGCGCCGGCGACATCACCGAACTGGGCAGCCAGGGTTACCTGGAACATGAGCCGGGCGAGTACGTCGACCCGCCGGGGAAGATCGTGGAGCAGTCTCCCTACGCGGCGCCGATCAGCCGCAAGCTCATGACCGCCCTGCTCGAGCGCATGGCGGCGGCGGACTAGCGGACCGGCTGGGCCGGCAAGGCGCGAGTGCTCGAGGAGGCCGGGGCGGTGGAACTGGTCGCCGGGGTGCCGGCCCGCTGGGGCACCGTCACCACCACGGCGTACTGCTCCAGGCGATAGGTGAGGCCAAGCTGCTGGAGCGAGTAGCGCAAGGCCACCCCGAGGGGCACGTTGGTCAGCTTCAGGTTGGACTTTTTGCCGGCGGCTTCCTGCTCCGCATCGGGGGTGACGACGACGTTGACGCCCTGCTTCTCGGGGTCGAGCTCCTTGGACTTGGCCACCAGGTACGCCACCACCTGCTCCAGGGGCGCCTCCTCGAACTTCACCTCCGCGATGATGGTGCCGTTGAGCTTGCGCTGCAGATTGTTGGACGCGGTGAGCTGCTGGGTCAGGTCCTGAATCTGCTGGCCAAAGAGCTGGTTGAGCAGCTGCACGCTTTCCTCGTCAAAGACCTCGGATTCACGGTTGAGCTGGGCCGGGGCCGTCAAGGCGGCGCCCAGGCCAAGGAAAAGGGCCCCGGCACAGGCCCGGAGAACGGGGAGTTTCATGACAGGAGTATGTCTCAAAGATGAAAGATATGAAAGATAATCTCCAATTCGAGAATCGAATTGGAAGTAATCGTTACTCTCGACAAGGCCGGACCGGTTAGCGCATAATGTGCTTTGCTCTAGCCAAAGAGCTTGTACTCACAACCACTTACACAGCATTTCACCCCCATGAGCGTTACCAGCCCCAATGGTTTGGCGGACTCCGGCGAGATCACCCGCGCTGAAAAGCGCGTTGAGGAGCTGGAGCGCGAGCTTGCCGCCGTCCGTGAGGAGCTGGAGAGCTACCGGCAGTCCAACGCCATGTGGGCGGAGGCCGAGGCCGACTGGGAGCGCAACAAGCGGCTGCTGCGCACCATGACGGAGAACGTGGACGACTTGATCGCCATCGTCGACCGCCACGGCCACCGGGTTTGGAACAACCCGGCCTACCACAAGATTCTCGGCTACACGCCGGAGGAGCTCGAGGGCACCTACTCCATGGCGGAGGTGCACCCCGAGGACCAGGCCAAGGTCATGGCCGCGTTCGACGCCACGATGAAGCAGGGCGAGGGCCGCCGGGTGGAATACCGGATGCAGCACAAGGGCGGCCACTGGGTCAGCCTGGAATCGCTCTCCACCTCCGTACCCGACGAAAACGGCCAGAGCGAGTGGCTCATCCTGATTGCGCGCGACATCAGCGAGCGCAAGAAAATGGAGGAGGAGCTCATCCGCACCCGCCAGTTTGAGAGCGTGGGCACCTTTGCCCACGGCATCACCAATGACATCGGCGAAATTCTCACGGCCATTCACGGTTCGGCCATCAAGGCCATCCGCCTCAACGGCGACACCTTCAACAGCCTGGGCCAACAGCTCACCGCCATCGAGCACGACGTCAACCGCGGCCGCGATGTGCTGGAGCGCCTCGCCTCCATCGTCCGCCAGCAGGTGCAGAGCAAACGCCTGGTGGACCTGACACGCTTGCTGGGCGAACTGGGCAAAAACGTTTCCAAAGGCGTCCCCGCCACCTGCCGCCCGTACTTCCCGACGGCCGTCAGCAAGGTGAGCGTGGAGCTGGCCCCGATCAAAGAGGCCTTCCTGGCCGTGCTCCAGAATGCGGTGGAAGCCGACCCCGAGGGCGAGGTCCTCATCACGGCCACCAACTTCCACGTGGATGCCGACCCCACCAAGCGGACGGTGCCGATGGAGCCGGGCGATTACGTCCGGGTGGAAATCCGCGACGAAGGCTATGGGATGACGGAAAAGACCCGCCTGCGCGCCTTCGAGCCGTACTTCACCACCAAGGAGGGCCGCCGCGGCCTCGGCCTGGCCAAGGCGCTGAGCGCCCTGCAAAACCACGACGGCACGCTGATGCTGGAGTCCACCCTCGGCCGGGGCACGTCCGCCTTTCTCTACCTGCCGGCGGCCGAAGCGCCCCCGTCGGCGAAGAAAAAATCCGCCCGGCTCCCCGACGTCATTGGGCTGGACGAGGAGGAAGACGAGGGACCCGAGCTCCACCGCGTGCTCCTGATGGACGACGAGCAGATGATCCTCGACATCGTCTGCCACATGCTCAAGCACCTGGGCTACGAAGTGAAGACGGCCAAGGATGGCGCCGAAGCCATCGCCGCCTTCGCCAAGAGCAAGAACCTCGGCTTCCACTACGAGCTCGTCATCATGGATTTGATCATCCCCAGCGGCGTGGGCGGAGCCGACGCCGTCCACACGATCAAGACGATGAGCCCGGACACCATCGTCATTGCCTCCAGCGGCCACAGCGACCACCCCGCCATGCTCCGGCCGCAGGACTACGGTTTCTCGGGCGTGCTGCACAAGCCCTACAAGATCGACAAGCTGCAGGAAGTCATCACCAAGGCGACCGAAGCGAAGGCCTAAAGCTTGTTACAAAAGTAAT
>JBCDLL010000094.1:0-10858 GCA_038745425.1 Verrucomicrobiota bacterium | reverse complement strand
CTGGTTGAAGATGAAGTCCCCGGGCTGGAGCTGATCGGTATCCGCCGCCGGGCGCACCAGCATCCAGAGGTCCGGCTGCTGGTTCTTCAGGTTTTCGGCGGGAGAGGTCTCGGCCATGACGGCAACCCTAGCGGATTCGCCCCTTCGATCCAAGGCCACAACAACAACGACCCTCCCGGGGCATTTCCAACAGACGGTGCTCCGGCAAGGAAAGTTCTCCCAGCTCGTCAGGCTCAACCCGCCTCCCGCTCACGAACAGCATCGCCGGCCGGCCTCCTTGACCCGCCTCGCCAGGGTCGTAGCTTTTGTAAAACCCCAACCGGAGCCTCCCCATGAACCCTGAAGAAATGAAAGCCCTCTCGCGCCAGGCCCTCAGCTTTTGGAGCGAGCACGCCACCGCGACCACCGGCGATCTCTTTGCTGCCGACTACCGCAACCACCAGGAGCCCGACGCCGGGAGCGGCGTCTCTGTCAAAAACCTCGAAGAATGGACCGAGCTGGTGCGACGCTTTCATTCCGGCTTTAGCGAGGTGGATCTGAAAATCCTTACGCAATTGGCCGAGGGCGACCAGGCCGCCTCACACTGGTCGATGACGGCCACCCACACCGGCAGCTTCGAGGGCGAGACGCCCACCAATCGCCGCATCACCTGGACGGGCATCTCGCTCGACCGCTTTGAGCAGGGCAAGATCGCCGAAACCTGGGTCGACTGGGATAAATTCCGCTTCCTGGAAAGTCTCGGGATGGTCACCCAGACCGCGCCGTCCAAGGACTAGCGGCGTTTGCCCTTGGCCTTGCCGTTCAGGGGCACCTGCTCGACTACCTCCAGTCCGTAGCCTTCCACGCCCACGATGCGCTTGGGCGCGTTCGTCAGCAGGCGCAGGCGGCTCACGCCCAGGTCGGAAAGAATCTGCGCGCCCAGCCCGTACTCGCGCAGCGCGCGGCCCAGGCCCGGTTCGGCCTTTGCGCGGGGCTTGGACTTGGCCTCGGCGGAGACCGCGCGGCCCAGCTTGGCGTGGATGGCGTGGATTTGGCGGGTCACCTCGTCCTCGCTGCCGTGGGTGCGCATGTAGACAAGCACGCCGCGTCCCTCCTTGGCGATGGCGGCCATGGCGTCGTGCAGGGCGTGCTGCCCGGCGGGCGCGCGGGTAAAGAAAACGTCCGCGATCAGGTTCTCGCTGTGCACCCGCACCAGGGCCGGTTCCTGCCCGCTGACCTCGCCGCGGACCAGCGCCAAGTGGTGGTGGCCGTCGGGCCGCGCGCGGTAGACGTGCAGCGTAAAGGGGCCGAAGTCGGTCGGTAGTTCCAGGGTCTCGATCCGCTCGACGAGCCGCTCGCGCCGGCGGCGGTACTCGATCAAATCGCGGATGGTGCAAATCTTAAGCTTGTGGCGGCGCTTGAACTTCATCAGGTCCGGCAACCGCGCCATCGATCCGTCCTCGTTCAGGATCTCGCAGATGACGGCCGAGGGATCGGCGCCCGCCAGCCGCGCCAGGTCGACCGCCGCCTCCGTGTGCCCGGCCCGCTGCAGCACACCGCCCGGCTTGGCCTGCAGAGGGAAAACGTGCCCCGGCTGCACGAGGTCGGAGGGCGCACTCTTTTTGCCCGCCAGGACCTTGATCGCCCGCGCGCGGTCGGCCGCGCTGATGCCGGTGCTGACGCCGCGGGCCGCGTCCACCGAGACGGTGAAGTCCGTCTGGTGGGGTTCGCGGTTTTCGCTGACCATGCGGGCCAGGCCGAGCTGGCGGGCGCGCTCCTGGGTCAGCGGCACACAAATCAGCCCGCGCCCGTGGCGGGCCATGAAGTTGACCGCGCCCGGCGTGCACTTGCCAGCCACCATCACCAAGTCGCCCTCGTTCTCGCGGTCGGCGTCGTCGGTCACAATCACCATCTTGCCTTCTTTAAGGTCGGCGACGACGGCGTCGATCTCGTCAAAGCGCGGCGCGGCCGGCCGGGCCTTGGACTTCTTCCCGACCTTGGCGCGGCCCGTCCGCCTCAGGACGGCGGCGCGCGCGGGGTGATGGCCGTTTTGGGTCTTCATGGGGAAGGGCAATCTATCATTGGCCGTCGGGGGCGACAACCGGGAGGCCGCTGCCGCGCGCGGCCAGCTCGCCCCAGTCCACCCGCACCGCGTAGATCCAGGGCCACTCCTTGCCCGCGACCCAAAGCTGTTGCCCGGCGGCGTCCCAGGCCAGGCCGTTGAGCACGCGCTCGCCCGCGCGCGGGCCGACGGCTTCCTCCGTCAGCGCGCGGAAGTCGAGCTCGGCCAGCACCCGGCCGTTATCGGAATCGATCACCACCACGCGGTCCTGGTGCCAGACGTTGGCCAGGAGCAAGCCGCCGACGAACTCCAGCTCGTTCAGCCGGGTGACCGTGCCGGAAGGGCCGCGTACGCTCAAGCGGCGGGTGACCTCAAAGGTCTCCGGATCGCGCATCGCGATCTGGGCGCTGCCGTTGCTCATCGCCAATTCCTGCCCGTTGCTGGCCAGCCCCCAGCCTTCGCCCTCATAAGAAAAGCGGCCAGTGAGCTTGAGCGGCTGGGCTTGATAGAGGTAGCAAATTTGGTTCTGCCAGGTGAGCTGGTAAAGCGTGTCGCCGAGCATGGCCAGTCCTTCGCCAAACACCGTCTCCGGCAGGTCGAGCCGCTGGAGCACCTCCCCGCTAGCGAGGTCGATCTCCTGCACAGTGGATTCACCGTACTGCCCGGTGCTGAGCCAAAGCTTGCCCGCCCGCAGCAACAGCCCTTGGGTGAACGCCGTCCTCGGGAATGGCTCGCGGCGGACGCGCTCCCACGTCAGCACCGGCACGGCGGCCGCTTTCTCTTCGGTGGGCGTCGGTCGGGATTCGTTTCCGCAGCCGGTCAGCAGACCCGCGAGGTAAAGCACCGCGATCCCTCCCAGGGCGACGACGGGACGGCGAACGCGTTCCGCGCTCCAGGCCGCGGTCATTCCAGCAGGCTTTCCACTTGGGCCAGCGCCTCCGGCACGCCGGCGGGGTTGCCGCCGCCGCCTTGGGCCTGATCCGGCTTGCCGCCGCCCTTACCACCCACCAGCGGGGCGATTTGCTTGATGATATCCCCCGCCTTGAGCCGGCTCTGAAACTCCTTGCCGACGATCGCAACCAGCACGGCCTTCTTGGCGTCGCTCACGGCAAAAACGCCCACCCCCTGGAACTGGGCCTTGAGCGCTTCCGCCAGCGCCTGGACAAACTGCGGACTCCGGTTGGGGTAGGCCTTGGTCAGCAGGGGGACGCCGCCGATGTTGCGCACCTCGGGCAAAAGCTGGGCGGCCTCCTCGGCGGCCTGGCTGCGCATCGCCGCCGCCATTTCCTTGGCCTGCCGCTTCTCGAGTTCGCGCACCTTGGCGTCGAGCTCGGTTAGTTGCGCGTTGCGGCGGTCGAAGTCGCGCCAGATGAGGTCGGCCGAATCGTTGTCGAGGTCGCCCATCGGGTGGAGCATGGGCAGCTCGGCCTGCTTGTGCTGCAGCGTCTGGTAGCGCTCATGCTGGACGTCGAGTTCGGCGCGGACGAAGTCGACCAGCCCGGCGCCGGAGGCGGCCTCCACCCGGCGGATGCCGGCCGCGATGGCGCCCTCGCTCAGCAGCTTGAAGTAGCCGACTTCGCCGGTGGCGCGCACGTGGGTGCCGCCGCAAAGCTCGCGCGAGTAGCCGTCGCCGATGGTGACGACGCGGACGGTCTCGCCGTACTTGTCGCCGAAAAACTGGATGATGCCGGGGTCGCGCTGCACTTCGGCGTAGGGGCGCTCGTTCCACCGCACTTGCTCGTTGGCTACGATGTGCTCGTTGACGAGGCGCTCCACTTCGGCCATCTCTTCCGCCGTCATCGCCTGGTGGTGGGAGAAGTCGAAGCGCAATCGGTCGGGCCCAACGTAACTGCCCTTCTGCGTGACCTGCGGCCCCAGGACCTGCCGCAAGGCCCAGTGCAACAGGTGGGTGCCGCTGTGGTGGGCCTCGATGCGCGCGCGCCACGACCGCGAGACCGACAGCAAGGCGACCGCGCCGCTTTCCACCGCGACGTCCCCGGCCGCGTTCTCCAGCCGGTGGAGAAAGGTGCCCTCGGGCGATTTTTGGGTGTCGACGATCTGGAGCGTGCGGCCGGCGATGGTCGCCTCGCCGCGGTCGCCGATCTGCCCGCCCATCTCGGCGTAAAAGGGCGTGCGGTCCACAATGAGCACGCCATCCCGGACCGCGCGGACGTGGGCCTCGGCCTCCGTCCCGTCAAAGCCGACAAACTCGGTCGCGCCGGCGTCCAGCTCGGCGGTGTCGACCACGATGGCCGTCTTTTTTTGGGAGTCCTGCGCGCGCTGGCGTTGCTCCGCCATCAGGCGCTCGAAGGTCGCTACGTCGACCTCGAGGCCGCGCTCGCGGGCCAGTAACTGCGTCAGGTCCAACGGAAATCCGTAGGTGTCATAGAGCTTGAACGCCTCGTCGCCAGGGAAGACCCGAGCGCCGCTCATGCCCTTGATAACTTCCTCAAACAGGGCCATCCCGCGGTCGAGGGTTTGGTGAAAGCTCTTCTCCTCGCCTTCGATGGTCGCCTCGATCAGCGCGCGCTTCTCGCGCAGCTCGGGGAAGGCGTCGCCCATTTGCGTGGCCAGCACCTCGACCAGCTCGCAGAGGAAGGGCCGGTGGACGCCGAGGCCATGCACGTAGCGCACCGCCCGACGCAAGATGCGCCGCAACACGTAGCCGCGCCCGGTGTTGCCCGGCACGATGCCGTCGGCGATGGCAAAGGCCAGGCAACGCATGTGGTCGGCGATCACGCGGAAGGCGATGTCGGTCTTTTCGGTCTCACTGGGCGTGCCGCCGGCGGGCGGCAGCGTGCCCGCGTAGGTCAGGCCGGTCTTGGCCTCCAGCGCGTCAAAAAGCGGGCGAAAGAGGTCCGTGTTGTAGTTGGAGATGGCGCCGAGCGTGCTGAAGTCGGTGAAGCCCCGCGTGCCCTGGATGATGGAGGCGACGCGCTCGAAGCCCATGCCGGTATCCACGTGCCGGGCGGGCAGCGGCGGGTAGTTGCCCTGGCCGTCGGAGTTGAATTGAATAAAGACCAGGTTCCAGATTTCAATCAGCCGGGGATCGTCGGCGTTGACCAGCGCGCGGTTTGCCTTGGGGTCGAGCTCGGCCGGCGGCAGCAGGTTGACGTGCAGCTCCGAGCACGGGCCGCAGGGGCCGGTGTCGCCCATCATCCAGAAGTTGTCCTTCTTGCCGCCGTAGACGATGTGCACTGCCGGATCCAGTCCCGCCTTTTCGAAGACCGCGCTCCAAAGCGCGTAGGCCTCGTCATCGGTCTCGGCGGGGTCGCCCTCGCCCGGCTGGTAGACGGTGGCGTAAAGCCGCTCGGGCGGGAAACCCCAGCGCCCGACCACCAGCTCCCAGGCCCACTCAATTGCCTCGGCCTTGAAGTAATCGCCAAAGGACCAGTTGCCCAGCATCTCGAAGAAGGTCTGGTGGTAGGTGTCGTAGCCGACGTCCTCCAGGTCGTTGTGCTTGCCTCCGGCGCGGATGCACTTCTGCGTGTCGGCGGCGCGGGCGGGGTCGTAGGGGCACGGCGCGTTGCCCAGAAAGATGGGCACAAATTGGTTCATGCCCGCGTTGGTAAAGAGCAAGTTGGGCGCCTCCGGCAGCAGGCTGGAGCTGGGCACAATGGTGTGGTGCTTGTCCCGGAAGAAATCCAGGAAGCTCTGGCGAACCTCGGCGGCGGTCATGGAGGTAGCGGCGGCCATGGGGGGATGCCAGCGTAGAACAATCCCGAAGCGGTGCAACGGCAAAGGCGTCCAAGGTGGCACGCAAATCCGACAAGTCTTGCCATTCCGTTCGCTTTCCTGATGATGCCCCGCATGCGCACCGCCCCTCTTCTACTCTTGCTGCTAGCTGCCTCTTTGGGCCAGGCCGCACTCGTCGTTGATCCCAGCGACCGCATTCGGCTCAGCGACGACGAGGCCCTGGAGGTGGGCAAGAGAATCTGGCAAAACGAGTGCGCGGGAACCATCAAGGGGCTGACCACTTGGAACCAGGGCGAGGAGTTCCCCAGCCTGGGTATCTGCCACTTCATCTGGTACCCGGAGGGAGTGGAATCCCGGTTCGAGGAGAGCTTTCCCTCTTTCCTTCGGTTTGCGATGAACAGTGGCGTCAAGCTCCCTTCTTGGATGAACGGCTTGAGCCCAGATCAGGACAGCCCCTGGTCCTCGCGGAGCGAATTCTACCGCGAGTTCGACAGCCCCGAAATGAAGGAGCTGCGGCAGTTCCTGGCCGACAACGTACCCTTGCAAGCACGCTTTGCGGCGCGGCGCGCCGAGCACGCCCTGCCGAAGTTGCTCAAGGCGACCGCGCCCGAGCGCCAAGAGGAAATCGAGGACAAATTCTACCAGGTGGCGGGGAGCCCCGGCGGGGTCTACGCACTGATCGACTACGTCAACTTTAAGGGCGAAGGCACCAACCCCAAGGAACGCTACCAAGGCGAAGGCTGGGGCCTGCTGCAGGTGCTGGAGCTGGCGCCGATCCGGCCAGGCCAAAACATGGACGAGACGATGGCCGCCTTCCGCGAGGGCGCCCAAGCCGCCCTGGCCCGGCGCGTTAAAAACAGCCCGCCCGAACGGGGCGAAAAGCGCTGGACCAAGGGTTGGAACAACCGCATCGCTACCTACAAAAACTAGCCGCCACCCCGCCACCTATCGCCCACCCGCTCGCCGGAAAGCGCTTGCCTTCGCGGGCGGATTTCGTATCCTTTCCCACTCGCCTGGAGGTAAACGGACAAGCTGCAGTCGCGGCTCGTTCCGCTTCCCAGACCCCGGGGCCCTTAGCTCAGTGGATTAGAGCGCCTGACTACGGATCAGGAGGCCATAGGTTCGAATCCTATAGGGCCCACCATTTGTTTCTAATCTACTTAGTGTCGGCTTGTGCTATTTGTGATGCCAAGATCTGGATTTAAAGGCGACAGATCTTGGCACCAGACTCGAGACGGGCTGCTGAAGCCCTCAGCGTAACCGTTTTGCCAGGGGCATCACGGATCGATGTAGAACGTCTTGAACTGGTGTTCAGCCAGCCAACTCTGGATTGCCTTGGTGATGAACTTGGGGCCATTAACACTTCGGATATACTTGGGAACTGCATTTTCTTTGGTGGCCTTATGGAGCAGCGCAGCTTGCCGACGCGCTGGGTATGGTTACTCACGAAGTCTCAACGCCGCGCGTGTATGTCAAAGATCTTGCTGCCCAGGCCGGGTCGGATTCCTCATCCCGTTGGACCCGGGTCAGGTGCCTGCACGAGCGCACGACAACACTATTCCCTATCTAAGCTATTATGTCAACATTTATTTTGCTTTTACCCGCTCTTTTTTGTTACTTATTGAATCTAAACGTCTTACTTCGTTCGTTTTTCATCCCCAGCACCAGTCTTCGCGGAAGCCTTCATGCTTCCTTTCGATCGCTCAGCACTCTCCGCCTCGAATACCCTCTCTCAACCCTTAGCCGCTACCGCCGCTAAGGGGATCAAGGTTCTGGTTTGCTCAACCGAGCAAACGCTTGAACCAGTTTTTTTTCCAGTTGTGGTATGGCTTCCAGCCCCACCAATAAACGATCTCTCCACTCTGTAAGGCTGCGTTTCTTCGGTCTTCTTGAACTGCTTCCCGAGCACCTCTTCTATTTTCTCTAGAGCCAAATTGCGCAGGTCATACAACAAGGGGCCTCCCATACTGGTTTCAACTTTGTGCTCGTCATGCTCAAAACGCTCTAGAGGTTGGACCTCTTTGGGATGGCAATACGTTGGGTAAACGACCAGTGCTTGGCGGCGAGCCATCGGATCATCGTCCTCCAGCGCAGCCAACATCATTTCCCGATAATTTGGAACATGAACACGGCACATCGATAGAAGCTTTAACGCTGGGCCGTGAACCCGAGCGTGCTTCGATCCAACTAAATTCTGCACGCGCCGCAGCAGTGCTCCAACCTGCTTTTCGTCCAGTCGGTTCGCCCCCAAGAGGGTTTCCGCAAACAAGAGAGCCATTTGGATTGCTGCAAAATCGTCAGAGTCCAGGCATGTTAAAATATCGGCAACCAAGTCATCCGTGACTTCTAGCTGAGCAACATCATCGGCGCTCACTCCAAAGCCGTAGGCTCTGTTTCCCTTGAGACGATCAGTCAATTTTGACGTCAACCCACCCATCAATCAGTTTTTTGAGGCGTAACCGAATGCTCGAACCTAAGACCTTGGTATGACTCAATTCCGCCAATTTGATCTGCGATAGTGACCAGAAGCTGTAAAAAGCCATCTGCCCATTGCTTGTCGTGAGTTGGGGTAACAAAGCTAAATTCCAAACACCTACCATCAACGTCGTAGCCTCCCGACTGGAACGCGTTTTCGATATGATGCTGTGTTGCCATATAATTTTCCACGAAGGATTCAATCTGTGCCTCAACACTCCTGGCAGTCTCATAACCCAAAGGATTGCGAACGAAAATCACGTGCCAACTATCGCTGAACGTCAATGCTGCATGTTCAGCATGAAGAGTGGATAAATCCAGTTCTCGGGCACTGATCCCGGACTTCTTTAGATCGTCAACCGTGCAATCATGCGCGATAGCTCTAATTGCTTTCCGGCCAAGTTCACGAGCCATCCTACAGTACTTGTGCCCCTCGGTTACGATTAGTTTGCTCGATTCCAATCTGACAGTTATTGCTGGGAGAGGCTCGAACTTTGAACAGTAGCGCTTGAGATGTTCAAAGACGAAGTTGTCCTCGGAGGTATCGGGGAACTCCGGGCTTTCAATGACGATCTCAGGATCTATTTCAAATACGCCAAACGCCATGATTAGTTTCCGGTCTGTATTCGAACCATATCATTAAATGTATTCGCAGCCGAGGTGGGGATTAGGGTTTCCGTTTGACCTGGCACAGGAGGACGAGGAACGGGAGCCTCAAAGTCGATGCCGTATCTTGCCGATAAGCTGTTGAACTGGCGACGAGGGACCTGCATCTCCATCACAGCAGGACCTAGCCCACGGCCTTGAGGTGCAGCCGCCCCCTCAAACAACGTAGCCCCTGGCCTGATTTGGAACTGTGTGAAGCTGGTCATTTGATTCCACTTGGGGTCCAATGCCAGTGATGCCCGGGAGGCAGGGAAGGTTTCAAAGAAGTAACGCCCCTTTGCCTGTGCATTGACCCCATCGAAATAGCGGAGCCCATACTCAGAACTTCCTGCCTGCCGTCTTTGGGACTTTGATTCTTCAAAGAACAAACAATAAAGGCCGCTCAAGCAATGCTGCTTCTGATGCCAATGATGATAGCGCCGTCAGAAAATTATCTATTTCGCTGCAATTTGTACTATTCTCGCTTCGAGTTTCTTCGATTGCTTCCAACACCGCGGGCATTGAAGCAGCTTCCACAAAATATTCTTCGTAATCGTCAATTAAGCCATTTGTACGTGCGTTGATCCTCTCAAATAACCGAGCCTTCCAGATTGCCTCAAACTCATCTTGATCTCCGATCTCCAAATAGCGAACAGACGTCTCCTCTTCCACTTTATTGGCCTTCAGACTGTTTTCGGCCTCTTGGTTGAGGGGAAGAACTACGCCACGACGAAATAATTCCGAATTCTGCATGTTTATTCGATTAGAAAGTGTGTTGCCTGCTGAAGATCATCACCTGTGAGAGGGACATTTTTAATCTGGCCGCCTTTCACACGGCGCGCTGGTGAAGGTGTTTTTCCAGTCATATCGAGGTACTTACCCTTTGTTCCGCCAATCTTGTTAGGTTGAAAAATCCGAAAGTATCCGCCTTCCAAGTCCTGAACAACTTGGCGACCCGTCGCTGGATTCTCGTAGATTCTCTTCCCTGAGTTTGTTATCCAGCTTGTGTAATTATCTCCTGCGTGTCGAGTTATCGCTTTGTCTAGCGATGCCTTTTGCCACAGATGACCATATTTTGACGCTCTTGATGCCCCTACTGTCAGGTTAGCCTTTGGGGCATTTAATTAAGTCATCATTTTAGAAAAATCCATAGTAATTAGTTTCTGCTCAGGAGAATAAAACAATGTCGCAAAACAAACATTAGCGTACGGCATTCCATGTTGAATGTTAGCCAATCCTCCTATTGCCACAAGTATTCTAGCGTGATCTCCAAACCCAATCTCTTGTGTTTGATACTTGTGACTGCTCTGGGCAACAAGCTCAAATTGAACATCTTCGCTTATTTTTAAATTCACGCCATCTAATTCGATGTGCCAGTTTGATTTCTCCAGAACTTCTTTTAAATCAGTCTTAATCTGAGATTCAGAAATGGAAATAACCTCACTCCTATTTGTATTTATCAATGTAAGCCTCCGCGTATAAATTTATCGAATACAAGTACTCCATTCTCATCTATTCTTCCCAGTATTCGCTGTGCGCTCCCTCCAATCTTCAACTCATGAGTTAAGCCATTTACAGGTTCTCTCAGAATTTTTACACCACTTTGCCCGGTAGGCCCAACAACACCTTTTTTCAGCGCAGCCTTAAATTTGTTGGCATCTGCCTTACCAACTAATTTAGGTAGCTCCTTGAAAAGATCACGTTTAATCCAAGCGTGACTAAAAATTTCACCCTTCGCTGCGGCGCCAGGTCCTGGATGCACATACCTTGAAAGATTACTGGAGTTCTTTGGGGCAGATTTGAAAAAACTACCAATACGACTTGCGAGCGCATTAAGGCCTTTGCCGGCCAGTTGTCCGGCTTTACCTGCTGCCAGCTCGATGGCTCCTGCCGCACTGTAGCGACCGACCTCAGCCGTGTAGTGGTATTCCATCAACGCGTAAAACTGGTCTGAATTGTCATCCAGTGCGTCGCGGGCTGAATCGCTGATCTGGAAGCCAT
>JBCDLL010000093.1:0-10906 GCA_038745425.1 Verrucomicrobiota bacterium | reverse complement strand
CGCATGGCGTCGCGGTTGGCAAACCAGCCGGCCCAGTGGCTCCAGCGGGTCGGGTAGCGGAGGAATCCGCGCAGCCCGCAGCATTGGAGCCAGGGCACCAGGTCCGGTTCGGAGCAATTCGCGATCAGCGCAATCTTGGCCGGGGGCGACCTCTTCTCGAGCCCCCGGCTGAGCTCCTCCAACCCGCGAAACTTGCCGCGCACCGTGAGCACTTGCCCGAGTCGCGGGTCGTCGGCGTAGAGGCCGCGGTAGGGCTCGCGCACCAGAAAGGTGACGCGGTCTGGCCCGAGCTCGCGGCTAAGGAGCTCCAGCAAGGGCGTGCAGAGGACGGTATCGCCCAGCGCGGTGGACGCGACCACCAGCACGCCCGCGCCCTCTTCCCGGACCGCCTGTCGGCAGCGCTCCAAATCCCAGGTCGGGGCGATGCCCAGGCTACGCCGCAGGCCTTGCCAGGCGTTCCAGGCCGGTTCCAGTCCGGGAAAGTTCACGACTTTCCCGCCTCGCGCCAGAGCTCCATCACGCCGGGCGCCACGTGGTCGCGGGGTTGGATCGCGCCCATGTCCGCATCCCAGGGGCCGGTGTAGCCCTCCGGCTTGGGCAGTTGGACGACGCGGTGGCGGTCGCCGTAGCCGAAGGGCCCGACCCGCGGAGCGGGGTTGTTGCAGTGGATCAGCGCGACCACCCGCGCCCCGACGGCAAAGCTCAGGTGCATGACGCCCGTGTCCGTGCTTACAACGACCCGCGCGCTCTGGCACAGGGCGGCGGAAAGCTCCAAGGGCAGCCGGCCGCAAAGGTTGTGGTGGCGGACGCTAAAGACGTCCAGCATGCGGGAGACCTCGTCGGCGCGCGCGGCGTTGTCGGGCCCGCCCAGCAGAATAATCTCCGCGTCCAGGTCTTCGTTGCGCTCCAGATGGACGGCCAGCGCGGCCCAGTGGCGTTCGGGCCAGTCCCGCCAGCTCGCGCGTCGGCCGCCGCCGATCTGGAAGACCAGCCTCGGCCGGTCGCCCACCTCGAAGCGGCGCAGGCGGTCCTCCAGAATCGCGCGTTCCTCCGGCGTGACCTCGTAGACCAGCGTGGGGTCTGCCGTCTCGGCGCCGACCGCTTTCGCCAGCCGCAGCGTTTGGAGCACGCCGTGGGTTTGATCCCATTCCGGCTGCTCGACCTGATGGCCGCAGAGGTGGCTCAGCCGCGTCATGTTGGGCGTGCTGAAGGTGACGTCGGGGTTGAGCCGGAAGCTCTGGCAGCGCGGCTCGGGATCGTTGCCGCGGAGCTGAAGGATGGCGCTCCACGGACCGGCGGCCGAGAGCTGCCCGTGGCGCCGGAGGAAGGCGGGCAGGCCCTTGCGCATTTCAAAAATCTGGTCCACGTACGGGTTGTGCTCGAGGAGGGCGCGGCGCTTGTGGTGGACGACGGCGGCGAGGTGAATGCCGGGGTAGGTCTCCTTCAGTGCGCGGAAGACGACGGAATCGGTCAGCGTGTCGCCGATGCCGGCGCAGCTGAAGAGCAGCACGCGGCTGTCGCCGTCGAGCTCGACCGGTGCGGGCTGGGGCGGGCGGCGGCGGGCCAGCCAGCCGAAGACGGAGGTGTAAACCCCGGCGTGCAGGCGGTTCAACAAACTGGGCATGCGTCCCTTTTATGCCGAAGGGCGGCGGCCTTGGCAATGCGGGGCGCTTGTTTTTGCGGTCGGCCCGGTTAGGCTGCGTCTTTCCCGCCTTGCCCCGTCCATGAGTGCCCGCCCCCGCATCCTGCTGACCAATTTTCACACGTTCCGGGGCGGGGGACACCGCATCTTTCTGGAGGCGATGGCGCACTCCCTGGTGGCGGAACGCGCGGAACTGGCCTTCGCCACGCCGGAGGGTTCGCTCCTTTCCCAGACCTTAAAGGACGCGGGGAAAACGGTTTTTGACCAGAGCTTCCCCACCAAGCCGAGAGAGGGCCGAGCGATTCCGAAGGCGATGGCGTCTTTGCGCCGGCTGGTCCGCGAGTGGCGCCCCGACATCGTCCACGTCAACGGCGGGCCGGACCTGGCGGTGCTGGCTTGGAGCCATCCCTGGGGGCGGCGCTTCCGGGTGGTGCGGACCCATCACTCGGTCAAGGGCATCAAGCGCGATCCCTACCATCGCTGGCTTTATCACCGGGTGGCGCAGGCCAACGTGTACGTCTCCCGGCAGGCCATGGAGAGCAGCCTTGCCGCCGGGCTGGAACCCGGGCGCGTCAGCGTCCTGGCCAACGGAGTGAACCTGGAAAAGTTCGCGCCGCGCGAGCCCGACGCCGCCCTGCGGGAATCCCTTGGTCTCCGCCCGGACCATCTCGTCGTGGGCACCTGTGCGGGGATGGGCCCATACAAGCGCGTGGACGTGATGCTGGAAGCGCTGCGCCGCCTGGAACCGCCGGAGCGCGAACGCATCCGGGTTCTCTTGCTCGGCGACGAGCGCGCCTACGAGGGGCTGGTCCAGCGGCACGTGCGGCCGGAGATTGCGGCCAACGTCGTCTACGGCGGCTTCCATCTGGACGTGCGCCCGTACGTGGCGCTGTTCGACGTGGGTTTTTTGCTCAGCGACCGGATCGAGACCATCTCCTATGCGACGCGCGAGATGCTGGCCATGGGCGTGCCCGTGCTTAGCTCCACCTACGGCGGGCTGCGGGAAAACGTCCGCGAGGGCGAAACCGGCTGGCTGGTGCCGCCCGGGGAGGTGACGCCGGTAGTGGCGTGGCTGCGTGCGCTCCTTCGGCTCGACCCGGAGCGGCGGCGCGAGATGGGGCGGGCCGCGCGGGCCGATGCCGTCGCGCGCTTCGACGAGCGCGCGCAGTTCGAGGGCTACTGGGAGCTCTACCAAAGCCTGCTCCAGCGCGCCTAGGCGGTGTGCGAATCGCCGGGAGAAGACTTCGGCGGCGGAGTTGGCGGGTTGGCGGGGTCGCCGTTCCAGAGCTCGTCCATGAGGTTGAGAGCGTAAGTCGGCGTCGCGGCGCCGGGGTCTTCGTCCGCCCGCAAAAAAAGGTGCCGCGGGTGGGGCGAGCCCAGCTTGATGAAATCGCCCTGCCACCAGAGGATGAGAGTGGGCACATCCACCGCCGCCGCGAGCAGGGCCACGTCGTGGCTGGGGGTGAAGACGAGCTGGGCGCCCTGCAGCACGGCGGCCAATTCCTCGGCGTTGCGGCTGGGCACGACGGCCACCGGAGCGAAGGTTCTGACGTGATGCGCCAGTTGCTGGGCGACGGCTTCGTCCCGGTCGCGGTAGACAATGGCCACCGGCACGCGGCGGTCACCGGCTAGCCCCGCCAGAAAGTCGGCGTACTGCTCGGGCGTCCAATTGCGTTGGCTCAGGGCGGAGATGTTTACCGCCACGTAAGGGGTAAGTTGCTGCTTGCCGCCCACCGGTTCGGTCAGTGGCGAGGTCAGGTTGCGGGCTTTGTAAAGCGCGTCCTGGCCGGGCTCGAGGTCAAACCGGGGGATGGGCGGGGGCGTCAGGCCGAGCGGCTCGGCCAGGCGCAGCAGGGTCTGGAAGCGCGCTTCGGCCTGCCGGGCGCCATCCACCGTGGCGGTGAAGTAAAGAGGCGTGCGCATGAGCGGCGCGCTTTCGAAGCCGATCCGCAGGGGCGCGTTGGTCAGCCGGATGAGGCGGGCGAGGTCGTGGTCGTATTCGCTTTTGGCCGCGATGGCGACATCGAAGCCGCGCAGTTTGCGGGCGGCGCGGAAGCCCCGGAGCCGTGAGTCAATCCGCCCGAACACCCGGACTTCGTTGATGGCAGGGCACATCCTGGCGATGGCGCGGCCGGCCTCTTGGGTAGCGACGGTGATGCGGGTTTCCGGCCACTCTTCGCGGATGGCCCAGATCAAGGGCAGCGTGCTGAGCATCTCCGCGATGCCGTCCCGCCGCAGGATGAGCAGGCGCCGGGGTGGGCCGTTCTCCAGGGCATAAGCTTTGCTCCGGCCCGCCGCCAGCCGGGCCAGGGCGCTTAGGCAAAGATGTTTCCAGCCGCGCGGTATGCTCACTCCGTGACGAGTTTAACGGGCTTGCGCAAGAATTACCCTAGTTTTTTGGAGCGACTGGTAAGATTTCATCCAGCGCTTGCCGAACCTCTTCTACCGTAATCAACTCCATCGACGGATGGGGGCCGCGTTTGTCGTAGTTCTTGATCCGGGGATCATGCGGACTTAGTGGATGGGCGAGCACTTGGGCGCGGGGCGACCAGGGCCCCCAGTCCTCCGGCCGGGTGACGCCGAAGAGGGCGACCTGCGGCGTGCCCAGCGCGGCCGCCATGTGCATCGGGGCGCTGTCGATGCCGAGGAAGCCGTCCGCCGCGCGGATGAGTCCTCCGAGCTGGCCGAGCGTGGCCGTGCCGGGCAGCAGGAAAGGGCGGGTTGCGCAGTGTTCCTCGATCGCGTTGAGATAGTTGACTTCCTGCGCAGTCGCGCTGCTGGTCAGGATGACGCGGCTGCCGCGCTCGCGTTGTAGCCAGTCAATCACCTTGGCGAGGCGTTCCGGGAGCCAGCACTTGGACATCCAACGCGAGACGGGATGGACGATCACGACGCGCTCCGGCCGGTGCGGGCGCAGGAAGGTTTCCGCCCAGTCGAGGTCGGCCTCGCTGGGCTGGAACACCAGGGGCAAATTTTCGGCGGTGTCCTCCGCGCTCAAGACTTCGGGAGCTTCGCTGCCGTCTTCGGGGCGGTCCTTCCCAAGCTGGCGCACCAGCCACAGGTCTTTCAACACCTGGTGGGTCTCCTGCTTGAAGCGCCAGTTAGCGGGCAGCGCGTAGAGATGCGTCATGAGGCGCCGCTGCCAGGCCCCAGGCTGCCAGCGGTGGTAAAGGAAGCCGGCCCGGCGGCGAGCCCCACTGAGCAGGCCGCACCAGATGGCGCGCTCGCTGGTGCCGAAGTCAAGGGTGAGGTCGAAGCGCTGGGCCCGGATGCGGCCCACCAGTGAGAGCTCGCTGCGGAGGCGCTGCAGCTTGCCGGTCGGCCCCTCGAGATGCCCGGCGGTGATGATGTCGTCGACGTCCGGGTTGCCCTCCAGCATGGGGGCGGCGAAGGCGTGCACGACGGCGGTCAGGCGCGCTTCGGGGAAGCGGCGGCGCAGCTCGCGCAGGGCCGGCGTCATCAGCAGGACGTCGCCAATGTGCTTGAACTTGAAGACGCCGATGCGCCGGGGGGGATCGAATTCCATTGCGGCTAAGGCGATCAATGGTACGAGAATAGGGCGATGCGGCAATGGCGGATTATCCACACCGAAAGCTCGGTGGGCTGGGGCGGGCAGGAACATCGCGTCTTTCTGGAGCTGGACTGGATGCGCCGACACGGCCACGCCGTGGCGCTGCTGGCGCCGCCGAAGGCGGAGATTTATGCGCGCGCCAAGGCCGCGGGCATTCCGGTCGAGGCAGTCTCATTCCAGCGTGGCCGGATGCCGCTGGAAGTCGTCCGGCTTCGGCGGCGCTTTGCTCGCGGCGGAGCCGACGTAGTCAACACCCACAGCTCCCGCGACGCCTGGACGGCCGGCCTGGCGGCGCGGCTGGCGGGCGTCCCGCTGGTTATCCGCAGCCGCCACATCGAGGTGGACTACCGCGCCTCGCTCCTGACGCGCGCCAACTTCGAGCTGCTGCACGACTACGTGTTGACCACCAGCCAGGTGATCAGCCAGCGGCTGGTGCGGGAAGCCGGACTGGACGCCAAGCGCGTGGAGTGTCTGCCCACCGGCGTGGACCTGCGGCGATTTGATCCCGCCACCGTCGAGCCGGGCAAGCTCCACCGGGAACTGGATTTGCCGCCCTCGACGCCGCTGGTCGGGATGGTTTCGGTCATCCGAAGCTGGAAGGGGCACGCCGTTTTTCTGGAAGCGGCCCGGCGGCTAATCGACGCGGGCAGCCCGGCGCATTTCACGATGACAGGCGGGGAAATGGGCCGCCGGGAGCTGCTCGAGAAGATCGAAAAGCTCGGGCTAGTGGGGCGCGCGCATTACATTGGTTATCGCGAAGACGTGCCCGAGGTGCTGGCTTCTTTGGCCGCGCTGGTGTTGCCGAGTACGGCGCACGAGGGCGTGCCGCAGGCGGTGCTCCAGGCGCACGCCATGGCGCGGCCAGTCGTGGGGAGCCGGATTGGCGGCATTCCCGAGGTGGTCGAGCACGGTGTGACCGGCTTGCTGGCCGCGCCGGGTGACGCGACCGGCCTGGCCGCCCAGATTCACGCCGTGTTGGAAAATCCCGCCGCCGCGCAGCGGCGGGCGGAAACGGCCCGCAAGCTGGTTCGCGAGCACCACAGCGACGACGCCATGGGCCGCCGCCTGCTGGAGATTTACCAACGCTACCTGCCGAAGGACTGACGCCTACTCCTTCTCGACGGAGAAGTCTTTTTCGATCAACGCGTAGGCGGCGTGGTTGTGGATGCTTTCCATGTTCTCAACCTCGATCCGGTACCAGGTGATGTCGGGGTGCTGGTTGCAGCGGAGGGCCACGTTGCGGGAAAGGTCCTCGACGAAGACGGGATTGTCGTAGGCTTTTTCGGTCACGAACTTTTCGTCCTCGCGCTTGAGCAGGGAGTAGATTTCACAACTGGCGCTGTCTTCAACCAGGGCGATCATGTCCTCGATCCAGATGGGCCGCGCGCTGCGGATGGAGAGGGAGACGTAGCCGCGTTGGTTGTGGGCGCCGTACTCGGCGATCGCCTTGGAGCAGGGGCAAAGCGTCGTGACCGGGACCACCGTGGTGACGGTAAAGACGACCTCCTTGCCGTAGGCGCTGGCGTCAAAGTGGACTTGATAATCCACCGCGCCGGGCGCGCCCGTCATGGGTGCCTCCTTCTCGACGAAGTAGGGGAATTCCATCTCGATATGGGCGCTTTCGGCCTCGAGACGGTCCTGCAACTCTTTCAGCATCACGGGGATGTTTTCGACGTGGACGAGCTTGCCGTGGCTGTTGAGCACTTCGACGAAGCGGCTCATGTGGGTGCCCTTGAAGTGGTGGGGCAGATCGACGGAGAGGCCGAAGGTGGCCACCGTGCTCTGGGTGGAGTGCGCCTTGTCGCGGACCTCGATCGGGTAGCGCAGGCTCCGCACTCCGACCTTGTCGATGGCGATGCGCCGGGCGTCCGGCTCGCCTTGGCGGTCGGGCAGGTTCGTTCCCTCCGGGGTGGGGTTCGGTTCAATCGTTTTCATGGGGAGATCGATCAGCATACCTATTTGGCAGGGAAATGCAAAAAAGCTCTCCTGAAGGGTATGCACCGACAGGGCAAGGACCGAAACAACACAAGCGCCGATGCCCACATGGCGCGGCCGAGCGGCTCTATCGAAACTCGGGGTCGAGCTTGGCGGCGGCGGCCTCGTCCAGCATCCAGGTCTTGGTGCCGTTGGCCGGAATCACCCCCTGGACCGGGTACTTGGGTTTCTGCAGAAAGTCCTGCCGCACTTCGCGGATCATGTCGGCTTTGCCGTCGCCGGCAATGAAGAGCGAAATCTGCGCCGACTGGTTGATCGCGGGATAGGTCATCGTGATGCGCCAGGTGTCGAACTTTTCCACCCAGTTGGCGATGACCCAGCGTTGCTTTTCCTCCAACCCCTTGCTCTCCGGGAAGAGCGAAGCCGTGTGGCCGTCCGAGCCCATGCCCAGCAGGGTCAGGTCCATCCGGGGGAAGCCGCCTTCCACGCAGCCGTACTTGGCGCAGACCTCGCGCATCGTGTCCTCGTAAAGCTGGGCGGCCTCGGCGGCGTCCGTCTCGGCGAGCACGCGGTGGATGTTTTCCGCCGGTGGCTTGATGAGGTCGAACATCGCCTCTTTGGCCATGCGGTAATTGCTCTCGGCGTCGTCCGGAGGCACGTGGCGCTCGTCGCCAAAGAAGAACTGCACCCGGTCCCAGGGCGCGTCGTATTTGCCGGTGGGGTCGCTGGCCAGCAAGGAGTAGAGGCGCTTGGGGGTGGAGCCCCCGCTAAGCGCAACCAGGAAGGCGCCGCGCTCGGCCACCGCTGCCTTGGCCAGGGCGACGAACTGCTCCGCGGCCGCTTCGGTCAGGGCGTCGGAGTCGGGGAAGATCTGGTTGACGATGGTCGAGATGGGCATGGGGCCACCTTGCCGGAAGTTTGGCCCAAGGCAAGAAGGGGGATTGCGTTTCGCGCCAGGTGACGGATGCTCCCTTATGCCTGTTCAACACCAAGAAGCGCCCGTGCGCGTCGACGAGCGCCAGGCCCAGCTCGACGCCATTGAAGTCCGCGCCACCTTGCTCGAGATGACCAAGTGCCTGCGTGAGCAGGACCTGCCGGGCTTGATGGGCTACTACGTCAACAGTCCCGAGACGACCGTGATTGGCAGCTACGGCAAGTGCATTCGCGGCTACGATGCTCTGCGCCAGATCTTTGCGGAGGAGTTTTCCAAGCAGGCGCCCACCGACATGACAACCATCAACAGCACGCAGGTGATCAGTTACGGCACGGTCGCTTTGGTCAGCGCCAACACCACCCGCTTTGTGAAGAAGGAGGACGGCCGCACCGACATCCAGTCGGCCCGCTTTTCCGGGGTGATGGAAAAGCATGACGGCCACTGGAAGGTGCTCCAGAGCCACTTTTCCATCCCGCTGAAGTTCGAGGAAACCGGTCAGGCCAAGGCCACGTGAGCGGCGCGGAAGTTGACCTCACGATTGAGAAAGTCGTCTTCGGCGGGGACGGCCTCAGCCGCACGGGCGAGGGAGTTGTTTTGACGCCCGGAACCGCGCCGGGTGAACGCGTGCGCGTTCGCCCCTCGGCCCCCAAAGGCCGGCGCCGCGGCTTTCGCCGAGCGGAGCTTGTCGAGGTGCTGGCGCCCTCGCGCCACCGGGTGCGGCCGCGCTGCCAGTACTACGGGCAATGTGGCGGCTGCCAGTACCAGCACCTCAGTTACCGGGAGGAGCTGCGCATCAAGACCGCCCAGGTGCGGGAGGCCTTTGAGCGCATCGCCAAGCTGCCCGCCGCGCCGGTGGAGGGAATCGTCCCTTCGCCGCGCGACTTTGGCTACCGCAACCGGGTCAGCGTGCACGTCGACGGGCGGGGCCGGATCGGCTACCACCGTGCCGACGGTCGCGGGCTGGTCGACATCACCCACTGCCCGATCGCGATGCCGGAAGTCAACGCCGCCCTGGCCGAGCTGCGCCGCCGGCACCGCGCGGCCGGTGGGCGATGGGACCCGGGTCATGTCTCCTTGCGCCACCCGCAGCTCCCGCCCGGCGGCTTCGTCCAGGCCAATCACTTCCAGCTGGCCAATCTGCGGCGGCTGGTGCTCGAGGCCCTCCAGCCGGCCGAAGGAGTCAAGGAGTGGAGCCACCTCATCGAGGGCTACGCCGGGGCGGGCTTTCTCACCCGCGAGCTGCTGTCGCTGGCTCGCCGGGTGACCGGGATTGAGCAAGACCCGCGCTTGGTGGCCGAGGCCGGGGAGTGGATCGCCTCGCTGGAACTCGCCGACGCCGAACGGGTGGAGTGGATTGGCGGGGCGGTCGAACTGGAGCTCGCGCCGGTGCTGGCCCGCGCCGACCCCGCCTCGACCGCCGTGCTGCTCGATCCGCCGCGCGGCGGGCTCGCCCAAGGCCTTCCGGAGTTGCTGGTGCGCTACCGGCCCACTCGACTGGTCTACGTCTCCTGCGACCCGCCCGCCTTGGCCCGAGACGCCGTGCGGCTGGCGGCTGCCTTCCGGTTGACACGCGTGGTACCAGTTGATCTCTTTCCCCGCACGGCCCAGATTGAATGCGTCGCCGGGTTCGAAGCTCTCCCAGTCTCATGACCGAATACCTCTTTGTCTACGGCACCCTACGCCGCGCGGATTCTCACCCGATGGCGGACTGGCTTGGCGGCGTCAGCGTGCATCTGGGTCCGGCCAAGATGGCGGGCCGGCTTTACCTGTTGGGCAACTACCCGGGCATGCTGGCGGCGGATGGCGAGGACCAGTGGGTGCAGGGCGAGCTTTATCAGCTGCCCAACGCGGAAACCGCCTGGCCCCGCCTCGATGCCTACGAGGCCTGCAAGCCGGATGACCCGTCACGCAGCCTTTTTGTCCGCGCCCAGGGCGAAGCCGTCACGCCGGACGGCCGCTCGTTTGCCGCCTGGGCTTACTTTTACAATAAGGAAGTCAGCGAGGAGCAGCGCATCGCTGACGGCGACTACGCGGGCTGAGCCATGGGCTCAGCGGCCAAAGCCGCGCCAGGCCAAGATAACGCCCGGTCATTGTTGGCAAAGAGGACCGGGTTTAACGCTGCGGTTGGGCGACGGAACCGGCGGCAGCAGGCGGGTTCGGCAGGTTGGCTTTGCCTCGCCTCGGCCGACGGCGCTTGTTCCCAACGCCGGGCGTGTTTTTCAAAGATCAGGGCCACCGCTTGGGCGGTGCATCCGGTGAGGTTTTCCTGACCGGACGCGACCATTTAACCCCAAAAACCGGACTCCCTGTTAGTCTTAGGTGTGCTAGGTGCGTTCTTTTTTTTCAAAAAATGGCCGATTTGGGCGGATTTTGGGTTTTCCGAGCGTGAAGACCTGCGGGTGTCGTCAGGGGTTTCTCACTAAGGCACAAAGGGCACAAAGGTTGTTGAGGTTTAATCCGCAGATTTCGCCGATTCTCGCAGATTTGGGTTCTCTATCAGGTCGGAACTTGCGGTTGTCATAAGGAGGTTTCTCACAAAGGCACGAAGGGCACGAAGGTTTTGGGATTCGATCCACAGATTTCGCCGATTTTCGCTGATTTTGGGTTTTCCATCAGGTGGGAAACAGTGGTTGTCATAAGGAGGTTTCTCACCAAGGCACGTAGGGCACGAAGGTTTTGGGGTTCGATCCACAGATTTCGCCGATTTTCGCAGATTTGGTTCTCCATCAGGTGGGAACCTGCGGTTGTCATAAGGAGGTTTCTCACCAAGGCACGTAGGGCACGAAGGTTTTGGGGTTCGATCCACAGATTTCGCCGATTTTCG
>JBCDLL010000092.1:0-11063 GCA_038745425.1 Verrucomicrobiota bacterium | reverse complement strand
GTTTTGGCCGGCGTTTTCCTCCGCCATTTCCTTCTCGATATCGCCCCACCAACCGTCGTGCGGATGGTACTCGACCGGGTCGCTGAATTCCTCCAGCGGGCCGTCCCAAGGCGGATGCTCGCTGATGCACCGCATGTCTTCGGGCGCGAATTCAGCCAGCGGCAATTGACGGGCGCGGAAGGCGTTGCGCAGCAGGCGAATCTTGCGCCAGTCGAAGCCCATCAGCTCGGCGGCGGCGCAGTCCACCGCCAGCGGATGCGTGCCCGCCATCAGGATGCCGGAGGGCTTGGCGTCGGAGTGGACCGGCCCGTTGCCCTCGCCGCCGATCACCGCGTCGATCAGGTGGAGCGAGCGCAGCGGCCGGGTGCGGCGTTCGCCCTGGCCGTCGTAGTAAAAGAGCGCCTTGTTCAGGTCCAGCACCAGCCGCCAGAAGAGGTCGTTGCCGTGCCAGCTTTCGTGCTTTTCGGGGGTGGCTTCTTTCTCGTTCAGCGCCTGGCGGCTGCGCAGCAGCAGGCGTTGCACCAGCCGGCTGTGGCGGAACTTGCGCCGCAGCCAGGAGATGAGCCGGTCGTCCAGGTCTTCCTCCTCCAGGTCCGCGTTGGTTTCGTCAACCGCCAGCGGGTTCATCGGCAGGGCGCCGCGGTCGTCGAGCAGGCCCAGCACGTTGTGGAGCGCGCCGGTCAGGCCCAGCTTGCTGTGGGTCTTGAGCTTGGGCAGGTTGATGAGCACGTCCGCGCTCAGGGCGCTGCGCCAGAAGCGGTAAACCTGGCCGGCCTGCAGGTAGGCCTTGGGCAGGCGCAGGCCGTCGAACTCGCTGGCCTCGCCCAGCGCCACCTCGCTCAGGCCGGTGGGGTCGCCCTCGGGGCCGCTGCCGCCGGCCGTGCGGTAGTCCGCCAGGCTGATGACCACGCCGGGGAAGTCGGCCGCACAGCGCCCGGGGATTTTCGAGAGCCCGGTCATCTCGTCGATCACGGAGAAAGGCGTGGGCACCCGCGGGGCGTCCGCAATCAGGATCGAGCCGTTGCCGTTGAGCTGCTTGGCGGCCCAGCGCACGGTGGCCTCGATGATGGCCGGGTGGGTGATCTTGTGCTCCCAGGGCTGCGGCTCGTCCTCGTCCAGATCGGGGTCCAAATCGAGCGCCCAATTGGGCTTTACCAGCACGCGGTCGCCGGGCTCGAGCAGTTCGTCCGGCGGGTCGAGCTCCTCCAGGCAGTCCTCCACCAGTTGTTCGATGTGTTCCCGGTGCCCGTAGGAGCGGTCCCCTTCGGCGATGGCCACGGCGGGGTCGGTCTTGGCAAGCATCAGGGGGCGCGGACGATGCGGTCGGGTCGGTCAGGCGGTTGGAAGAGGGGGCTCAAGGTCCTTCAAGCAGCTTAGGGGCCAACGCGGCTGATGCAAAAGCGGATTTTGGAAAATCTGGCAGGCGGGGCGAGCGGAAGATCAACGGTTCTATTCGCTCCGCGGGGATTCAATCCCGCTGGCGCAAAATTGACTGAACCACCGGGGCCAAGGCGAGGCCGAGGGCCTGATGGCCGGCGGCGTCGAGGTGCAGACCGTCGCTCTTGCCGTAGCCGGTGACGGGGCCGGCATCGAAGAAGTGGGCGCCTTGCGCGCGGGCGACCTCTTCGTATCGTTTGGCCAGAAGGCGGGATTGCGCCGCTCCTTGCACAAACTCCTTGGCGAAGCGCCCGGTGACCTCTTGAACCGGCGGCGGTGCCACCACCAGGACCTCCGGCGCGCGGCGCACCGGCCAGGCCGGCCGGGCCCGCGCAAACTGGACCAGCGCGCCCATGCCGCGGGCGGCGTCGGCGGCGGTCAGGCCCAGCCGGTCCTTGAGGTCGTTGAGCCCCAGCATGAAGATGACGAGGTCGAGCGGGGCGTGGCTTTCCAGCACAATGGCGAGCGCCTTTCGGCCGTTGCGGTTCTGCCACTGGGGGTCGTCGGTGGCGGTGGTGCGGCCGTTTTGCCCGGCCTCGGCCACGTGGGCGTCGGGGCCCAGCTCGCGGGCGAGCACGGTGGGCCAGCGCAGGGCGCGCGGGTGGCGGCCCTCAGCCTCGGCGTCGAAGCCCCACGTATTGCTGTCGCCAAAACAGAGGAGATTGCTCATGATGGGACCCGTGATAGAGCGATGAGCGACGGCAGGAAACAACTTTCCGGTTGGATTTGGGCGGGCGCCGCCGCGGCGATGGTCCTGGCCGGCGCGCTCGCGCTGACCGTCTACGCCTGGAACGGTCCGACCGAAAACGAGGTGCGGCGCGACTTCCTGGCCGCCCATCCCGGCGCGATGGTGGAGTCCGTCAGCCACACTCAGGCCGAATTCAATCTCATCCACTACCAGATCCGCTACCGGGACGGCGACGGCCTTACCAGACAGACCGAGTGGGGGTACCGCCGCGACCCCGCCACGGACACTTGGAAGCTGGCCTCCCGAAGCGCGGAGTGACGCGCTACCTCAGCTTGGCGGCGTTTTCCTGGCGTTCGGCTTCCACGGCGCTTTCGATCCGCTGGCCGGAGGCGGTCCGGAACGGGGACGGGCTTTGGTCGGGGGCGCCGATGAGGATGCCGTACTCGTCGAGGACGTCGCCCTCCACCCGGCGCAGCTCGGCCAGCGACTGCTGCAGGTCGGCGATGGCGCGCAGCTCGCGGATGCGTGCGGTGGTCAGGTCGCGTTGGAGTTCGAGCACGACGAAGCTGGTGCTGGTGCCGGCGTTGAGTTTTTCCTGCTCGGCTTTGAGGCTTTCCTCGGAGAAGACGCGGGCGGCCTTGGCGGCGACGATCCGCTCGGCGTTGGTGCGGGCCTGTCCGGCGGCATTGTCGACCTCCACGATGATGGTCTGCTCCAGGTTTTTAAGCTGAAGTACGGCGCGCTGCTCGCGGGCGCGGGAGGCGTCGAAGGTGCCCTCGGCCTCGCGGTTGTTGATCGGCATCGTCACGTTGACTCCGGCAAACCAGACCGGGCCCTCGCCGTCGAAGATGTCGCTGTAGCTTTGGAGGTAGTCGCGCTCGCGGGCCTGGTAGCCCAGGCTGCCTTGCAGGTTAACGGTGGGCAGCAGCCCGTTGCGGTCGATGACCACCTGGATGCCGGCGGCGTCGACCTGGTTGCGGGCGGCTTGCAGGTCGGCCCGCTGGCCGAGCGCCTTGCCGATGTTCTCGGCCACTTGGGGCGGGCGGTAGTTGCGCGGCGGCACCGTGGTGGGGAAGACCCGCCGCGGCAGCCAGGGGGTGATGTCGGCCAGGATGAGCCGCTTAAGCACGTTCTCCTGGTCGAGGATGGCGCGTTTGGCCACCAGCGCGGTTTCGCGCCGGCTGGCCACCTCGCTCTGCGCCTGGGAGACATCCAGCGGCGACATCACGCCGATCTCCACCCGCGCCTTGTTGTCCTGGAGGAGTTGCTCGGCCAGCTCCAGGGCGGCCTGCTGCGCGGCCAGGTCGCCCCGGGCAAAAATGAGCTCGTAATAGGCGTCGGCCACCTCGGTGACGATGCGCTCCACCGCAAAGCGGAAGCCGAAGCGAGAGGCGGAAAGGTTCTGCCGGGCGATGCGCACGGGCCCCAGGTTGACGTCGGTGCCGAAGCCGTCGAGCAGGGGCTGGGTTAGACCGATGCCGACAAAGGAGGTCCAGTCGTCCTGGAACTGGTCGCCGAAGGCCTGGGAGTTCCGGGCGTTGGTGCTGAAGTCCGCGATGCCTCCCCAGGGCAGGGGTTGCTCGATGCCGGTGTCGTAGGTGTAGGTGCGCTGGCCGGCGGCGACGGTGTCGAACCCGGAGAAGGTGTCCACGATGATCGGCTGGGTGTTCTCGGTATAGCGGGAAGAGAGGACCCAGTCGGGATCGTAGACGGCGCCCTCTTCGGTCAGGAGCCCGGCGCTGGAGAGGACCGGCTCGATCCGCTCGATGGCGATGTCCAGGTTGCGGGCCAGCGCCATGAGCACCGCCTGGCGCAGGCTCAGCGGCACCGTCTCGCCCTCCAGTCCGCTCGGCTCCGCGCTAAAGGGCACTCCCGCGCCTTCGGAGACGGTTTGGTCGGCCACTTCGTCCAGGGCGCGGGCGGCGGCGCTGTCCAGCGGCGCGGTCTCCGCGTCCGTCGCGTCTAGGTCGAGCGCGTTGGTCATCTGCGCGGGCAGGGGTGCGGCGGCCAGCGCGAACAGGAGCCAGAGAATCGGCAGGCGATTTTTCATTACGAGGTGGGGGTGGGCAGCAGGCGGGTAAAGAGTTCCTGGCGGAGGGCTTCCAGGCCGGTTTCCTCCCGGGCGGAGATTTCCAGTACCGGTTGGTCGACCGCCGCGCGGAAGGTCGCCAGCTTTTCCGCCGAGGCGGGCTGGTCCATTTTGTTGGCCAGGATGAGGAAGGGCCGCTGGCTGAGTTCCTCCTGATAGAGGCTGATCTCGCGGCGGAGCTGGCGGTAGTCGGCCAGCGGCTCGCGCCCGTCCGTCCCGGCCAGGTCGATGACGTGGAGCAGCAGGCGGCAGCGCTCGACGTGGCGCAGAAACTCGTGGCCCAGGCCGACGCCCTCGTGCGCGCCCTCGATGAGGCCTGGAATGTCGGCGATGGTCAGGCGTTCGCCGGCCGGGTTTTCCATCACCCCGATCTGCGGGGTGAGCGTAGTAAAGGGGTAGCTGGCGATCTTGGGATGGGCGTGGGAAAGCTTGCTCAGCAGGGTGGATTTGCCGGCGTTGGGGAAGCCGACCAAGCCGACGTCGGCGATGGATTTGAGCACCAACTCGAACTCGCCCTGCTCGCCCGGCTGGCCGGGCTGGTGCTTGCGCGGCGCCTGGTTGACCGAGCTCTTGAAGGCCAGATTGCCGAGACCGCCTTGGCCCCCGGCAGTGAGTACATGACGCTGGCCGGGCTCGGTCAGGTCGGCCACGACGGGCAGGTCCTCCCAGGCTTCGGGCATGGCTTGCAGGTTACCCTCGATCCGCTCCTCGCCAGTGTCCTCGATCGGGATTTCGCGCACGACGGTGCCGGCCGGGACCTCGACCAGGTGCGTCTTGCCGCTGCGGCCGGTCTGCTGCTTGCGGTTGCCGGGGCGGCCGTCTTCCGCGTACTGGTGGGGCGAGTACTTGAGGTGCACGAGGTTGTTCAGGTGGGGGTTGACCTCCAGGACCACGTCCCCGCCCTTGCCGCCGTTGCCGCCGTCGGGGCCGCCCTCGGCGTTATGCTTCGCGCGGAAGAAGCTCAGGCCTCCCCGTCCGCCGTGGCCCCCCCGGGCCAGGATTCGTACGCGGTCCACAAACATGGTGGGCACGATTTTACGCAAACGGGCGTCATTTCTCCAATCCTCAAATGAGCGGATGGGGCTGGGGAATCAGGTAAAAGGCAGAAGGCAGAAGGCAGAAGGCAGAAGGCAGAAGGGATTAGGGAAAAGGGATAGGGCAAAAGGGACAAGGGACGAGGATGAAGCGACCAGTAGGAAAACGACGGAGGACCTTTCCTTTTCGGTCGGCCTTTGGGGGGTAGCCGCCCTTGTCCTCAAGGGCGGAACGCTACGTGTTCGGAAAACGCAAGGAGCACCTCCGTTGGGGACAACGGAGGCTACCGGCCGCAGGCGACCTCCGCCGCTAGGGTCAGCGGCGGCTACCTGCACAGGGCTTCGCCAAGCCAGCGGAGGGCGGAGGACCTAGCGGTTGGCACTTTCGCTCCGCCGCAAAACCGGAAGCTCGACCCTTCGTTTGCTTGGGTGTTTCCGTTTGGGTTTCCTGTGCGGCATTCTGGCCAGCGAGGCGGCCAAGGAACTGGCCGCCCTACCACGCTTCGCGCCTGCCAGCATGGCACTGTTTGGACGGTTCCTTTTGAGTTGGCCTTTTTGGGGTAGCCGCCCTTGTCCTCAAGGGCGGAACGCTTCGTGTTGGGAAAACGCAAGGAGCACCTCCGCTGGGGTCAGCGGAGGCTACCGGCCGCAGGCGCCTTCTGCCGCTGGGCTCAGCGGCGGCTACCGGCACTAGGCTTGGCGGACTGGGTGCCGCTTTATGCTGCAGGCTTCAGCGCTTACGTTCGCTGGTGGGCGGGTGGCCGTATGTCTTGCGGTAGCGGGTGGAAAAATAGTAGGGATCCTCGTAGCCGCAGGCCTCGGCCACTTCGTGGATGCGCATGGCGGAGTACACCAGCAGGTTGCGGGCGTGGCGCAGGCGGAGCTGCTCGGCGTAACGCAGGGGTGACGTCCCGACCGTGTCGCGGAAAAGCTCGCTGAAGCGCGAAAGGGAGAGGCCGACTTCGGCGGCGAGCTTCTCCACTGGCGGCGGGTCCGTCATGCGTTCGCCGAGGAGGGCGACGGCCTGCCGGATGCGCGGATCCCAATGGCTCTGGGGATTGCGGGCCGAGGTGGCGGCCAGCAGGAGCAGCGCTTCCTCCAGTAAATGGAAGGACCAGTTTTCGGCGAAGGGCAGACCGCGTTGGAGCGTGAGGTAGGAGGTGCGCAGGGCGCGCTCGACGCTGGGGGCGACCCGCCGGCCGTCCACCACGCGGTGGCCGGCCTTGGTTGTGGGGAGGTCCAGCTGGGGCAGGGCGTGGGGCCGCGGGTGGAAGTGCGACCAGATGAGGTCCCACTGGCGGAGTTCGGGATCGGTCTGGTAGTGCTGGTACTCGCCGGGGGCGAAGAGCGCGGCGTGCCCGGCCGGGATCCGGCTTTGCCCGGCGGAGCTCAAGAGGAGCCCGCCGCCGCGGAGGGTGAACAGCAGCAGCCAGTCTCCGCTCCCGCCGGGGCGGCAAATATCATAGCTGGCATCCTTCAGGTGCTCGCCCCCCACAATGCCGTCTTGGGCACTCGGAGTCGCTTTTCGGGTCATTCCGTAGGTTGAAAGAAAATCGGAAAATATCAAAGGTTTTTCGGGGTTGAGTCCATTCCCTTTGCTCACGGTATGGATTAGGGTAATCGCATGATTCTTTCCCCCTCAACTTCCCCTCTCATCTCTCAAACGCAGCTCGATTTCTTCCACGAACAGGGCTACGTCGTGGTCGACGACCTGTTCTCGGGCGAGCAACTGCAAGCCATCGAGGACTTCTTTGAAGACTTTCGTCTGCATGGCGATCGGGCCTTCACGGAAGGCGGCGCCGAGAAATACGAAGACATCGACCCGCGAAAGCGGCAGGTGCGCGCGATGCATCCGCACCGTTATGACCGCCGCGTGATGGACTGGTACCTGAATCCCAAGGTGATGGACGTGCTGGAAGTGCTGCTGGGCCGGCCGGCCCTGGGCGCGCAGACGATGTACTACTACAAGCCGCCGGGCGCCAAGGGCCAGGGCATGCATCAGGACAACTTCTACCTGGTGGCCAAGCCGGCCACCTGCATTGCCGCGTGGACGCCGATTGACGACGCGACCGAGGAAAACGGCTGCCTCTGGGTGGGCCCGGGTTCGCACCGCGACGACATCTATTGCCCGCAAAAGGACGCGCCGAGCGAACCCTGGAACCGCTACGGCGACAGCCACATCAACCCGTATCCGCGGCACCGCAAGCCCGTACCGGTGCCGGTCAGGCGGGGGCAGACCATGTTCTTTGGCGGGAACCTGATCCACGGCTCCGGGCCGAACCGGAGCCAAGAGCGCTGGCGGCGGACGTTCATCGGTCACTACGTGGACGAAGCCGCCGAAGAGCTGGGTCGGCACTATCATCCGGTGGTCAACCGCCACGGCGAAGCGGTCACGAGCGTGGAGTCGGTCAACCACGGTGGCCCTTGCGGCGACGGCAAGGGAAACCTGGTGCACTAAGCGAAGCGGGGCTTTCCCAACGAGCGTTTGACGGCGAAGAGTGATGCACAAACCGGATGACAGTTAAGTGTAGTGCAACAATAACGCGATAATGGCCAATTTGGACGAGCTGAGCTTTTTGCCGCGGATCTGCTCGAAAAAGGCAGTTGATCCCTTTAAAATGTTCATATGCAAGATGATAAGCATTAGTTGAAGTGGTTGTCTGTAAATTTAAAAGCATCTATTCTATGAAGTATGTATATATTAAGCCACGAAAAAAGCGATATAGATATTCCATTGCCATCGATTCAACCTCAAGTGTACGGATAGAGTTGTGATCGATGCAGGAGAACCACAGGGTTCATCGCATCTACTCTCAGAACTTATCAAAGGACTCATAGTGAAAAGACTCAACCTCACCGCGATCGTCACCTCCGTCGCTCTTTCAATAACCGGCTTTGCCCAGGCCCAAATCGTCGCCGTTGGCACCGGTAGCAGCGGTATTCTGGCGCCGCCGGTTAGTGGAGACGACTCCTTCACGACGGGAAGTTTCAACAACACCGGCGACTTCCTGGTGTTGAGCCTCTCGGCCGCGGACAATAACGGCGACTTTACTTCGAGCATTGCGCCTCCGTCCGTTACCTTTGGCACCCAGACGATGATTCTGGCCGCAAGCAATCAGCGCTCGACCCGGTCTTTTTCCGCGATTTATTATCTGGCGGATCCGGCTGTAGGCAGTGCTGCCTTCAGCATCGACTTTGGGGCTGATGTCATGACTTCGACGGGGCGACTGGTGGCCGGTTACGCTAGCCTAAACGGTGTGGCTGAAAATCCCATTGCCGCGACGGGCAATATCATCAATACGACGACCGCGACCATTTCCGCTGTCTCTGATCCCGTTGTGGCGGGTGACTTTCTCTTTACGGCGTTGACGCCGGATGACGGGGTGGATGTTCCCCAGTATGAGACGGCGACAGCGCAGACTGCCACCGTTGTTTACGATGAAGACTTTGCTGGAGCAAATAACCGGACCGCTCAAAGCTTTTTTATCCAATCTTTGGTCGACGGCGACATTAACGGATCTGGAGACGTCGAACTGACCCGCATTGGAAGCCGCTCCGAGTCGGGTGTGGGCGTCATCTTCCGCGCCATCCCCGAGCCAACGGGTGCCGCCTTCCTGTTGGGCGGGCTGGGCTTGCTCGCCCTGCGCCGTCGGCGCCGCTAATTGCCTGAACTTGGTGAGTCGAACTTCCCCCGGGCGAAGCAAGTGAGGGCTTCCCCGGGGGATTTCGTTTTTCGAGACAGGCTAGAGGCCGGGCGGAGCTCTTCCGGTTCAGCTTGAATTCGTTGTTGTGCCGGAAAGGCGCGGGATCATATTGGCGGGATGTCTTCCGCTACTCTCCTTCCTTTCCCCGCGCCCGAGTTAACCGAAGGTGTCTCTCTGGCCGCCGCCAACGATCTCACCGGCGAGGCCATCGCCTGCACCGCCGAAACGGAAAAACAGGGCCTGCTCTACCGGGGCGAGGCCGGTTTCCTGGAGGGCTTCCGCTGGATCAGCGCCGACTTCCTCTCGCGCCATCCCACCATTCTCGCTTTTACCTTGGAGTTTTTCGAGCCTGGCAATCCGGTTCCGGCCATTGCCCGCTTTACCCTGCTGCCCAAGGCGCAGGCCCGGCTCCGCTTTGACCTCGAAGGGCTCAAGCAAAACCGCTGGCTTTACTTCCGCGAGGGCGCCTGCCTCAAGCCCACGATGAGCGGCGGGCGGGTGGCGCTTGGGCGAGTTGAACGCGTCGAGCTGAAGGTGCTCTATAAAGCGCTTGGCCCGGCCCATTGGGAAATGACGCCGCTGACCGCCTCTACCGAGCCGCCGCCCTTACTCGAGCACCCGGTCCTGCCCGAGGGCAAGCTGCTCGACAAACTCGGCCAGGCAACCTGGAAGGAATGGGAAGGCAAAACCCGCAGCGAGGAGGAACTGCGTGAGCGTCTGCATTGCCAGCATCGGGGAACTGACCTCCGCCCGCTGCCCGCTTCCATGAACGCCTGGGGTGGATGGAAGGAACGACAGTTCGAGGCGACCGGCTTTTTCCGCACGCACCACGACGGCCAACGCTGGTGGTTGGTGGATCCGGATGGCCATCCTTTCTGGTCGGCCGGACCGTGTGCCGTCCGCACCTACGTCGAGACCAACATCCGCTTGCTCCACGACGCGCTGGAATGGCTTCCCGCCAGGGACGGCGACTTCGCAGCCTGCTATGAGCCGACGATCCGCTCCTACCTGCAAACGGCCGAGCGTGAATGCGAGGGCTTCGACTTCCTGCGCGCCAACCTCATTCGCGTGTTTGGCTCGCGGCAGTGGGAGCAGCGCTGGGCGGAGATGGTCTTTCCCATCATGCGCCACATCGGCTTCAACACTTGCGCCAACTGGTCCAGCAACGACGACGCCCGCTGCGCCCGGATGCCCTATGTGCGGATGATGAAACCCATCGATGCGCAAGCGGCGGCCCCGCGCGTTTTTCGGGACTTCCCCGACGTCTTCGACCCGGCCTTCGACCGGGAGGCCAAGTCCTTCGCCGAGCAACTCCGCGACGGCAACGATGATCCCGCCATGATCGGTTACTTCCTGATGAACGAACCGCGCTGGGCCTTCACCGACTTGCCGCTGGCCGAGGGGATGATGGGCAACTATCCGGGGTCCGCCTCGCGCCGCGCTTTCGCCGAGTACCTGCGCGGGAAGTACGCGGACGACGCGACCCTGGCCGGCGCCTGGGGCATGAAGGCGAACTTCGACGCGATCGCCTCCGCGGAGTGGGGTCAACCCTTCACGGAGCAGGCCCGGCCGGATCTTGTGGAGTTCAGCACCATCCTGGTGCGCCGGTTCTACGAAAAACTTAACGCGGCCTGCCGGGAGGCGGACCCGGTCCACCTCAACTTGGGCGCGCGTTTTTCCAGCGCCCCGAAGGATTGGGTGGCGGACGCTCTCTCGGGCTTCGATGTCTTCAGCTTCAACTGCTACCAGCCGGAGCCCGACTTGCGGGTACAGGAGATTTGCGCCCAGCTCAATGTACCCTCGTTGATCGGCGAATGGCACTATGGAGCGCTTGATGCCGGGCTCCCTGCTCCCGGTATCGGCCATGTTGCCACCCAAGCCGACCGCGGCCGGGCCTACCGGTTTTACCTGGAAACGGCCGCCGCACTCGATTGGTGCGTGGGTGTCCACTGGTTCACGCTTTACGATCAGTCCGCGCTGGGACGCAACGACGGCGAGAACTACAACATCGGTTTCCTTGATGTCTGTCACCGCCTCTACGAACCGCTGGTCGAAGCCGCCCGTGTTTCCCACGAGCAGCTCTACGAGGTGGCCGCCGGCCGGGTCGCGCC
>JBCDLL010000091.1:0-11667 GCA_038745425.1 Verrucomicrobiota bacterium | reverse complement strand
GCGGCATGAAGGAAGACGAGATGTTCGACATCGCCAACCTCATCCACGAGGCTCTGCGCCACCGCGACGACCCCGCCAAGCTGGCCGAGCTGCGCGAGCAGGTCCGCACCCTCACCCGGCGCTTCCCGCTGCCGAGTTAGGGGAGACGGACAGGTAGGCAAACGGACAAAGATCAAAGAATCTTCAGGTCGCAAAGGGCCGGACCCCAAAGTTGGTTCCGTACCCACCCCCGTCCGCCTTTACGCCGTCTTCGCGCCGGTTAAGCCCGAGGCGGTCATTGCTACCTGCCCGGTAGCCGCCGCTGACCCTAGCGGCGGAAACTCCCAAGCGGCGGAATCGTCCCGTGTCCTGCCAGCGAGGCGGAGCAGAAGCTCCGCCCTCCGTTTGCTTGGCGTTGCCTCGACCCGTAAGCCGCCGGACCTAGCGGTCGGCACCACCCCAGCGGCGGAAACTCCCCAGCGGCGGAGTTTTTTTCGCGACGCTTTGGAAAGCGAAAGCGTCCAAAGCCCATGCTCAAGCTCCGCGCGCAAACGATCACCCTACTTGGGTGCTTGGCCTTCGGGTTCGTCTTTTCTGCCGTGGCAGAAAATGGTTCCGAAACGATGAGCAAGGAACCGGACCCTTGGGACGCCCAAGACTGGATGACCCCGCCCGATGGTTTCGCCTGGCCTGGGCCGAGTTCGATCGAGGTTTCCGACGCCGCCATCGTCAAGCGCGCAGAACTCAGCGCCGCGCAACAAGCCACCCTGGACAGATATGTGATCACGGACGATCCGTCGGGAAATCCGCCCGCTGAGATTCGAGTCATCCGCACCGACCTCAACCAGGATGGCCGCGACGAATGGCTGATTGATTGCCCAATTTACGGGGGCAGCGGCGGCCCCTTTTACATGATCGTCACTCCGACCAAAGACGGCGGCTTTGAGGAAATCGGCAGCCTGCAAGGCGGGTTTGAACTGCGAAAGAGCCACGGCGGCTGGGCGCAAATCGAAGTCGCCTCACGGGGGGGCGGGGGTACGATGTCACGCGTCCTCCTGCGCCACGAAAAAGGGCGCTACCGGGCCGTCCGCAACGAGGACCACGACTTCTTTTTGAAAACCGTGACTCTTCGCCCTCTGAACCGAGATCGCCCGGATTAGCCTGATGTGATGTTCTCAGGCATCGGACACTTAACCAAGCGCCGAAGCAGGACGCCCGCCACTAGTGTCAGCGGCGGCTACCGGAAAAAGGCCAGAGTGGCCTAACGTCAATTCCGTAGATTCCGTCTGAAAACCATCCAAAAAATCGGCGTCATCTGCGGATTAAAAAAACCACTTGCTACGGTGCCGGCTGGGCGGGTTGCGCGGCGGGGGCCTGCTCGGTCTCCAGGATTTTTTCCGCGTCGACTCCGGTGCGCTCCTCGACCTTTTGGACGGTTCGCTCGCGCCAGGTGCCGATCTCCGGCATGGGCGGCGGCGGCTCTTCGGCCTGGCCGGTGCCGCCGGTGGCCTCCAGGTCTTCCAGGGTGATGTCCATCACGCCGGAATTGAGGGTGGCGCCGGTGGGGGCCTTGATGATGATTTCGCGCGGGGCGGCGTCGCCGTTCTGTGCCAGCACCCGCACGCCGCCGGCTTCGGAAAGCGCGGAGGCTTTCTTGGCTGAGTTGTACTTCCGGGCGAAGGCGAGCAAATCGCCGGTGATGGCCTCGCGCCCGACCTCGCGAATCTGGTCGCCCGGCTGGACGCCGGCGGCCTCGGCGCGGCTGCCCTTTTCCACCGCCAGCACGTCGACAAAGCGGCTGCCGCGGTTACCGATGAGCATGCCGTCGAACAGCTCCAGGCTCTCGTCGTAAAACTCGTCCGGGCTTTGCGGATTGACGAAGACCACGTGCAGGTCCCGCGAGCGGCCGTTGGCCAGCGCCAGTTGGAACATGTTGACGTGTGGCCAATGCGTCTCGCGCGAGAGCTTCTGCCGCGCCAGCTCCTGCCGCGAGAGCCGCTTCTCGCTCTTGAGTTTGTTGACCCGGGTGTAGGCCACTTCCTTGTCGGAGCGAGTCTGGGTGACGATGTTCTCGGCCTCCTGCGCGGTGGGCGGGTTGTAGATGACGCGCATGACGTAGTTCGGCGTCAGCACCGCCCGCTGATTAATGAGCACGGGGAACTCCACCCCCACGCCGCCTTGGCGCTCGGTAAGCGGAAAGGCCAGCGCCAGGTGCGGCCGCGTCTCCAGCTGGCCCATCTGGCTCCAAGCCGGCGCCACCAGTGTGATCGCGGACAGAGCCGCCCAACAGACACGTGCCTTCATCATCGGTATCATCTCACTGCGCGCCCCTGGGCGCAATGCCTTTGACGACACGACCCGGCGACCGCTTCAGGCCGCTTAGAGCTCGCTGCGCCCGTCCAGCGCGTAGCCGAGGGTGACGCTGTCTGCGTAGGCGAGCCCGCCCGCCGCGGGCAGTCCGCGCGCCGGGCGGCTGACCCGCACGCCGAGTTCCTTCAGCTTGGGGGCGAGATAAAGCGCCGTGGTCTCGCCCTCCACTTCCGAGCTCAGCGCCAGGATGATCTCGGCCGGCGAGCCGCGGCGGACCCGCTCAAAGAGCTTCTCCACGTTGAGTTCGTCCGGGCCGACGCCGTCGATCGGCGAAAGCCGCCCGCCCAGTACGTGATAGAGCCCCCGGAAGCGGCCGGCCTTTTCCAGCGGCAGGATGTCACTAGCCTGCTCCACCACGCACCAGACGGAGCGGTCGCGGTTGGGGTCGCGGCAGATGGAGCAAAGCTGACCGGCTTCGGCGAAGTTGCCGCACTCCGGGCAGGGCGCGATCTTCTTGCGGGCGTCGTAGACCGCCCGGGCGAGGCGCTCGCTGAGCGCCTCCGGCTCCGAGAGCAGGAACAACGCGAGCCGCTCCGCCCCGCGCGGCCCGACCGAAGGCAGCAGGCGCAACGCCTCGATCAGTTCGCGCATCGCGGGCGGGTAGTCGGTCATTTTCTAGACAGGATTTACCAGATTAACGGGATTGATAATGGCGAACAAAATGGACGGAACGAACCCAGCCAAGGCAACCAACCCAACTTTCCCAAAAACCTGGGGGGCAAATCTGTCGGGAAATCCAACCCCAATCATGTGAATCCTGTTAATCGTGTCCGCAAGAATCACATCATGCCGGGAGGCAGGCCCAGGCCCTTGGTCATCTTGCTCATTTCGGCGTTCATCTCGTCACGGCCCTTGTTGATGGCCTCGTTGACGGCGGTCACCACGAGGTCTTCGACCATCTCGGCGTCGCCCTCCTTGAGCATGTCCTCGTCGATCTTGAGGGAGCGCAGCTCGCCCGAGCCCGTCGCCACGGCCTTGACCGCGCCGCCGCCGGCCTCGGCCTCGTACTCCTTGGCCGCCAGCTCGTCCTGCATCTCCTTCATTTTGGCCTGCATCTGCTGGGCCTGCTTCATCATCTTCATCATGTTCATAGTCGTTTCTCCTTTGCGGTTTTGGTCATCCGCAGATTACGCCGATTTTCGCCGATTTCAGATGAAATCATGAGGTTTTTTACCCTCGAATGCCCTCAGTCCGATCGAAAAGGCCTCTGCCAACGGCAGCCGCAAACGAATGTTATTCACGAACAGCCTCACTTAGCCGGAGCGATTTTGGCGTCGAAGAGTTCCAGCGCCTCTTTGATCAGCGGATCGTTCTCGTACTCCTCCTGGGTCATGCGTTCCGGTTTTCCGGCCGCGGATTCGGCCGCCTGGGCGTACTTGGCCGAGGTATCGGCAGCGCCTGAGGGCGCGGGGGCGGCCGGCTGGGCGTTGGGGTCGTCGCGTTCGACGATGGCCAGCTCGACCGGCCCGCCGACCGCTTCCCGCAGCAGCTCCTTGAGCAGCCCGGCGTATTTGGGGCTGCGCAGGACCGGAATCCTGCCTTCAAACGAAGTCGGCACGCCGATGCTAAAGGCGTTGACCCGGCAGGAGATGAAGTAAAGCGCATCGATCAGCTCCGCCTCTTCCTCGCGCTGGGCGCGGAACTTGGCCCGCGCCGCTTCCCACTTTTCCGCCGGCTGAGCGACCGGCGCCGGCTGGCGGGCCGAGACGGCCGGCTTTTTCTCCGCCTTTTTTTCCGGTTCCGGCGCCGGGGGCTTGGCGGGCGACGCCGCCACAGCGGGCGCTTCCGCGTCGCGGATATCACGGTTAAAGGGGGATTCCTCTTCTTCGGCGAATGAGGTGGAGACCGGTTCCGGCGGGGAAGCAGGTGGTCGGCTGCTGGGTTCTCCGCCCTCCGGCTTAGAGGTGAGAACTTCCTTGTCCTTCAATGGCGGAGCAGAGGGCCGAGTGCCAGGTCCTCCGCCCTCCGGTTCGTAGGCGGTACTTACTTCCGCTTTGCTTGGCGGAGCAGACGGTCGAATGCCAGGTCCTCCGCCCTCCGGTTCATGAGCGGTACTTACTTCCGCTTTGCTTGGCGGAGCAGACGGTCGAATGCCAGGTCCTCCGCCCTCCGGTTCGTGAGCGGTACTTTCTTCCGCTTTGTTCAGCGGAGCGGACGGCCGACCGCCAGGTCGTTCGCCCTCCGCTTCGTGAGCGGTACTTTTTTCTGCTTTGCTCGGCGAAGCGGGCGGCATCTCTTGCTCCGCTTGCCGAATGACCTCGGCCGGTGCCGGGATGGGTTCGCCGCCGGCAATCGCACCCAGGATTTTCTCCAGGCTGACCTTCTCGCGAAGCTGGCTGAGCTGGATGAGCGCCACCTCGAAGAGCACGTCCTTGGCCAGGGCGTAGCGCAGGCGGCTTTCGAGCTGGCTCAGCTCCTCCAGGATGGCGAGCGCCCCTGGGCGGCGCAGGAGGCTGGCCACCTCCCGGACGGCCTCGACCTCCTCCGGCGGGAGCTCGGCCGAGATCACATCGGGGCTGATGTGGTAGAGCGTCACGTTGCGGAAAAAGCGCAGCAAGTCCTGGCTGAGGCGGCCCAGGTCCTTGCCCGCAGTGATCAACTCGCGGCTCAGCCGCATGGCGGCCACCGTATCGCCGCCGGCCACGGCCTTGGACAGTGCGGCGACCGGACCTAGCCCGGTCAGGCCAAACATGGTCAGCACGTCGGCCTCGGTCACCTTCTCGCCAAAGAAGCTGATAACTTGGTCGAGCGCGCTTTCGGCGTCGCGCAGGCCGCCCTCGGCGTAGCGGGCGATCGCCTCCAGCGCGGCGGCCTCGGCCTCGACCTCCTCCCGCCCGCAAATCCAGGCCAGGTGCGCGGCGATCTTGGCCTCCGGGATGCGCCGCAGGTCGAAGCGCTGGCAGCGCGAGAGGATGGTGGCGGGCAGCTTGTGCACCTCCGTCGTGGCGAAGAGGAACTTCACGTGCGCGGGCGGTTCCTCCAGCGTCTTAAGCAGAGCGTTGAAGGCCGCAGTGCTCAGCATGTGCACTTCGTCAATGATGTAGATTTTGTAGCGGCCCTTGGCCGGCGCGTAGCGGACGTTATCGCGCAGGTCGCGCACCTGCTCGACGCCGTTGTTGCTGGCGCCGTCGATCTCAAGCACGTCCAGACAGTTGCCCTCGGCGATTTCCCGGCAGATTTCCGCCGCCGGATCAAAGTCCACCCGCGGCCCGTCCGGGGCGTTGAGCGCCTTGGCCAGGATGCGCGCGGTGCTGGTTTTGCCCGTGCCGCGCGGACCGACAAAGAGGTAGGCCTGGGCGAGCCGGTCCATCCGGATGGCGTTCTGGAGCGTCTGGGTGATGTGCTCCTGCCCGACCACCTGGTCGAAGGTCTGGGGACGGTACTTGCGGGCGAAAACCTGATAGGCCATGAGCCCTCCAGCATACGCCTTTCAACCGCCTCGGCAAGCGGGTAGCTCGGAGGGATGGGCCGCCCGCCCCCACGCCGGGAGCGGTGGCCCGGCTCCATAGAACGCAGGTAAAACCCAGCCGATTTCCGGCGAACCCAACGCCAGAAACCGTGGCTGCTCTGGCTGCCCCACAAGCCACCGCCTGGAGCGCCCGACGCGGTATCCACGTTGCTTCACGAATTTTCAGTTTTTTCAGGAAGCTGGTTGCGGGAGGGGCAAAGGCGCGTAACTTTCCTTAGCATCGAGAGAGTTACTCGATCGCGAATACGTAATCAACCAACGATCATCATGAAAAAAATACTCCCTCTGTTTCTGGGCGCCTTTCTGGTTGCCTTTAACCCCACCGCCGCCAAGGCGGACACCGTGGTCGAAATCGCCGCGGGTAACGATGACTTCTCCACCCTGGTCGCCGCCGTCAAGGCCGCCGGCTTGGTAGAGACCTTGAGCGGACCCGGTCCCTTCACCGTGTTTGCGCCGACCAACGAAGCGTTCGCCGCTCTGCCCGCGGGCACCGTCGAAACCCTCCTGAAGCCGGAAAACAAGGAAAAGCTGACGGGCATCCTCACCTACCACGTAGTGCCCCGCACCCTGATGGCCGCAGATGTGGTTGAAGCCATCAAGGCGGGCGGCGGCAAAGTCTCCGTCAAGACCGTCAACGGCGAAGACCTCGAGGTCACCATGGAAGGCGACAGTGTCGTGCTCAAATCCAAGTCGGGCGGCACCGCCAAAGTGGTCAAGACCGACCTCAAAGGCGACAACGGCGTCATCCACGTGATTGACGCGGTGCTGCTGCCTTAGTTTCATCCCCCACCCAAACCTAACCGCGTTCCTGGCCCCTCGGGGCGGGTACGCGGTTTTTTTGTGCTGAACGCTCGCACCAGAACGCAGTCGTCGGACTCAGCGATTGCCTACCCAGCAACTGAGCTCTACACTCGCGGGGTGGGATGAAATACTTGATCGGTTTCTTTGCCAGCATCGGCGTTCTGGGCACCCTTTTGCTGCTTGCCACGACGGCGTCGGTGATGTGGACCGGAAAGACGGCCACCTTCAGCATCTCACCGCCCCAGGCACCCTCGCCGCCGCCATTCACTTCCATTGGCCCAAAGCTAAACGACGATGTAACGCTCACCGGGTTTCCGCCCGGCCGGAGCCAGGACAAACCGATCACGGCCGAAGTCGACCGCGAAATCAAAGCCGTTGTCGACGCCAAGATCGACTACTTGAGAAAGAACCTGCCGCTGAGTGAAAGCCAGTACCGGCAATTGGAGCGCTACCTAAACTCGCGGGACCGCGAGATGTACCGGACCCTAGCGAACTCGCCCGACCTCGGCAACCCGGAAGCCCTTCGCAAGCTGGAGCGCGAGAAAGTGCGTACCCGGCTGGATCTCATCATCGGAGCCGACCAGCGCGACCAGTATGAAGCCCTTCTGCCCGACCTCGAAGCCGTCGGGCACCAACATGCCGGCCCCCAATTGGCCCAATGGTACGGCCAACCCAACTGAGCCGGCCTCATGCCTTCCCCATTACTCTACTCTCCTGTGCTGGCCGTTTCGGACATGGCCGCGTGGTGGCTGACGGGCGTGCTGGTCGCGGCTGTCGTCATCGGCATGGGGTGGCACCACCGCGACAACCTCGTCAATTTCACCCGCTACTTCAGCCGCGGGCTGGACTCGCCGGAAATGGAGTCCCGGCTGGACCGGCAGCAAAAGTGGATCGACGCCATTTTCTGGCTGGTGATTCTGATCCCCATTCTGGCAATGGCCGCCTTTATCTTTTCCTATATATACTAATTCTCCGGGTCGAACTGGGCGAGCCGGCCGGTCAGCGCAAGCTGGCACCACTCCCAGCGCTTGTTGACGCTCCAGCGCGGGCGCTCGAGCAGCTCGAAGCCCGCGCCCTCACCCACGTCCATGGTCCGCACGGCCGCGTCCAGCCGGGCGCCGACCGCCTCCAGCCCAATGCGGATTTGCTCATCGGAGAAGGCGCCGGCCGCCGGCGCGAGCGGCGCGCCCGCCTCGATCAGCGCGTGCGGCTTCTCGTCGCGCAGAAATTCGTAGCGCAGCGCCAGCGGCAACACCTGCACCCCCTCAGCCTTGCGGGCGAGGAAGGCCGCGCCCGGCTTGACCACGATGGGCTGGTGCGGGCTGGCCAGCTCGCCCTGGGGAAAAACCCAGACCAGCGCCCCCGGCCGGGCCAGCAGGTCGAGCGCGTAGCGCAAGCTGCGGGCGGACTCGCGCCGGTCGTCCAGGTTCACGCCAAAGGCGCCGATCCAGGTGAAGAAGCGGTTGGGCCGCAGCTGTTTCTCCTCCATCATGCAGTAGAAGTCGCGCTCGGCCAGCACGCGCGTGAGGCGGAAGATCATCAGCCCGTCCCACCAGCCCGCATGGTTGCTGACGGCCAGGACCGGGCGCGACGGGTCCAACGCCGCCAAGTGCTCACGCCCGCGCAGGCGCACGTCGCGAAAGGCGCCGCCGAGCATCCGCCGCAGGTAGACGTACATCAGGCGGTCGCGCCAGGCGCTTTTGCGGGCGGGCAGCATTGCTTTAAGCTACGCGGCCCGCGACTGTTTCCAAGCCTTGAAGGCCAGGTAACATTTGCGCGGCGTAGTCACGTACACCCGGCGGTCAAGCACGTGGTAGTCCGCCCGCTCGATCTCCTCCAGGATGCCGGCATAGATGAAGCGCATCGACCAAACCGTAAGCGCCGAGCCGTCCCGCGGCAGCTCGGTGATGCCCGGTTCGCTGAGCAAGTAGCGCTCGCGGGCCCGGCCAATCTGGAAGCGCATCAGCGCGCGGAAGGACTCCGTCACCCGCTGGTGGCGGATGTCGTCCTCGCTCACGCCGTACTTCTCCATCTCGTCGGCGGGCAGGTAGACGCGGTCGCGGCCGTAGTCCTCGGCGATGTCGCGCAGGATGTTGGTCAGCTGCATGGCAATGCCCAGCTCGATGGCGGGCTCGAGCAGGTGCTCCTCCGGCGTGGCCATGATGTGCGTCATCATCAACCCCACCACGCTGGCCACGTGGTAGCAGTACTGGCGCAGCTCCAGCCAGTTGTGCAGGCGCACCCGGCCCTGGTCCATCTCCACGCCGGTCAGCAGGTCGAAGAAGTACACCTTGGGGATGGCGTAGCGCCCGATGGTGTCCGCGAAGGCCGGCAGCCAGGGCAGCTCCGGCGGCACCGTCAGCTCGCCCGGCGCATAGACGCTTTCCACCAGCCGACGCAACTCGATCAGCGCCTGGAGGCGGGCCTCGGCGTCGGGGGCGAGGTCAATCGCGTCGTCGATGTGCCGGCACATGGCGTAGACCGCGTAGGCGGCGGCGCGCTTCTCGCGGGGTAGGGTGTGCGAGGCAAAGTAAAAGCTGCGCGCGTGCCGGCGCGTGACCTGGCGGCAGGCGGCGTAGGCGGGCGGCAATGGCGACGACATGAACTCTACCCTGCGGCCTGCCGGGCCAAACTCAAGCGGCGGAATTGCCCGCGATCATCCGGCGCACCTGCCCGAGCGTCTCTTGCAGGCCCTCGCGCTGGTCGCCGGTAAAGGCGACGTCCTCGGCGGCCTGCTCGGCCCGGGCAAAGAGCTCCTCCATCCGCGCCTGAAGGTCTTCGACGGCACCGGCCTTGGCGATCAACTCGCGGATTTTGAGGATAGAGGCCTCGCTGAGATCGCCCGAGCTCAGGCAGAGCTGGAGGAAGCTGCGGTCCATCTCGTTAAGGCGGTCGAACGCGGCGCGGATGAGCAGGGTCTTCTTGCCTTCGAGCAGATCGGTCTGCATCGCGCGGTCCTGGAGGTCGAAGTGGGAGAACTCGATCAGGTCGTTTTGGATTTGAAAGGCCAGGCCGAGCGGCTCGGTCAGCCGCGCAATGGCGTCCAGGGTCTCCGGTCCCGCGCCGGCAAAGATAGCCCCGAGCACGCAGGGCGCCTCGAAGGTGTAGCGGGTGGTCTTGAGCGTGTACATCTGCTCGATGCATTCCTCGGTGGTGCGGGAGAGGTCGCGCGTGCCGAGGAGGATGTCGTTGATCTCACCCGCGCCGGTGTCGGTCAGGTAGCGAAGGAAGCGGGCCAACGCCGCGTCGCGCCGCTCAAAGGGGAAGTCCGTTGCGTGGATGGTCTCGATCGAAAGAGCGAAAAGCATGTCCCCCATCACGGTGGCCACGTTGCGGCCGACGCGCTCGGCCTGGCTGTGGCGGCCCATGCGTTCCTCCACCTGCTTGTGAAAGGTGGGCAGGCCGCGGCGGCGCTCGCTCTGGTCGATGACGTCGTCGTGAATCAGGATAAAGGCGTGGAGCAGCTCGAGGGAGACGGCCACCTTGAGCAGGTGGCGGTCGTTGACCGGACGGTCGCCGCCAAAAATTTGGTAGGAGCGCAGCAGCAAAAGCGGCCGGATGCGCTTGCCCCGCCGGGTGACGAACTCGGAAAGGTCGTGGTAAAGCGGCTCGAAGAGATCGCCGTAATCGTAGCGCTCCGCGTTCTGCAGAAAGAACTCCTGCAGATAAAACTCTACTTCGGTGGCAAGCTGAGAGTAGTCGGCCTTGGTCGTACGGTCGGGCATAAGCGGGAAAACGCCATTATTACGTACCCGAGGGGAACAAGGCAACCACCGCGGAGAAAAAACTCGCCGCCGGACTTACGCCGCGCCGCGCAAGCGCCGCACCACCCGTTCCACCCGGGCGAGAACCTCGTCCGCGTCCTCGGGTTCGAGGCCTTCACCGATGGAAAAACGCACCGTTGCGGCGATTTCGTCCTCGCCCAGGCCCATCGCCCGGAGCACGTGAGAGCGCTGCACGCTGCCGACCAGGCAGGCCGATCCGCTGCTGACCGCGAGGCCCTCCAGGTCCAGGCCGATGAGCAGTTCCTCCCCGTCCACGCCCTCAAAGCTGACGTTGAGCGTGTTCGGCAGGCGCTCCCGCGCAGAACCGTTGCGCCGGACGCCCCCCAACGCCTGCAAGCCGTCCCAGAGCCGTTCCGTCCAGGCGCGCTGACTCTCGTGGAGGGCCGTGTCATCCTCCCGCGACCGCACGACCGCCTCGGCCAGGCCGACGATCCCGGCCACGTTTTCCGTACCCGGGCGGCGCTGGTTTTCGTGCTCGCCGCCTTCCATCAACCGCGCCACCGGCAGGCCGGACTTCAGATACAACACTCCGGCCCCGACGGGACCGCCGAATTTGTGCGCAGTCAGGCTCAGCGCCGAGACGCCCCGGGCCGCCGGCTCAAGCCGCTCCTTGCCCGCGCTTTGCACCGCGTCGGTGTGGAAGAGGACGCCGCGTTCGGCGCAAAGCCGGGCGATTTCCGGCACCGGCTGGCGCACGCCCGTCTCGTTGTTGGCCGTCATGACCGAGACCAACACGGTGTCGTCGCGGAGGGCTTCCGCCACCGCGCCGGCCTCCGTCCGCCCGGCCGCGTCCAGGGGAAGGAAAGTGACTTCAAAGCCGTGACGGTCGCGCAGGGCCTCCGCCGCCTGCAGGACGGCGTGGTGCTCGCCCGCGCTGGTCACCACGTGCCGGCGCCCGCTCTTGGCCGCCGCCGCCAGCGCCAGGCCCTGCACGCCCAGGTTGTTGCTCTCCGTCCCGCCGCCGGTGAAGACGATTTCGTGCGGCTGGGCGCCCAGCCAGGCGGCGACGCGGTCGCGGGCGTCATCCACGGCCGCGCGCGCCCGGCGGCCCTCCGCGTGCAGGCTGGAGGCGTTGCCCAGCAGGCCCTCCAGGTAGGGCGCCATGGCGGCGCGGACTTCCGAGCGCAGGGGCGTGGTGGCGTTGCAATCCAGGTAGTACCGCTTCATCGCGCGGTACCGTCAGATCACCCAGTCCGGCGCGACACTGGTACGCTGGCGGATGTTCTGCCCGGTCAACTGGTAAGTCACCACCGAGTCTGGCGG
>JBCDLL010000090.1:0-11913 GCA_038745425.1 Verrucomicrobiota bacterium | reverse complement strand
GCTTACCCATAGCGCGTGGGCGCCAGCGGGTGTGGTTTTTTCCGATCTCAAAGAAAGCGGCAACGACAGCGAGAGCTTCGAGGAAACCAACTACGACGACAGCGACGCTTGGCAGGCATCCAACTATGCCAATTACCAGTTTGAGATTGGCCGGGCTGAGAAGGTAGAGGAATCTCTCGAAGGCACCTTCAAGCCCATGATGTTCCAGGTCGAAGGACCGGACACCTTCCTGGATGCGCTTGATTCCATCGAAACGGCCGATGGTCCTCGGGACTTGGTGCAATCAGACATCGACGAGAATTACTACCTCCAAGGCAAGGGGGAAGGTTTGTCGGTGCCACCCGCAATCTATGTCGTCTTGCCCGCCTACCTCAACGGCACCAACGAACGAGAAGACAATGAGGTCTATGTCATTAGCCTTCTGGAAGAGTACTTTGGTGTAGAAAATGCAGATATTCCTGACCCAATTAAGTTTAGCGTCGGCTTTGGCTATGGAGTCTATGACGGCGGAATTTCGTTTGGCGAAGGCGTTCACTCTCTCTTTCAGATTATCGGAACTCTCGGGGCCGATGCCCTCATTTATCCGGTTCATCTCATCGTTAATCTGACGCTAGATACCAATCTAAAGACCGATACGGAAATCTTCCTCGCCCGAGTAGATGACTTTGCCTCCGATAAGTTCGTACCAATAGTCTTGCAGCTAATTGTTGAAGGCGCAGAAGTCCACACGAAAATTTTAACAGGAGAGCTTGATGGGTTAAGAGATCTTGGTCCAACTCAACTTAAACTTCTTCAGTATAGTGTTGAATTGTTGAGAGATATATCAATTCAGACGAATAATTTACCTCCTTATGAGCAGGGTTACTACACAGGTAGAGTTTTATTCGAAGTTGCCGGAGTGTTACTCCCTGCAAGCAAAGCAGGTAATCTAGGCAAACTTTCTAAAGCACAGTTTTTAGAAGATTTGGCTGAAGTTAAGTATTTCCAATCAGGCAAGGGATTAGCAGCGTTAGACAGCACTGATGCTTTACGTCTTAAAATGCTTGAATCTATTATGTGTTTCGTTGCGGGGACACTTATTCATACTCATGATGGATTGGTAGCCATTGAGAACATTCAGCCTGGTATGTGGGTCCTTTCTAGAGATCCCTCTACACAGGAACTAGACTATAAACAAGTTGTCCAAACCTTTGTTACTCACCCAACACGTCTCTACCATTTATGTTATAGAACGAGAGAAGGTGATGGAGGCAATGAAAATTCGGAGCTTGTATCTTGTACTGGTGAGCATCCTTTTTGGGTAGAAGAAAAGCAGAGTTTCGTGCCTACAGAAGAACTGCAAATTGGCAATACATTTTTACTCGGTAATGAAACAACTGCAGTTCTTGAATCAATACAAGTTGAAGAGGCTCCTATTGGTGAAAATTTTACTACATATAACTTTGAAGTAGCTGATTTCCACACCTATTTTGTTGGTAATAAAGGTGTTTGGGTGCATAACCATGGCAAGTCTCCCTGCGATGATGTATTTAATGCTTATTATTACTTAACACATGATGTTTCCGCGCGTTTGCATGGGAAGCCTTGGCTTGCCTTCGATGAAGTTGCAGAGGTGATGGGGAAAGATAGAAATTCAGCTATATTTGGTTGGGCGGCTTCAGAGGTTATGCGTATGGACTTGAAGATTTTGTCGCGAGCTGAGCGAAGCGCACAATGGCCTAGTCACACTCAGGTAATAGAGACAATGCGGAAAGTGAAAGGGTCTACTCATGAAGTAGAACTATTAGAAGGAACAAATTTTGGGCACATTCGAGTCCCAGATTGGGTGATACAAGAAAGGGCTGACCTTGGCTCTGTAAAATCATTTACGTTGGAATCGCACCATGGGGTTCCTAAGAAGATTCAAGAATGGTTAGGAATGACCAAAGATCCGGATAGTTCTCCTGCTTATCTAACAACAATGCTAGAGCATCGGGGTGCAAAAGTTGGCATCCATCAGAAACTAGCGGAAAAACTAGGAGATGAAATTGACATGCCGCCTGTTAACTTAAATCAAGCTAGACCAGCGGAATTGACTCCTGATATGATTAAGAATGCTTTAAAAGAGACATATAAAGACTTTGATATTGAGCATTTTTGGGAAGTGTGCGAAGATTGGATAAATAGACCGTAATGAATAATATAAAAAAATCACATCGCCGTATAAAAATTTATTTAAGGAATGAAGATGAAGCGTATATTGACCAACACCCTATGAAAGGGGTGCCTAAACATCTCTTTTCGAAAATAGTTAGCCAGTTTGGAAAATATCAAATTTATAATGATCAAATAAAGATTGATTTGCCGTATGGTCATCCAGATTTAGATGATATTTTAAAACTAGCGAACGAATTAAATTTACATATAGAACCGAATATAGCAAAAAAATCACAGATAGAGATTGAAGACTTTACTGTGTATGATGATTCAGAAATAGCATCTTCAAAATACTTAGAATGTTCTATAAGTAAATCAAATTTTGATGGCATAGTTGACCTAGATAAAAATGGTAATCCTTTCGTTATTAGTGAAAATATAGATGCTCTAAAGAATCAAGAATTTGGTTTAATGACGAATTTTCCTCGTCTATTTTTCATAAGAGGAACTTTGAAAAAGAGGCTTGAGTCTTTCAAGTTGAGAGGCGTTAATTTTTATTTGCTTCCTACTAACAGTGTATCTGGTGAGTGGCCTAATAGAGTTGATCCTCTTTATTTGATTCAAAGTTCAATAATATTTCCAGAAGTAGACATGGAAGTATTTGATACAAATGAAACTGTTATTAAATCTTGTGACTGTGATTGGGGTGACACAAAAAAACTATGGTATCCTATTGATGGATATGAAGTGAAACCAACACTTAAATATAAAGGCCCACTTCCTGAAGTGGATGTAGCATTAACTAAAGAGCATTTTGGAGGTATAGGAAGAGGTTATCATAGAATAATTTATTCGCATAGAGCTGTTGAGGTTTTGAAATCAGTAGGATTAAAGCTAGTTTTAAATCCTGTTGCTGTTGGGTAAATAAACTACCCCAGTTTTCTTAACTACGACCAACGGCACAAACCGGTAAATCTGCTGATGAGGTCAGCACACCGGATTTCCACAGCACTCTTCCAAAGGCCGAAGCCATGCTTCGGCCTTTTCCGTTGAGTGGATTTAAATACCTAGAGGCCAATTTGTGTGGGATTTGTAATCCGAGCTAGCGCTAGGCGCATAAGCGACTGTAAGAAAATAGCTTACAGAGCCACCCCTACGGGATTCGAACCCGTGCTGCCTCCGTGAAAGGGAGGAGAGCTAACCACTACTCCAAGGGGTGTGAAACTGAATCCAGCATTTAAACGCAATTGCGTGGCCTTGGCAACCCTTGGGGGCGCAAAATCCGGTCGGCGAGCCGGGAATGAAGCTAGGCGGGACGGAGCCGGCGCCAGCCCTCCTCGGCCAGCCACCAGATTCCCTCGTAGCTCTCGCGGATGCGCTCTCCTACGGTGAGGGCGCCGTCCCGCCAGGTGATGTTTTCGGCGATCGGAATGGTCAGCAGGAGCAGTATCAGGACGTTGATGCCGACAATGACGACGAAGGAAAAAAGCCAGCCTTGCCCGATGAGGTCGGATTGCTCCCGGTGGATCATCCCGATGGTAAAAGTGATGTGAAAGCCCAGGGTGAGCCCGATGCCGAAGAAAAGCACCGTCTCGTATTGGTTGATCTCGCGCCACCAGAAGGACGTGATCATCCACAGCGCCATCCAGATGAGGGTGTAGAGCGGCACAAAGTAGGGCGAGAGGGCGATGTACCAGTTGACGGTATCGGTGGCCACGTGGCCGCCCCGGCTGCTGACGTGGAAGCCCTTGACCCGGCCGCGTGAGAGGATGATGGCCAGCGCGTGGGTGAACTCGTGGCCGAAGACGTAGAGCCACATGGGGCGGGGGAGGAACACGTAGACGAGGACCCAGAGCGCAAAGCCGCCCGCAAACGCCAACGCCCAGGGCGAGCGCCAGCCTTCGCCCGGCAGCCAGGCCACGGTGATGTCCCAGAGCGCCCAAACCAGCCCGCCCGCCGCCGGCAGCAGGCACAGGGCCAGGAGAAACTTGAGCCAGCGGCCGGGTGGGCGGGCAATGGGCGGAGCAGCGGAAGCCATCGGCGCCATTGAAAACGCCCGGGCTCGAATTGCAACTCCGGGCCACGCCGAAAAGCCGCCGAAACGACGGGATCCGATACCGCGGCCGAGTCCGGCAGGGCGATCTGGTCGGCTTTGGTTGCGTGGAGCGGAAGGCCCCGGGAATCGCTCGTCTTCGGGCGACGATTTGCCGGGAAATCCGTTGACAGAGGCCCGCGCATTTGGTGTATTACGCGGTTCCTATGGCAAACAAGAAAAGTGCAGAAAAGCAGGCGCGGGTCGACAAGCGCCGCCGCTCCATCAACACGAACAACAAGTCCGAAGCCCGGACGGTTGAGCGCAAGATCCGTCGGCTGGCCGCCGAGGGCAAGGATGCCGAAGCCTCCAAGCTGGTGCCGTCGCTCCAGAGCAAGCTGGACAAGGCCGTCAAGAAGGGCGCGCTCCACGCTAACACCGCCGCCCGCCGCAAAACCCGGGTGACGAGCCTCCTCCGCAAACCGGCAGGTTAGGCGTTTGCCGCCTGACCTCGCCTGGTTCTTACGTCGTTGGCCAGGCTTTTTTCCCTCCCGGGCAGCTTCCAGTTCGCCCGGAGACCTCCAATTAGTGAGTTTTTTTCTCGGGGTAGACCCGCGGATCAGCCCATCGAAGGAATCCCGAGGCGGCTTACCATCCCTCGACCACGCGCAGGCAGATGTTGCGGCTAAGGTCTTCGGCCGCCAGCGGCAGGGCCTGGCGCTGCGCTTCATTCAGGTCGTTTTGCACGAAGTAGGTGGTGGTGCCCGTGATGCGCTCGTTGTCGATCACCCGGCGCCCGACCACGCGGTTGATGAAGGTGACTTCGGCGGTGATGTTGAGCCGGTACTCCGCCGTTGTCAGCACGTCCTCGCGGGTGGTGCGCGCCTGGCTGCGCTGGATGTCGGTCACCGTGATGAGCAGCTCGCAATCCGCCTTGCTGGACTGCGCCGTCTTGAGGGTGCCGTCGTTGTTGAAGGCGCGGATCGTCTCGTTGGTGACGTAGGTGATGACGTCGGGCGTGTAGGTCTCGTTCTTCGCCATCGGGATGTAAACGGCGTTCAGGCCTTGGACCTCTTGGCCGCCGATGCTGCCAACCCGGTAGCCGGCGCAGCCGCTGAGCAGGATCAACACCCCCAGGGCGGCCCAGGCCGGTGCCCAGGCCCCGCTTGTCATCTTCCGTCGGCGGCTCATAACTGGTCCGCCGGATTGGAAGAAAGCGACGGCCCTTCGCTGGAGGTGACCGGCTTGGCCTTCTTGGCGTTCTGGACGGCCTGCTCGCCTTCCACCGCCTCGCGCAGCTCGCTGATTTTTTCCTGCGCCTTCTTGGCCACGTCGCTGTCGGGCATCGTCCGCACCACCTCATTGTAGTAGATGTAGGCGGCCTTCTTGTTGCCTTGCTTCTCGTAGAATTTGGCCACCTCGTAGGCGCCCTCGGTACGCCTTTCGGTCAGGCTGTCCACGTGCTCTTCGGCGGCCACGACCTTGTCGCTGTTCGGGAAGCGCACCATGAAGTCCTGAAAGCCCTCGATCGCCTTCTGCGCGGCGCTCTGGTCGTACTCCGGTTTCTTGCTGGCCAGCTTCCAGGTGAAACCGATCTGGTACATGGCGTCGTCGACCAGCGGGCTGCCCGGGTATTTGTCGATCAGCCGGTTGTAGGAGGCCACCGCTTCGTTAAACTTGCCCTGCTTCTCGAAGGCGAGGCCGATGTGGAACATCGCGTCGGGCGCGTTGCGGCCGTAGGGCGCGTTCTTCACCACCTGCTCAAAGATCTCGACCGCCTTGCCGTAGTCGCTGCCCAGGGGGATGCGCCAGAGCCGCTTGGGCTCGCCGCCCAGGTAGAGGTTGCCGATGGCCATTTCCCGGTCCAGCGCTTCCTGGAAGTGGACGCTGTTGGGGTATTTCTCGACCAGCTTTTGGTAGGAATTGTAGGCTTGGAGAAAGTCGCCCTGTTTCTCCTCCATCCTGGCCAACCCAAATTGCGCCTCGTGGGCGTAGAAGGAGAGGGGCCAGCGGCGCACCAGATTGGCGTAGGCCTTGCGCGCGCCCTTGTAATTTTCCTCGCCTTCCAGGCGCTTGGCCGCGGCCAGCTGTTCCTTCGAGCTCGAGGCCGAGATTTCCGTGCCGCTTTCGTCGGTCCAGCCTTCGCCGGGCCGCCACACCAGCGCGCCCTCCACGGGCAGAACCAGCGCGCACGAAATTCCGACGAATCCAGCGATAGCCAAAGTTCGCATCATGGGTAAGAGTAATGATTTCGTCCCCAGGGTCAAGCCCACGTGCAGGTGCCCGCCGGGACCGGCGCCGCCTGGGACGCTGACCGTTGAGGCCTTTCGCACGGGACTGGGGGGAGTCCGTAAAGAAAAAGGCATTTCCTAGTAAGACGCAAAAATCAACGATTGGTTCATTCTTTTTTGGGTTCAGACTGTAAATTTGCGATCTAAATTTAAATAACCGTCGCCGCGAGAGGGTCAGAGATCTCCGCCGCTGGGCTCAGCGGCGGCTACTGGGGCGGCGGCGGTGCCAAGCCGACGGTGGGCGGAGGACCTAGCAGTCGGCATCCCGCTCCGCCGCGTGAATCGGACGGGATGCGACTTCCGCCGCCGGGACGTCGGCGGCTACCGGTTTACGGGGATGCCAAGCCAGGGTAGCCCTCGATGTCCCCATCGACGGTGGGCGTGACGGTAACGCCATGGGAAGAGATTTCCGCCGCTGGGGAGCTGCCGACCACTAGGTCCGGCGGCTACCGGGCAAAGGTGATGCCGCTCCTCATTTGGTTGGGCGATTCAATTTAGGTCCGCCGGGCGGCTACCGGCCTACGGGGATACCAAGCCAGGGTAGCCCTCGATGTCCCCATCGACGGTGGGCGTGACGGTAACGCCATGGGAAGAGATTTCCGCCGCTGGGGAGCTGCCGACTGCTAGGTCCGGCGGCTACCGGGCTGGCAATCTACAAATCGTCTGCCAGGAGGAAAATGAGGCGATTTCACATCTATAAAAGAGTTCAAACGGCGGGATCTGCAATTTCTTTGAATAGATTTGGTGTGTAGGCAAAAACTACCTTTCTTTGAATTACTATCGGTTTTTGGACGCTTAAAGTTATGATTATGTAAGCTTTGTCGCTTGCTGCCGGGCATCATTTTCCTACGCTCACGCTTAAATAATGATACTCGCAATAACTTCAGTCCGTCCATTTTGTCCCGTATCCAAGGTGTGTCGCCACTTTTTGTTTTTGCAGAAAAGGCCCCGCTTCTTTTCTAGATAATTTCACTCAATACCTAACCACCCCAACCCCGCAATAAAGATGAACATGAACCGATACCTTGCTGTGGCTGTATTCTTAACTCTGGCCCTTCTTTCGCCCCAAGTGGCGTTGGCCGACGGCTTGCCCGACATGACGATTCCGTCCTCGGTCAGCATTCAAACCAAAGGAAAGGAAGAAATCCAAAACATCGACGGCCCCCGCGACGCCGGCGCCAAATTTGTACGCGCCGGTTTCCAGTGGGCCGGCATCGAGACGTCGAAGGGGGTCTATGACTTCAGCGAGACGGACGTGTGGGTGCAACAGTTCACCGACCGCGGCATCCGCATCTCCGGTACCCTGGTCTTCAACAACGCTCTGTACAACGATCACGGCAAGCGCGGCATCATCGACGAAGAGAACCGGCAGGCCTTTGCCGCCTATTGCGCCACGGTCGTCGCCCGGTACCAGGACTACGACATCGTCTGGGAAATCTGGAACGAACCCAACCTGGCCTCCTTCTGGCAGAGCACCGGCTCGAGCCACTCGCAGATTCTGGCCGACGAGTACACCGAGCTGGTGAAAGTGGTGGTTCCCGCGATGAGGGCGGCCGACCCGGACTGCGTCATCGCGGTGTGCTCGCTTTCCAGCGTGGGCAAGGCGGCCACCAAGTGGGTGGACCGTTGCGGGCAGCAGGGCCTCTTTGATCTGCCGGTCGACGCCGTCTCCATCCACCCCTACGGCTTCGCTTGGCCCGAGCTCTACATCGAGAAGGGCGCCAGCGGCAACGAGGGCCATGGCGGCATCCGCCGAGTGCTGGCCGACTACGGCGTGCCGGACATGCCGCTGATCAACACCGAGGTGGGCTACTCCACCACCTGGCTGGAGCGCTACCCGGCGGCGGAGATTGACGACGCCCAGGGCTGGATGCTGGCTCGCCAGCACTTGGTGGACCAGATGACCGAGGTGCGCATCAGCACCTGGTACGAGTGGCGCGGCTCGAAGTGGGGCATGGTGGAGGCCGACTGGTCGCCCCGGCCCGCCTACTTTGCCTGCCAGACCCTGGCCGACCGGCTTGACGGCTGCGACTACATCGGCCGCTTGCCCACGGCCTCGCCCTTGGACTATGTGCTTCTGTTCGAGGATCAGTCCGGCGTCCAAAGTCTGGCCGTCTGGACAGTGCCGGACTTGTCCTTTGCCGTGCGCCTGCCGGTGCCGCACGCCATCGACATCCCGGTGGACGCGACCGGCACGCTCGACGTCAGCGACACCTTCGGCAACCTGAGCACGGTCACGGTCAGCGGCGGGCAGATCAACGTGATGCTGACCGGTGGCCCGCAGTACATCCGCCTGGATTCCGTGCCGGTGAACACGCCGGCCAGGCTCAAGGCGATCGCGGCCAGCGACACCCAGATCGACTTGCAGTGGAACGACCGCTCGGGCGACGAGGAGGGCTTTGAGATTGAGTCCTCCACCGACGGCGTGACCTTCTCGCCGCTGGCCACGGTGAGCGCGGACGCCACCAGCTACGCCGCCACCGGCCTGACCGGCGCGACGGAGTACACCTTCCGGGTCCGCTCAACCAAGAGCAGCGGCGCGGACACCTCCTCGTGGTCGAACGAGGCGGTGGTGTCGACCAAGGCGGCGCCCGGCCAGGTGCCGGACGAGCCGACCAGCTACGTCCAGGACCAGGTGGTCGTGACCGGGGCGGATTCGGTCGATCTCTTCTGGCTGGACCACAGCCTCTACGAGGACGGCTTCCGCATTTACTACAAGACCGGCAGCGCCTCGGGCTCTTACACGCTGCTCGACGAAGTCGGCGCGGACGTGACCACGTACTCGCACAGCGGCCTGGCCAAGGGCATCAAGCACAATTACCGCATCATGGCCTATAACGCCGCGGGCGAAAGCGACCGGCTGCAGATCAACAAGACGATCGAGGACGAGGCACCCAGCGTGCCCCAAGCGCTCGAGGCGGTGGCGGTTTCCAGCAACCAGATCGACCTGACCTGGGAGCGCTCCACCGACAACGAGCGCGTGATCGGCTACGAGATCTACCGCGACGGCGTCTACGTGGACGCGGTGATGGCCTCCTCGCAGGTGCCGCGCTTCAGCGACACCGGGCTGGACGGCTCCACCACCTACAGCTACGCCGTGCTGGCCTACGACCTGGCGGAAAACGAGTCGGCCCAGAGCGCCGCCGCCAGCGCCACGACGATCCAGCCGGGCGTGACCGGCATGGCCTCGGATGACTTCGACACCGGCGACTGGGCCGGGGGCAGCGGCTGGAATTCGCCCTGGACGATCGAGGGCGATCTCCTCGAGCTCTCCGCCGGCGGTGACGGCGGCAGCGTCTTCCAGGTGCGCATGCGCAAGCAGGCCGAGATCACCCGCTCGCTAACCATGGGCAGCGCGGGCGGCTCGCTTTCCTTCACCTGGAAGGCGAAAAGCCTGGAGGACAACGACGCTGCTATCGTGTCCGTCTTTGACGGCGCCTGGCACGACGTCTTCCTGGTGATGGACGGGCAGGACGATGACACCTTCCACCAGGAGTCCATCAGCCTGGCCGCCTACGGCAACATCACCCAAATCCGCGTGACGATGGACAGCGACGGCTCGGGCGATACCTTCAACATCGACAACGTTGCCATAGTGCCCGGCGCGCCCACGTCCAACGGCGCCGGCGAGGACGACTTCGAGACCGGCGACTGGACCGGCGGCACCGGCTGGAGCGGCGACTGGGCCACCACGGGCGACTTCACGGAGTTCCTCACCCCGAACGACGCGTACAGCGGCACGACCATCGTGCGCCTGCGCAAGGATTCCGCCATTAACCGGATCCTGGCCAACAGCGTCACCGACGGCACGCTCACCTTCGGCTGGAAGGCCAAGAGCCTGGAGGGCGACGACATTGCCAACGTGCTGGTCTTCGACGGCACCTGGCATGTGGTCTTCAGTGCGGCGGACGGCGATGACGACCAGATTTGGCGCGCCGCCAACATCGATCTCTCCGGCTTTGGCGCGATCACCGAAGTGCAGGTGCAGCTCGATGCCAGCGGCAGCGGCGATTCCTTCTTCATCGACGCCATCGACATCCGGTAGCCATCGCGCGGAAGGGCCGCTGCGCCCAAGCGAAAGAGCCTCGCCCGCCTTTTGGCGGACGGGGCTCTTTTCGCAGGCAGGCGCTTACAGCGTGATGTACTGCGGGCCGCCCTCGAGGGTCACGGTGATCTTGCCGTTCTTGACCGGGAGCGTCGTGGTTTCCTTGCCGTAGACGTCGGTCATCGTGACCTGACCGGTGGCGTTAACCGGAATCTCCAGCTCTTTCTTCTTGGTCAGGTCGGGGCTGTCCTGGCCGGTGGGCGAGGTCCAGACCACCAGCTTCTGCTGGTTGCCGTTGCGGAAGCTCAGGATGAAGTCGTTTTTCTCGCCGAGCTCCAGGCGCTTCTCCAGCCGGAAGCCGGTCAGCTCCTTGATCAGGTGCTCGCAGGCGAAGTAGGCCAGCGTCTTTTTCCCGTTCTGGATGATGGGGAAGCCCTCCTTGGAGCTGCCTTCCCACTCGTACCAAATCGTGAACTTAACATCGGCGAGCAGGTCCGTGAGGTACTGGCGCACCAGGTGCCAGGCCTGATAGTCGGGCAGGGCCTCCTTCTTGCCGTAGGTGTTGTAGTCGATGTCCACGTCGCCGCCGCCGGGGTTGGTGCTCTTGAGGTCCTTCATCGAGAACCCGCGCTCGGAGTTGACGATGGGGAAGTCCCGCGGCATGCCGTTTTTGACGAACATTTCGCGCAGGCGCATATAGCCGTCGTACTGCTGCTCGGGGCGCTTGAGGCTGTACGGGTGGTGGGACCAGCCGTCGATGCCCGTTTCCAGGATCCCCATCTCGAAAATGATCTCCGTCCAGTTCCAGGCGTCCTTCCACATGCCGGAGACCGAGCCACCCAGCACCAGGCAGTTGGGATCGACCTTCTTCATTTCCGGCACCAGGGCCTTGACCAGATTGTAGTACTCTTCGGCGTAGGGGCGCTGGTTGGCCTTGCCGTGCTTGCCCCAGAAGGTGCGGATGTTGGGCTCGTTCCAGATTTCCCAAATGATGGGCTTGCCCTTGTAGTGCTCCATGATCGCCTTGGTGTAGTTGATGAAGGCCTGGCGGCCCTCCGGCTTGCGCACGTGCGGGTAGAGCTTCTCGTTGTTCAGGGCCAGGCAGGCCAGCAGCACCATACCGCGCTCCTCCACGCCGTTGACGAGCTCGTCGTAACGGCTGAAGTCGTAGACGCCCTTCTCCTTCTCCACGTTGTGCCAGAGCAGGCCGCGGCGCACCACGTGGATGCCGAGTTCCTGGAGCTGGTCCAGATTCTTCTCGTTCTTGTTGTGCTCCTTGAGCTGCATGCCGAAGGGCTTGGGGATGACCGGCTCGGGCCAGTCTTCCGCTTGGGCGGTGGTCAGGCCGGTCAGGGCGAGGACGGCGGCGGCCAGGCCGCCACGGAGTTTCAAAGAATAGGGGGAGTTGG
>JBCDLL010000089.1:0-12727 GCA_038745425.1 Verrucomicrobiota bacterium | reverse complement strand
GGTTTGCTCCCGCTGCGATTGCGTCAACGCAAAGCGGCTCTTGGCTAGGGCCTGGCGTTTATGCCACAGCGCCAGCTCATCACCTTCGAGCCCAGCCGGTGCCGGGCGCTCAAACCTCGCCTCGATCTGCGCGGGGGTCAGTGCCGGGCGTTCCCGCTTCTCCGCCAGCGCCCGCTCCCGCTGGCGCAGCTCCTCGCTGCGCGCTCGGTTGGCCTCGCGCCAAGCCTGCAGCGCCGCGCTTTGCTCCGCCGGGCTGCGATCCCGATGGGCTTCCATGATCGCGCGCAACTCCCGGCTCAGGGCCCGGCGCTGCGCCTGCAACGCCTCTGCGGCCGGCTCCGCTTCCGGCTCCGCTTCCGGCTCCGACTTCCCAACGCGCCCCGCACCCATCACAGGCTCTGGGTCGAGTGCAAGTTCTGCGTTCGCGGCGGACTTGGGGTTGGCCAGGGGCTGCTCGTTCGCAGCGGGCTCGGCTTCGGTGGAGAACTCCTGAGCCGACAAAGGCAGGCTCAACAAGACGGCAAGCATTCCTAATGGAGCGCGGTTCCGCATACAGCGTCCTTAATGCCACCCGGACGCAACACGTCAATCCTTTTTCTGTGACAGTTTTGCTACATTAGAATTACTTTCTGATCTAAGGATAACTAATCCCAGCTTCCCCTGCCAAAGGCACGCTCCAAACATACCCCCAATCAAGCGATGGTCTTGGCTTTCGCAATTAGGCGTCCTACCGTCCAACCATCGGATTCCTGAATGCGCCAGCAGCCTGAGCCGCCTGCCAAAACTGCTCCGGGTTGAATGACAGTCTGGGATTACCTAGAAAGGACCAAGAGGTGTGAAAGGCAAACGCTACACCACCGAGGAGAAGATCCGCGTTTTGCGCGAGGCCGACACCGTTGGCAAAACAATCCTGGAGGGGTGCCTGTGCTTGGGCCCCCGTAAATGAGTCCGCTTTAAATGGAGTGGTTTTCCGGATAGAAAGGAAGACCACTGATAAAGAAGACACGACGTACCGTAGAGCAAATCATTCGTATCCTGCGTGAGGCCTACGGGGGCGTTCCCGTGGAGGAAGTGTGCCGACGGTACAACGTGAGCACGCAGGGTTTTTACCGCTGGCGTGCCAAGTATGGCGGCATGGAGATCAAGGAGGCGCAGCGGTTGCGGGATCTGGAAAAAGAAAACAGCGAGCTCAAGAAGCTGTTGGCCGACCAGATGCTCAAGGCCAAGGCCCTTGAGATTGCGCTGGAAAAAAACATGTAAGCCCGGAGCGTCGGCGCGCCAAAGCCGAGAAGGTTCGTGGTGCGTTGGCGTGTTCCGGGCGCAAAGTCAGTCGTTGGCTGGGATTTCACCGCTCGATGCTTCGCTACCGGCCCCAGCCGGTGTCGGAGCGTCGCCAGCGGATGGAGGCCGAGATCGTGCGGGTGAGCCTGGCGCACCCGACCTTGGGCTACAAGAAGGTGACCGGGCTGCTGCGGGCGCTGGGCTATGCCATCAACAAGAAGTGGGTGCAGCGCGTGCGCCGGGAGGAGTTGCTGCAAGTGCCGCCGCCTTGCAAACGGCTGCGCCGCCAAGGGTTATCGACAGGCTTGCGGCAACGGGCCGACCACCCCAACCATGTCTGGTGCTGGGACTTCGTCAGCGACTACACCCAGCGCGGCGGCGCCATGCGCCTGCTCAACATCGTCGATGAATACACCCGCCAATGCCACTGCATCCAAGCCGGCCGCACCCTCAAAGCCACCGACGTACTCGCCTGCCTGGCCGATGCGATCGAGCGGCAGGGAGCCCCCAAATATATAAGAAGCGACAACGGGCCAGAGTTTATCGCCAAGGCGATCCAGCGTTGGCTCGCCGCCAATGAAATCAAGACCATCTATATTGATCCCGGCTGCCGTTCGGCGAGTACTACGCAAGCTGGGTGGCGACATTCGCGACGCCCGCAAGAGACGCCGTTTGCCCATGGCGATCGTGGCGGAGAGAGCTTTTACGTCCCGTTCGACCCTCCAGCGGATTGAATCCGGCGACCACAGCGTGAGCATCGGGATTTATGCTGCCGTACTCCAAGCCCTCGGACTTCTCGAAGGCCTGGGGGAAATTGCCGATATCACCCGGGACAGCCTAGGCCAAACCCTGGCCAGTTCCCAACTGCCTAAACACATCCACACCAGAAGGTCGAAGAATGGCTGACTTCGAAGTCCACATCTACCTGGACGGCGGCACGCGTCCAGTAGGCTTGGCCCAATGCGATCGCGCCCGCGGCTCGGAAACGATCCTATTCGAATACGCTTCCGAATGGCTGGGCGATCCGAACCGTTTTTCCTTGAAACCGGCTCTTCCGCTCACCTCCGGCCCCTACGCACCTCCTGGGGCCTTTCCGTTTTCGGATCGATCGGCGACTCGGCCCCCGACAACTGGGGACGGCGACTGATGCAACGTGCTGAACGCAGGCAGGCCGAAAAGCAAGGGCGACGTGTCCGAACGCTGATGGAGAGCGACTACCTCTTGGGCGTTTCAGACGAAACCAGATTGGGCGCCCTTCGCTTTCGCCGACCGGGTGATGCTGAGTTTCAGGCCCCAATGCGCAGCGGGGTTCCAGCGATTATCGAACTCGGCTGCCTGCTTTCTAGCACCGAGCGCATTCTCCGCGATGAGGAAACAGACGAAGACCTCCGACTCATCTTTGCCCCGGGATCCTCATTGGGAGGCGCGAGGCTTCAGTGATCGATCAACATGGCAATTTTTCCGTCGTCAAATTTCCCAAGGAAACCGACGAATACAGTATGGAAACCTGGGAGGAGATTGCCCTGCGTTTGGCTGAACGCGCTGGCAGCACGACGCCGGAGCATGAGTTGCTGTCGATCGACGGAAAGGCCGTTTTGCTATCGCGCCGCTTCGACCGGGAGGGAGCCCGACGAATCCCATTTCTCTCCGCAATGGCCATGACGGGGTCGAAAGATGGCGACCAGGCAGCTTCCTGATATCGTTGATGCGCTCTCCCAGCACGGAGCTCACGCCAAAGTTGACGCCGCCGCTCTTTACCGACGCATGGTGTTCAACGTTCTCATCTCCAATGTCGACGACCATTTGCGCAATCATGGGTTCCTCTGGCGGGGACGAGACGGGTGGTCCCTCTCACCTGCCTATGCCCTCAACCCCACCCCTACCGACCTCAAGGCGCGCGTGCTGACAACCAACATCAGTCCGGATGACGGCACGTGCTCGACCGAACTCTTGGAGGAATCCGCCGAGTACTTTGGGTTGGGCCTGGGACCGGCTCGCGAGATCATCAAGGCCACAGCCACGGCGACGGCCAGGTGGAGAGAAGTTGCGAAAGGGGTGGGCGTACGAGCCGGAGAGATCGACCGCGTGGCCAGCGCTTTTTAAGCACGAGGATCTCAAGAAGGCCCGCTCCCTTTAACCAAACTTTTGATCACTTGGTGACGTCACCGACTCGCCTTGGTTCAATGTGGCAACACAGTAGCCGCTCCAGTCTTTCCAGGATTACGTCGATTATCCCTACTTCTACCCGTGTCTCGTCAGACTCTGGACCCAGCAAACTGCTACGGATGGTGCTACGGCTAGGCCCGTGACTGCTGAGTTTTAATGAGTACTCTTGATGAGACCTGGGGAAGGGTAAGGTTTTGGCGTGAGGAGAGTTGAGGAGCGCCCAGGACTTTTGTATAACACTGATGGATAGGTATTTATGCTTTAGGAAACCCCTGCTCTATCCCCTGAGCTACGGGACCGGGAGACTCTAGTATGGGCGGCAAGGGGCTGATCGCCCTGCTTGAAGAAAAGCTCGCGAGGTCTCATGGAAGAACCGGCTCAATCGTACTCACCCTCCAGCGGCCAGCCGGTGCGGGTACGGATGAGGCGGTAGGGCACATGCTTGGCGCCGGAACGGCGTCATCCGTCCAGCGGCTCCGCGATGGTCCGGACCGGATTGCCGCGTACCAGCCGATAGTGACGCAAGCGGCGGCTCGCCTGCTCGGATGCTTCCTGGCGCTCGGCTTGGTCTCGCAAGGCGTCGTGCAGCCTGGCGAGGGCCAGCTTCCGGTTGGCTTGCTGGCTGCGCTCCTCCCGCCCTACCGCCACCAAACCGGTGGGACGGTGGATGACGCGCACCGCGGAGGAGACCTTGTTCACGTTTTGGCCGCCCGGACCGGCGGCGCGGAAAGCCTCGACGGAGATATCGTTGGCATCCCAGTTCGGTGTCTCGGGAACCTCGAAAACGGTGACTCCCAAAAACCAATTCTTACGCCGATGCCGCGGCCGGAAGGGACTCGGCGCGCGCCACTGAACGGTGCCACTCCATCCGGCCAAAAAGCCGGAGAGGCCACTTCCTTTCACCGCCAATAAAGCGCTGGCCAGGCAGCCGGGCGCACCTCCGGGCGTGCGCTCCAGCACTTGAACCGACAAGCCCTGCTCTGCGGCTTCCCGCTCGAAAAGCGGCAGGACGCACGCCACCGCGCGTTGGCATTCCAGCGGGCCCTCACCGCTGCTGCATTGCACCCAGGCTTCCGGCGGAGCGCTCATCTTTCGCTCCTCCGTGTCTTGTAGGTAAGCAGTGGCCGCAGCGTCGCCACGACTTCGATCAGGCCAAAATGGACGAGATCGCCGATCACCTGGCGGATGTCCTTGTAGGCCTCGGGCGCCTCCTCGTAGAGCAGATCGCGGTCCTCGCAGACCACCCGGCTTTTGAGCTTGGTGCGCGTGAGGTCAGCCGTCCGGTAGCGTTTTTCCAGCCGACCCCGGCACTCGCTGCGCCGCCACTTACGGCCCGCGCCGTGCGCAACCGAGTACGCGTTGGCGGTCTGGTCTCCCACCGGCCGAACCAAGTAGCTTAGCGTGCCGCGCGTGCCGGGAATCACTACGAGGTTACCGCGGGTCGGGGCGGCCCCTTTGCGGTGGATCCAGACTTCGTCCGTGCCGAGGCTTTCCTTTGTCAGGCTGTTGTGGGCGGCATCGAGGAGACAGGCCGCCTCCGTGCGCAAGTCACCCAGGAGGCGCTCCGCGATCAGCGCCCGGTTGGCCGCCGCCCAGCGAGCCGCGTGGTCGTGGGCGCGCCGGTAGGCTTCGGCCTCGTCGCTGCCGGCCGTCAGGCCGCGCGCACCAAAGCGAGCGGCGTGGCGGCGGTAGAGGCGGTCGCCCAAAGCGCGCGAGCCACTGTGGACCAGCAGGAAGACGTTCCCGTCATCACCGGCTGCCCGCCGCCATTCGGCCTCGTCGCAGACTTCCTCCACGGCGAGCAACTCTGCAAAGTGGTTGCCCCCTCCAATCGTGCCGAAGGAGGCGTCCAGGCTGTCGGCGGTCAGGTCGTGGTTTTCGAGAATACTCCCTGGCACCTTTTCCGGTGTCTGTTCCAGGCCGTGAAGGGATTTCTCGAGGCGGTCGAGTTTGAGTTTGCGCGCAGGCAATCCGGCCTGCCAGAGCGCGAGTCCGCACCCAACATCGTTACCGATCAAATGCGGGTAAAGATGAGTTGATGACACGGCGACGGCTCCATTGGGAACGCCTTTGCCAGGATGCAGGTCGGGAAAACCGGCGGCAAAAAGCACACCCGGCAGAGACGCCATCTGGTGAAGCTGGTCGAGAGCGGCGCTCTCCATCCAGCATTGGGAAGTATAGAAGTGCCGGATTTCCGGCGGGGATGTTTTCAAAGCGAATCTTAAGATTTGAGTTTTGTGCAAAGGACAGATGCGTCCTGAGCAAGACTCCAACGGAAGCCTTGCCTATTCGAGAAAAACTCAAGCTCGCTTGAACATGCCTTCTAGAAAACCACGGCAATCTAGAGTTGGCAAGCGCTCAATTCAGTCAGACCAAGATGCAAAATCAAATCTTCAAAACTGATACATGAATCGCCTTCGAAGTGCACGCAGCCATCATCGTCGTTAACACCGCAGGTGCACTTGCGGGTGAAAAGATCCGAAGTTGCGAAGGAGCTTCTCTCCTTTTTTATTCTCCATAAATTATTAAATACAAATTAGTTAAGCTATTTCAGGGCTTCATTCGCCCGCTCATTCAAGGTTTGGAAAAAAGTTTCAGTTTTCCATTGACGTTTCCGTCTCTGCTGTTCTATTACTTGAACATCGGCTTGAAATTCATCGTCTAAAGTTGTGAAATTAAAAGCAAACTCATGATGAAACTCTTATCACCCAACACGACAAAGTCTCGCTGGCATATCGGTAATACCGAGTATCGCCAACAGGACTTGTGTGCCTTCCTTCCGGAAGCGATCGTCGCCGCCACGCCCGGGATGGGTTTTGATAAGCGGAGTAACGAGGCCCGGAGGAACGCCGAGTAAGGCATCTTAGAATCTTAGACACTGGATTTTTCGAAAACCTGCTCGGCCTTGGCCAGCAGGTTTTTTTGTTACTCAAACCAAACAACCATAAAGGAATACAGAAAAAGAATAAATTAAAGATAGAAACAGAGAAATGAGGACTCCAGCCATCGCACGTCGATTCGTGACGATGGGATGAAGGTCCCGCCCAGAAAACCAAAACCCCCCAAGTGCTGGTAACACTTGAGGGGCGGCGGAAACCGGGTCCGTGAGGGGACGCAGGCTCCCAGATGAGAACGGCAAGATATCATTTTTTGCCAGAGCGTCAATCCTCCCACGGCTCCCGCCCCCTCGCCCGGGGGCGGGGGATGCCCCGGCCACGCCGGTTCTTTGGGATGATTGACGGCTTCCAAGGCTGTGCCCGAAACAGCACCAATGACCGCACGTAACCGCGCCGAGGCCTGGCAACCTTGGCGGCCGGTTCCGCAGCAAGCCCCGCGGCAGGGGCCCGATTCTTCGGATGAGGGCGCTTTGAGGTGATCTTCACGTCGAAGGTCGGGATCGAAACGGTCTTGATGCTTCGCGCCGAAGGCGACCGGGACCAAGCCCCCTGAAAAGGGCATCCCCCGGCACGGTGTTTCCCCAAGAAACCGCCAGCTTCCGGCCATGGGTGCTTACCCTACCCGTGACATTTCAGGACGGTGCTCCGCCTTCATCCCCGTTCTCTCTTTTCCGCGCCATGGGTCCGCTCGCAGGACGCCTGGCTTCCACCCAGGAGAACCCGGTGCAATTCCGGGATGGCGCACCTTTCACGTCCCGGTGGCCGAGGAGCTCAGGCAACGGTCCGCAACACCGTCTACGCGGGTGCAAATCCTGCCCGGGACTCCAGCTTCCCCTTTAGTCGCGAATGCAAAGAGCCGAGCGCCGGGTCTTTCAAACCCGTCCTAGCGGGTGCAAGTCCCGCCGCGGTTGCCTTTTGTGAAAAACAAGAACCCCCAGTGGACGGGTGGCGGAACCAGGAGACGCGCCTGGCTTAAAACCAGGTGGGGAGAGATCCCCGTGTGGGTGCAAATCCCACCCCGTTCAGTTTTCCACCAGCTGGTGGCGAAAGAGCAAACGCGTCCGGCTCAAACCTGGGTGGGGCCATCCCCGTGTGAGTGCAAATCTCACCCAGCCGACCCTTTTCAGAGCCATCCCCATCTGCCCCGTAGGCCAAAGAGTGCGGCACCCGTCTTGTAAACGGGAGACACCCGGTGCGAGTCCGGGATGGGGCTCCCTTCTTTCATCGAGCTGTAGCGCAGAGAGGCAGCGCGCGTGCCTTGGGAGCACGAGGTCGCGGGTGCGAGGCCCGCCAGCTCGACCCTTTTTCTTCAACTCCTGGCCAAGAATCTCGACAACCTGCCGGGTCATTGATTCAGCCAAACCCGGCACAAGTTCCGGCCCGGCCGCCCCTTTCCATTCCCCTCAAGCAGAGGCAGCGCTGCACTCCCCCGGTACGGGAGCGACGGCCGGTGCAAGTCCGGCGGGGGGATCCCCAGCTCCGTAGCTCAGCAGTCAGAGCGGCTCCCTCATCAGGAGAAGGTCGCCGGTGCGACTCCGGCCGGAGCAACTTCTTTCCCACATGGCGCGCGCCAGCCTGCGCAGGCCGGTCTCCAAAACCAGCCGATCCCGGGGCGGCACCGGGGCGCCATGCCCGCTTTGCGACCATGGTCCAGTAGCCAGGACGCGGCTCTGCCAAGGCCGAGACGCCGGTGCGATTCCGGCTGGTCGCACGCTTTTCCCCAAAGGGGCCGTAGCTCCAACCGCAGAGCGCCTGCCTTGCAAGCAGGAGGTTGTGGGTGCAACTCCCACCGGCTCCACCTCTTTTTTTCCACTTTCTCTGCAGGGTGGAGAAGCGGCTAACTCGCCAGTTTCATACGCTGGAGTCCCAGGTTCGAATCCTGGCCCTGCAACCTCTTCAACACCCCCGTAGCTCAGGAGCAGAGCAGCTGTCTTCTAAACAGCCCGTCGCCGGTGCAAGTCCGGCCGGGGAGGCCATTTTGGTCCCTCTCCGGGCCGGTAGCTCAACGAGGAGAGCGCCTGTCTTGCAAACAGGAGGCTGCGGGTGCAACTCCCGCCCGGTCCACCCCTTTCCCCCGCCGCCGTGGCGTAACAGCAAACGCGCCGGTCCGAGAAGCCGGTGCCCTTCGGGGCGTGCAGGTGCAACTCCTGTCGGCGGTACCCCTTTGCCTGGGATGGTGAACCGGACAAGCGCGCCGGGGCGGTCTCGAAAACCGAACGCGGGCCCCAAACCCGTGGGGTGCAAGTCCTCCGCCATCCTCCCGCTTTCCCCTCCGCCGAAGCATTGGCAGCGATGCACCGCCTTCGTAACGCGGCGAGGCCGGTGCAAGCCCGGCCGGCGGATCCACCTTCCACGTCCCCGTAGTTCAGCAGCAAGAATGCCCGGCTTCGAACCGGGAGGCCGCGGGTGCAACTCCTGCCGGGGACGCCACTTTCCATCAGGGGATGGTGTAATCAGCGGCATCCCGGACCGTGACTCCGGAGGATATGGGTGCAAATCCCTGTCCCCTGACCTTCTTCCCATGGGCCCGTAGCTCAACCTCCAGAGCAGCGGTCTTTTAAACCGCCAGGTGCGGGCGAGAATCCGCCGGGCCCACCCTTTTCTCCCTCCCTTCTGGCCTGGAATCCGAAGGAGCCGAGGAGCCGGATTGTCGATCCGGTGCAAGCGGGTGCGAGTCCCGTCCAGGCCGCCACTTTCCTCCCCTGGATCCGTAGCTCAAGGCAGAGCAGCCGCCTCTTAAGCGGCAAGATGTGGGTGCAACCCCCACCGGCTCCACCAATTTCCTGGCTCGTTAGCTCCAACAGTAGAGCGCCGGTTTGAAGTACCGGGTCGATGCGGGTGCGAATCCTGCACGAGCCACCCCTTTGCCCCCAAGCGGAGCGCTAGACGGCTAGAGACGCCGGCGGGACTGTAAATCCCGCGCCTTCGGGCCGGCCGGGTGCGACTCCCGGGCGCTCCACCAGTTTCCTGGCTCGTTAGCTCCAACAGTAGAGCGCCGGTTTGAAGTGCCGGGTCGATGCGGGTGCGAATCCCGGGCGCTCCACCAGTTTCAAGTTCGACACAAACCGTGCTTCTGCACGAGAAAGCCCCGCCCGTCACAACCCTTTCGCCCCCGTAGCTCAACCAAGAGAGAGCGCCAGTCAATGCGGACCGGAGATGCAGGTGCAAGCCCTGCCGGGGTGACGACCGCGGCCTTCCTTTTTCCACCCATGTAGCTCAGCAGAACAGAGCGCCGGGCTTACCACCCGGGGGACCTGGTGCAACTCCGGGGATGGGTGCCAGCTTTCCCGCCCGTGTAGCTCAACCAGCAGAGCGCCGGCCTTACATACCGGAGGTCCTTGGTGCAACTCCAAGCGCGGGTACCCCTTCCGCCCTCCCGTAGCTCAGTCCAGAAGAGCGGCCGACCGATAATCGGCAAGTCGCTGGTGCAAATCCAGCCGGGAGGACCCTTCTCATGCCACCGTGGCGGAACCAGCAGACGCGCCAGTCTCAGAAACTGGTGTCCCAACGGACATGCAGGTGCAACTCCTGCCGGTGGTACCATTTTCCCAGGAAGCGAGGCAACTATTAGATTGTTGCAACGGACTGCTAATCCGTCTCGGGCGTCGCTCGAGTGGGGGTGCAATTCCCTCCGCCTCCGCTGCTTTCTTTGCCCTGTGGTGAAGCAGCATCACGACCGGCTTTGACCCGGTAATCCTTGGTGCGAATCCAAGCGGGGCAACGCGCTTTTCCACTCCTCCGTGATGTAATCAGCAGCATGCCTGATTGTTAATCAGGTCGTCTTGGTGCGAGTCCAAGCGGAGGAGCCATTTGGCTCCCAGCGGAGTCCTTTGAGCTTTTGATGGCATGCCAGAAAGCAGCCGGGCTGCGGCCCGTCCCGGTTGCCGCCATCAAAATGCCGTAACGGGCGCCCTTCGGATCAGGGGAAGATGCACCGTTTCTGTCACGCATCAGCGGCCAGTTTTTCGTGGTTAGAAAACCCGCACTTTGGTGGAGCTGAGCAGGATCCCAGTTGGCCGGGCCTGTTTGGAAAACAGGTGCCGGGGTGCTTGCCCCGGCGGCGGGTGCAACTCCCGCCAGCTCCGCCCTTTCCACTGCCCTGTGGTGTAACAGCAACACGGCCGGCTCTGAACCGGCTAACCTTGGTGCGAATCCAAGCGGGGCAGCCACTTTCACCCGGGTTGTGGTGCAGTCCAGAGCTTGTTACAAAAGTTCCACGCGACCCGCGTTGCGAGGAATTTTCCGCCGTGGCTAGAAGAGAGGAAGGAGCAGGTATCAAGTATACCTGTGACTGACGAATGACAACGCTACGGCGGAAAAGAACCGCCACCTACTCAAGGCCAGTGTCTTTTGGCCGCTGGGCGGTGTTGCTCCTCGGTCACTTATCATTTTTGATAAGCTCCCTCGTTGCGCCTAGCCCAGCGGCCAAAATCCAACTGGCGCGGGTACGCGGAACTTTTGTAATAAGCTCTAGTAGCATACGCGCGTCGGAAGCGTGAGGTCGCAGATGCGAATCCTGCCAACCCGATCCTTTTTTCCATCCCCGTAGCTCAGCAGAAGAGTGCCGGTCTGCGAAGCCGGAGGCCGCCGGTGCAACTCCGGCCGGGGATACCATTTTCGTTTCGCCCTTCGACGTGAAGATCACCTCAACACCCCCGCTGTGGCTTTGACCCTTCACCGGCAGAAACACCCCAACCCCAAACCGACGATGACCGACACCCTCCACCAACAGACTGTTCTTGTCCTGAACAAGAGCTGGCAGCCGATCCACACCAAGACGCCCGCCCAAGCGTTTGGGATGATGGCGGCCGACGCCGCGACCGCGCTCGAGACCCGCACCATGACGCCCGTAAAATGGGAGGATTGGGTCCGACTTCCGGTGCCGGAGGACGCCCCCTACGTGCGGACCGCCCACCGCAAGATCCGCCGCCCGACGGTCATCGTCTGCCTGGCTTACGCCAAGATGCCGCTGCACCGTCCCCGGCTGAGCAACCGCAACATCCATCGACGCGACGGCTACGTCTGCCAGTACACCGGGCGCCGCCTGAAGCCCTCCGAGGCCGACGTTGACCATGTGACCCCGCGCTCCCGCGGCGGCGGCAACACCTGGGAAAACCTGGTCACCTGCGATCTGGAGCTCAACCGGATCAAGGCCGACAAGACCGTGCGGGAAGCCGGACTGCAGCTGCTGCGGCGCCCCCGCGAGCCCCGAGCCGTACCGGCCTTCCTCCGGATCAGCAACCCCCACGGAATCGCGGACTGGGCGCCCTTCCTCCCGCAACACGAAAGCTAGAGGAGAACGCACAACGGGCTGGCGGCGCATGCCGCCAGCCCACAGAATATCAACCCGATAGATAAAGGAAACTCCCACCATGATTCACGCCGACGAAAACACCAAGCCACGGATTCACGCCACGGGCGAAGCGACCGGTTTCATCCCCGCTCTGGACTCCAAGGGCAAGCCCATCACCGTCATCGGCACCGAGCCGATCCGCGACGGCTTTGACGCGACCTGCCTCCAGCAGGCGCTCAACTCGCGCAGCGCTCCGGGTGTGACCGAGCTTGTGCTCAACCCCGATGCCCACGCCGGCTACGGCGCGCCGGTGGGCTGTGTCATGGCGTCGCCGACGCACATTTATCCCGGCCCGGTGGGCGTGGACATCAAGTGCTCGATGAGCCTGCTGTCCCTCGACGTTCCGGCGGAAGCGATCACGGAGCGCCCAGTCCGCCGCGCGCTGATCAACGCCATCTGCGAGCGCACGCCCACCGGCTCCGGCCGGGGCCAGCGCTCGGTCAAGAAGGGCCGCAAGGTCACCGAGGAGTTTGGTAAGCGCGTCGCGGTTGAGGGTGCGTCAGAAGGCGTGTGCACCGCACTCGGCATCCCACCGGAGTGGGCGGAAGCCTGCGAGGATTCGCGCCACCTCGGTCACGACCAAACCAGCGATTCCCTCGCCTTGCGGCTCGACGAGCTCCTGGCGGCCGGCGCCTTCAAGAACTTTGGCGAGAAAATGGGCCAGCTCGGCAGTTACGGCGGCGGCAACCACTTCGGCGAGTGCGAGGAAGTCGCGCTCAGCGCGGATCCGCGCCTGCGCGCCATCGGCGAGTCCTTCGGTCTGCGGGACGGCCAGATCGCGTTCCTCTCCCACTGCGGTTCACGCGGCTTTGGCAACATGCTGGCGGTGCGCCAATTCAAGGAGCTGCAGCGACACTTCGAGAAGTGGGGCATCCCGCTGCCGGGCAACGACCGCGAGCTGGTCTTCGCGCCGCTTGGTACGCCCGAGGCGAACACCTACCTGGACGACATGGCGCTGGGCGCGAATTTCGCGACGGTCAACCACCTGCTCATCAACCAACTCGTGCTGGAAGCCTTTCAGGAAGTGCTT
>JBCDLL010000088.1:0-12786 GCA_038745425.1 Verrucomicrobiota bacterium | reverse complement strand
TGGGCCAGCATTAGAACCGGAACCAGCAGCGCCAGGATCGATCCAACCGCAACAGCGAAGACTCCCCGTATTCGGATGTAGGATTCGTTCCTCATGGCAGTGTTTCCGCTACAGGTGGCGAGACATAGACGGCGCTTTGATTTCTAGAACGCGTTCATCCAATCGGTAATCCACTCCCGCTGGGCGTCCGTCGGGTGGATATCCTCCAAATGCACCGCCAGAGAGTAGAGCTTTCCGTCATACCACCTGCCTAGGAGGGCCGTCCCACTATTGAATTGGACCGTTCCACCAGTATGCTGCGTTAAGACTCTTTGTGTGTTATCAATCCATATAAGGGGTGAAGAGGCTGCATAGGTCCACTGTGTCGTAATCACTTTCTGGTTTGTGTCGTTATCGCTGCCATCGTCGATCCACCGAGCGTGGTTGCCGCCCTTGATGGCTTCCACCATCCACGGATCACCAAAGGTGTACCCATTGATTCGTAGTTGTCTGCCCCCACTCCAAAAAATATACTGGTCGCCAGCAACGTGGAGATCGTCTCGCTGGAAGGAAGCCCAGACGGTTGTTCCTTTCACTTCAAACGACTGGTGAATCGTCACCGGGTTGCCGGTCGTGCCGTCCAATTCGAGTCCGCCGCCCGCGATAAATTGGGCCCCACTGCCTAAAGTGGCCGTGGCGGTGGTGTAGCCGCCCAGGGGGTAGCTGGTGGTTCCAGTTCCTTCGAGGAAAAGCAAGATGGTAAAGTGATTCCACAGGTCCTGCTCTTTGAGGTAGAGAACCAACTCGTTAATCCGGTTGCTTTGGGCCTGCGTAATGACCGCTCCGACCGCTTCCACCTGAGTGATGTACTCCAAGGTATCATCGTCATACACGGAGGTAGCCGCCGCATCGCCGGGTAAGGTTCCATTGGTAAAGGCACCCATGCTGAGGCCGCTGGCGGGCTCCAGATAAAGAGGCCCGAGCACCGCGCCCGTGCCCTTAATGACGCCGTTGCGCGCCACCAGCAAGTCCCGGCCGACGGCAAGATCACCGTCCCGGCTAACCGACATCGCGTTGGAAGGACTGCCGCTGACACCGTTGCCGACCTGGAGTACATCATTCGCCCGCACCTTATTGAAACTGCCCAGCACCACTTGGCCGTCGGCGGTCACCAGCACCTCCTCGCCCAGCGCGATGGCATTGACGAAACCAACCGTATTGGCGCCGTTCCCCACCGCAAGCGATCCGCTCGCTCCGCCAAAGAGATCGGATGGCGCATAGGTGCCGTCGGCCACCACGACCGGCGTCCCGTCGACCAGAATCGTGCTGGCTCCGCTTGCAGCCGGCTTGAGCTCAATCAGCCCGTCTGTGCCGCTACCGGTATAAGTTATGCTAAAAAGTCTCAGCGCGTTGTCGCCGTCCAGCGCCATCTTCTGGACCTCGCTACCGGCGTTTTCCAGGTTGTCCCACCACTGAAAAACCGTTTGTGCTCGGTAGGCCGAGAAAAGCAACTCGTAGAGAACACCCGCCTCGCTGTAGGTCACCGTCAGCGCCGGTTGGCCAGCCGCAGTGCCTACGCCGACGCTGCTCTTGAGGTCGGTCACCCCATCAACTTCCAGCCCGCCTTCCACGCTCAGGTTGCCCGGTTCGGCCCCGTCGGCCTCCACGGTGTGATCGCCCATCAGCGTACCGGCGCCCTGGAGCGGCTCGGCCATCCAGCAAGCCAAAGTCAGCACGGTTAAAATCCAAGTAGTGCTATCCTTCTTCATAGTATTGGTATCCAGTTACTTACATTGCTTCGCGAGGCAAGGAGATGGGGAAATCGCTACTTATCACAAGAGGGCGCTTTTTGTGGGGTACGCGCAGGTAATTTAGACACCAAAGGCGATCCCCATTAAAGCGGCTGCTACTTCGATTGGAACCCCGATTACCCCCTATTCGCGCCGTTCGATTCATATGGGAACTCGACCTGCGCTCAGCCCTACACTGATTCAATACGCAGGCAACAAGAAAAATCTCTTAGGCAATCAACACGATACATTACTCACTTCAAACCAACCGTTTAGGGTTAAAAAAATTTGGCAACCTGACGTAGTTGAGGACGATCAGTCCATCCAAAAAAATAAGAATATCTTATACAAAGAAGAAATTTATAATAAGATGGTTATCAAATTGTGCCAGACAATTGCCCCTAAAAACGGTGCGGTAGAGCCCAGGCCAAAACTCCCATTAAGCCCCGTTGTGGCAGCTAGGACTTCACTGCATTACGAGTTGCGCAGCGTGGTAAAACGGTGTCATGACCCCAGCTAACGCACCCGGCGAAATCCGAAAGGCCCGCGTTTATGAGCGCAACCGCGGCGCTTTTGTCGAGTGCCTGGCGCGCGCTTCGGGCGGCTGGCTACTGCAGGAGGGCGCGGTGAAGGTTTGCGGCCTGCCCTTCCCCCATCCGTTTAGCGGGCTGATGTCGCCGGCGTGGAAGGAGGCCGACCGCGCCCAAAACTTTCGCCTGGCGCTACGGCTATTTCAATCCACCGGCCGGGGCATGGTCGTCAGCCTGGGCCCGGCCAGTCAGCCGGACGGCAGCTTCCGCGAGTTGCTCAAGAGCCACCGGTTCCACTGCGTTTACCACGTACCGTTCTTCCATCTGGACGCGGCCGGCTACCGGGCCCGCCCGCGCCACATCGCCGGCGTCGTCATCCGCTCGGTGGTCGATCCGGCTTCGGTCCGCGACCAGGTACTGCCCTGGATCGGACCTCTCACCACCCCCGCCCGCCGCGCGCGGTTCGCGTTGTGGGAACGGGAGCTGCCCCGCACCCGGCCTCGGCTTTGGCAATGGGTGGCTTGGCATCAAGGCAACGTCATCGGCGGCGTGCAACTCTTTCGTTACCGCGACACCGGCGGCATCTACGATATGGAAGTCTACCCGCCCTACCGCCGCCGGGGCATCGGCTTGGCGCTGATGCAGACCGCCTGCCTCCACGCCCGCGACATCGGCCTCAGGGCCGTGGGCTTGAGCGCCTCTCAGGAGGCGACCGGCCTTTACCGCAAAACCGGTTTTACCCCGGCCGGCCTCTGGAGCGACTATTTTCTCGGCTCCCAGAAGATGCGTAACCTTCGAGTCTAACAAGAATGGACCAGCCGGAACGAGAGGCCGGATGCAAGCTAATCCACCACCAGACCGCAAGCGCTTCCAAGCCATCTCCGCTAGCGGCGGGCCGGGTTGCGGCGGCGGCCGGCCAGCAGCGCGAGGGCGGCGAGGCCGAGCGAGAGGCCGGTCGGTTCGGGCACAGGCTGGATCGTCAACGTAATGCCGTCGCCGACGTCGCCACCGGGCGAGCCCCAGGTCCAGGTCCCCTCATTGAGCAAGGCGTGGGGGATATCAAGGACCACGTCTTCGTTAAAGGTAATCGAGCTTGCCTGTGGGAAGACGGTGACCGACGCATCAAAGAAGACTCTTGGAAGGCTCAAGCGGAAATCACCGCCCGAAAACCCGGCGGAAAAATCGTCCAAGGCCGCATCGGAGAAGGGACCCGGGTTGAGGTCGATGGAATAAGCACCTCGGCCTGCGGGTTCAAAGGATGCCGAGGTGGAAGCGTAATCAACGAATGTCAGGCCTGTTCCGGAAACGGAAACCGAGTCAGAGGCATTACGGAGCCCGTTATCGTCGTCCAGATCGGTCAGTTCGCCCGTGATCGAGAGCCGGGTCTGGCTGCCGCCCACCGGGCTGAAGTCGACCAAGACATCTGCCCGGGCCGCCGAGAAACCGGTGAGGAAAACCAAGGCAAGGTGGAGAGTGAGCCGACGCACAGCCAAAGGCATATCGGGAACGAGCTTGCTTGTCAAGGCAGCCCGACCCGTCGCCTCGACCGGCCCGCCCGGAGCGTTCTCTACTAACAAAGGGTTGGCCGAAAAAAGCGAAATCAGTTAAGTTTCTATTTTAGAGACAAGCTCCGCCCCCCCCTCCGCCCGCCATGCCGCTGCAAAGCCCGCCGCCCCGTCCCCCGGAACCCAGCCTGGTCGCACGCTGGTCCGAGAAACTGGGCCGCGCCCAGCACGTGGCCGTCGCGATTCTGCTGCACGTCATTCTGGCCCTGCTGCTGGGCACCATGGTGATTTTTGAAGCCTTCGAAGCCGAAGAGGAGGAGGCGCCCACCTGGGTGGATGACGGCATCCCGACCGAGTTCGCCTCCGCGCCGCCCCCCGACCCGATGCCCGCCAGCGAGCCGCTCGACCCGGCCGCCGCCGGGCTGCCCGCCTCCCTGCCCATGCCCAGCACACCCATGGACGTCGACCTGGCCCCCGCCATCACCACCACCGCGCCGAGCGCTCTGGCCATGCTGCCCAGCCCCGGCACCATGTCCGGCCCCCGCGGGGTGGGCCTGCCGGGCGGCGGAGGTGGCCCGGGGGGCACCGGCACTGGCCGCGTGACAATGGACATGCTGCGGGGCTTCGGCACCACCCAGGCCTTCGACGGCTCCCTGCGCGGCACCTTCTACGACACCAAGCAAACCGCCGAAGGCGAGCCGGTGATGCTGGGCGGCAAGAAGATTGCCAATGACCAGCGCGCTTACGCCTATTACGCCGAAATCGCCAACAAGGGCTTTTCGCGCGGCTTCAAGGAACGCACCTGGCGGGACTTCTTTACCTCGCCGCGCCAGCTCTTCACCGACCGCTTCTTTATCCCGAGGATGCGCGCCACCGAGGGGCCGGAGCGCTTCGAGGTCAAGGTGGCGCCCATGCTCTGGTTCGCCCACTACCAGGGCCAGGCCCGCGCGCCTTTCAGCGGGCGCTTCCGCTTTGTCGGCCGGGCGGGCGAGACGCTGATGGTGCTCTGGGACGGCAAGCTGGTCCTCGACGCCAACCACTCCGCCGTCGCGCCCAACAGCTCCCGCTGGAAACCGCGCGACCATGTCGATGAGTTTCCCTTCTTCAACTCGGGCCGCTGGACCTCCGAGAAACTCGTCTTTGGCGACTGGATCAACACGGTCAAAGGCCAGACCGTTGACGTCGACATCCTCATCGGCGAGCGTGGCGGCGGCGAGTTCTACTGCTTCCTGCTCTGGGAGGGCCCCGGCGCGGAAGGCGTCAAGGACGAGGCAACCGGCCTGATGGCCTTCCCCATCTGGACGACCACCTTCGGTCCCGCCGAGCCGCCCAACGGCTTTAAGCCCGGGCGCGACGGCCCGTCCGTCATCCAGGTGGAAGCGAAGCCGTAGTGTTCTTGGGATTGGCCTTTGGCGTTTCTGGCGGCATGCTGATGCCTCATGCGGATCCTCAACATCGGCTCGCTTAACATCGATCACGTCTACCAGGTGCCGCACTTTGCGCAGCCCGGGGAAAGCCTGAGCACCACTAGCTACCAACGCTTCGCCGGCGGCAAGGGGCTCAACCAAAGCGTGGCGGCGGCGCGGGCCGGGGCGGCCGTGCGCCACACCGGCTGCGTCGGCGAGGACGGCCTTTGGCTGCGCAAGCTGCTCGAGGCCGAAGGGGTCAACGCCGAGGGCGTGTGCAAGGTGGCGGCGCCCTCGGGCCACGCCATCATCCAGGTGGATTTGAGCGGCGAAAACAGCATCGTCGTCTACGCCGGCGCCAATCGCGAAATCAGCATGGGGCAGATTCACGAAGCGATCTTTGCCATGTCGCCCGGCGACTTGCTGCTGTTGACAAACGAAAGCGCCAACCGCGAGACCTGCCTGCGTACGGGCCGCGAGCACGGCCTGCAGATTCTCTACAACCCGTCCCCAATCACACCGGATATGAGCGGCCTGCCCCTGGATTTGGTGGACCTCCTCATCTGCAACCGGAACGAGGGCTCCGAAATCACCGGCCGGGACGAAGCCGACGCCATCCTGGAGGCCCTGGCGCGAAAGCTACCGGAGACGGAGGTCGTCCTGACCCTGGGCAGCGAGGGCTGCCGCTACCAGGGCAAAGGCGAGGCCTTCGCCCTGCCTGCGCGTCCGGTCTCGCCGGTGGACACCACCGGAGCCGGTGACACCTTCCTTGGCTACCTCGCGGCCGGGTTGGCCGAGAGCCTCAGCCGCCGCGACGCCCTGGAGCTGGCCACCGCCGCCGCCGCGGTCGCCGTCACCCGCCCCGGCGCGGCAAGCGCCATTCCCAAACGCGTCGAAGTGCGGGTCTAGCCAGGCGGCGTTTGACTCGGCATCCATTCCGGTTGATTTTCCCGCCGCCCATGACCGACAAACGAATCCTCTGGTACCTCTTTCATCCCAAGTTGAACGAATCCCGCGGGAACCGCGCGCTGCTCGATGCCGTGTGCGACCTGCCTGGCCTGACGCTGGTTGATAGCTACGCGGAATGCCCGGAGTGGAAGATCGACGTCCAGCGGGAACAAGCGCGCCTCGTCGAGCACGATCTCATCGTCTTCCAGCATCCCTTTTACTGGTACTCGGTGCCAGCACTCTTCAAAGAGTGGATGGACCTGGTTCTGGAATACGGCTTTGCCTATCCCCCCAAAGAGGGCCGGGAGCTGCACGGCAAGCACTGGCTCTCGGTGGTCACCACCGGCGGCCCACACTGGTCGTACCAGGCGGGCGGCTACAACAACTACACCATGCACGAGCTGCTGCGCCCGCTGCAGCAAACCGCGAATCTCTGCGGCTTGCGCTGGCATCCGCCCTTCCTCATGCACGGCGTGTTGCCGGGGGATTACGAGGGCATTCAAGCCAGCGACGACGACACCCTGCGCACGGAAGGCGCCCGCCTGCGTAAAATGGTGGAGGATCTCGACCTGGCCAAACGCCACAGCCTCGAGGCGGTGTTGCCCTCCCATTTCCTGGCCACGCAGAAATAGAATTGGCCCCGCTGCTGAGCCTAACGGCGAAAGCTCTCTCTCGAAGCGTTTTTTATCCACCGATTTCGCTGATTCTCACCGATTTTTCTGAGACAGGATTAACAAGATTTACAGGATTGGGAGAAGAGCTAAATGAGTTCCGGGAACGAATCATATTTTTGCCGCGTTCCGGTGACCGGAGCTGGCAGTCGGCCTCGCCCAAGCGGCGGAAGCCTATTCGCTGGCTTCGTCTGTGGCTTGCATGGGTAGGGCGGGCGATGCCTGGGCCTAGGTAGCAGTTGTCAGGACTAGACCGGCCCAAGCAAATGCGGCCGGTAAAAGCGTGGCGAAATCCGTCCGCAAGCTCTTGATACTGGCGGGCTCGGCCGGCTCCGTAAAACTAAAGACCATCGAGACCAGCATCACGGCGAAAAACGGCACCAGGATTGCCAAGCTGAACGCACCCAAGGAAACTTCAAACAGCACCCTTCCCCAGTAATCCTGTCCCTGGTCGCGCAAAATTTGGCCCAAAGACTCGACGGTCATCTTGTAAAAAAGGATGCCGTAGAATAAGTAGAAAAAAAGGGCCCACAGCTCCGGCCGCTCGGCTTTGGGGTTGGCCTCCTGCTCCTCCCACCAAGCGACGACCAGGCAGTTGGCCACCGCCGCCAGCGTAAAGAAGACCAGCAGCATCACGTGCCAGGGCGCGATCACCGGCAAGTGCGCCAGCGGGGCCAGCGCGCAGCCCAGGGTAAAGATGACGCCGACGGTGATGGGCTTGAGCTCCTCGCCATCGACCGAGGAACGCTGCAACGCCCAAAGGTAAAGCGCGACCACGCCGGCGAGTACGGTGCCGTAGATCAACACGGTCCAGCTCAGGAAGATCAAGGCCAGAAGCGCGGTCAGCGGGGCGACCACCAACATGGCGGCGAGGAATCTCATCCGGTGCCGCCCGTAAAAGACGTGGCGGAGCGTGTCGGCCTTGCCGCGCCCGGCGTCGAAGAGGCGGTCGGCCACGTAGACCAGCCACACGGTCAAGGCCAGAACCACCCGGTCCGCCCAACCGAGCGGGACCTCCCAGTAGGCACCCAAGAAACCCTGCCAGACCACGGCCACCGCCACCGCGTCGAGGCTCAGGAGCTGGACCCAAACCCAAGGCGAGTGCCGCTTGATTTCGTCTCGAATCGCAATGGGCGTCGCCAGCTCCATGGCGGCCAGTCTGCCACAGGGACGGTGGCCGGGGCAGCGATTTTCTCCGCTGGGGAATTGCCAACCGCTAGGTTCGGCGGTGACCGACACAGGGTGTTGCCAAGCCTTGTGCCCGGTAGCCTCCGTTGACCCCAACGGAGGTGCTCCTTGCGTTTTCCATAAACAAAGGATTCCGCCCTTGAGGACAAGGGCGGCTACCTCAAAAGGCCAACCACCATGGAACCGCCCAACCAAACGGAGGGTCGAGCTTCCGCTCGACCAAGCGCCCGATCAGGTTTTTTCAGCGCAGCAGGAGCTCCGCCCTCAGCATACTACCGGTAAGCGTTCGGCAGCGAGACGGCTTTTGCCGCAATACTCTACCTACAAACCGAGGCGGGCAAGGGACTGCCCGCCCTACCGCGCTTCGCGCCTTGGTCAAACACAGGCCGCAGCATCGCGGCATGTCCGTCCAACCACGCCGCCCGTCCGGTTTCCGGCGGCGGAGAACCTAGCGGTCCGCTTTCCCGCTCCGCCCTCCGCTTCTTGGCGTTTCCCTCGGGAAGTGTTTTCCGCCGCTGGGGAGCTACCAACCGCTAGGTTCGGCGGCGACCGGGCTGTGGTAGAGCCAAGCATTGTGCCCGGCGGCGGCCAACTTTTGCCAAAGCCAAGCCAACGACGAGCGCAGGATCATGTCGCAGGGAGTTTTTCCCGCCACAGAGCGGCACTAGCTTAGCGCGTCTCAACCCGCTTCGGCCTGCTCGGGCAGGGTGACGGCGCTGCGCTGGGCGGCCTGGGGCACGGCGCCTTGGCGCAGGCGCTCCAGGAGGGAGCCAAGGACATGGGCGCGGTCGAAGCGCATGGCGAACTCGCGGGCGCGCCCGGCCAGCTCGGCCTTCTCTTCGTTGGACATGCGGTCGAGTTGGTTGAGCCGGTCGCGCAGGTCGGTGACGTGCCCCGCGGCGTGCTCGAGGCAGTGGCCGCCGGTCGCCTCCGGGATGCCCCCGGTGCGGGTGGTGATGACCGGGCCCAGCCCGCCGGCCAGCATCTTCTCGGCCACGGCAATGCCGAAGGTCTCGGTAAATTCCGGCCGCGGCTTGCTCGGGAAGACGTAGGCGCTGCAGCCGTGCATGAGCAGGCCCTTCTCCTCGTCGCCGACGTCGTCGAAGAAGAGGATGTGCGGATCGCCGGCCGCCTTTTCCTTGAGTTCGGGCAGGGCGATGCCGGTGCCGCAGATGACCAGCGGCTGCTGGCCGTAGAGGTTGCTGGCCCAGTAGGCGTCGATGAGGTCGTCCACGCCCTTGGCCTTGACCACGCGGGAGAGGAACAGCAGGTAATTGTCCTGGTGCAGGCCGCGCTTGGCCAGGGCGGCGCGGACGTCGTCCTGCCGGTGGTCGATGGTGGTGTAGGTGCTGGTGTCGATGGCCGGGTAGCTGATGCCGACTTCCTCGCGCAGGCGCTGAGCGAAGTTGGTCTTGAGCACGGCGTCGACCTCCTCGCCGCTTTCGATGATGAGCTGCTTGGTGTACTCGCTGACGGCGACGGGCAGGTCGTGGCGCAGGTAGTTGCTGAGTACAATCTGCGCGGCGCCGAACTTGCCGTCCTTGAGCGCGTTGCTGACCACGTTGGTGATGTCCGAGCCGACCGCCTCGGCGATGGTGCTGACGTTCGGGTTCTGCGTGGTGCCGGCAAAGCTGTGCACCGCGCTGAGCACCATCTGCCCGTGCGGCACCAGGTAAAGATCCATCAGCGCCGTGCGGCCGCGGCCCTGGAACTGGTAGAGCAGGTCCACCAGGTGGCCGCTGATGCCGTAGAGCAGCCGGCAGTCGAGCACCTTGTAGTCGCCGACCGTGCCGGGGCGGTCGACCGCGATGCCCTCGCTGTAGGGCAGAACGGAATCGAGCGGCTTGAGCGGCAGCGGGCTGGCCTCGAGCACGTCCAGCGGGTAGCTGACGATGTGGATGTTCTCGAAGCCGAGCGCGCGGGCGGCTTCCGCCAGGTTGCGCGCTTCGGTGCTGTGCCCGCAAATGATCGGATCGGCGCGGACCACGATGATCAGGTTGCGGATGCTTTCGTCGGGGCGGGCGCCGCGCCAGGCGATTTTACCGGAATCGGCCATGACGGGACCACGATCGCTGAAGTTTACCATAGACACTGTTTCTCCTGTGGGGGGTTGTTTTCCTTGAGCACCCCCCATGCCACCCCGGGAACAGAATCTGGGGAGCAGCGGCATCGGACCAATTTCGTCAATAAAAATGATTATACATGCGGGAAAATACCCAGCGTGGGCAATGTGAAAAAGCAGGGAGAACGAGGAACAACTTCAAAAGCGACGCTTTTGTAACAAGATCGTAACCAGAAAGTAAGAATGGCGGTCGCCTCGAGTTTTTACGCATGGGTCGCCAGAGCGAGAATTTGAGCGCCCGCTTGTCATCAACCTTGAACAAGACCGCGTCCGGGTCCTTATTGGGAGCATGCCCAAAGTAACGCCTCCCTCCGACCTGCCGCGCGGGTTCGACCTGCTCAACGATCCGCTCCTGAACAAGGGCACCGCCTTCCTGCCCAATGAACGCGAGGCCTTCGGCTTGGTTGGCCTGTTGCCCGAGCAGGTCGAAAGCATCGACCTGCAGCTCGCGCGGGTGGAGGGCCACCTGGACCAGAAAACCACCGACCTGGCCCGCTACGTCTTTCTCAACGCCGTCTTCAGCGAGAACGAGACGCTTTTCTTCCACACGCTGATGAGCGATCCCGCCCGCTACATGCCGCTGGTCTACACGCCCACCGTGGGCGAGGCCTGCCAAAAGTACGGGCACATTCTGCGCCGGCCGGAGGGCCTGTACCTGGGCGTCAACCAACGGGGCCGGATCAAGGAAATCCTGCGCCACTGGCCGCAACCGGACATCCGCTTCATCGTGGTGACCGACGGCGAGCGCATCCTGGGCCTGGGCGACCTGGGCGCGGGCGGGATGGGCATCCCCATCGGCAAGCTCAATCTCTACACCGCCTGCGCCGGCGTGCCGCCCCGCCACACCCTGCCCGTCACGCTGGATGTCGGCACCAACAACGAAGAGCTGCTGCGCGACCCGCTCTACCACGGCATCCGCCAGCCGCGGGTCACCGGCGAGGCCTACTTCGAATTCGTGGACGAATTTGTCTGGGCGGTGCAGGAGGTCTTCCCCGACTGCTGCATCCAGTTCGAGGATTTTGCCAACGTGCACGCGGTGCCGCTGCTGGCCAAGTACCGCGACCAAGTCTGCTGCTACAACGACGACATCCAGGGTACGGCCTCCGTCGCGCTGGCCGGGCTCTTCGGCTGCCTGCGCATCACCGGCGGCAAGCTCAGCGACCAGGTTTTCCTCTTCGCGGGCGCCGGTTCGGCCGGCACCGGCATCGCTGATCTCATCGCGCAGGCAATTGTCGCGCACGAGGGCCTGCCCCTGGAGGAGGCCCGCCGGCGCTGCTGGCTCTTCGACGTCAACGGCCTGCTCACCACCGACCGGACCGACCTGGCGGACTTCCAGCGCCCCTTCGCGCACGACCACGCCCCCGCCGCCACCCTCCTGCAGGCGGTGCAGGCGCTGCGGCCCAGCGCCATCATCGGGGTCAGCACGGTGCCCAAGCTCTTCAGCGAGGAGGTCATCCGCGCGATGGCCGCCCACCACGAGCGCCCCATCATCTTCCCTTACTCCAACCCCACCTCGCGCAGCGAGTGCACCGCCCAAGAGGCCTACACCTGGACGGACGGCCGCGCCGTCTTCGCCAGCGGCAGCCCCTTCGGTCCCGTCACGCTCAACGGGCGGCGGTTCGTTCCCGGCCAGGGCAACAACGTCTACATCTTCCCCGCGATGGGTCTGGCCATCTACGCGACCAAGGCCCGGCGCGTGCCGGACCGGCTCTTCATCCGCTGCGCCGAGGCGGTCGCCGAGCAGGTCACCCCGCAGGATTTGGAAGAGGGCCTCATCTACCCACCCATGGCCGACATCTTTGCCACCAGCGTCCGGGCCGCCACCCGCGTGGCCGAGCTCATCTTTGAGGAAGGCCTGGCGCAAGTGGAGAAACCGGCCGACCTCGACGCCTTTATCCAAAGCAAGCTCTTCCGTCCCGAGTACGTCGAATGGGACGTCTGAGAGCGGCGACCGTCACAGGGGCAGGCCAGGCCGACGGAGGGTCGAGCTACCGCTCGACCAAGCTGCCCGTCCGGTTCCCGGCGGCGGAGCAGGAGCTCCGCCCTCCGCTTGATGTCGTTTCTCTTGGGAATCGGCTTCCGCCGCTGGGCAACTGCCGGCTGCTAGGCCCGGCGGCTACCGGAAAGTGGTAATGCCAAGCAAGGGTAGGGCGGGCAGTCCCTTGCCCGCCTCAGTAAGCCGGACGGGAATCGCCTTCTACTTGACCACGCTACCCGTCCGGTTTCCGGCGGCGGAGAACCTAGAGGTCCGCTTTCCCGCTCCGCCCTCCGCTGGCTTGGCGAAGCCTTGTGCCCGGTAGCCTCCGTTGACCCCAACGGAGGTGCTCCCGGGGCGGCACCTTCGCTCTTGGCTCCGCCCTTGAGGACAAGGGCGGCTACCATGGAACCGCTCAACCAGACGGAGGGTCGAGCTACCGGGCCTTAAAGTCAGCCTTCCGGCGGGGCGGGCGGCGGCGGGGTTTCCGCCTCTTGGTTGGCCTGATCCTGCATCTGCTGAAACTCATTCAGCAGCGGCTGGTCGGGGGCGCTTTCCACCGCGACCTTCATCTTCTCCAGCCCGCGATCAAAGACCGGCCCGATCACCGCCGGCATGATGAACGTGGCCACGTACCCGCCCAGGACCGGAACCGGCACCTCGCCGGCCAGG
>JBCDLL010000087.1:0-13113 GCA_038745425.1 Verrucomicrobiota bacterium | reverse complement strand
TTGAGAGCATTTTAAGTAAAACTGGAGCCGAGATGCGGTAGCCGCCGACGTCCCGGCGGCGGGAGCTCTTCCCGAACGATTTTGGTTTCACGCCAAGGTCGCAAAGGCCGCGCCCTGAGTGGGCACTACGCACGTCGCCCTACCGCTGCCTTGTATCCTTCATAAAACTATCGTATCGGTAGCGCATGAGTGATACGCCCGCGCTCGGTTTTGAAGACGATCTACTCGGCCTTCATGATTTCGCCGCCAAATTAGAAAACTATCTCCTCGTCGAGCATGACTTTGTGGACGGCAGCCTTGTAGTGCAGTTGAACGGCACCTTCGGCGCCGGAAAAACCACGTTCCTAGAGATGTGGTCAAAATCCTTACAGCATCGAAGAGACGAGGGAGAAAAACTGCCTGCCGTCATCAAATTAAACGCCTGGATTGACGACTACTGTTCGGATCCTCTGGTCTCCATTACCTCGAATTTAGCCAGCTCGTTGGGCAAGGGCATTCTTCAGGACACAAATGGCCAAGAGAGCAAACTTCGCGAGATCGCCGATAAAATCGCCTGGTACGGCCTTGGATTTGGAAACAGCCTGGTCAAATCATTTACCGGAATCGATGGCAAGGAAATCGTCGAATCCGTCTCGGCAAAAGTAGGTGAGCGACGGGTTCAAATTCCCGATTTTGTCGCCTTGCACCAAGATCGAGTCAAGACTCTTTCGGAACTGAAGACGCTCTTGCGCGAACTCTGCGGTGGAAACGATCCAAAGGTCTTCGTGTTTGTCGATGAGTTGGACCGGTGCCGCCCGAACTACGCCATCGAATACATCGAAACCATCAAACACATTTTCGACATCAAGGGAATGGTCTTTGTGCTCGCAGCCGATGGCGATCAGTTAGCCCAATCGGCAAAGGCTCTTTTCGGATCTGAACTCGATACGGAACGGTATTTTAGAAAGTTCATTCATCGCGAAATTCCTCTCCCCCCACCGAGCGACTCATCATTGCTAAATTTAAGCGAGGTCTATTGGTCCAAGTATCTCGCAATATCTGCAAAACGGCAGACTCGAATCAATTTAGGTCAGTATGCGCGTTACATCACCGAACTCCTGCCGTTATTGAATCTACCGCCGAGAGATATTCAGGAAATTTTCCGAGTTTCAGGACACGTGGCAACTAGCAAGAGTAACAGTGATAGTCACCTGAATTTTGGCTATGGCTTTTGTACCATTTTGATGGCGACTTTGAGAGTGACCGACACTGAAATTTACCGCCGTTTAGGTACAGAAGCGATTAGCCCGATTGATTTCTGTAATTTTTTGAAGCAAAGGGTAAAACCAGAAGACTTTAGGTGGTGGGCAAACCTTTATATAACAGGAATTGCAAATACTAAACCAACGATATCAGTGAAACAAGTAATGGAACAATATGGTTTGGATCAACAAGAGACGCATGAGTACGCGCGCGCATTTTGGGGCCGTTTTACAGACAGTGATCCGTTTCAGAGGATCTATGAAAAGATAGAAACGCTTTCGACGTTTGCAGAATGATGGCCTAACGAGTTCTTCTACAATCCTCGCCCGTATGATTTCAGAAAATGCTTAAGGGCTTCTTCTACCCGCATACGCACTTGGGAGCCTCCTGGCAACTCCGCAGAAAGCCCGCCACGAGTTGGAATCAGCTGGCGTTTTCGCGCCGACCGCCCCGCTTCCGGGCAAGTCCGGCTTGCGTGGGGAGCCGCGGTCTGCTTAGTTGCTGCGATGCCAGCAGAAGTCCCCGAGATGTACACCTACGTGCCGGTGCTGTTGCAGGTGGTCATCGCGATCGCCTTTGCGATCGTCTCGGTGACGGTCTCGGGCCTGCTGGGCAAGCGCGGCGGCCGCTCCCGCGCCAAGGACACCGCCTACGAGTGCGGCAAGGAGCCGCTGGGCACGCCCAACCCGCGGTTCTCGGTCAAATTTTACCTGGTGGCGATGCTCTTCATCCTCTTCGACATCGAGGTCGTCTTCCTCTACGTCTGGGCCATCGTCTATCAGGACCTGGTGCTGCAGGACCTTTCCGTGCTCTGGGCGATGGTGGTGTTCTTTGCGCTCTTCTTTGTGGCCGACGCCTACGCCTGGAAGAAGGGCGCCTTTGACTGGTTTGTGAAACCGGAACAGGCCCGTGCGGCGCTCAAGTAGGAGCCCACTTTCCCCGCCCCGGGTAGTGCCTGCGATGGGCTCCGCCGCCGCGGCCTACCTTCTTTTTTGCCCCATGACGACCTCCGCCCAAGAAATGACCACCTGGCAGCCCGGCAGCGACGCGACCAAGACGGCCTTTGGCGAGCTGGTCGCGCCCGACGCCAAGCTGGAGTTGGTCGTCGACGGCTTCCGCTTTACCGAGGGGCCGGTGTGGGTTCCAAGCCTGGAAGACGGCCAGCCCGGCTTCCTCCTGTTCTCCGACATCCCCAACAGCAAGATCCACAAATTTACCGAAGGCATTGGCATCACGACTTACCGACGAGACAGCAACCACACCAACGGCAATTTCTACGACGCCAACACCGCCACCCTTTATTCGGCGGAGCAGGGCAAACGGGCGGTCACCCGCACCGGGATCAAGACCGGCGACCACGAGGTGGTCATCTCTGAGTTCGAGGGCAAGAAGTTCAACAGCCCCAACGACCTCGTGGTGAAGAGCGACGGCAGCGTCTGGTTTACCGATCCCACCTACGGCCTGGCCAAGCGCCCCAAGGAGATGGACGGGCAGGACGTCTACCGCTGGGACCCCACAACCAAAGCCGTCACCCGGGTGGCGGGCGAGGCCTTTCACCAGCCGAACGGACTCGCCTTCTCGCCGGATGAGGAGCGCCTCTACATCGCCGACAGCGGCAAGCACCAGCGCATCATGGTTTACGCGGTGGCGGGCAACCGCCTCGCCGAAGGCGAGGTCTTTGCCGAGAACGTCCACCCCGACGGCATGCGGGTCGACGCCGGCGGCAACCTCTGGGTCGGCGCCAAGGACGGCGTGCGCGTGTACGCGCCGGACGGCTCCCTGCTGGGCACGATCGCGACCGAGAAGCAGGTGACGAACCTCACCTTCGGCGGGGAAGACCGGCGCACCCTCTTCATCACCTCGCGCGACCAGGTGCTTCGGATTCCGGTCCGGGTTGACCCGGCGCCGACCGGCCAGCGCGAGTAGCGCCGCCCGCCCCGCGTCACGCCGCCGCCGGCCGCGCTCCTGCCCTCCCCCCGTTTGACAAGACCGGCAATTGCTCTCACGCTTACCCCCTTCATGACCGCGCAGGAAAAGAGTCGGCAAATCGTGGAAGAGCTCCAGTCCATCCCGGACCAGGAGGAGCGCTTCCTGCACGTGATGGCCAAGGGCAAGAAGGCTCCCGGCCTGCCGGAGGAAAAAAAGACGGACAAGTTCAAGATCGAGGGCTGCGCCAGCCAGCTCTGGCTGGTGCCGGACTTCCACGACGGCCGGTGCTACTTTGCGGCCGATTCCGACGCCTTCATCACCAAGGGCGTTTCCTCCATCCTGGCCCACGTCTACAGCGACGCCACGCCCGACGAGGTGCTGGCGCTGGACCCCGACTTCCTCCGCGAGGGCGGCATCACCCAGCATCTTTCGCCCAACCGGGCCAACGGGCTCTCCGCCGTCTGCAAGCAGATCAAGCTTTACGCGATCGCCTTCAAGCAGCTCGGCGGGGACGCGCTCAAGGGGCTGGGCTAGGTGACTGGCCTACGGGGCCGTCCTTTCATCCGCGGCGGAGCGGGGATGCTGACCGCAAGGTCCTCCGCCCTCCGTCGGCTTGGCAGCGCCTCTGGTTGGTCTGGGGACACCCTCGCCCGGTAGCCGCCGCTGACCCTAGCGGCGTAGGCTTTGCCATTCGCGAAGCGTGGTAGGGCGGGCGATGCCGGCTGCTAGGCCTCCCTTGCCCGTCTCGGAATGCCAACCGGCAGCGCGGCGGAGCGGGGATGCTGACCGCAAGGTCCTCCGCCCTCCGTCGGCTTGGCAACGCCTCTGGTTAGTGTGGGAACGCCCTCGCCCGGTAGCCGCTTCGCGCAAAAGGCGACGGCGGCTTGACCAAGCGGGCGGGACTTTGCAGAGTCTCCCGATGAACGTCACGGTAGAAGATATTTCGGCGACCAAGAAGCGCCTGAAGATTGAAGTGCCGGCCGACCGCGTGCAGGCGGCCACGGCCGAGACCACCGCCGCCTTCCAGCAGCAGGCCCGCCTTCCGGGCTTCCGCCCCGGCAAGGCCCCGGTGGCCATGATCAAGAAGAAGTACGGCAAGGACATCGAGGAGGAAACCAAGCGCACGCTGGTGCCGGAGAGCTTCCGCGAGGCCGTCGCCAGCAAGAACCTCACCATTGTCACCCAGCCGGAGATGGAGGAGATCAACTTCGAGCCCGGCCTCTCCATGAGCTTTGCCGCCGTGGTCGAAGTGGAGCCCGCCTTCGCCCTACCCGAGTACAAGGGCCTCGAAGTGCCGACCGCCGACACCACCGTGGCGGAGGAAGACGTGCAGAAGGCGCTCGACGAAATCCGCGAGCAGCGCAGCGAGTACCTCGACATCACCCCGCCCCGGCCGTCCGAGATGGAGGACTTCGCCATCATCGCCTACGAGGGCAAGGTGGACGGCCAGCCGATCGCGGAGCTGCTGCCCAAGAGCGCCCACCTCGGCGCGAACAAGAACTTTCCGCTCTGGCTCAAGCCGGACGGCTTCCTGCCCGGCTTTGCCGACCAGCTCGTGGGCCTGAATTTGGGCGACAAGAAGACCGTCGAGGTCGACTTCCCCGGGGACTTTCCGCAGCAGGAAATGGCCGGCAAGCACGCCGTCTACGAGGTCGAGCTGAAGGAACTCAAGCAGCGCAAGCTCCCGGAGCTGGACGACGCCTTTTGCCAGGAAGTGGCCAAGATGGACAAAGAGTCGCTGGTCACCACCGTCCGCGAGAACCTGGAAGACCGCAAGCAGCAGCAGGCCGAGGGCCAGCAGAAGGAGGCGATCGTGCGCCAGTTGCTGGGCAAGCTCGGCCACCTCGAGCTGCCGGAGACTCTCGTCAAAGACGAGACCAACCAGAACGTCTACAACATCGTGAGCGAAAACCAGGCCCGCGGCGTGCCACGTGAGATGCTGGAGGAAAAGAAGGGCGAAATCTACGAGAACGCCGAGAAAAGCGCCCGCGACCAGGTCAAGCTGAACCTCCTAGCCCGCCGCATCGCGGAGGAAGAAAAGATCGACGTGAGCAACGAGGAACTCGGGCGCCAGGTGCAGATGATGGCCCTCCAGCAGCAAACGCCGGTGGACAAATTCGTCAAGCAACTCCAGGAAAACAACGCCATGCCCGCGCTGCGCGAGCGCGTCCTGCTGCAAAAGGTACTCGATTTTCTTTTGCAGGAGGCCAAGAAGAAGTAAGGTTGAGGCCAAGACATGAACGCCCCTAGCAACTTCATCATCCCGAATCCCCACATCGTCGAGCGAGACGGCCGGACCGAGCGCACCTACGACGTCTACTCCCGCCTGCTTAAAGACCGCATCGTCTTCCTGGGCACGCCCGTCAACGACGACGTGGCCAACATGATCATCGCCCAGCTTCTCTTCCTGCAGACCGACGACGCCAAGAAGGACATCAGCCTTTACATCCACTCCCCGGGCGGCTACGTCACCGCCGGGCTGGCCATCTACGACACCATGCAGTTCCTGACCTGCGACGTGGCCACCTACTGCATCGGCCAAGCCGCCAGCATGGGCGCCGTTCTGCTGGCCGCCGGGGCGCACGGCAAGCGCTTTGCCCTGCCCAACGCCCGCATCATGATCCACCAGCCCTTGGGCGGAGCGCAGGGCCAGGCGGCCGATATCGCCATCCAGGCCAAGGAAATCCTGCGCACCAAGCAACGGCTGAACGAAATCCTCAGCAGCCACTCGGGCAAGGACCTTAACGTGGTGGAGGAAGACACCGACCGCGACTTCTTCATGAGCCCGGAGGAAGCCAAGGAATACGGCATCGTCGACGAGGTCGTGAAGAGCCGCAAAGAAGCCAAGGCCATCGTGGCCGAGGAAGACAAGCACAAGAAAACCGGCTAACGCCGACGGAGACCAAAGATGGGCAAGACCCCGAACCTGACAATGTGCTCCTTCTGTGGCAAAAGCCACGCGGAGGTCAAAAAGCTCATTGCCGGACCGGGCGTCTACATCTGCGATTCCTGCATCAACGTCTGCAAGAACATCCTCGACAAGGAGCTCAAAGAGGAGAGCCGCAACGCCGCCGAGGCGGACTTCCACCTGGCCAAACCGGCCGAAATCCGCCAGCAACTCGATCGCTTCGTCATCGGCCAGGGGCGCGCCAAGAAGACGCTGGCCGTGGCCGTGCACAACCACTACAAGCGCCTGCGCGCCGCCCAGATCGCCGAGGCGCAGACGGAAATCCCGCTGGAAGAGGACGACCAGGAAGTCGAAATCGAGAAGAGCAACATCCTGCTCATCGGGCCGACCGGCTCCGGCAAAACGCTGCTGGCCAAGACGCTCGCCCGCATCCTCGACGTGCCGTTCTGCATCGCCGATGCCACCACCATCACGGAAGCCGGCTACGTGGGCGAGGACGTCGAAACGATTATCCTGCGCCTGCTCCAGAATGCGGACTACGACGTCAAGCGCGCCGAGGTCGGCATCGTCTACATCGACGAGATCGACAAGATCGGCCGCAAGACCGACAACGTCTCCATCACCCGCGACGTCTCCGGCGAAGGCGTGCAGCAGGGCCTGCTCAAGATTCTCGAAGGCACCTCCTGCAACGTGCCGCCGCAGGGCGGGCGCAAGCATCCGCACCAGGAATACATCCAGGTCAACACCGACCGCATCCTCTTCATCTGCGGCGGGGCCTTCGCCGGGCTCGACAAAATCATCCAGCGCCGGGTGGGTAAGAAGACGCTCGGCTTCGGCCACGCGCCGCACGAGACCGGCGCCAAGGACCACCCGGAGGACCGCGTCATGCACTTGGTTGAGCCGGAGGACCTGATCAACTTCGGCCTCATCCCGGAATTCATCGGCCGCCTGCCGGTGGAAAGCGTCCTGGACGAATTGACCGAAGACGAGCTGATGGAGGTGCTGACCGAGCCGAAGAACGCGCTGACCAAGCAGTACGCCAAGCTCTTCAGCATGGAAAACGTCACCCTCCACTTCACCAAGGACGCCCTGCGCGCCCTGGCCCAGGAGGCCATCCGCAAGGGCACCGGCGCCCGCGCCCTGCGCGCCGCCATGGAAAAAATCATGCTCGATCTCATGTACGAGCTGCCCTCGCGCACCGACGTGGCCGAGGTCACCATCAACCGCGCCGCCGTCGAGGGCCGCAAGCCCCCGATCGTCCAGACCAAGCCCGACCAGGAAGCGGCCTAGGTGCTTGCCAGCGCCCTCACGCGCAACGCTTCGATTGTGAGTTGCACAAGCCGCCACGCGGGCGCATAACCCAACCATGGCTGAGCAAGTCCACGTCCAGGTTCCCGCCACCACCTCCAACCTCGCAGCGGGGTTCGACTGCCTGGGCTGCGCGCTCAACCTGCACAATACCGTTACCCTGACCGCGGCCAAGCCGGCCCGCCCGCTGGCCGGCATGTTTGCCGACACCGGCGGGGATTTCTTCCAGGCCGCCGAGATCGACGCCTTTCCCTACCGGGTCAAAGTCACCGGCGAGGTGCCGATTTCCCGCGGCCTTGGCAGCAGCGTCACCGTCCGGCTCGGCATCCTGGCCGGGCTCAACCGCCTCGCCGGCGAACCGCTCGGGCCGGACCAGCTCCTCCAGTTGCTCGTGGACATGGAGGGCCACCCGGACAACGCCGTCCCCGCCTTCACCGGCGGCTTTGCCGTCTGCTCCAGCCGCCAAGCCTTCAACGTGCCGGTCAAACCGCGGCTGAAATATGTCTGCCTGATTCCCGCCACCAACGTGGAGACGGACGCCTGCCGGCAAGTGCTGCCGCGCAAGGTGCCGCTGGGCGACGCCGTGCTCAACCTCCAGCACACCGGGCTCATCACGGCGGCCTTCTTCACCGAGCGCTACCAAGATCTGGCGGGCCTGCTCCGGGACAGCTTCCACCAGCGCTACCGGGCGGAGAACATCCCCGGCTGCTTTGACGTCTTCGAAGCGGCGCGGGCGGCCGGCGCCCTGGACGCGTTCATCAGCGGCTCGGGCTCGACCCTGATCGCCCTCTCGCTGAAGAACCACGACGCCGTCGCCAAGGCGATGCTGCGCGCCGCCAAAGGCAACGGCCTGAAGGCGCGCACGCGCATCCTCCAGGCCGACAACCGCGGCTACCGCGTCCGGTAGCCAAACCATGTTTACAGCCGCACCATCAAGCCCCGGCGGCGGAAAGTGGGCTGGTCCAGGTTCTCGCCATTATAAATGGTCTCCTGGGTCTTTTCGAAGCGGCCGCGGTTGACTTGCTCCAACTGCAGCTCGCCCTGAGGCCCGGCGGCAGCCGCGAAGCCGGGCAGGATGACCGGCTCGTGCTTCAGCGGAAGCTGATCGCGCAACTCGGGCACCTTCTTTGGCGGGAGCGCGGGCGGTTGCTCCTCGGCCGCGGGCAACTCGGGGGAGACATCCGCCACCGGCTCGGCGGCGGGCGGCGGCACCTCGACCGCGTCCAAGAGAGGCGAAGCCTTGGGTGGGCCAACCAGCGAGGCGGCCTCGATCGGCGCGGCGTCCTGGGCGGCCACCCAGTCCGGCTCCTGAGCGTCGAGTTCCTCGGCGTCAAAGGCATCGGCAAAGTCGTCGTCTTCGACTTCCTCCTCCTCGTCCTGGTCGACCAGCGAGTCGTGGGCGAGGACCTCGGCCGGTTCTTCGGCGGGAGCTTCGGCCGCGGCGAGTTCGAAGGGCTCCAGCTCGGCGGGCTCATCCACTTCGCTTGGTTCCGTTAGGATGGGCGGCAGCTCGATCGGCTGGGTGTGGCCGCTCACCGCCGGCACCGGGGTGACCGTGCTGGGCTTGATCTCCTCGGCTTCGGCGAAGGGCAGCTCGTCGGGCGCGGCGGCGGGCAGGGCCTCCGGCGCCACGCGGGTGACCGAGAGCAGGAGCGCGCCGCGCAGGCGGTTGGCGCAGTCCTCGTGCATGTTGGCGTTGACCGCCACGGGGAAGTCCTCCGGCAGCCGGCTTTTGAGTTCCTCCAGAATGCCCTGCACGTCCTGCAGGCTCAGATCCTCGCCGCCGGTCAGGCAGAGCATCGCGTTGTCCGCCCGGTCGAGCACGTCCTCCGGGATGAAGGGGCTGGCCAGGATGTCGTCGACGAGCATCTCCGCGCCGTCCTTGGCCGCGACGTCGCCGTGGCCGGCCCAGCAGTTTTCCAGCACCTCGGTCCCGGCGAACCGGCCGAAGAGACTGCGCATATCCGCGAAGCTCAGGTTGATCAACCCGTCGGAAACCATCATCTGGCCGAGCGCGTCCAGGCAGGAGCTCATCAGGCGGTCGATGTGGGGGAAGGCGTGGCGCAGGTTGGTCTTGGCCGCCTCCAGTTCAAGCAACTGGTCGTTGCCGAAGACGAGCACCGCGTCGGCGTGGGCGCGCATGCGCCCGAGCGCGCGCTCGGCCTGGTCGTGACGGCGGCGGCTCTCGAAGCCGAAGGGGGTCGCGGCGATGACGATCACGCGGGCGCCGTCCTCGACCGCCAAGTCCACCAAGTGCGGAGCCAACGCGGCGCCGGTGCCCCCGCCCAGCGCGGTCAGCAGCACGAGGTGCTTGCAGCCGCTTGCGGCCAGCTTGAGCTCCTCCGCGTTTTCGATCAGGCACTCCCGCGCCAGCTCCACTTCGCCGCTCGCGCCCATGCCGTAGAGGGTCTCCCGGCCCAGCAGCATTTTCTCGCGCACGACGGAGCCGTCGAGGGTTTGCAGATCGGTGTCCAGCGCCCAAAGGTCGAACTGGTTGTGGCCGTGGAGGACCAGTTGGTCCAGCGTGCCGATGCCGGTTTGGCCCAAGCCGAGAACGCGCAACGGGACTCGCCCGTTGGCACCTTCGCCGCAGGGGCCGTCGATGTTGAAGTCAATCATGGTTCGCTTTCCTCTCCTTGCGTGTTCGTTCGTTCGTTGGCCTGGGGTCTAAAACAAGCGCATGCCGGCCAGCACGCGTTTGAAGGATTCTCGCACCCGCGCGAGGCCGCGCACCGGCGGAGCCTCTAACTCCGCCCGCTGGGCAAAGCGCAGCAGCCCCATCACCGTGCTCAGGTCCGGGCGCTTGGCGTAGTTCTGGTCGCCGTCGAGCGGGAACTGGTGCGCCAGCTCGACGTGCCCGGGGAAGATGCTGCGGGTGAGCGGCAGGAGGCCGTTGACCTGGCTGGCGCCGCCGGTCAGGTAGACCGTCCCGGCAAAGTTCTCCCAGAACGGCTGCGCCTCCAGGTCCTGGCGGATGATCTCGAGCGTCTCCGCCTGGCGGGCCTGCATGATGGTGGCAAGCGACTCCCGGTAAATCCGGCGCTCCTCGAAGTTGTAGGCCTGCGGCAGGGTCAGGATTTCGTCCCGGCGGGCCTCCTCCAGCGCGACGGAGCCCTCCGTCTTTTTCAGCTCCTCCGCCTTGGCGTAGGGAATCTTGAGCCCGGCCACGATGTCGTTGGTGACGTGATCTCCGCCCACCCCAAGCACGCCGCTGTGCACGACCGCCCCGCGCTCGTAGGCGATCCAGTCCGTCAACCCGCCGCCGAGGTTGATGACCACCGCGCCGGACATCTTGCGGCTGCGGTTGAGGATGGCCTGTGCCGTGGCGTAGCTGCTGAGCGCGTAGTTCTTTACGTCGATGGAGAGCTCCTTGACGCAGCGGATGGTGGTCAGCAGGCGGGTGGACATGCCATAGACGAGATGGTAATCCGCCGCCAGCCGCTTGCTGGCCAGCCCCAGCGGATTGTCCGTGCGCGTGTCGTCGTCGAGCACGTAATGCTGGAGAAGATCGTGCACCAGGGAGTAATCGCTGGGCAGCGCGTGGGCCTGGGCCATCGCGCGCAGCTCCTCCAGGTGGTACTCGCTAACCTCGTCCTCGTGATCCGGCACGATCAGGCTGTGGCGCACGTTCTTGCTGCGGATGTGCGCGCCGCTGATGGTGAGATACACCTCGTTGAGCACCACGTCCGTCTTGCTCTCGGCGTCGTTGAGCGCGTCGTAAACGCAGCGCTGCGCGGTCTCGTAGTCCACGATCTCGCACTTGCGCACCTGGCCGGACGGGCTCTCCCCCACCCCCAGCAGCGCGAGGCTGCCGTCGGGGCGGATTTCGCCGACCGCCACGGCGATCTTGGTACTGCCGACCTCCAGGGCGGCGATGATATTGCGGTCATTTTTCCAGAACATGGGGGACTCCTAGTGGGCTAGTTTCTCAGTTTATTGGGGTTGGCGTGGGGGCTGCGGCGGTCGGATGAAAGGGTGGCGGCCGGGCCGTTCTGGGCGAAGCGCACCGGCACGTTGCGGTCGAGGGTGAGGTCGACCGTGGCGATGCGCTGGTCGCGTTCGCGGGCATAGGCGATGATCTCCTGCAGCCGGGCGATTTGCTCGGGCAGGTAGTCGAGGCGGAAGGTGAACTCCGCACCCCGGCTGGTGGTGAAGCGCAGGCAGAGCGGCTGGCCCACGTCGATGGTGGCAAAGTCGAGGTCGGTACCGAGCGAGGTCGCGTTGATCATGCGCAGGAGCTCCAGCGCGGTCTTGATCTTGGGGTTCTCGTCGAGGTGCTGGCCCGCTTCCAGGCCGCGGTCCTTCAAGCCGATAACAAGCGGCAGCAGGCGGTCGGCCTCTTCCTGGCGCGGCTTGAAGAGGATGGACTGCTCGCGGTCGACGAAGAAGAGCTCGAGGCCGAAGTCGCCCAGGCCCTGGACGCGCGCGATCGGCTCGCGCTCCTTGATCTTGATGACAAGCTTGTCCGGCAGGTGCTTCTCCACCCGCGCCTCGGCCACAAACGGCAGGCGCTCCACGTTGGCCTGCACGCGCTGGAGATCGAGCGCCCAGAGGTTCATGCCCTTGCGCAACCCGGTCGCGTGGCGGATTTGGCGCTGGCTGTACTTGCCGCGGGTCTCCACCTTGACGTACTGGAGGCCATACTCCGGGTTCTTCAGCAACGCCTGGTCGATGAAGGTGTTGATGACGAAGTGCGTGCCGACGCCCACCGTGGTCAGCGTGATCAAGCACATGCCCACCAGCGCGGCCCAGCGCAGCATGCGCTTGCGGTTGTGGCGCTTGCTGGTGGTGGCCTGCAGGATGTGGATCTGCTTCTGGCGGGTGCGGCTGTTACGGCGTCGGTTCATGCGTTCGGGTCAGGCGGTGGCGTTGGTGTAAGAGAGCTCCGCGATGCGGGAGCAGAGTTGGGGGAAGCTGACACCGGTGGCGGCGGCGGCCTTGGGCAGGAGACTGGTGCTCGTCATGCCGGGGATGGTGTTGATTTCGAGCACGTAAAAGGCGCCGCTTGCTTCGAGCAGAAAATCCACCCGCGAGTAGACGCCGCAGTCCAGCGCGGTGTGCGCGGCCAGCGCGGCCTCGCGGATTTGCCCGGCCAGCGGCTCGTCGATCGGCGCCGGGCAGAAGTACTCGGTCGCGCCGGCGGTGTACTTGTTCTTGTAGTCGTAGTAACCCTGCTTGGGGCGGATTTCGACGACCGGATAAGCCTCGCCGCCGACCACGCCCACGGTCAGTTCGCGCCCGGTGATGAGCTGCTCGACCAGCGCTTTCTCGCCGTACTTGAGCGCCTCGGCCAGCATGGCGGGCAGGTCCTCGGCCCGGTGGACCGGCCCGGCGCCGACGCTCGAGCCCTGGCAGGGCGGCTTGACGAAGACCGGGAACGGCAGGGTCAGCTCGTCCGCCAAATGGATGAGCTGGCCCGCGGGGACCGGAATGCCACGCTCGCGCAGCACCGCCTTGGTCGCTTCCTTGTCGAAGCAGGTCTCGCTGACCTTGGCCGACGCCCCCGTGTACGGCACGCCGCGCTCGTCGAGGATGCTCTGGATTTGCCCGTCCTCTCCAAAGGTGCCGTGCAGCGCGAGGAAGGCGAGCTGCGTGCCCGCGGGCAGCACAAAATCGGGCCCGTCGATGACGAGCTCCTCCGCCGCGTAACCGGCCTCCTGGAGGGCTTCGCGCACCGCCGCGCCGGAACGCAGCGACACCTCACGCTCGGCCGAGGGGCCGCCGTC
>JBCDLL010000086.1:0-13259 GCA_038745425.1 Verrucomicrobiota bacterium | reverse complement strand
GTGCCTGTCGCGGGCCCAGTCCCGCAGCTGGTGGAGATGGATCTCGACCACGCCGTCGCGTTGGGCGCGGCCCAGAATGCTCTCGGCCAGCGCCGCGCGCAGGATTTCGGGAAAAAGCGTGATGACATCGATTCTCACCTCAAACGGGGGTGTAGTTGGGGGGGAACGGGCCGCGCTCTAGGGGGCGCCGGGCTCCTGGATCTCGACGGAGACTTTGCGCTGGTCGCGGGCGGCGGCCACGTTAAGTAGGCCGCGGATGGCGCCAATGGTGCGCCCGTGCTTGCCGATCACCCGCCCGATGTCGTCGGGGTTCAGGTAGATGTGGTAGACGGTGGTGTCGCCTTGCTCGGTTTCGCGCACCTCGACTTCGCCGGGCTCGGTTGCCAGCTTCGCGAGCACAAAGTCGAGGAAGTGCTTCATGGCCGCCGGGCCGGGGAGCGCCGCTAGGCCTTCGCGACTGTCGCCTTGGCCTTCTTGACGAGGCTGCGCACGGTGTCGGAAGGCTGGGCGCCCACGCCAAGCCAGTAGTTGATGCGGTCGAGCTTGAGCTCGGCCTGGTTTTCCTCGGCGTGGGGGTTGTAGGTGCCGAGGATTTCAATGAATTTGCCGTCGCGGGGGCTGCGTTTGTCAGCCACCACCACGCGGTAAAAGGCGCGGTTCTTGTTGCCTTCGCGGCGGAGTCGGATTGCGGTTGCCATAGGTGGGAGGGGTCGGTGGTTCGGGGATTGGGGGTTGTGATGCTATCGCCGGCGGCCGCCCATGAGTTTCTTGAGCATTTTTTCCGGGCTGCCGCCCCGGCGAAGCTTGCCCATCATCTTCTTCATCTCGTTAAACCGGCGAAGAAGGTCGTTGAGGTCGCTGACGCTGGTGCCGCTGCCGTTGGCGATGCGGATGCGCCGCCGGGCATTGAGGATGTCCGGTTGGCGCCGTTCCGCCGGCGTCATCGAGAGCACCATGGCTTCCAGGCGCTTGATCGAATTTTCGTCGACGGCGGAATCTGTCACTTTAGGCATTCCCGGGATCATGCCAAGCAGATTTTCCATCGGGCCAAGTTTTCGGACGGTTTTGAGCTGATCGAGGAAGTCCTGCAGATCGAGGTTCCCGCGCTTGAGCTTTTCCTCCATCTGGGCGGCGTTCTCCAGGTCGAACTCCTCCTGCGCCTTCTCGACCAGGCCGACGATGTCGCCCATCCCGAGCATCCGGGAGACGAGCCGCTCCGGCGCAAAGGTCTCCAGGGCGTTGGCCGCCTCCCCCGTGCCCAGGTACTTGATCGGCACGTCGGTGACGGCCTGGATGGAGAGCGCGGCGCCACCGCGGACGTCGGCGTCGAACTTGGAGAGGACCAGCCCGGTGAGGTCAACCCGCCCGGCAAAGGCCTCGGCCACGCTGACCGCCGCCTGGCCGGTGGCGGCATCGGCCACCAGCAGCGTCTCCTGCGGTTGCCAGACCTGGCTCACCTCGGCCAGCTCGGCCAGGAGGGCTTCGTCCACGTCGAGGCGACCGGCGGAGTCGAAAATGGTGATGCGGGCCCGCAAGCGCTCGGCCTCGGCGGCCGCCTCCCGGGCCACCTTGGCCACGCTCTTCTCGCCGCGGAAGGCCAGCACCGGAACGTCGATCTGCTTACCGAGGGCCTCGAGCTGGTCGATGGCCGCGGGCCGGGCCAGGTCGCCCGCCACAAGCAGCACTTCCTCCTTCTGCTTCTTCTTAAAGTGCAGGGCCAGCTTGGCGGCGGTGGTGGTCTTGCCGGCGCCATTCAGGCCCACCAGGAGGAGGCGCAACGGCCGGTCAAGGGTGATCGCGGTGTCCTTTTCGCCGAACCGACGGATCAGCTCGTCGTTGACGATTTTGACGAACTGGTCGCCCGGCTTGATCGCCCGCAGCACCTCCTCGCCCAGGGCCTTCTCCTTGACCTCGTTGCAGAAGTCCTTCGCCACCTGATAGTTGACGTCTGCCGCCAGCAGGGCACGCCGCACCTCGCGCACCGCGTCGCTAATGTTGCTCTCGGAGAGCTTGCCGTAGCCGCGCAGCTTCTTGAAAACGGCCTGGAGCTTCTCGGTCAGTTGGTTTTCCGCCATGGGACCTCGGAACCTAGCAGAGGTCCGCCCGCCTTGCCAACCGCAGGGTTGCGGCCACTGAGGAGGAACTAAGAAACAGCGCCAAGAAGCCCATCAACAATGGCACCACCGTGAAGGCCAGGCCGAGCAGGCCGACCGACGCGCTCAGGGCGGTGAGGTCGAAGCGGGCACGGCCCAGGCCGGTCTGGAGCCCGGCAAAGAGGAGGGTCAGCGACGTGCCCCAGACCATCACGTGCACGGCCGCCCGCTGCCGGAGCGGTGACCAGCCGGTGCGGGCAAACAGCCAGGCTGCGATTGGCAAAAGCTGGATGGCGTGGATGGGCATGCCGTGAACGAACTTAAGGACGCCGGCCTCGCCGTAAACGCCCGGATCGGCGCCCGCCTCGACGCGCTGCGTGCCGTAGACCACCATGAAAATGCCAAAGAGACACGCGAAGGCCAGGAACGCGAGGCCCGCCCGCACGGCCGCGCGCATCGGCGGCGACACCGCGGTGGGCGCCCGGACGAAAACGGCTACCGTAAAAACCAGGATGATGAGCGTGATGGCAAGAATGAGCGCCTCCATCACATAATACGCGCCGGCGTCGAAGGGCGTCGCGGTATTGAAGTGCGAGGCCCGCCCGCGCCACGTCTGCAGGGTGATAATCGCCACTTCCACCAATGCGCAGACGCCAAAAATCCCAGCCAGCGCGTCCGCCCAACGGCGCTGGCGCAGCTGCGCGACCCAGGCCATGGACCAACACGTTACCCCAGTGGAGAGGCCAAAGAGGATCGGCTTGCGCCAGGCCAAGGGGCCTTCCCAGTCTCCGCCGTCAATCGCCCAGACGCCAAGGTGGAAAAGCCCGCTGGCGACCAAGGCCGCGCCCATCGCGTAGCCGACGCGCGCCCCCGGCGGGGCATCCCGGACGAGCGATGCCATACTTTGGGCCGCCTCTCGAACAATCTCCAAGGCGACTTTGGTCAGGGTCCTGAGCAAGCGCATGCCATGGAAATTTGATTCAATCTAGAATTGCCGACTATCTACACGCCGAGGCGGAGCTGGGTCGCACAACCCCAGCTCCGCACTTAATCGGTTTTATCTATAGATACTTTTGGGCGCTAGGCAGGAACTGCTTCCTTGTCCGGTGCTTTCGTCTTGGGGAAGTTTTTCTCTACTTCTGAACCGCCAAATTCATCAATCGTACGCAGGCGGGCGATGTTGAAGATTAGCAGACCATAACCGCACTTGGCTGCGATATCCGCGATACTGTAGCCGACCTGGAGGAAGGCTTCCGCGCTTCCGCCCTGTAAGCCGTAGAAAGGAGCCATATAGGCGATTGGGTAAAAGCCCCAGGTGAACAGCGTCAGCAGACCCGTATTGCGTAGCAGCACGGCAATCTGCGGCGTGGTATTCTTCATCGCCTCGCGCAAGTGCTTCAGGACGATCACGAGGATGTAGACGAACGGAATCGTGCTGAGGAAGCCCCACAGGCCACGCTCTGAGAAGAGGGAGGTGTCGTCGCGGAGCAGTTCGCCCGGGTAACCAAGCGCAATCATGAGGAAGGCGGCAATCGTCAACTTGGCGATCAAGGATCGCGTGAGAGCCGCGCTCAGGCCGAGGACCAAAACCAGCTCAACCATCAAAAGGGGTACCGTCAACAGCCAGTCTACGTAACGGTAGGCGTCGTTAAAGACGGCGCCAGTCGCTACGTACATACCAGTCGCCTCGTCCAACATGTAGGCCGCTTCCCAACTATTGAATATGCGGAAGTAATGGTAGCCGGCAATCGCCACCACTAAGGCCGAGGCAATGACCGAGCCGCGGTATCGGGGGGCAATATTCTCCTTCCCGAGGACAAAAAATAAGAAAGAGGCAAACATACACGCAATTGTGAGCGAAAGCATGTTATAGACGAGTTCATATTGAAATACTGATAGGTCTGGCATGGTTAATTTCCTTGTTAGTTCTGTAAATAACAGTTACTTCAGAAAGCAACCTTTGCAACCGTCATTTTCAGGATTTTCTGAAAACCCTGTAAATTTCATGGCAAACGACAGCATGGGGCCAAGTGAGCCCCCAGAGCGCGATCAGGTAGGCCCCGACGAGCCGGGTCACGCCGTCCTCGCCGCTCCATCCAAAGAGCGCGATCCCCGCAACCACCGCCACCCCGCCGAGGGTGAAGGGCGCCGCCCGCCAGTAGAAGGATCCCCAGGCGATGCCGCCGCCGGGCGACTGCAACGGCGGCCCCAGGTAGGTCGCCAGCACGTGAATGTGCCGCCGTGCGTGCCAGAAAATGAAGTATAAGCCGATCCCGGCCAGCGGCGGCAGAGCCACCAGAAGCGTCAGCAAGGCCAAATCCTCTCCCGCCCAGCGCCGGCGCGTTTCCCTACCCGCCGGTCGGTAACCACTCCAGGCGATGGCCCCAAGGGTCAGCAGCAGAACGGCCGTTCCCGCCCGCAGCCCGGGCGACTGCAGCCAATTGAGCGCATCGGCGGGGACGCCGGGGTCAACCACGCGCACCGCGCCCAGAAGCACACCGGCATAGGTGCCGGGGTAGAGGAGGTAGGGGGCCAGCATGGGAAGCGCCCCGCGCCAAACGCCGAAGGCCAGCCCCGGTGAGTGTCCCCGGGCGCGCTCGGAGAGGATTTCGCCCTCGCCCCAGTGGTACCAGGTTAGGCCCAGGAGGAGAAAGGCGCAGACCAGCGGCGCCACCCACCACAATGCCACCATCACCCCGGCCACCAGCAGGTAAACAATCATAAAGCCCAGCAGCGGACCGGCCGACATCCGCTTCCCCCGCGAGCGGAAGTAAACGTAGTGATCGAGCGCTCCGTGAGGCATCCCCAGCAAAACGAGGCTCAGGAGGAAGACCAGGGCCGAGGCGAGAGCCGCAACGTCAACCCACCATGCGCTCATGCGGAGCCTCTCGACGGAGTTGCGCGAGACGCCGCCGACCAAATACCTGGAAAAACAGGACCACGCCCTGCACCACCATCAGGTTGGTGACGGCGAAGAAGATCGCCTCCTCGACCGGCAGGCCGAGCAGCTTCCAGCCGGTGCTGGTGGCGGGCTCGATGTACCAGATGTTCCAGTAGATCGCGATCAAGTCCACCAGCCACAGGTAGAGCGTGGGCCACCGCACGGTTAGTTCCACCAGCCGCCGGAACTTCCAGAGCGTGCCCCCGCCAAAGCCCCATTGGAAAGCCAGCACCGGACCGGCCCACACCAGGATCAGCCCGAGATAGGTGAAGTGCTCCGAAAGCGAAAAGAGCATCCAGGCGGCGAGCGCTGTCACCGCCAGCCAAAACCCGCAGCCGATCACCGCCGGCCGGCCCCGCTGCAGCGGCGGCTGAAAGTCCTCCGTGGTGATGCCTAGCCGTCCGGCGAAAAAGAGCAGGAACAGGCCGGTCATGATCGGCTGGAGGATAAAGAAGAGGTACTCCTCGATCGGGACGTAGCCGATCACCAGCGGCTCGATCACCCGCTCGGGCCCGTAAGTCCAGACCCCAGTGGCCACCAGATAGTTGTCCCAAGGCGTCGTGTAGACCAGCGCGATGGCCGCCAGGGAGGCGATAGCGGCGGCGGGAAAGGGCAGCTCGACGCGGGGTTCCATCCGGCGCAGGAAGATAAGCGCCAGCAGGACCGGCACGATAAAGACAAAGTGAAAGGCGAGGTACGTCACGTCGGGGAGGGACCGTTCCCTTTAGCATAACCGGATTTGGCGCGGAGTCACTCCCGGAGAGCGGCTTGCCAAGCGACGCGCCGGGGTGGGAGACTCAGGCCGTTATGCCCGCCAGCCCTGCCCGCCGTTTCCTGCCTCTGGTTTTGGGAGGGATTATGCTCCTGGTGCTGGGCGGGCTCGGCTGGTGGTGGTGGCAGCCGCCGCCTTCGGCCTACGAGCTGGCCGGCCGGGAAATCGAGGCGTATCAAGCTGCGCATGCCCAGCGCCCGCTTAGCGCGTACGATAAACTCATGGAGCAGGCGCTGGGGCGAATCGAAGCGCGGATCGAGGAACTGGGCCTGCGGCAGGTCAACGGCAAACCGGTCTACCCGCAGCTCCTCTTCTTCCCGGCCCGGCTCCATCGGATCCGGCTGGGCTGGTCGTACGAATTTGGGGACCGCGTCTTCGTCCCGGAAGCCGGTCCCCGGGGCCAAATGATCTACACGCCCGAAAACGCCTTTGGCCTCGAGATTCGCGCCGAGTGGATCACGGACGATCTTCGTCACCAAGCCGAGTTGGAGAGCCTGCGCGAAACCCTCCGCACCCGGCTGGCAGCACCGGACGCCGAATTCGGCACCCTTCAGGATCCGCGGCTCGATCCGGTGCGCCAGGGCGTGGCGGCGGGGGCACCCGTCATCCCCGGCGAGGCGCGGATCAACGCCGACATGTGGTTTGATCTGGATGACGAACCCAACCAGCAGCTCTACGGCCGGGTGCGCACGATCATCCGGGAAGAAGCCGAGCGAATCCGCCCCGCACTGGAGAAATTCGTTCCCACCCACGGCACGCCGACCCTGGCCGATTGAGGCGATTGCTTTTCTCTCCTCGGTGGCCTCGGCCTGCTGGCCCTCCGGCAGCGGCGGTAGAACCCGCAAACGAAACCCGCCGCGGGGCTGAGCGGCGGCTACCGGACCAGCATGGCATTGGCGGCACAGAACGGAGGGCGGAGCTTCTGCTCCGCCATGCGCGCCGAAAGGCAAAGACTCCGCCGCTTGGACCCGCCCTCAAACGCTTCGCGCCTCCCGAAACCAATCGGTGAAAATCCGTGAAGTTTGCGGTGAACCCGTGGCGGAGCAGAAGCTCCGCCCTCCGTCCGGTTGTGATCACGCCAAAATCAAGTGCGAAGACCGCCGCTGGGCTCAGCGGCTACCAGGCGTACTGCCAAGCGACGGTGAACATGCCGTCGGAGCCGAGCTGCGGCCCGGCCAGGCGCTGGTAGACGGGAATCTCGTACTCGAAGGCGAGGCGGTTGTCGGCCGCCCAGCCCCAGTTGGACGGCGCGTAAAGGTTAAAGCCCAGGCCCACGTCCACGCGCTGGCCGCCGCGGCGGGTGGGATCGGCCGTGGGGATGGCCGTGCGCGGCGTGGTCAGCTGGCTGTCCGCGCCGCTGATGTTGCCCCAGGCGGTGCCGGAGACGCGCGCGGAAAGGCTGACCCAGTCCGCCAGCAGCCAGGCGATCCAGGCGGTGCCGTCGAACTGGTTGCCCAGGCTGTAGTCGTTCTCGTTCTTGCCGCCGCGCAACACCCCGCTGACCTGCGCGCCCCAGCTAAAGTGGTCGCACTGGCCCAAGTAGGTCAGGCTGGGGAGGAAGTCCCAGGTGCCGGAGCCGATCTGCATCGGGTACGGGAGCTGCGACTCGAAGAGCTGCCGGCTGCCCGGGCGGGGCGTGCCGTCGCTTTCGTCAATCGAGCCGGTGGGCGCGCTGCCGGTCAGGCCCAGGTGCATCCGCTGCCGGTACCGGTCGAAGAACTTCCAGAGCAGGCCAAATTTGGTGTCGCCCACGCCTTCGCTCCGGGTGGTGAAGGTGAAGCCGTCGCGGCGCAAATGGTCCATCTCCTTCCAAACGTAGGGCACCATCACCATCAGCGTGATCTCGTCGGTCGGCGCGTACATGGCGCTGGCCATCACCATTTCGGTGGTCATCTCGGTGGGCGTGACCAGAAAGCCCTCCCCGCCCATGGACTTGGGCGCGATGACTTGCTGGTCGCTGATCTCGGTGTCGCCGACGTAGTTCTGGTCCATGTGCATGCGCATGTAGCGGACGGACACCATCCACTCGCCGGCATTGTGGGTGTGGTCGGCCATCACGCCGATGGGGGCATGGCCGTCGGCGCGGGCACTGGTCCAGAGGCCGTTAAGGTCGCACTCGTGGGCGGGGGTCAGCATGGCCTTGCCGTCGTCGACGGAGATTTGGTGGTCGGTGGCGCCTTCAAGCGCCTTGGGGTCGGTCTCCAGCGTGAGGCCGGCCCGGGTGGTTTCCGCCAACAGGGCGCCAAGTGCCAGGGCGGACATCAAAAGGGTCAAAATAGATTTCATATAATGGGGGAGGTTCAATTGGGAAGGTGGATAAATTTGGCCCCCAGGTTACGCGCGACGGCGAACCGGGACCGTTTAGGAAAGGCGCGGACCGCTCCCACCATTGGCGAGAGCGCGGTCGGCGCAAGGCGGGCCCGGACTCGGGCCCGGCGACTAGGCGCGAGGGGGCGGCAGCGGGTGCGGGGAAACGCGCGTGCTCATCGCCGGAATCTCCGCCTCGAGGGCGGTGCCGTCCGGACGGCTGATGACGATTTCCGCCGCCCCGGCCAGCGCGATCGGCTGATGCTTGCGCTCGTTTTCGGCGCGCTCCGGGTCCGGCTGCTGCTCGCTGGCCAGCTCGCGGACTTCGCGGCAAAGCGGGCACGGATGTTGCCCGTCGAAGGTCTTGCTCAGGGCTTCGCTCACGGAGCCGGTCTGCTGGGTGTAGCCCACCACCATGGCCGACCAGGCCGTGACCTGCAGGGCACCCAGGCCAAGCTGCCCCGTGCCCGCCAGCAGCGCCGCCAGGATGAGGCATGCGATCAGGCGGGAGCGCCGGCGCAGGATTTCCAACGGAGTGGGCATCACCCTGAGCAAAGGGCTTTTTCCTGGTTCTGACAAGCCTATCCACCGCCGATTACGAAATTGAAATCCGGGGGCCTTTGGGCGGAGCCGGGCCCCCGCGCCGCCGCCGGGGAGAAGTTTTGCCAAACTGAGACAAGCGGGCTTGACGCCGAAGCCGCATTTACTAGGTTGCACTGCAGACCGGCCCGCTATCCGGGGGATGCCATCGGGCCGGTTGGCCGCCACCGCGCCAACCTAACCACCGAGACCGCGCGTCCCCCCAAGAAGAAGATTAGGAGACAACATGACGAAAGTAGCCATTAACGGATTTGGACGCATCGGACGCCTTGTGTTTCGCGCAATGGTCGAGCAAGGCTTGCTCGGCAAAGAGGTCGATGTCGTCGCGATCAACGACTTGGTGCCCGCCGACAACCTCGCGTACCTGCTGAAGTATGACTCCACCCAGGGCCGCTTTACGGGCGAAGTGGAGGCCCCGGACGAGGACACGCTCATCGTGGACGGCCACACCATCAAGAGCCTTTCCATCAAAGACGGCCCGGCCGCGCTGCCCTGGAAGGAGCACGGCGTGGACATTGTGCTAGAGTGCACCGGCCTCTTCACCACCGACACCGCCTGCCAGGGCCACCTGGAGGCCGGCGCCAAGAAGGTGATCATCTCCGCCCCCGGCAAGGGCGACAACGTCTGGACCACCGTGATCGGCGTCAACCACACCGACTACGACCCGGGCAACCACCACATTATTTCCAACGCCAGCTGCACCACCAACTGCCTGGCGCCGGTCGTGCACGTGCTGCTCAAGGAGGGCATCGGCATCGACGAGGGCCTGATGACCACCGTCCACAGCTACACCGCCACCCAAAAGACGGTGGACGGCCCGAGCATGAAGGACTGGAAGGGCGGGCGCAGCGCGGCCATCAACATCATCCCCTCCACCACCGGCGCGGCCAAGGCGGTTGGGCTGGTCTGCCCGGACGTCAAGGGCAAGCTCACCGGCATGGCCTTCCGCGTGCCGACGCCGACCGTCTCCGTCGTGGACCTCACGGTCAAAACCGTCAAGGCGACCAGCTACGAGGAGATTTGCGGGCTGATGAAGAAGGCCAGCGAAAGCTACCTGAAGGGCATCCTGGAGTACACCGAGGACGAAGTTTGCTCGAGCGACTTCATCCACGACTCCGCCTCCAGCATCTTCGACGCCGGCAGCGGCATTGAGCTCAACGGGAACTTCTTCAAGCTGATCAGCTGGTACGACAACGAGTGGGGCTACTCCAACCGCTGCGTCGACCTGGTCAAGTTCGTCATCGACAAGGGCCTGTAATCCCAACCGGGGAGCCCGCCTCCCCCTCTTCCCGCCATGGCCAAGATCACCGTCAAGGACCTCGAGCTTAAGGGCAAGCGCGTGCTGGTACGCGTGGACTTCAACGTGCCGCTGGACGAAGCCAGCGACGGCACGCTGACGATCACCGACGACACCCGCATCCGTGCCGCCGTGCCCACCATCGAGCATCTCACCAGCGCCGGCGCCAAGGTCATCCTTTGCTCCCACCTGGGCCGGCCCAAGGGGCAGCGCGTGGCGTCGATGTCGCTCGCGCCCTGCGCGGACAAGCTTGCCAGCGTGCTCGGCCACCCCGTCGCCTTTGTGGACGACTGCGTGGGTGAGAAGGTGGAGGAAGCGGTCGGCAAGCTGCAGAGCGGCGACATCCTCCTGCTGGAAAACACCCGCTACTCCCCGGAGGAGACCGACAACGACCCGGGCTTCTCCGCCAAACTGGCCGCGCTGGCCGACGTCTACGTGAACGACGCCTTTGGCTCCGCCCACCGCGCCCACGCCAGCACCGAGGGCGTCGCCCGGCTGGTGGAGGAAAAGGCGCTCGGCTTCCTGATGGAGAAAGAGCTCAAGTTCCTGGGCGAAGAACTGGAAAGCCCCGGCCGCCCCTTTGTCTTCATCATCGGCGGCGCCAAGGTCAGCGACAAGATCAAGGTCATCGATGCCATGCTCGACAAGGCCGACACCATCCTGATCGGCGGCGCCATGGCCTACACCTTCGCCCTCGCCCAGGGCAAGCCGGTCGGCAAGAGCCTCTCCGAGCCCGACAAAGTCGGCCTTGCCGAAGCGGCGCTGGCCAAGGCCAAGGAAAAGGGCGTCAAGCTGCTGCTGCCGACCGACAACCTCATCGTCGAGGAGGTCGACTTCAAGGCCAAGACGACCAGCGAGGGCAAGTTCACCGACCCCGGCGGCGGCATCCCGGACGGCTGGGAAGGCGTCGACATCGGCCCCGAAACGACGGCGACCTACGTGGCGGAAGTGGCCGGCGCCAAAACCATCCTCTGGAACGGGCCCATGGGCATCTTCGAAATCGAAAGCTGCTCCAAGGGAACCTTTGCCATCGCCGAGGCCATCGCCGCCAACGACGGCGCGGTCTCCATCATCGGCGGCGGCGACAGCGTCAAGGCGGTCAAGCGCTCCGGCTACAGCGACAAGGTCACCTTTATGTCCACCGGCGGCGGCGCCAGCCTCGAGTTCATCGAGGGCAAGACCCTGCCCGGCGTGGCCGTCATCCCGGACGCTTAAAGGTAGATCATTCTCGTTTTGACATTCTTTTGACAGCCGTCCGCTTCCACGGGCGGCTGTTTTCTTTTACAAAGAAGGCATGCTTCCACTCCTCCTATGCCTGCTCCTGGCCGCCGAACCGGCGGAGGATATGCCCATCGAGTGGGGCAAGAGCTACCAACTTGAGCAAGCTAAAAAATTCACCACCACCCTACGCGTCCATCCTAGAATCGCGCCGTACACGATTACTTTTGGAGATGGATTCTACAGCCTTGTTGTTACTCAACCTGCGGATTCCAACTTTAGCCAGCAGATATACTTCGAACCCACCGTACCCTATACACACTGGGAAACGGACGATTACAATCTGGACGACTATCAAGACTTTCGTGTATTGCAGGCAGCAGGGAGCGGCGGAAGCTGGTATGAGTATTTTCTCTACTCCCCGACGCGGAAACGATTCTACCGAAGCGAAGCATTTTATGGAATTGATTCGATAGACCCAGACACCCAAATCGCTCTCGCATCCGTCCGTTCCGGGCCAGCCTGGAACACAGCATTTTTCCAGATCGATAGCGGAAAACCGAATCTTTTCAAAACCAAGACTTTTGACCAAGTGCAATACCTGCGTCAGAGCGAAGACCTAAACGCCATCATCCCCAAGTCTCTACAGAACTCCGACTACATCCTGATCACCACGTTTTACCGCAACGGAAAAATCACCCGCCGATACTGGAAGACCGTCAACATCTGGGATCCAAATGAGAAATACAGATGATCAAACCCCCGCCCCACGCAGCAAGGCAACAAAACTGGACCAAGCCTGCGGGACGTCCTTTTCCGGAGGGCGGCAGTCCCCTGCCGCCGCGCCATTGAGGGCGTCGACCAAGCCGGAAGGCGCGGAGGGCGGAGCTTCCGCTCCGCCATGGCTTGATCACAGAACTTACGGATTCTCCCCGTGTGATCTGGGAAAGGCTGGTCGCCGTCGCTGTCTTCATCGACGGTCGGCAAATTTAGGCTTTCCGTGATCACAACCCGGCGGAGGGCGGAGCTTCCGCTCCGCCACGGTTTAAGCACGGGTCTCACGGCTGATCCCCCTTGATACTGGAGGGCGCAAGTGTCGTAGGTTGCCCATCGGATTAGGAAGACCGCGTCCCCACGCGCTTGGAGGCGATGCGGCCATTGTCTCCCGGCGGGAAGTTTGCCACACTTCAGCGCATGGTTGAGCGCGACCGTCCCGTTTCTCCGGCGGAGGATGACCCGCCTCTTTCCGAGGAGGAGCGCCAAGCCCGCCTGTGCGAGGCCGAAGCCGAGCTGGCCCAAATCCAGACCGAGCTCGATGCGGAGTTGAAGCGCGAGCCGACCGGCAAGATTGTTTGGCGCAGCCGGGAAATGCTCTTCGGCATCCTGCTGGTGGTGATGACCTTTGGCCTCTACTCGCTGGGCTTTTCCTTCGGCCTCCAGCTCAACGACTGGGCGATGCACCGCCACCCGCTCACCCCAGGTGGCGATCCGCCCCTCTACTTTATCCGGGAGGATTTTCTCTCCGGTCTGGCGCTAATCCTGCCGCTGCTGCTGGTGCTGGCCATGGCCGGGGCGTACTTTCGGCGCTCTCCCTTCGTCGCCTTCATGATCACCTGGCAGGCGCTGCTTTTCATGGGGCCAAAGATCGCCGCCTCGGCCGTCATTGCTTGGAACTGCACCGGGTTGTTCGGTCCTGCTATCCGGGCGCCGGCCTGGCCCAACTTCAAATCCTACATGTCCGATCCGGTTTTTTTCTGGACACACGCCCTGGTCTTCACGGCGGCCCTCCTGATCAGCCTTCTCCCTCTTTCATTGAAGTGGGCGCGGGCTCGCGGCTACCCACTCCCTTCGTTGGCGCGGCTCTTGATACGCCCGTAGGGCTGGAAGCACCCCGGGCTTGCATGCGGGCGCGGGGATTTTATCGTTCTACATCCATGACCGCGACCGCGACTGACTACGAAGCCGTCATTGGGCTGGAGGTGCACGTCCAGCTCAAGACCCGCACCAAGATGTTCACCGGCACGCCGGCCG
>JBCDLL010000085.1:0-13286 GCA_038745425.1 Verrucomicrobiota bacterium | reverse complement strand
CCAGTCGAACTTGCCGGAATCCGTCACCACACCGCCGATGCTGGTGCCGTTGCCGGTCAGGAACTTGGTGGTGGAGTTGACGACGATGTCGGCGCCGTGCTCGAGCGGGCGGCAGAGGTAGGGCGTGGCCAGGGTGTTGTCCACCACCAGCGGGACGCCTGCCTCGTGAGCAATGGCCGCTACCGCCTCCAGGTCCGTGACGGAGCCGCCGGGGTTGGCCAGGCTTTCGCAAAAGAGCGCCTTGGTTTTAGGCGTGAGGGCGGCGCGGATGTCGTCGAGGCGGTCGAAGTCGACGAAGGTTACCTCCCAGCCGAACTTCTTGTAGGCGTGAGTCATCTGGTTGATGGAGCCGCCGTAAAGCTTGCGCGCGGCCACGATGTGGTCGCCCGGGCCCATCAGCGGGAAGAAGGCCATGATCTGCGCGGCATGGCCGGAGCTGGTCGCGGTCGCAGCCGGGCCACCTTCGAGCGCGGCCACCCGGGCCTCCAGGGCACCCACAGTCGGGTTGGTCAGGCGCGAGTAAATGTAGCCGACCTTTTCCAGATTGAAGCGGGCGGCGGCTTCCTCCGGGCTGGGGAAGACAAAGGAGGTGGTTTGGAAAACGGGGAACTGGCGGGCGCCGGTCTCGGGTTCGGGCGGAGTCCCGGCGTGGATGGCGCGGGTGGCGAAGGCTTTGCTGGCGATATCTTCCATGAAAAAAGATTGGCCCGCATCCCGGGGCTGGCAAGGGCAAAGCCGATCGGCAAATGGGAGAATCCTAGCGGAGCTTTGGCAATTCCGCATGCACACGCGCGGAATTGATTTAGACTACGCCATGCTCAAAGCTCCCTGCCTCCTGCTGCTTGCCGCGTTTTTTGGAATTGGCCTCCTCCTCCCCGCCACCGCCGATGTGACCGGCTGGCGCACCGACGGCACCAGCCATTATCCTCAGGCCCAACTGCCCGCCAAATGGGGGCCGGACGCCGAAGGCAAGTGGAAGCTCAAAACCGAGCAGTGGAGCAACGCCACGCCGGTGGTGGTCGGCGACATCGTCTTCATCACCGAGGAGCCGACCAAGCTCGTGGCGGTCGACCTGAACAGCGGCGAAAAGCTTTGGGAAAAGAGCCACCTTTACGAAGAGGTGCTCGGCGAGGACCAGCTTGCCTTCTTTAAAGGCAACGACGCCGAGGCCCAACGGCTGATCACGGAGCGGAACAAGCTCAACCGGATCGGCCGCATGCTGCGCAAGAAAGAAAAGGAGCAAGTGGAAGCGGGCGACGACGAGCGCGCTCTCCTGACCGTGCGGGCGGAGCAAAAAGCGAATCGGGAAAAGATTCGGGAAATCAGTGACGCGCTGGCCAAGAACCCCGGCTTGGCGATGCCGCCGGCGCACAAGGTCAACGGCCACGCCTCCTACACGCCGGTGAGCGACGGCGTCCTCGTCGTGGCGGCATTTGGCAACGGCGTGGTCGCCGCCTACGACCTCAACGGCAAACGCAAATGGGCGCGCTGGGTGCAGAATCCCGACCACCAATGGGGCGGCAGCGTCTCCCCGGCCATCGCGGGCGGCAAGGTCATCGTGCGCTTCGACGATCACGTGGCGTTGGATCTGGCCACCGGCGAAGAAGTCTGGCGCCTGCCCGGGCAGCAGAGTTTTGGTTCGCCCGTGGTGGTCGAATCGGGCGGCCTGCCCTTTTACATCTCCGCCCGGGGCGAGATCATCGACGTGGAGGCCGGCAAAATGGTGGAGAGCAACGCCTTCAACATGGCCGACCACCGCCTGCGCCTAAGCGCGCCCGTCGTGAAGGACGGCGTCATCTACGCGGCGGATGGCATCCAGGGCGGCGGGCCCTGCGGCCGGGTGGTGGCAGTCAAGGTTCCGGACAACTCCGAGGGCGAATGGGAGAAACTCTGGGAAACCCCCACCGTGCACCAGCGCCATTACGCCTCCCCCCTCGTGGCGGGCGAAATCCTCTACACCCTGGCCGAAGACGGGACGCTCTCGCTCTTTAACCTCAAGGACGGATCGCAACTGGCCACGACCAAACTGGAGGGCCTCAAGCGGCGGACCTATCCCAGCCCGGTGCTGGCGGGGAAGCAAATCCTGATCAGCGACGAGCACGGCAACGCGATTGCCCTTGAACCCGGCAAGGCCATGAAGGCCGGCACCACCGCCAAGGTCAGCCCGTACCGCTCCACGCCCATCTTTACCGGCGAGACCATGCTGGTGCGCAACCTGGACGGGCTTTCCGCGTTTTAGAGCCGGCCGGATCCCGCGGAATCACAGCCCGTGTTCCTGCCAAAAGTCCTCTTCTTCGCCGGTCATTTTGGGGATCCAGAAGCCCTGTGCGGCCTGCCGTTCGGCGGGGTCGCGCCGCGTCCACGCCTGCGAAAAGTCTTCCCACGCGCGGCGTTCGACCTGGAAGGCGAAGTCGCCCGGGTTCACCAGCACGCCCGCGATCTCACCGCTCTCGGCACTGAGGTCCTGGAGAAAGCCGCCCACCTGCACCGGAGGCATGGCGATGGCCGGCACGCCCGCGCCGCTCGAGTGCTCTTCCACCAACTCAATTAGCTTGTGCTCGTGGGTAAAGAGCAGCAACAGGCGGATGCCGGATTCGTCCTCGCCAATGGCCGGGACGGGAGCTTCCACCGTGCCCACGTTCCAAAGGAAGACCTCCGGCAAGGTGAACACCGCTCCGAGCAAAAGCTCGAGCTGGCGGACGCCGTCGCCGGGCAGCTCCCGCGCCCGCCGCACCCACAGGTCAAACCAATCCGGCAAAGCCGCCATGGCCACAGCATGGCTCCGGCGCCGGGCCGCCGCAATCCCAAGAACCGGAATCACCTTTTGCAACCAAAAGCGGGAGACCGTAAGGTTTGCGGATGGACGCTCGAATCCACAGCGGTTGGAAGCGCCTCGTGCGCGGGTGGGAAATCATCAGCCTGGTGCTAGTGGTGGTGATTTTTGCGGGCTTGGTTTACGTCAACGAGCTCCAGAACCGCACCTCGTCCTCACCCTTTTCGCTGACCCCGCTCAAGCCGCTGGACCGCTCGAGCCCACGCTCACTCTTGCTCGGCTTCCTGGCCGGCGCCGAGGACGTGGCAGAGGCTTATCACCGCTACCGCCAGCACCCCGGCATTGTCACCTTCAACGGCATGGTCCGGGCGAATCAGCGCATTGTCCAGGCCCTGGACGCGAGCGAAATCCCGCCCGCCGAGCGGCAATACCGCTCCTACGAGCTCAGCATCATGCTCTGGGACGTCCTCTGCCGGATCGACCTGCCGCCGGTTGAAGAAATCCCCGGCGCCGCAACCCCGGACCCGGAGCGGCCCGCCCCCGCCCCGGCTCCGGAGGCCGAAAGCCCGGCGGGCGAAGCGGAGAGCAAGCCACCGCCCCTGGACTTCTGGACCGTTCCCAACACCGAGATCACCCTCGCCAAAATCCAGGACGGGGTGGGCTCGGCGCACTGGGTCTTCTCGGCCGGGACGGTCGACCGCATTCCCGAGTTTTACCAGCTCACCCGCCACTTGGGCTACCAGCGCCCGATGGACCTGGGCGACGATCCCGGCAACCTGCAAAAAGTGATCGGGGGTTGGATGATTCCCCCGCACGTGACCGAGTCGATGCCCTTCTGGCTGCAGGCCAAGGTGCTGGGCCAAGCGGTCTGGAAGTGGCTGGCCACGTTTCTGCTGATGGCTTCGTCGCTGTTGATCGCCATTGGCGTCTACAGTTGGGCTTCCCGCACGCAGAGCCGCAACCGCATTTGGAGCTACTTTCGCCGCTTGGCGACACCGCTATCGGTGCTGGTACTGCTCTGGGCGGTGTACTACCTGTCGCTTTACCAGATCACCACGCGCGGCGGTATCGGCCAACTGCTAAGCTACACCCTCCCGACGGTGGCGTATTACCTGGCCCTGGCCTGGGTGGCCTGGCTGGTCGCCAACTTCATCAGCGAGTTGGTGATCAGTTCGCCCACCATCAGCAAGCACGGGACGGACCGGCACTTGGTGCGGCTGGGCTTCCGCGTGGCGGGCATTGTCGTGGTGGTGGTCATCTTTTTCCAGTTGGGCAACGCCATGGACGTTCCGCTCTACGGGCTGGTGGCGGGGGCCGGCGTGGGCACCCTGGCGGTGGCCCTGGCCGCGCAAAACACGCTGGAAAACTTCATCGGCAGCCTCAACCTCTTCGCCGACCGGCCCATCCGCGCGGGAGACTTTTTCTCCTACAACGGCGAGGTCGGCACGGTGGAGGAAATCGGCCTGCGCTCCACCCGCATCCGAGGGCTCAACCGCACGGTCAGCACCATTCCCAACGCGCAGCTCTCCAAGATGACCATCATCAACTACACCAAGCGCGACCGCATGCTGCTGCGCCACTGCCTGACGCTGCGCCTGGAGACCTCGCCCGACCAGCTCCGCCACGTCATTATCGGGCTGCGTGAGCTACTCATTGCCCACCCCAAGGTGGCGGAGGACCCCTTGCGTGCGCGGCTCTTGCGGGTTTCCGAGAGCGGCCTGGACGTGGAAATCTTCGCCTACGTGACCACCAGCGACTGGAACGAATTCCTCGCCGTGCAAGAGGACGTGCTCCTGCGGATGCTCGACGTGGTGGCGGCCTCCGGCTCCGGCTTCGCCTATCCCTCCAACACGACGTACCTCGCCCGCGACACCGGAATCGACCGCAAGGCCGGCCGCGCCGCCGAGGCGGCCGTCGCCCGCTGGCGGGAGGAGAACCAACTCCAGTTCCCCGAACACCAGGCACCCGCGCGCGAGGCCCTTCAGGACAGCTTGCCGTATCCGCCCAAGGGCGCGCCCATCGAACCGCCCCGGGAAAACGGCGCTTAAGCCCGGCGCGTGCGGCGCCAAGTCTCCCAAGTCGAGGCTGCCGCCAGAGGCCACATCACCAGCGCGGCCGCCAGGGCAAAGTTGATGGCCTCAACCACCCACCACACGGAGAGTTCCGTCGGTGCCTGCACCAAGGGGTAGCCCAGGTTGCCTTCCGCATCGGTAAAAAAGGCCCAAGACCAACCCAAGGAAGCCGCCCCGGCCACGCTAAAGAGCGCGGCGCAGCGCCACCAGTAGGTTCCCACCGGCTTGTGCCAGGCGCTTACCACCGACACGGCCAGGGGCAGCAAAAACCAAATCCACACCACGGCCGCGAGCAATCCGAGCATCATCGTAAAAAACCAGCACTTGGCCGATTTGGCCTCGATGGTGGCCATTCCGCCGCGTCCGGCGGGGGGCTCGGGAATCACGTGGCGCGAAAACTTCACCTACTCGAGGGCGTTGCGGATGTCCTCCTCTCGCCAGGGGACAAAATCCGGATTGGGCTTGGGCTCGAGGGCCTCGAGCTGCTCGCGCCAGGCACGGAGGCGCTCGTGCAGGCGGCGGGTGCGTTCGGGTTCCTCGGCCACGAGGTTGTTGGTTTCGCCGGGATCACGCGTCAAATGGTAGAGCTCAAGCCGCCCGTCCTCGTAAAACTCAATCAGCTTCCATTCCTTGTGCCGAATGGAGGAACCGGGCGTGCCGCCCTGGTTGCCGTAGTGCGGGAAATGCCAGAAAATGTCCTCGCGCTCGAGGTAGCCGTTTTCCTCCAAAAGAGGCAGAAGGGATTCGCCGTCGCAGTGCTGCTCCGGGCGGGCCTGGGCGCCGGCCATCTCCAGGATGGTGGGGTAAAAATCCGGCGTGGTGACGGGCGTGTCGCATTTGCTGCCCGGGGCCACCACCCCGGGCCACTTTACCAGCAGCGGCTCGCGCGTACCCCCTTCATACATCCAACCCTTGCCCTCGCGCAGAGGGAGGTTGCAGGTGGGCGAGCCCTCGGCGCTGCTCAGTCCGCCGTTGTCGGAGGTAAACATGACGATGGTGTTGTCGTCGACCTGCGCCTCCCGGAGCGCTTCGAGCAAGCGGCCGATGTTGGCATCCAGATTCTCCACCATCGCGGCGTAGGTGGGATCGCTCTGGATTTTGCGCCGCCGCAAGCGCTGGTCCTTCTTCCACTCCAGGGGAAAGTAGTCGCCCTCCTCGATCGCGGCGGCCTGGTCGATGCCCAGGCGCTCGGCCTTGGCCTCGTACTTGGCGACGAGGTCCGCCGGCGCCTGGATGGGCGTATGCACCGCGTAGTGCGACAGAAACAGGAACCAGGGGCGCTGATCCGGCTCCTCGATCTGGCGGATGGCCTCGTCGGTCAGCCGGTCGGTCAGATACTCACCCTCCGGGCCGTCCGGCAGGTAAGGCATTTCGTACGGGGAGAAGTAGCCCGCCTTGGGCGCGCCCCAGCTGCTGCCGGCCACGTTGACCTCGAACCCGTGTTCCTCCGGCAGGTGCGTGGGCCCGCCCAGGTGCCACTTGCCCACATGGATCGTGCGGTAGCCTTCCTCCAGCAAGGCCCGTGCGACCGAGCACTCGTCCCGCGAAAGATAGGGCACGTAGGGTGCGCCGATCACTTTGCCGTGTTCCTCGCCCGCGCCGATGTACTGGGTCACCCCCAGGCGGGCGGGGTACTTGCCGCTGAGCAAGCTGGCGCGGGTGGGACTGCACACGGGCGCGGCCGCGTAAGCGTCGGTAAAAAGCATGCCCTCGCCGCGCAGGCGGTCGAGGTTGGGGGTCTCGTAGAACTCGCTGCCGGTGCAGGCCACGTCCTTCCAGCCCATGTCGTCGATCAGGATGAAGAGGATGTTCGGCCGGATGACGCGCGACGCTGTCGGCAATTCGTCTTCAAGCCGTCCCCGAACCATGCCTCAATCTGACCTGACGCGTTCTAGTGGCTAGTAAAATATGGAGCCGGAGCGATTTCTTCTGGCCATCGGGCAAAAATGAGCTTCATTAAGCGACCGGATGTTTGCCGGAGGGCGAAGGACCACCTCTGTGTTGTTTTGGCGTGGGAGTTGCTTTCGGCAGGTTTGATTTTTTGCCATCGCCCAGGGTTAAGCCCCTGCGGTGGCGCTGTTACCAACCACAGAGGAAAAATCCCGGAGGGATCGAGATGGAGACCAAGATTAAAATACCGCCCAAGAAAGAAGGAGTAACCCGCAAAGCGCAACGCCCGGCCGAGGCCGGTGCCGAACCCAAGCCCGCCAAGCCCCCCAAGCAGAAGCACGACCCCGACTTGAGCTTCGAGCCGGTGCCGGTGGACGTGGCCGAGCGCAAATTCGTCCTGGAGCCGCCCGCGGCGGCGCCGACCGAGCCCCAGCCTCCGGCCTACGAGCACCTCGGCGATCTTCCCGAGAGCTACGGCACCAAACGCCTCTACCTGACCGCGCGCGACCCCTACTGGCTCTTCGCCTACTGGGATCTCTCCTGGCACCAGTTCCAGGAGGCGGCCGGCGCCGCCCACGACGGCAAGGTCTTCCTGGAGGTCTTCGACGCCGAGGGACAGCGCATCCAGCAGATCCAGCTCAACGAGCACGCCCGCAACTGGTACGTGCACGTCTCGGGCGCCGACGCCATCTACACCGCCCATCTGGGCTACTACACCGCGGACGGCTCCTTTGTCGAAGTCTGCAACCGCACCGAGGCCAAGACCCCGCGCGACGGCATCCATTGGCGCACGGATTCCCGCTTCGTCACGATTCCCTTCCACTTCAGCTTCAGCGAGCTGATCGAGATGATCCGCTCGCACATGCAGGAAGGCGAAGACCTGGGCGACGCCCTGGCCCGCCTCCAGGAGGAGGGCTTCGACTTCCCGTTCAAGCCCGGCACCCGCAAGCTCGGCGAAAAGGAGCAAGAGGAACTGCTCGGCTACCTGGCCGGGGATTTCGGCCAGCGGCTCTGGCGCGGATCGGAAGAAATCACCGAAAGCCTGCGCCGCCGCCTGGAAGAAAGCGTCACCTCCGGCGAGTGGCTCACGTCCCGCGGCGCCAGTAGCGCATCGCTCACCGGCAGCGAGAGCGTGAGCAGTTTCGGCGTCAGCAGCCTGAGCAGCCCCTTCGGCCAGCGCGAGCGCGGCTTCTTCATGCACGTCAACGCCGAGTTGATCATCTACGGCGGCACCGACCCCGACGCCAAGGTGCGCATCGACGGGCAGGAAATTCAGTTGCGCCCGGACGGCACCTTCAGCTACCACTGGGTTTTCCCGGACGGCAAGTTCCACATCCCGATCGAGGCGACCAGCCCGGATCAGGTGGAAACCCGCAGCGCCCTGCTCTCCTTCCTGCGAATGAGCGCCTACGAAGGCGACGTGGAAAAAACCGGCCAGCCGCCCCTCGACGAGCCGCTCGGCCGGTTGGAAGAGGAGTAGCGCCCGGACGGCCCGGGGGCGCTTCCGGGCTTGCCCCACTCAGTCCAAACCGCTATAAAATCGCCCCAAATGCGTTTTCCTATGCTCCAACCGTGCCTGCTGGCCGGGCTGCTGCCGCTCCTGACGGCCGCCGCCCAGGCCCAAGTCGTGGTCAGCGCCACGGTGGACCGGGAAAGCATCGTGCAGGTGGATACAACCACGTTTGTCTCCACCCTGTCGGCCCGCACGGGCGACGGCCTCGACGCCGACTTTGGCGGCGTCAGCACCGAGCTGACCTTCGAGCTCGTCGCCCCGGAGGGCGAGCTCTTCGAGATTACCACGCAGTCCAACTGGAACTCCGCCACCTTGCGGATTGAATACAGCACCGGCGCTATCAACCGCAACGCGGGCTCCTTTATCGACACGGCGCCGGCGGTGGACATCAACTACCTGGCGGACAGCCCCGACACCCTCGCCCCCAACTTCCAGCGCGTGAACCTGAGCGGCCCCGGAGGCGACGCGGCCGGCGCGCTCCTCGAGGCCGATCTGGAGCTCGGCGCCACCTACCGCTTCGACCGCGTCACCTTCACCACCGTGGTGCCTTCTACCTTTGGCGGCAGCTTCGACAACCGCTTCCGTTTCGCCCGCATCTTCATGGAGATCGACGGCGACTTCTTTGCGGTCGATCCGCCCGGCGAGTTCATCGAGGTCACGCCCGTCCCCGAGCCCGCCACCGCCGGCCTTCTGCTCCTGGGCCTGGGCGCCTGCGCCCTGCGCCGCCGTCGACGTTAGCCATAGCAGGAGCTTCCAGCTCCTGTTCAGGACCAGGATGGTCCTGCCACAAATCGATTTCCAAACGGCTCGATCTTTTCGCAAAGCGCGCTAGCCGAGCGGCGTGCCGCAGCAGTTTTTGAACTTCTTGCCGCTACCGCAGGGGCACGGATCTTTCGGCCGCGCAATCCGGAAGCGTTCGGCCGCGCCGGGTTCCTTCAGGAGATCCTTGATCGCGGCGGGAGGCTGGCGACGCTGCAGGAGCTGGCCCATCACCCGCATATAGGGGTCGACCGTGCGGAAGAAGTACTTGTAGGCCGGGCAGAGGTAGTTGAGACCGTCCTCGCCGTCCGGTGTGCGCATAAAGCGGTGCTTCGGGCACTCCCCGTTGCAGGCAAAGCGAACGTCGCACTCGCGGCAGTACCGCGGCAGCGTGCTCTTCTTGCTCCGGCCGAATTCCCACTGCTCGGGCGCGTTGACCATCTCGCCCAGCGGGGTGTCGACCAGGTTGCCGAGCTTGTAGCGCGGGTAGACGTAGTGGTCGCAAGAGTAGAGGTCGCCGTTGTGCTCCAAGGCCAGAGCCGAGCCGCACTCCTCCATAAAGACGCAGAGCGAGGCGCCGTGGCCCGTCCAGATGCCGAGGCTGACGTCGAAAATCTGCACAAAGTAGTCGCCGATGTCCTGGCGCACCCACTCGTGGAAGATCTCGACCAGGAAGCGTCCGTAGGTGCGCGGCTGCACGCTCCATTCGGTGACGGGCAGGCGCTTGCGCTTGGCTCCGGGCACCGGCGGCTCGGCGAAGTCGAGCTGGTGCTCCGCCTCGTCCGGGGAGGGCACGCGTTCCACCAGCGGGATGAACTGCATGAAGCCCGAGCCGATCTCCTTGAGAAAGCGATAGACCTCCAGCGGGCGCCGACTGTTGGCCGCGTTGACGACCGTTAGCGTGTTGAATTCCGCGCCGTGCTTGACCAGGAAGTCGCGCCCCCGCATCACCAGGTCGAAAGTGGGCCGCTGCTTTTTGTCCACCCGGTAGGTGTCGTGGAGATGAGCCGGCCCGTCCACGCTCAGGCCAATCAGGAATCCGTTCTTGGCGAAAAACTCGCCCCATTCGTCGTCAAGCCGGGTGCCGTTGGTTTGCAGGGCGTTGACGATGCGCTTGCCGTTGGCGTACTTCTGCTGCAGCTCCACCACCCGGCGGAAGTAGCCAACCCCCAGCAGCGTGGGCTCCCCGCCCTGCCAGGCAAAGCTCACCTCCGGCCCGGGCTGGTTCTCGATGTACTGGCGCACATAGCTCTCCAGCACCTCGTCGCTCATCCGGAAATTCTCGTTCTTGGCGTAAAGGTTCTCCTTCTCCAGGTAATAGCAGTACTCGCAGTCCAGGTTGCAGATCGGGCCGATCGGCTTGGTCATCACGTGGAAGCCCACCCGCTGCGGCATGACAGCGTTCGGCGATGGTGCTAGGTTAGCGGAACTCATATCGGGTGGGTTGGAACGTCGGCTGCTCCTTTTGTCCGTTTGCCTACTATAGCGGCAGAGCCCGAGGGCGAAAGGACGCAATTGGCTCCGCCGCCCTCCCTCTGCCCCTCTCCCGCCATGCCCGCCGCGCCCGACACTTCTGGAATGACCCCGCGGGAGGAGGCCTTCGTCAACCTGGCCCGCCTCGACACCATCGACGCCCTCCTGCCCGGTGTCACCTTCTGCTTTCGGGCCACCTCCAAGGGCAACTGGTGGCTGGAGTACGTCTCGCCGGCGATCGAGCAGCACAGCGGCGTCAGCCACCGCGACGCCACCCGCGACTTCAAGCGGGCCATGGCCACCATCCTCGACCTCGACCGCGACCATTGGCTCCAGTCCGTCCGCCGGGCCATCGACACCAAAAGCAACTGGCACTGTCAGTACCGCATCCGCCATCAAAAAACCGGCGAGCTGCGCTGGGTAAGCGGCCAGGCCCAGGCCCACGAAGCCGCCGACGGCACCATGGTCTTTTACGGCGCGCTGATCGACATCACCGAACAGCGGCGCGAAGAGGTGCGCCTTCGCGAGGACGCGGAACTGGCCCGGCAGAGCTTTGCCCAGGCGCCGATCGCCCAGTTTGTGATCGACCCGCAGACCCGCTTCCGCCGCGTCAACGACGCCTTCTGCGAACTGGCCGGGCGCGAGCGGGGGCTGCTGCTGCAGTGGAACTGGCTGGCGCTCGTCGCCGAGGGCGAGCAGGCTCTGGCCGAAGCCATCATCAACGTGCTCTGCCACACCGAGCAGGAGTCCGACGAGCTGGAGCTGCCGATGGTCGATCCCCAGGGAAGCGAACGCAAAATGCACGTGCGCTTGGTCAAGCTTTCCCCCAGCGAAGATCCGGAGAGCCTCCTGCTGATGGGCGTGGTCCAGGATATTTCCGACCGCGAGCAGCGCGAAGAGGAACGCTTGAAGGCCTCCAAGTTTGAGTCCCTCGGCCTGCTCGCCGGCGGCATCGCCCACGACCTCAACAACATCATCATGGGCATTAGCCTAAATCTGGAGCTGGCCGAAATGGGCCCCGAAAGCGGCGAGGCCCTGGCCGACTCGCTCAAAAAGGCCCGCACCGCCACCTTCCGCGCAGCCGCCCTTTCCCACCGCCTGCTCACCTTCGCCAAGGGCGGCGACCCGGTCCTGGCCAGTGTCCGCCTCAACGAAGCGCTGCGCTCGACGGTCGACTTTGCCCTCCATGGCTGCAATCTGCTGGCCCAGTACGAGATCGAGGAGCCGCTCGCGCCGGTGCTGGCCGACGCCAACCAAATCTGCCAGGTCGTGGAAAACATCGTCATCAACGCCCGCGAGGCCTGCCCGGAAGGCGGCACGCTGGAAGTTAACGCCGCCAACGTCAGCCTCGCGCCGGGCCAGGTGCTTAACCTCCCGCCGGGCGGCTACGTGCGGATCGAGATTGCCGACAAGGGCCCGGGCATTCCGCGCGACCAGCTCAGCCGCATTTTCGATCCCTACTACACCACCAAACCGACGGGAAGCGGCATCGGTCTGGCCACCGCCTACTCGCTCATCAAAAAGCACAACGGCGATATCTCGGTGCGTTCGGAGAAAGGCCAGGGCACCCGCTTCACCATCTTCCTGCCCATCTGCGACACCCCGCCCGAACTCGTCCCCGAGCCGGCCGTCTCGACCGGCTCCGGCGGTGGCCGGTTGCTCGTCGTGGACGACGACCCCGTTATCCAGCATTCCCTCGGCCAGGCGCTGTCCAGCCACGGTTACGCGGTGGAAGTGGCCAGCAACGGCCCGGAGGCGCTGGGTCTCTACCGCGCGGCGATGGTCCGCCGGGAGCCCTTCGACGTGGTCCTGCTCGATACCACCATCCCCGGCGGCGCCAGCGGCGAGACCACCCTCAAGGCGTTGCTCGAGATCGACGCCCGCGCCAAAGTGGTGCGCTGCTCCGGCTACGGCGACAGCGAAGACGCCGACCACTGGAAACAGCTCGGCTACGCCAACCAGCTCAACAAGCCCTCCACCGTGCGCACCATCTGCAACCTGCTCGAAGAGCTCATCCGTCCGGAGGGGAAGGGCCACTAAGCCAGACTTTCCACCATGGCTGACGCTACCCGCCAGATTATCCTTACCGGCCTCACCTCAGGCTGCGGCCGCGCCTTGTTCCACGAGCTCGACGCCGCCGGCCACACCGTTTTCGGATGCGCGCGCTCGGCGGACAAACTCCGCGCGCTGGCCAAGGCCTACCGTCCCGACCACCGACTGACTCCGGTGGACGTGAGCGACCACGCCGCCGTGGAAGCCTGGGCCGCCGACATTCTCGAGACGGCCGGCCCGCCCGATCTCGTGATCAACAACGCCGCCCTGATGAACGAGGCGCGGCCGCTCTGGGAGGTCCCGGCGGAGGAGTTCAACGAGCTTATCGCCGTGAACGTCGGCGGCACCGCGCACGTCATGCGCGCCTTTCTGCCAGCCATGATCGAGCGCGGCCGCGGCGTCATCGTCAACTTCAGCAGCGGCTGGGGCCGCTCGACCAGCCCGGAAGTGGCCCCCTACTGCGCCAGCAAATTCGCCGTCGAGGGCCTGAGCGCTGCGGTGGCGCAAGAGGTGCCGCGCGGCCTGGCGGTGATTGCGCTCAACCCCGGCGTCATCAACACGCCCATGCTGCAAAAGTGCTGGTCCGACGCCGCCCACGCCTATCCGGACCCGGAAAAATGGGCCCGCAACGCCACTCCGTACATCCTCGGTCTAAGCGCCAAGGACAACGGGCGCGCCCTCTCCGTGGCTTGACCGGCCACGGTCGGAAGGCATCATAAAAGTGACCCTGGCCCAACCCCAAGTCCCCCTGCCT
>JBCDLL010000084.1:0-13389 GCA_038745425.1 Verrucomicrobiota bacterium | reverse complement strand
TGCTGGGTACCGGGCTCTGGAACGCGCAGTCGCAGATTGTCTTTCGCCGGGTGAGCCGCGCGCAGCTGGGCCCGGCCGGGATGGACGCGGCCTTCTTCCGGGAGCGGTTGCGGATGGCGTTAAAGCGGCGGGAGTTGGCCGGAGCCACGCGTCCCGCACGGCGGCTGGTGTGGTCGGAGAGCGACGGACTGCCCGGGCTGGTGGTGGACCAGTACGGCGGGGTGCTAGTGCTGCAGGCGCTGACCCTGGGCATGGCCCAGCGGCAGGAGACGGTGGTCGAGGTGCTGAAGGAAGTGCTGGAACCGGAGGTGATTCTGGGGCGCAACGACGCGCCCGTGCGGGAGCACGAGGGGCTGCCCCGCGAGGTGGAGACGCTCCACGGCACGGTGCCCGCGGCGGTGGCGCTCAGTCTGGACGGACTGGACTGGGAGCTGGATTTGCGCGGCGGCCACAAGACGGGCTTCTACCTGGATCAGCTCGACAACTACGCCGCGCTGGCCCGCATCGTGCGCGCCCGGGGCGTGCAGCGCGTGCTGGACGTATTCTGCAACCAGGGCGGTTTTGCGCTCGCGGCCGCCCGGGCCGGTGCCCGGCAAGTCGAGGCGGTGGACCAAAGCGCGGAGGCGATTGCGCGGGCGAAGGCCAACGCGCAGCGCAATGGGCTGGAGATTGCCTGGTCGGTGGACAACGCCTTCGACCATCTGCGCCGTCTGGAGGAAGCCGGCCGCCGCTACGAGCTGGTGGTGCTGGACCCGCCCTCCTTCGCCCGCGGCAAGAAGCAGGTGGAGGCCGCCCTGCGCGGTTACAAGGAGCTGCATTTGAGGGCGATACGGCTGCTGGAGCCCGGCGGTTACCTGGGCACATTTTGTTGCTCCCACCACGTTAGCGGGCTGGATTGGCGGGAGCTTTGTGGTAACGTGGCGGCGGATACGGGCGTCTCCCTGCTCATGGTGGAGCGTCTGCCCCAGCCGCCGGATCACCCGGTGCTGGTGGAAGTCCCGGAGACGGAGTACCTCCAAGGCTATGTGCTGGAAAAGAATTAAGACCGGTGCGTGGGGCGGTGCGCTTGCGCTGCTGCTGGCGGCTTCGCCCGTTTGGGCGCAGCTTTCGGCCGTCGATGCGGACGGCGAACGCGTCACGCTCAACCCCAAGGGCAAGACGACGCTGGTCCTGGTTGGCAACGACGAGCACGAGGAAGACTTGCGCAAGGCGGCCAGCCACGTGGACAGCGTGCGCGGGCGACCGGATTTCCGCCTTTATGTGGTGGTCGACTTACAGGACTCGCTCGGCAGCTTCGCGCCGGAGCTGGTCACCAACCAGATGAAGGAAAACATGAACAACGCGGTGCCGGAGCTGCGCAAGCTCTACGCCTTGCACGGCAACCCGGCCGATCCGCGGGCCGACATGGCCACCTTCGCGGATTTCGACGGCAAGCTGGTTCGGGCGCTGGGCTGGAAGGGGGAGACCGAGGATTACCTGCGCGCGGTGGTCTTCGACCGGAACGGCAAGGTCGTTGAGCGCTGGGGTGAGTTGCGCAAGCAGGAGTACCCGGAAATGGCCGCCCGGGTCAACCAAGCCCTGGGCGTGACACCCAAGGCGGTGCCAGCGGCGGAGGCGGTTCGGGTGGCCCAGCCGGTAGAATAGGCCGTTGATCGGCTGAGCCAAATTGGCTTGCTGCCGCTTAGGCGGAGTTCTAAGATTGCGTCGTTGTGGCGCATCTCTCCAGACGCAATCATTTCTCCGTTTCGTCGGCATGAAGCGGGTCGGGAACACCTTTCTCAACCGCCTGGTCAGCCGGATCGACCGGGTGGGCCCGGAGGAGTTGCAGAACTACCTGCAGCATCTGGTCCGCGAGCGCGGGTTTCTCGAGACGATTTTCAACACGCTCCAGGAGGGGATTCTCGTCGTCAACGGGAAGGGCAAAATCACCTACCTCAACGACAGCATCCACCGCCTGCTTGGCTTCGGGGAGGAGGCGCTGGCCCGGCCGGTGGGGCAGTATCTGCGGGACCTGGACTGGCCGAAGCTGCTCAAGGAGCGCCAGGTGGTCAACCGGGAGATGGAGGTCTTCTACCCGGAGCATCGGATTCTGAATTTTTACCACGTGCCGCTGGCGCAGAAGGGGCTGGGCTCGGCGGTGATCTTCCACGACATCACGGGACACGCGGAGGAGACGCAGGAGAGGATCGAGAGCGAGCGGCTTAAGGCGATTACCCTGCTGGCGGCGGGCGTGGCGCACGAGCTGGGCAATCCGCTCAACTCACTGCACATCCATTTTCAGTTGATCGAGCGCGATCTTCGCAAGCTGGAGGCGGAAGGGGTCGAGCCGATCCTGGAAAGCGTGCAGGTGGCGCAGCGGGAGATTTCGCGGCTCGACACGATCATTACGCAGTTCTTGCGGGCGCTGCGGCCCGGCGGCTCGGAGCGGCGCGCGGAGCAGGTCAACGAGATCGTGGAGGAGTCGCTCAACTTCCTCCGCCCGGAGCTGGAGGACCGGGACATTCTGGTCGAAACCGAGCTGGCGGCGGACTTGCCGCCGGTGGAGGTGGACGTGACCCAGCTCAAGCAGGCCTTTTACAATCTGGTCAAAAATTCGATCCAGGCGATGCCGAGCGGCGGCATCCTGCGGGTGAGCACGACGCGCAACGACACCCATCTGCTGGTGGCGATCGCGGACAACGGCGGCGGCATCGACGCGGAAACCGTCGCACGCATCTTCGACCCCTATTTTACGACGAAGCAAAAGGGTAGCGGCCTGGGCCTGTTCATCGTGCGGCGCATCATCCAGCAGCATGGCGGCGAGCTGGCGATCGAGAGCGAGCCGGGGAAGGGGACGACGGCGCGGATCATCCTGCCGCTGACGGAGCGGCGCGTGCGCCTGCTCACGGCCGGCGAGCCCGCGGCGCCCAAAGGCAAGCTGGTGGACGTGGAGGCCGAGGCGGTGCCGATGCCGGAAGAACGGCGCCCGCGGCGGCGCTGGCGGAGGGCGCGGCCGTGAAGTGGGACGACGAGAGCCAGCCCACCCTGCTCGTGGTGGAGGACGAGAAGAACACCCGCGAGGGCCTGCGCCGGGCCCTGGAGGAGCGCTTTGAGGTCTACCTGGCGAGCGACGCGGCGGCCGGGCTCAACGTCCTTTCGAGCGAGAAAGTGGACCTTTTGCTGACGGATCTGCGCCTGGGCGGGGAAATGGACGGCCTGGAGCTGCTCGCCCGGGCCCACGCGTTGCCCAAGCCGCCGGTGTGCCTGTTGATGACGGCCTACGGTTCGGTGGACGTGGCGGTGCAGGCCATGCGCCAAGGCGCGTACGATTATGTGACCAAGCCGCTCAACCTGGAAAAGCTGGAGTTGCTGCTGATGCGGGCCTGGAAGGAACGCCGCACCCAGGACGAGAACGTGCAGATGCGCGAGGAGCTCGATAAGCGCTTTGGCATGGAGGAGATCATCGGCGAGAGCCCGGCGATGATCCGCGTGCTCGAGATGGTCCGGCAGGTGGCGCCGTCCAACGCCACGGTGCTGATTGAGGGCGAAAGCGGCACCGGCAAGGAGCTGGTGGCGAAGGCGCTGCACCAGCTCAGCGGGCGCAAGCACAACCGCCTGATCGTGGTGCATTGCGCGGCGCTCTCGCCGCAGTTGCTGGAGAGCGAGCTCTTCGGGCACGAGCGCGGGGCCTTTACCGGCGCCACCAGCAAGCGGATCGGGCGCTTCGAGGAAGCCAATCACGGCACGCTCTTTCTGGACGAAATCGGCGAGGTGGACCCGGCCACGCAGGTGAAGCTGCTGCGAGCGCTCGGTGCCCGGACGATCCAGCGCGTGGGCAGCAACCAAGAGATTGCCGTCGACGTGCGGGTGGTGGCTGCCACCAACAAGGTGCTGGAGGAGCAGGTGGCCGAGGGCAAATTCCGGGAGGACCTTTTCTTTCGCCTCAACGAGGTGCCCATCCAGCTCCCCGCCTTGCGCGAGCGCAAGGACGACATCCCGGCGCTGGCCGAGGCCTTTATCCGCGAGACGGCGGAGGAAAACCAGAAGAAGGCCAAGGGGCTGACGGCGGACGCTTCCGCCGCGCTCCAACGCTACGACTGGCCGGGCAACGTGCGCGAGCTGCGCACCGCCATGGTCTATGCGGTCACGCTGGCCCGCGGCGAGCGGATCGGATTAAAAGATTTGCCGCCCCGCGTCCTGGGCGGTAATGCTCGCGTGCCGTCCGGGCAGGGCTTGGGCGGCGGGGATCTCAATTTGGAGCGCATGGAACGGCGCCTGATTGAGTCCGCCCTGCGGCAATGCCAGGGCAACCGGACCGAGGCGGCGCGCAAGCTGGGCATCAGCCGGCGCACGCTGCACCGCAAGATTAACGAATACCAACTGAGCTAAGCCGAACCTCCCCCCCATGGCGATCCACGAACTGGTCAACTCCCTGGAAAAGGGTCTGGGCAAAAAGGTCATCCTGACCGCGACGGTTTTGGCGGCGGCGGCGTTTGTCGGTTTCCTGAGCTACCTGTTCGAATTCGGAGGGTTTGAAGATTCCGCCTCGATGGACAACGGGCAGTTGGCGCGCTCCCTGGCCGAGGGCCGGGGCTACACGACGAGCATTGTGCGCCCGAACACGCTGGCGCAGCTGCGGCGCCATTACACGCAACAGGGTCGTCCGGCCAAGGACGTCAACATCCAGAGATTTCCGGAGGTCAGCCGGGCGCCGGCCTACCCGATGGCGCTCTCGCTGCTTTACCGCCTGCCCTTTATCGCGTTTGACCAGGAACCGACGGACATCCTCAAACAGGGGTACTGGCCGGAGTTTTTTACGACCGTGTTTAATCAGTTGATCATCGCCGCGACGGCCTTGATTTTGCTGGTTTTGGGAGTGCGCATGTTCGACTGGCGAGTCGGGTGGACGACGGTGGTGATTTTCATCGGCACCAGCCTGATCTGGCAATTCTCGCTGACGGCACTACCCACCAATCTGTTGTTTTTTCTGATGGCGGCGCTCTTTCTGTGCCTGGAGGAGGCGATCGTGGCGGACGAGACCGACCGCGCGGTCAGGGTTTGGCTGTTGCTGCCCGCCAGCAGCGTGTTCATGGCCCTGGTTATTTACACGCAGTATTACCTCGCCTGGCTGCTGATTCCCTACGGCTTGTTTTTGCTGGTGGCTTTCCGCTACCGGTTGTTCCCGGCCATCGTGGCGATGCTCCTCGCGTTGGTCCTGGTCGCGCCGTGGGGCTACTTCCTCTACGAGAAAACCGGGAATCCGGTGGGCAGCAACCTGCAGTTGGTTTTGACCCAGGTGGGCGAGGAGCAGGTTGATGTGGAGAAGAATTACTTCATGGTCCAGGGCGGCCGGGTGCGGCTATTGCTGCGCAAGATTATGGAGGGTGCGGGGTATTCGATTGAAAACGTCTACCGGCTGGCGGGCTCGAGCGTGGCGGTGGTGCTTTACGTGGTGAGTTTCCTGCATGCCTTCCGTCGTCGCCGGGTTCTCTTACTGCGGCTGCTCATTTTGGGCTTTCTGGCGTTTTCGATTTTTGGGGCGGTGTTGTTTGATCCCACCCCGCTTCCGCTCAGCGAGCTCAACGCCTTTGCGCCCTACATTTCGCTCATGGCGATGTACGGCACGGCCATGTTCTTTATTCTGCTCGACCGTACCGGCATCCACCTGCGCATGGTCCGGTACTTAATTTTAACGGTGTTTTTGCTGGTAAACGTGGCGCCGCTGGCGGTTAAGCTGTTGCCTCCCAACAACACGCAGATGCGTTACCCGCCTTACCATCCGCCCATGCTGCGCTACATCCAGCGGGCGGTGGAGCCCAACGAACTACTGATGACGGACATGCCGTGGGCCACCGCTTGGTACACCAACCGCGTCAGCCTGCTTAAGCCAAAAACCCTGCAGCAGTTTTACGATATCCATGAGGGGCATTACCCGGTGAAAGCCATGCTGCTAACACCGATTACTTGGGAGGCGTCCTTGCTGGAAATCGATAAGGGTAAACTGGAGGATTGGTCCGTCCTGATCAAGCGGGAGGGAATTCCCGAGAAGTTTCCGCTGATATTCCCGGTGGCGCTCCCCCCCAACGAAGACGAATACCTCTTTTTTTCCGACGAAAACCGGTGGCAATCCCGTTAGTGTTACAAATTCGGCGCATTAGGTTTACAAAAATTTTCCTAACTTATTGCTTGATGCCAACCTCCCGCCCAGCCTAGCCTGTCCACATGGTGAGAGAACGGAACATGCTTCGCCCTCTGGGGAGATACTTTTTACTGCTATTTGTATTAGTATCGGGCAGCATCTGCTGGGCGGGTGACGATTACATTGAGGACGGCAAAGACTTTGAGGGGGATCTGGAGGTCAGCCCTGACCTCCTTCCGCAGAACAATCCGTTTACCTTTAGCATCACCGTCCGGGAGGAATACGACGACAACACCAATACTTCTGAGTTTGACCGCCAGGACTCCTTTAAAACCTGGATCACGCCTTCCATCGTGTTCACTTATCCGATGGACAACACCATCATCAGCGCGGGCCTGACTTACTCCGCCATCTTCTTTCTGGACACGCCCTCGGAGCGGATCAATCAGGAGGTGAACTTCGTGATTGGCTTCAACCACACCTTTAACGACCGCGTGAATCTGGACGTTCGCAACCGGTTTTCACTTTCGCAGGAACCGGATGCCATCGACGACATCGGAGTCTTTGAGGTGGACGGCACGCGCATTGTCAATACCACCTCCGTCCAGCTCGGTGTGGAGTGGACGCCGCTCTTTGGCACCACCACCACCTACGACCTCTCCTACTACGCTTACGACAATAGCGGTCTTGCCAACACGAGCGACCGCATTTTTCAATCCATCAACCAGGATTTCCGCTTTCTGATTTGGCCGACGGTGACCCTCGTCTTTGGCGGCGGATTCAGCGACACCGACTATTTTGACGAAACCATTGCCCGCGACTTCCAAAACATCCGGGGTAACGCTGGCGTGGACTGGCAGGCTTTGCCGAATCTCGTCATGGGGGCACGGGCGGGGGTCACGGTCACGAGCACGGACTTTCGCAGTGACGTCGTGAACCCGACCGGTAGCGCCTACGTGAACTGGGAGATCGGGGCCCGCAGCAGCTTGAGCTTCCGGTTTGTTCAGTCGGTGACCAACACGGACATCGCTTTCGAGCAGGCCCAGGTTGCGAGCACCTTCTTCCTGACCTTCAACTACCAGTTTACGCCAAGGCTTTCCGGCGCACTTTCCACCGTGGCGCGTCTTGGCTCCTTCGATGACTTTGTGAGCCCTGGTGCTCCGGTCAACGATTTCAGCGAGGACATCGCCAGCGTCAGTTTCAACTTGAGTTATGCCATCAGCCGGAACTGGAGCGCAAATGCGGGCTACACCTATTCGACGCGAATTTCCCCGCTGGCAGGCCGCGATTATTATCGCAACCGGGTTTGGTTGGGCTTGACCGCGACGTTTTAAAATATTTTCATTGGTCGAAATTTTCGACCTTCTCGAACGTCTAAGGAGAGATTATGCCTGAGAACTCCCACACCGGTGGTTTTAACATCCATTTCCTCGACTATTGGCGGGTCATCCGCAACCGGTTCCCCATCATTCTGACGGTTTTCATGCTGGCGGTCATCACTGCGTACGTGATCACCTCCTACTTCATCACGCCGCTCTATCAGACCTCGGGCAAAATGAAGGTGGTGAAGTCTTCTTTGGACGAGGAGTACTTCGAGCAGGATGAGCAGCTTTTTTTGGGTCCTTCCTGGAATGCGGAAATTGAGGAAATCCAGAGCGAGGTGATGCTCAAACCCGTCGTCCAGAAGCTCAAGCTCGACGAGCGCTGGGCGCGCGAACAGGGCAGCGACACCGCGTTCCCCTTGGACGTGGCCTCGGGTCGCCTGGGGGGCATGGTCACCGTACGCCCCATGCCGAAGTCGAATATCCTCGAGGTTACCGTCGTTAGCGACAAACCGGAACTGACTGCGGAAGTTGTTAACGCTGTGATGGAAAACTACGTCGAGATGCGCGACGCCGAGACGCAGATGAAGGAAGCCCGCGCTGCCCAGACCATCAGCAAAGAAATTGAGATGCAGGAGGCCAAGTACGAGGAGGCCAAGAAGAAGCTTGAGGCCATGCGCCACGAAAAAAAGCTGGAGCTGGTCAACCAAAGCGTCCAGATGAAGGAAATCGAGTGGGACCGCCTAAGTGGCAAGCTTGAGGATTTTAAGCAGGGCCTGCTAGCTAGCCAGATTATGCTCGAGCGCATGCTGCCGCTCAGCGACGAGGAATTTATCCACGTCTCCAGTAGCGATTCGTCCCGCAGCAGCAATAACCTAACCTCGATTCGCTCCAAGCAACTGGGTCTGGAAAGCGAGATTAAGCAGTTGGTCAACAGCGGTGTTGCCACCGAACATCCCCGGGTTGTCGCGCTCGTCGCTGAGTATGACAAAATCAACGAGCAGATGCGCAACCTGATCCAGGGCCAGAAGGAAAGCATGCGCATCCAGCACGAAATTGCCAAAAAGAACGTTGAGCGCCTGGAAAAAGAAGTGGCCCAGCTTTCCGAAGAGGTTCGCCAGGCCATCACCCGCGACATCAAGCCCTACCAGGAGGCTGAGGCGGAAGTCGCCCGTGAGCAAAATCTGCTCACCATGCTCACGATGAGCAAGAAGCAGAAGGCTTTCTCGCAGGCGATCGTCGATGAGCCGGTCCAAATCATCGAAACCGCCAAGGTACCCGGCGCGCCCTTCTACCCGCAAACCCGCATTAATTTGATCGTCGCCGGCGCCCTCGGGCTGGCCTTGGGGATTTCCCTGGCCTTCTTTATTGAGTACCTCGACACCAGCGTCAAGACCATGGACGACGTGGAAAAGTTCCTTGAGCTTCCGGTGTTGGCGGTGATTCCCGACGGAGTGGCGCCGCTGATCGAGGAAGGTCCGGACAGTCCGAACGCCGAAGGTTACCGAATCCTACGCGCCAAGATTGACTTGTCGCCGCGGAGCGGCACCGGCAATACGCTAAGCATGCTCTCCGGTGGGCCGGGCGAAGGGAAGTCAACCACTGTCTTCAACCTCGCCTACGTTTCGGCCCAGGCCGGCCAGTCGGTGCTTTTGGTGGACGCGGACATGCGCCGCCCAACCATGCATAAGCTGCTCAGCGCCGACAACAGCCACGGCCTGGCCGATGTCTTCTTGGGACGCGGCGAAGCCTACCAGTTTATTCGCGCCTCCAGCGTCCCCAACCTGCACTTTATTAGCGCGGGCGATATGCCCACGGTGGAAATGGGTTCTTTCAGCGGGTTGAAACTGCGCGAGATTCTCTCCGACTTGAAGCTGCGCTACGACTTGGTGCTGGTGGATGCTCCGCCCGTGCTTGGCATCAGCGAGGGCTCCGTCATCGCTCACGAGGTGGACGCCTGCATTCTGGTCATTCAGCACCGCCGCTATCCCCGCGATATCTCGCTGCGGGCCAAGCGCGCCATTGAGGAGGTCAAAGGCAACCTGATCGGTGTCGTGCTCAATGCGGTTGCCATTCAGAGCGATGAGGCCTACTACTACTACAGCAGCTATGGGAACTATTACTACAAGGATGGCTCTAAGCCCACGCCCAGCCGGACCGAAGCCCAGGTTAAGGCGGTGCGCGCCCGCATGGCCGCCAGCCACCAGGAAAACCAATCGGCTGGAGACAGTGAGTCCTTCTAGCCGCCATTCTGCCGTTGGTCTGTCCCTTTCCCTTGTCGCTGTCCTGCTGCTGGCGGGATGTGGCGGGGGAGGCAACGTGGCGAGTTCTCCGCCCAACGGCGGCAGCGTGGATCCGGAGGCGATCGTCGTCAACGACACTCTGCAAATCCGGCTGGACGGCGTGCCGGCCACTGATCGGCAGCTCAACCAGGTGACGGTGGCGCAGGACGGCAGCATTAATCTTCCCTACCTTAACCGCATCAAAGTGACGGACATGACCACGCAGGAGCTGGCCCGCTACCTGGAGGCCGAGTACGTCAACCGCAAGATCTTTACCACTCCGGTGGTGACCGTGACGCACGGCGGGCGTTTCGTTTATGTTTACGGAGATGTCGCCGGTGGTGGCAAACAGCCATACGTCTCCGGCATGACCGTCATCCAACTGATCACCGCGGCGGGTGGCTTTACGGAGTATGCCGACGAACGCAGGGTCAAGATCACCCGCGACGGCAAGGTCTTTTACTTCAACGCCAAACGCGCGCTGGAGAACCCCAAGTTCGACATCCCGGCCAAGCCGGGAGACTTGATCAACGTGGGCCGGACGCCCTTTTAGCTGTGTCCGGGCGGTAGGAGAAACGGGTGTCTCCTAGGGCGTCCTAGCAGATAATCCCCTTACCGGCTTTGTCGATCGCCTCGATTTCCTTCGTTTCGCTTTCCAGCTGGCGGAAGCACTCCGCCATGTTGGTAGCAAAGCTTTCCGCCATGTCGCGGGAGAAATTCTCCTTCACCACCATACGCAGCACGTGGACGTCGTCGGCATGGGCCGGTAGACTGTAAGCGGGCACGATCCAGCCATACTGCCGCAGCAGGTCCGAGAGCAGGTAGATTACCTTGGGGGAGGTGTTGCGGTCCTTGAGCCTTACCACCACCACGGGCAGGTATTTGCTTTCGTTGAGGAGCTCGAACTTGCCCGTTTCCAGCAGCTTTTGCTCCAGGTAGTGGGCGTTGTCCATGATGTTGGCCATGATGCGGCGGTAGCCCTCATGACCCAGGCGCAGGAAATTGTAGTACTGCAGCAGCACGGTATTGCTGCCGCGGGAAAAGTTCAGGCTGTAGTTGGGCATTTCGCCGCCCAGGTAGGTGATGTTGAAGACGAGCTCCTCGGGGATGACGCTGCGGTCGCGGAACAGCACCGAGCCCATGCCGCAGTAAACCAGGCCGAACTTGTGGTTGGAGACGTTGATGCTCTTGACCTGCTCCAGGCGGAAGTCCCACTCCACCTCCGGATAGACAAACGGCGCCACAAAGCCGCCGCTGGCGCCGTCCACGTGGATGGGGATGTCCCAGCCCTTTTCCGCCTTCACGCGCAGGAGCAATTCGTTGATGGCGCTGAATTCGTCGAGCTGGCCGGTGAAGGTCGTCCCCACCACGCAGCCCACGCCAATGGTGTTTTCGTCGATCCGCTCCTCCACCTGCTTGGCGGTGAGGACAAAGCAGTCCTTCTCCATTGGGGCCACGCGCATTTCCACGTCAAAGTAGCGGGCGAACTTCTCCCAGCAGGTGTGCACGTCGGCGCCGAAAACCATGTTTGGCTTGTCGGCCGGCTTGCCCTCGGCCGCCCGGCGCTGGCGCCAGCTCCACTTGTGGGCCAGCATGCCTAGCATGATCGCCTCGGAGCTGCCGATGGTGGCCGTGCCGACCGGGTCGGCGTCGAGCGGCGCGTTGAAGAGGCGCCCCAACATGCTGATCACGCGCTGGTGAATCTCCTCGGTCTGCGGGTACTCGTCCTGGTCGACGAAGTTCTTGTTCAGCGTCTCCAGGGCGAGCTTTTCCGCTTCCGGTTCCATCCAGGTGGTGACGAATGAAGCCAGATTCATGGCCGGGTTGCCGTCCAGATTCATCTCGTCGGAAATCAAGCGGTAGGCCGCCTGGGCCGGCATGCCGTCGGCCGGGATCTCGTATTTGGGAATCGGCTGGTCGAATTCGCGGCCGGCGTAGGTGGTGCCCAGGTGTTGGTCCTGTTCGGGGCGGTGTTTGATCTGGCGCATGGGGAGGGTGGGTTGGAGAAATGGTTAAACGAGCTTTAGAAAATGAGAGGCAGGCGAGCTCGCCGGGCCGCCCACTCTTTTGAACCTGACGCAAAAAAACCGCAGGGCAAGTCGCCTCTGCGGTTTTAGGGAAGGGGAAAAACCGGCGTTAGTTCAGGCTCAGACCGTAAATGTCTTCCGCCTCGGTCGCGCCATCGGCCTGCTGCGGCTGCTGAAGGCCGGGTGCTGGCGCGCTGCCTTCCGTCGGGACCATCTTCGGCGTCTGCTTGCCTGGCTCAATGCACTCCTTGGCGAAATTCATGATGGTGAAACGCTCGCCGTTGGGGTTGCAGATGACCGCCACCCCAGCGTACTGGTAGTCGTTGATCAGGTGGTGCTGGTGGCGCTGGCTGTGGAGCCAGCCCTGCAAAAGCTCCCCGGCCAGGTTTTCCTTCTTGGGGAAAGAGAAGGACTTGTTTTCGCCGTAGCGGCAGACATCGGGCATGATGGCGAGGACCTCCTCGAGGCGCACGCAATAGAGGTTGCAATCCACAAAGCCCTTCGCCATTAGGCGCATGGCGTTTTGCCGGGCCACCTCAGAGAGGCGGGCGTCGAGCTTGAAGGGCGGCAAGCCTTTGTCGGTGCGGTAGCGGTTAACGAGCTCAAAAAGCTTCTTTTCGACGTAGGGGTTGCTCTCGCCCTGCCCGGGCACATTGGGACGCGGCCCGCCGGTCAGGGGCACCTGGGCCTGACAAAGCAGAAGGGTGGCGAAAAAGGCGAAAGCGGCAAAGGTCAGGATCTTCATAGGATTGGCGGCGAGAGTTTCTACTATTTATGTAGCTATACGTAAAATTACAAGCCTTAAATTCACAGGCACTTCCAGAGATGCAAAAAGGGTGCCAACCAAGCGGAATCTTCCCGCTGAGAAGCTTCCGACACCGACCGAGAAAAGCTTTGACCTCTAGCGTTCAAAGTGCAACATTTCATATACAAATTATTTTTCATATATGAAACTAAGTGCGGCCACTCTCACTCTGCCCGCCCAAGCACCGGCTTTAGCCCGGGGGCTGGAGCTGTTGAGGTTCCTGGAAGACGGCGCTTGGCATAGCCTGGAAGACGCGGCCCGCAGCCTCCGGCTGCCGAAGGCTTCCGCCTACCGGCTACTGGCGACGCTGGTCCAGCAGGGTTTGGCCGAGAAGGGACCGGACAAGCGCTACCAGGCCCGCTGGGTGTTGCGGCCGCGCGATGCGGAGCAGCCCTGGCGGGAGCGCCTGGAAGCTGCCCTGGAGCGGTTAGCGGAGAGCACCGGCTGCACGGCCGAGTGGTACCAGCCCGCCCTCGAAGGCATGCGGTTGTGCCGCCAAATCGCGGGTGACGCGGAAGTCCAGGTCGTGGCGCGGCCGGGTTATCTGCGCGACTGGAGCGGCGAGCTGGACGCCGTCGCCTGCCTGGGCTACGCGTTTGCCCAAGAGGCACCGGAGCCGAGCGACGGCTTGAGCGCCTACCTGCACAACGGCCGACGAGAAGCTCTGCCCGCAGAGCAAGCGCGGCGGCGGATCGAAGAAGCCCGCGCCGAGCGCCACGCCACTGACGTCGCTTTCAACACCAACGGCATTCGCCGCTGCGCGCTCGCGGTCATGGACGCCCGGGACCGCTTTCGCGGCGTCCTGGCACTGGCGGAGGCCTTCCGCTTCGACGCG
>JBCDLL010000083.1:0-13556 GCA_038745425.1 Verrucomicrobiota bacterium | reverse complement strand
TGGTCGAAGAGCCGCACGGGACTGGTCTCCGGCTGGCGCAGCCGCTCGTAGCACTGGTACCAGCGCTGCTTGCTGGCGGTGCGGGCCGGGTCGATGTACTGAAGGTGCAGGAAGTGAAGCTCGGCGCAATCGAGAACCGGTCCGCCCGCGCGCACCGGCACTCTTGGGCTGTGGATGGTTTTGCCCGCGTGCGGGGTGCCGTCGTCGACAAAGCCCCATTCGGTCAGGCTTCCGGTGGACCAGTACTCTTGGCCGCTCGGGGTCACGTTTGCCCAGTGCAGGCGGATGCTCGTGCCGGGCGCGGCGGCCAGGATTCGCTCCCATTCCGGGCTGGTGGTGAAGTTGCCGCTAAGCGCCTCGTCCGCGTCCAGCGCCAGCAGCAAGCGCGGTCCGGGGACGCGCTCCCGCGCCGCCGTAATCAGCAGGGCCTGACGTTCCGGCTCGTTGAATTCGGGATTGGGATTTTCGATCAGCTGGACTTTTTCGAAGGAGCTGACGATTTCCCTCGAACGGTCCGTGCTGTGCTGGTCCGCGACGATGATGACGTCCGCCCAAAGGCTGGCCGCGGCCAGGAAGCGCTCCAGGATCCACTCCTCGTTTTTGACCGGGGTCAGGCAGACGACGGTCGGGCGGCTCATGATCCGAAGAGCCGCCCGAGCAGGCCGGTGCGGCGGGGCGGCGGGGGCTGGTTTTCGGACGCGGTGGGAACGGGGCTGCGCAGAATTTCCACCGCTTGGTTTTTCTCCTCCCACTCCGACCATTCGCGGGCGAGGGCCTCCGGCGAGGGAGGCTCTGGATGGAGGTTGATGCGGTCGAGTTCGCTTTCGCTGAGGTAACCCAGGTTGCTTTTGTCGCGGGCGTCGCGGTACCAAAGACCGAGCGGTTCCGGGTGGCGCTTGAACTGGTGCGTCTGCCGCGCCTTCATGCTGTAGAAGTCGTGGTCGCCGGCGCCGCGGAAGGTCGCGTCGAAGAGGCCCCAGGTGCGATGGAGGCCGATCCACCAGACCGGGTTGGGGCCGATGTCGTTGTCGGCGAAGCCGTCCGCGTCCTCCTTCCCGGAGTAGAGGCGCTCGTACTTGATCCGGTCCGACCAAACCTGATTGGGTTTGGAGTGGATGTAGGAGGGGTAGCAGACGAGGGCCACGGCGGGATCGGCCGCGTGTTCGCGTTCGAGCAGGTCGGCGGCGAGCTCGAGGGCGTCCGGGCGGTGGCGGTCGTCGGTGCTGGCGCTGGTGAGAAAGGGCGCCCGGGCCAGGACGATGCCGCGGTTCCAGGCGGCGTAGACGCTTTCGCGCTGCGGTACGGGCAGGTAGACGAAGTGGGCGCAGCCCGCCACGTAGTCGCGGATGATGGCGTCCTCGCCGCCCGGCGAGTCGGTGTTGACGATGATGACTTCCAGCCGGTCCTGCTGGTAAAGAGTCTGGGCCAGGAGGTCGTCCAGGCAGCCCTCGATGAACTTGCGGCTGTCGTAGACCGAAACCAGCGCCGAGACGAGGTAGTCGGGACTCATGGCGGAGCTAGACCGGCGGCGGCTCGTCCTTGGGGTGAGGTCGGATTTCCGGTTCCGCTTCGCCGAGCCCGGCCATGCGCGCCAGCAAATGGCCGCGGAGATCGTCGCGGACGTCCTCGTAGCCGCGCCGGTTGACGAGGTTGAAGAGCTCGTAGGGATCGGTCTCCAGATTGTAGAGGTGCGATTCGGTGTAGACCGGGGCGGTTTCCTTGCCGTGGTACTCCGGCGAAGCGCTGACGGCGTACTTCCACTTGCCGTGGCGGATGGCGCGGCCGGGGATGGCGATGTTGTCGCCGAATTGGATGAAGCTGTTCTCCGGCAGGTGGCCGGTTTCGCCTCGCGTGGCCGGCAGCAGCGAGTGCCCCTCCATCGCCTCGGGGATGGGCAGGCCCGCGGTGTCGAGAAGGGACGGTGCCAGGTCGACCAGGCTGGCCGGGCAGTCGAGCTGGCCGCCGCCGTTCCACTTGGGCCCCCAGATGGCGAGGGGCACGCGGGCCGAGACCTCGTGCGGCGTGCGCTTGTATTCGCCGTTGCGGGTCTTGAAGTGGCAGCCGTGGTCGCTCATGAAGACCACGACCGTGTTGTCGGCCTGGCCGCTGGATTCGACCGCGTCCATCAGCCGGCCCAGGCCGTCGTCGAGACGCTTGATCATGGCGCAGTACCCAGCCCAGTCGCGCGGGCCGCTGCCGCCGTAGGCTTGCAGGTCGGGCGGGTACCAGCCGCCCCGGTAAGTGTTTTCCATGCCGTGGGGCGCGGGGTAAGAGTCGTCGCTGTTCTGGTGGTGCGGCTCCAGGAACGACATGAAAAGGAAGTACGGCTGCTCGGGCTCCCGGGCCCGGGCGTGCACGTAGTCGATGGCCAGGTCGGTCAGCGCGTCGGAGCGGTAGCCGGGGAACTCCACCGGCTGGTCGTTTTCATCGAACATGCGCAGCCGGTAGGGGGTGCTCGTCAGCTCGGTGCAGTTGGCGCCGATCCACTCGTCCCAGCCCGCACGGTATTCCTTTTTGACCGGATCGCCCGGGCCGTCGGGGGAGAGGTGCCATTTGCCGAGGTAGCTGGTCCGGTACCCCGCCTCCTTGAAGAGCTCGCCCAGCTTGGGCGACTCCGGCAGCAGGCCGGGCCCGTTCTGCCAGACCCGGGTTGTGCTGGCATACTGGCCGGTTTGGATGCAACTGCGGGCGGGGCCGCAGACCGGTTGCGGCGTGTAAGCCTGGCGGAAGAAGGTGCCCTGGCGGGCCAGGCGGTCGAAGTGGGGCGTCAGGCCCATGGGGTTGCCGTTGAGGCCGAGCGTGTCCCAGCGCTGCTGGTCGGTGAAAAAGACGATGAAATTCATGGCCGCAAGGTCCGGATGCCGAGGGAGGGATCAGCATGGGGCAAAGAAGCAGAGCGTCAAGCAGGCGATGGCGGCTAAGACCAGTTGATGGCACTAAGAGCGCTTCACTTTGTATATAAAACATATCTTTTTGTATTGAGGTAGACGCCGGAAACTGCGATTCTCATCATCGTCACCCAGGTTTACACCATGCCGCCTTCCTGCCTTGTCTCCCGTCGCACGATCTCAATAATAGGGTTGAGTGGCTGGGGCCGATCCTGCGGCATTACCAGATTGGAGGGCCTTTGGAACGGTCGAGTGGAACATGCCTGCTAGCCCGCAATGCAACGCGTTGTTTCCCGCCGGTATTGCACCGGCGTTGCCGGGGAGAGAACGTTGATTTCCCCGTCGTGCGCGCCTTTCCGTGCGGATGGGTGCTTCGCACCGCAACCCGCCACTGTCCCTTGAGTTTTAATAGTTAGAAGTAACATTAACGGTACCATGCGCATCGCCATCACTTATTTCCTTTTGATTGTCACCTTTTTCCACCTCGCCCTGGCGGCTTCGCTCGCCCAGCAGGCGGTTTCGCTTATGGATCTTTCCCGGGAGGACATGGGCTTCCGGCTCAACCTGGGCAAGGAGTTTCCCGGAGCCAAAGCCACCGTCACCAAGGACGAGGCCGTTACCCACAGCAACAAGCCGAGCCTCAAACTCAGCGCCGATTTCACCGAGGGCGGCCGCTACGTGGATGCATCCGTGCGGGTGGGGATGGACATCCGCCAGCTCTCGTTCTGGGTCAAGAATCATCAGGAACCCAAGCTGACCTTCCGCGTGGTCGACAGCGCAGGCCGCTGCCATCAGATCGTCATCGAGAGCGAGTCCACCGAAGGCTGGCAGCGGATCAACTTCCCGCTGGACACCTTTTTTGCCAACCAAGGCACGCCGAACGCGCTCAAGAGCGTGAAGAAGTACCAGGCCTGGGGAGGGGAGAAGGGCTCGGAAGAAGAGTTCACCGGCCCGGCCAAAAGCATCCACATCCTCACCGGCCCGAAGGATGATATCAAGAAGCGCGAAATCTGGATCAACGACCTGGCCGTGGTACCCGGCGAGGCGGCCGGCGGCTCCGCCCAGGACGTGCTGGCCTCGGTCGACCTCAACGAGATTATCGAGCAGGACCACTTCTGGGGCTTCCACGACGGCCGCGAGTTCCCGGGCGCGACCGGCGGGGTCAAGGTCGTGAAGACTGCGGGCCCGGGTGCGATCGACGGCCGGGCGCTACAGGTGACGGGCGACTTTACCCAGGGCGGGCGCTACGTGGCGGCCACCCGCAAGCTCGCGGACCTGGGCGCCACCGACGTCGAGGAGATTCGCCTGATGGTCAAGTCCGACACCACGGACCGCTTTGGCGTGCGGCTCAAGGACGGGAGCGGCCAGACCCACCAGCGGAACGGCATCAAATTTGCGGGCGACGGCACCTGGCAGGAGGTGGTGCTCAAGCCCACCGAGGTCGCCGGCGGCGAGCACTGGGGCGGCCAGAACGACGGCAAGTGGCACGGTCAGCCCGTTTACCTGGCGATCAACTTGTCGCCCCGCGGGGACCAGAAAGTGCAGAATCTCTTCATCGGCCAGTCCACGGCCCAGGCGCAGATGCCGGCCGAAGTCGGCGCGGTGGCCTACTCGGAAAACTTTGACGGCTCCGACCAGCTTCCGGAAGGCTGGACCGGGAAAGGCGACGCCACGGTGACGGCCGAGGGCGCCTTCAAGGGCAAGCACGCCCTGGAGTTGCGCAAGACGGAGGAGACGCTCCGCGAGCCGGTGGAAGTGCGCAGCAAGGCCTTCCCGGTCAGCGGCCCGGCGATCGAAGCGAGCTTTGCCGCCAAGTCCGACCTTCAGTCCATGGACAATTCCTACCAGGGCGCGGTGGCGATGGAATTCCTGAACAACGCCGGGACCAAGCTGGGCGCGCGGGAGCTGGCCACGCTCTTCAAAAAGAACCCCTGGAAGCAGGAGAAGCAGCAGGTGGAGTTGCCCGACGGCACCGCGCAGGCCCGCTTCGTCTTCAGCATCAAAAAGGAGACGCCGGGCTCTTTCTGGGTGGACGAGCTGGCCGTCGCCCCGGTACAGGGCAAGCAGGCCGAGGACCGGATCGAGCGCTTGATGTTCACCACCGCGCGGACGGGCAACCTGATCTACCCCGACGACCCCAAGGAGGTCGATCTGGAACTCTGGGCCAAGAAGCCGCTGCCCGAAGAGCTGCGCCAGTTGAGCCTGACCGTGCGCGATTACTGGGGCGCTGAGCAGGGTGCGCCCGTCCAGGTGACGCTCGAGCGCAGCGGTCGCAACAAGGAAAACTTTGTCTACAAGGCCAAGGCGGACATCTCCGGCGTGCCGATGGAGGTGGGGCGCTACTACGAGCTGCTTGGCTCAATCCCCCGCGAGGGCCGGGAGCCGTTCACCAACCATTCCACGATGGCGATCCTGCCGGAGGCCCCCGCCAACGCCTACCACCCGATGGAAATCCCCTTCACCAGCCGCAACTGGGACAACCGCGTGGGCGACTACGTGACCCTCACCCACCGCCTGGGCGTGCGCATCTGCGGCATTTGGGGCGTGATGAATCCCGACCCGGCCAAAGTGAAAGCCCCGCAGATTGAGCGCGTGGCCGAGCTCAACATGGGCTACTTGACCGGATCTCCGGCCAAGGACGTCGAGCGGATGATCGACGGCTGGGAGGAGAAATGGAGCGAGGAAAACCTGCGCAAGGGCGTGCGCAACTTCTTCGCCAAGTACGGCGAGTACAAGCCCTCCATCGTCAACCTCGGCAACGAGCCCCACAACAAGGGCGAGGAAGTAAAGGCCGTTGTCAACGCCTACCGCATCGTTTACACCGAGATCAAAAAAGTCTCTCCGGACACCTTCGTGGTCGGGTCTTCCGCCGGGCTGCAGGAGGACTTCTTCAAATACGGCTTCGGTGAGTGGCTCGACGCCTATGACTTCCACGTCTACGAAAGCGCCGAAAAAGTGCGCGAGATCATTGAGGTGCGTTATCCGAAGATGTTCGAAAAGTACGGCTTCCCCAAGCCGATCTGGTCGACGGAACTGGGCCTTAACAGCCAGGGCATGGCCCGGCAGTTCGTGGCGGCCGAGCTTTACCGCAAGTTCGCCAACTTCTTCGCCGGGGGCGGCGCCAACATGTCCTGGTTTGGCCTGCTCTATCCCGATCCCAAGGGCGTGAGCGAGGACTCCTTTGGCGCGGCCCACAACGTCTTTTTCAGCCGCTACAACAAATATTCGCCCAAGGTCGACGCGATCGCCTACTACAACGCGGTCAATGCGATTGGGGTGAAGAAGTACGTTGAGGACAAGGTCTACGAGGGCGACATCCAGTCCTTCCTCTTCCGCGAGCCCAAGCCCGACGACGCGGCCACGGCCAAGCTCTACCAGACGGATGCGGACAACCCCCGGCCGGGCGAAACCGAGCGCCCGTCCTACGCCGACCGCGCTCTCCAGATCATCCATAAAAAGAAGGGCCGCGCGGACGTCTTCCTGCCGCTGCCCGGCGTCAACGAGGTCGAGGTGGTCCGGATCGACGGCCAGATCGAGCAGCTCGATGCCGGCGGCCAGGGCATTACCCTTACGGTAAAGGAGGACCCGGTGCTGGTGAAGTACGAGGGCGGCGGCTCGCTGCCGGAGACGCTTGGCCCGCCCGCGATGGAGCTCGTCGAGGCGCCCGAGTCCGTTGTCCAGGGCGAGGCGAGCACTCTGGCAGTCAAGCTCAACGAGGGCCAGCCGGACCAGGTTTCGCTGCAGGCACCGCCCGACTGGAAGGTGGAGAAAACCCCCGGCCAGAGCGCCGACGGCAAGCCGCTGGTCCGCTTTTCTGTGCTGAGCCCGGAGAACAGCGAGGTGCGCGAGGCCGACCTGGAGGTGGCGCTGGCCGGCTCCGGCCAGTTGCCGCGCGGCGAGCTCTACCTCCGCCCCGAGGTTACGGGTACGGTCGCGCTGGAAATCGAGCCGCTGCCGGTCGAAGGCAAGGAAGATCCGCGGATCAAGCTCGTGGTCACCAACAATAGCCCCAAGCCCCAGCGCGTCGATTGGGACGTGAGCCTGACCGGCCAGAAGAGCCTGAAGGAGGGCCGTTTCTCCAAGCTTGAAGGCACCGACGCTTACTTCGCGGAGACGCCGATGGGCTCTTTGGAAATCCCGGGCCGGGAGCGCGAAGAGATCGTGCTGCCGATTGCCGGCGCCGACCTGTTTACCGTGTACGAGGTCAAGGCCGTCGTGCGTGACGTCTCCGGCCGCTCCCTGGTCGCGGAGCGCCCGGTGGCCGCCTTCTACGGCGTGCCCAAGGCGGACGGCGTGACCCTTGACGGCAAACTGGACGAGGCGGTCTGGAAGCGGGCGCCGGTCCGACGCATTGACCAGCGCGACCAGTTCTTCGGCTTCACCAAAAACATCGGGGAGAGGATTCCGCCCGACTGGACCGGCCCGGAGGATCTTTCGGCCGACATCCGCTACGCCTGGGACGACGAAAACCTCTACATCGCCGTCGAGGTGACCGACGACAAGACCGGCCCCAAGACCCAGGACGGCTCGCTCTGGAAGATGGATGGCATCCAATTCCTGGTCGACCCCACCCGCACCACCGACCGCAAGATCGGCAAGTACGACTACCAGTTGGCCGACGGCAAGAAAGGGCCGCAGGTGTGGAGTTCGCTCTCCGCCGACGCAGGCGCGCCCACCGGCGAGGTAACCGGGATCAAAATGGAAACGGCGCCCGGTGCCACCGGCGGGGCGGCCAAGGTTTACGAGATTGCGGTGCCGTGGAAATGGCTGGCGCCGTTCCAGCCCGGGCCGAATGCCAACCTGGGCTTTACCCTCATCGTCAACGAGGACGACGGCACCGGCCGCGATGCCTTCATCACCTGGTTTGGCAACGCCCACAGCAAAGACATCGATACGGTGGGCGATTTGATCCTTCTCCCCTGAGCGCATGAGCAGACCCAATCTCCTCTTCCTTTTTAGCGACCAGCATAACGCCGACGTGCTGGGTTGTGAGGGCCATCCCGATGTGGCCACGCCGCACTTGGACCGGCTGGCCGCACGCGGCGCCCGCTTTTCCCGCGCCTACTGCCAGGATGCCGTCTGCACGCCGTCGCGCTGCTCGCTTTTTTCCGGCCTCTACCCGCGGACGCTGGGCGTGCGGTCGAACGGGGACCGGACGCCACTGCTGGACGAGGTCGTCTCGCTGCAGGCCTCGTTCCAGGGGCAGGGCTACCGGACGGCGGCTTTTGGCAAGCGGCACTTGTACGGCGCGGTGGACCACGGCTGGGACGAGAAGGCCAGCCACTTGCGCATCGAGTCGCTGGAGGACAACTACGTGGACTGGGTGGCCGGGGAGGGCCACGCCGAAACCTTCGACCGCGACTGGGCGGCGGAGTTTGGCCGCGGCGCCGAGCAAACCCCGGCGCACGACGTGCCCCAGCCGGACGCACTCTTTACGACGCGGGAGTCCGGTCTGCCCGAGCACATGACCATGGAGGCGTGGACCAAAATGCGTACGGTTGATTTCATCGAACGCATGGCGGGTGGCGAGCAGCCGTTTTTCTGCCTCTCGTCCTTTTACCGGCCCCACCAGCCTTACACGCCACTGCCGCGCTACTTCAACCGCTTCGACCGCAGCAAGTGGGGACGGGGCCGGCATGCGGGCGACGGACTCGCCCGGCCGACCAGCCTGACTCAGCCGGTGGAGGACTTGCCGCCGCGCCTGCAGGAGCAAACCCGCTCCACGGAGGGGCCCTGGCAGTTCCGCCTCGCGCGGGCGGACGAGCAGCTTTACCGCGACTTTCTGGCCGCCTACTACGCGCTGGTCGAGGAGATCGACGATCACGTCGGGGAGATCGTGGCGGCGCTGGAACGCACCCGGCAGTGGAAGAACACCATCATCGTCTACAGTTCCGATCACGGGGACTTTGCCGGCACGCATGGCATGATCGAAAAATGCGCGGTTGGCCAGAACGTCTACGAGGCGACCGTCCGCGTGCCCATGATCCTTTGCGGGCCGGGCGTGGAGCGGGCTCACGGGCCGATCACTTCCCTGGCGGAGCTGGTCGACCTCTATCCGACCTTGCTCGAACTCTGCGGCCTGGATGCTCCGGGCGCGGTCAACCCCCTTCCGTTGGATGGCCGCTCCCTGGCCCCGCTGTGTCGCGGCACCGTGCCGCCGGACTGGCGCCAATGCACGGTCACCGAGAGCTGGAATCAGTCCACCATCATCACCGACCGGTACAAGTTGGGCCTTTGGACGGACACCTTTCGCCATCCGTATCGCGATCACCGCGAATTCGGCGATTTGCTCTTCGACCGCGAAATCGATCCCCACGAAACGCACAACTTGGCGGGAACGGAGGCTTACGCCGAAATCGAGGCGATGCTCCGGAACCAGTGGAAAGCTTGGCAACGGGAACACCCCGCTTTTTCCGAGAAGTTGGCAACTCCTGCATAGAAATAATTGCAATTTTCCTCAATAGCTGTTTAACTACATAGTAAATACATGAAGTTCCCCTGCAAAAGAGCCTTTTCGCTGGTGGAAGTGGTTCTCGCTCTAGCGATTATCAGCTTTGTGGTGATGGTTTTGCTTGGGATGTTTTCGGTGGGTCTCAACACCAACCGTGATTCGGTGGAAGAGCTCGAAGCCACCCACATCGCCCAATCCATGCTGGCCGAGCGCAGGGCAGCTCCGCTGGTGGAGAACAACGACTTTCTCCTGCCTCGCATCGACCGGGCCGCCTCCCAGCCCACCGACAACCCGGTTCTGCTCACCTCCGAGGGGGTCCGACTCGACCCGGAGGCGATTGACTTTAATCCGTCGGAGGTGCGCTACGCACTTGTCTACGACATCAGCCCGGACAACGCGGGCAACAGCTCGCACGTCTACGTTTGCCTTTTCTGGCCGCCCGAAGCCGGGGCCGACAACGCCTCCGGCCGGGTGGAATTTGTCACCGCCATCGCCCAATGAGAACCACCCGCCGACGCCGCGCCTTTACGCTCATCGAGATGCTGACCTCGATGGCGGTGCTGGCGATTCTGGTCGTTATTCTCGCTCAGAGCATCGGGATGGTCTCCAACGCCTGGCGGGCGGGCAAGGCGCGCATCGACAACTTCAGCCAGGCGCGGCTGGCGCTCTCGCTCCTCGACCGCGATCTGCAGTCCGCTATTTTGCGGCGGGACTTGGCCGTATTTTTCGATAAAAACGGTGACCCGGCCTGCGCCTTCTACACCGAGATGCGCGGAGGCGAAGGCAACCGCCGGGTCTCCCTGGTGCGTTACTTTCTGGACACCACCACCGAGCCCGATAATCCGACTTTGAAGCGAGACGACTTCGGGCTCAACTACGAGTCCGGAGCTGATGCGCGCACGCTCACTCTGGGTGTGACTGACGAGTTGCCGGACTTGCCGGACCTGGCGGACGCCGCCCTGACCGCCAACACGGTGGCCGAAGGGGTGTTGGCGTTCAACTGGCAGTTCCTGACCAACGACGGCAGCCTGCTCACGGCGGAGGAAGTGCTTGCCGCTAACCGGGTGCCGGTGGAGGGCTCCGACTCCGAAACCCAGGGCGTTTACTTCAACTTCAACGATCCGGACTTCGACAAGAACATCCGCGCGCTGGTCATCTCGGTGGTGATTCTGGACGGCGGCACCACCCGCCTGGCCGAGGAACTCGAGGTGGTGGACAACCTGCTAACCGCCTTCCAGGTCGTCCCCGAGCCGGGCGAGACCTACGCGGAGGCCTGGCAGGACGAGGTGGATGCGATGCAGACGTCCTCCGAGATTCCCGTGCTGGTGCAGCGCAGCATCCGCGTTTTTGAGCGCACCGTCAAGCTGCCGCTCAACCTTTAGGCCCGGCGGTCCCCGGCTCGTCCTGGCCGTCGATCATCCGCCAGAATTCGGGCCGCTCCTGGAGTTTTTCGTCTTCGCTCAGGGAGAGCGAGGAGCGGAAAAGGAAGTCGCCCAGGGTGTTTTTGTGCAGCACCCGGTGGATGAGGATGCCCTGCTCGCCGGCCTCGAAGTACAGGCGGTAGTCCTTGGCGCGGTAGCGGTAAAGGGTGCGCCCGTCTCGCTCGAGCCGGCCGTAGCGGTTCGGGTCGAGCTGGCCGAGGTCCTCCGGCAGCACGTCGAATTCGCTCAGGATTTCCAGTTGAAGTTCCTTGGGCAGGTCGCGCAGTTCGGCGTTGCTGGCGTCGCTGAAGATGATCTGGTACATGGGCTAATCGTAGTTTTTCAGCAGGTAGTCCTTGCGCAGCAGGCGGAAGACCTTGTGGTAATTGTTCCACTTGGCGGTGAGTTCCTTCCAGGGCTTTTTGAGGGTGAGGTGTTCGAGGATTTCGGGTCCGCCGCAAACCTTCACAAAAAGGCTCTTATCCTCCAGCGCGGCGGGCTTGAAGAGCTCCTTGCCCTGGCCGTCCACCAGTTGGCTCATTAGGTAAAGAGAGAGCGCGCACAGGTCCAGTCCGACCGGGTCGCGCAGCATGATCTGGACTCCCTGCACCACCTGCCCGGCCTCGTCGCCGGCCAGCGGTTCCCAAAAGGCGGGGCGGAACGAGACGCCCTTAAAGCCGCCGTCGGCCAGTCCGCCGTTGAGCTTCTCCGCCAGGCTGAAGGCGTTGAATTCCCGGCCGCCGAGGTACTCGAAGGGCAGGCGCGAGCCGATGCCGTGGTTGACCTTGAGCCCCTCGCCGAGCAGGCCGGTGACGCTGTAGAGCACCGCGGCTTGGTAGGTGGGGATGTTCGGCGAAGTGGGCACCCAGGCGAGGCCCGTCTCCGGCCACAGCATGGCGCGCTTCCAGCCCTGCATCGGCACGATGACCAGCTTGGGGTTGGTCTTGAGCCAGTTTTCGCCCTTGATCATCCGGGCCAGCTCGCCCGCCGTCATGCCGTAGACGTAGGGGATTTTCCATTGCCCAACGAAGCTCAGGTAGGCCTCCCCGATCGGCGGGCCTTCCACGCGGTCACCGCCGAGCGGGTTCGGCCGGTCCAGGACAAAAAAGTCGACCCCGGCCTCGCCAGCGGCCTCCATCGCCAGGCCCAGGGTGCTAATGTAGGTATAGCTGCGGCAGCCGATGTCCTGCAGGTCGTACATCAGCACGTCGATGCCCTCGAGCATCTCCGGCGTCGGCTTTTTGGTCTCGCCGTAGAGGGAGAACACCGGCAGGCCGGTGCGCTCGTCAGTCCGCTTGGCGATCTTTTCCCCGGCGGGGCGTTCGCCGTAGATGCCGTGCTCGGGCGCGAAGAGCGCCACCAGGTCCACCTCCGGCGCGGTAAAGAGGACATCCAGCGTGGAGCGGCCCGCCGCGTTGACGCCGCTGGGATTGGTGATGAGCCCGACCTTCTTGCCCTCCAGTCCCTTGAAGCCGGCGCCGGCCAGAGTGTCGATGCCCAGCTTGACCTTCGGCTCCGCCGCCCGTGCGGAGTCCACTGCCGCGCCCAGCAGGACCAACGCGACAAAGCCCGTGACAAATCTCCCCAGCCCTCGCATCGTATGTGGCTTCATAAAACTCAACCGTAATGCTAGCGGCCGCCCCGGCGAGGGGTCAACAACTCCGCTGCCCCGAGCCCTATGGACCACGCACTCTGGCAAGGCATCATCTTCTTTCTGCTGTTCATCCCGTCCATCGCCTTCCACGAGTACGGGCACGCCCAGGCGGCTTACTGGCTGGGCGACGACACGGCCAAGCGCGAGGGCCGGCTCACGCTCAACCCCATCGTGCACATCGACCCGATCGGCACCATCGCGGTTCCGCTTTTCAGCATCTTTTTCATCTCGGGCTTTGCGCTCTTCGGCTGGGCCAAGCCGGTGCCCTTCGACAAACGCAACCTGCGCTACCCGCGCCGCGACGATCTCCTCATTACCCTGGCCGGGCCGGGCGCCAATTTCCTCCTGGCCTTCGTCGCCATGCTCTCGCTTCACTTCATCGACCCGATGGGGCAGCTCTACGGCTTTGTCCGCGGCTTTGTGATGCTCAATGTTTTCCTGGGCGTGTTCAACCTCATCACCATCATCCCGCCGCTGGATGGCTACCGTGTCGTTGCCGCGATCTTCAACCTGCCGGAATCGGTCATTTACCGTGGCGGCTTTGTCTGGCCGATCCTGCTGCTGCTGCTCATCAACCTCCCGCCCTACCGGGAGCTGCTCGGCTTTATCGTCGGCATGGTCACGTACATCCTCAGCCTCATCACCTTCGTGCCGGTGTAGGGCGCGGGCGTGCTCGGTTCGAGCGCCGATGTTCGGCCAGGAAGCTCCGCGTGCAGGGTTATTGCCGCCGAAGGGACCCTCGCGCGGCTTCGCCTGGGACTTGGGAACCACACCGGCCCCTCCATGGGTCATTGGGGGACTTTTGATTCCCTTGCGCCGGGCGCTTCTTTGCTGTCTGCTGGTCTGAGATTTGGGATTTTCTGCCTTAAGCATGCCCCCAGATTACCCCGGATTTTTCGGCCCCCGTTAGTCTTAGGTGTGCTAGGTGCGTTCTTTTTTTCAGTCTAAGGCCAAAAAAACGCCGATTTTCGCCCACCGGACGGTTTTGCGGGTTAAATCCGCAGATTTCGCAGATTTTCACGGATTCCGGTTTTTGGACAGGATTTACAGGATTAACCAGATTGGATTGCGGCGGTGTTTCGGATCCACAGATTTCGCCGATTGACACAGATTTTTGTTTTAAGAACGGGTTGACCGGATTG
>JBCDLL010000082.1:0-13597 GCA_038745425.1 Verrucomicrobiota bacterium | reverse complement strand
GCAGCCCGTCCTGGCCCAGCCCGTGCAGCGCCAGCAGGGCGGTCTCCACCTGCTTGTGGGCGGTCAGTCGGCCCACCCAGATGAACTGCAGCGGGCGGTCGCGCGGTGGGTCCTTTGCCGGTTCGGGGAATTGCTCCAGGTCCAAGCCAAACTCCACCACTGCGTCGGCCGGGTAGCCCTCCTTCTCCAGCTCCCGCGCCGTGTTGGGCGAGACCGCCAGCCGATGGTCCGCCGCGCGCAAACCGGTGTGATAAACTCCCCGGAGCAGGGCGGCGTAGGGCTTTTGCAGCGCGCCCGCGCCGCGCTGGCGCACGTAACCGTCAATCGCGTGGAGCAGGGCCTCATGCACCGTCGCGACGAGCGGCACACCCCAGCGCCGCGCCACCCACTTGGCCGGCCGCAGGTGCAGGTAAGGCGTGGCGCAGGCGTCGAGGATGTCGGGGCGGTCGCGCTCCGCCCAAAGCTTGAGCACCGCCAGCGCAAAGGTCGCGTCGGCCGTCAGGTTGCGCACGCCCTTCTGGTTGAAGTACTCGCGCTCCGGAGCCAGCGGGCGAAACTGCACGCCCTCGATCTCTTGCGCCGCGCCGCAGGAAGTGTAGATGGTGACCCGGTGCCGGCGGGCCAGAGCACGGGCAAAGTCCCAGGCGCGGGTCTCGTAGCCGCCGTGGTAAAACGGCTCGGTGGTGTTGATCAGAAAGCCGATGTGCATCCGTCGGTCCCGAACTCTCATTCCAGCATTCCCCGTCGCGGGAACCAAGATTTCCTTTCAGCCGGGACGGGTCTGCGACATCATAGTGGGCCATGCCGGCGGTCGTCACCGAAAGCAAAGCACCGCCTCCGCGCCGCGGGCGGGCCGCCCCGGCTTGGCTGCCGGTGGCCATCGCCACCGGGTTGACGCTGGTGGTGCTGCTCTGGCTGGACGGCTTCTTCACCTTGGGTCGGCTCATTCCGCAGACCATCGACATCAATCCGGCGATGGTCGACCTGATGCGGTTCCACTTTCCGCCGCACGGCTTTTTTGTGACCGACTACTGGCTGGGCCAGACGCAGGCCGCCGCCAGCCTGCAGCCGCTTTCCCTGCTCGTCTGGCTGCCCATGTGGATTTTCTTCACCGGCGTCTACCCGCTCTTCACCGCGCTGGCGATTCCGGCCGCTTACCTCTTCCTGCGCGAACTGGGATTCGGCCGGGCCGTGGCGGTGACCGCCGCGGTTTTCTTCGCCTGGCAGGGGGAGATCTTCAGCACCCTGCTCGCCGGGCATTTTCCGGCGCCGATGTTGTGGGCGCTGCTGCCGTTCTCGGCCTGGCTCATATTGCTTTGCGGGCGGCGCGACGACTTTTTTTTGGCGGCCGCGGCCGGCGTGGGCATCGGCTTGCTCGTGGCCCTCTTGCCGGACCGGGGAATGCTCTGCAGCGTGTTGCTCGGCGGCTTGTTTCTGGTGGAAGCATGGCTTCGGCGCAAGGAGGGCTGGAAGAAGTTGGTCCGCGTGGCCGGACGGCTGGCGATGGTGGTCGCGATGGCCGGCCTGATTTCTTTTCCCGACCTGAGCGCCACGTTGAAAGCGCTGGTGGCGGACGTGCAGGACGAGGAATTGGCCGACTACGCACCGCCCGAGATCAGCCGGGACTACGGCTGGGCCACCCAGTGGAGCTGGACGCCCGAAGAGGCGGTAACTTACTTGGTGCCGGGTGCGCTCGGCTGGTACCAGGACAGCGAGACCGGCCCGTACTGGGGGCGCATCGGCGAGAGCCCCGGCTTCCGGGAAACCGGTGAGGGCCTGCGTAACCACCGTTTGGCCACCTTCTCCTGGGGCACGCTGGCGGTGCCGCTCTTCGCGTTGGGCTTGCTCCGGCTTTGTGGTCCTAAGGGCAGGCTGCCCGCGCTCGACCGCCGCTTGCTGGCCTACGCTTGGTTCTTGCTTGTGGCCGCGGCGGTCGGTTATTTGCTGGCGCTGGGCAAGTTCACTCCCGCCTACAGCTGGTTCTACCAGTTGCCCGGGATGGATACCTGGCGCAATCCGCTCAAGTTCCTGATGCCGGTTTCGCTTGGCCTGCTCGTGGCCGTCGCCGCGGGGGCGGACCTCGTCCGGCGCGAAATGGACGGGGAGGGCCGGCGCGGCGCTGTCTGGCTCTGCCGGGTTTTTGTGGTCCTTACCGCCCTTGTCCTGGCGCTCTTTGCCCTGAGCTGGGTTGGCGTGGTCGGACTCTGGAGTACGCTCTTGGCCCAAGACTGGACGGAGCCGCAGGCCAGCGCGATCCTCGCGAACCTGCGGCTTTGCCTGGGCGTGGCGACCCTGGTGGCCGGCCTGGCCACACTGGCCTGCTGGTGGCTTGGCCGGTCGGGTGACGGCCGCAGCCTGGCGCGCTGGTCCGTGAACCCGTTCCTGCGGCGCGGTCTATTACTCGCGCGCCGGCCCGGGCGGCGAGGGTCGGCTCTGCTGGCGATACTGGCCGTGATCGGCGCCGCGCAGATGCTCTGGGCGCACAGCCACTACGTGAACCTCTTCCCCGTTAGCGACGTAACCGAGCCGAATATCCTGATTCAGAAACTCCGCGAGGGGGGCGGCGACCGCCCGCGGATCAAGATCATGCGGGGGGACCCCGTCCTGGAGAGCCTCCTGCAACGCAGCTTCCGTTATCACGGGATCGAGAGTCTCGACATTCCGGCGTTTTCGCGTTTTCCGAGCGACTACCGGGCCTGGTTCCACGCCCTCGGCGGTAACGTGCCGCGCCTGCTGCAGCTTTCCTCCGTGCGGTATTTCGTGATGCCCACCCAGAGCCTGCAGGGGCTGTTGCGCCAGCCCGAGTTTGGCCAACGCGCCGTGGGGGTGGAGCTCTTTCCCGTCGCCGGAACCCTGCCCAACGGCAAGCCCAGCCACGCGGTGCTGGAACTGCGCGGCCACCTGCCCCGCGCCTCGCTCGTGCCGGGCCTGCGCGTCTTGCCGACGCGCCGCGCTGTCCTCTCCGAGCTGAGCAACCCGCACTGGAAGTTCCGCCAGAGCATCCTGGTGGACCGCGCCACGGCCAGCGAGCTCGGTCTTCAAGAGCAGGAGGCCAGCCCGGACGACCAATTGCCGCCGGTGGAGATTGTCCGTTACGGTGGGCGCGAGGTGGTGCTTAAAACGGACAGCCCGGTTCCGGCTTTTCTTCGGCTGACGGACCGCTACGACTCTGACTGGCGCGCCACGGTCAACGGCGAGCCTACCGCCATCTTCCCGACCGACTTCATCTTTCGGGGCGTTAAGCTCCCGGCGGGGCCGGCGGAGGTGGTGTTGACCTTTGATCCGCCGGTATGGCCGGTGTATCTGCAGCTGGGTGCGTGGCTGGGCTTTCTGGTGGCGGGGGTGTTTTGGTGGCGCTCGCGTCGACGGGCAGAGGGTTAATTTCTTCCCGCCGCAGTTGGACTTCGCCCATCCAGCGTTCGCCGTCCTTGATGTCGGGCCAATGCAGGAAAGCGCCCAGCAGGAGCCCCAAGGCGTAGTAGCCGGTGACCATCATGCCTTCCAGCGCGGCGGTCATCCGCAGATGTTCGGGCACGCGGTCGCCCATGGCCGACCAGATGCGGAAGAGCCAGAAAACGACGCCGGCGGTGCTTCCCAGAATCGTCAATAATGGGAGGTTGTAGAGCAGAACCAGAAACAGAGGCAGGCCTGCAAAGGCGCCGCCCATGACCGCGTTCCCGTAGCGGTCGCTTTTTTGCGTCAGGCGGATCTGGCGCGCGCGGCCGGCGCCGTAGCGCATGAAGGCGTGATGGAGCGCGGCCTTGGTCTTGCGCTGCGGACGGCGGACGGCGAGCTCCGGGTCGTAAAGGATGCGGGCGGTCGGCACGGCTTCCTCCAGCCGCACCAGCCATTCGTTTTCCTCGTTCGGGTAGAGCCGTTCGTCGAACTGGCGGCTGGCGAAGAAGGTCTCTTTCTTCACCACTAGGTTAGCGAGGATGAGGTTGTACTGATTGCCCCGCCGGAGTTGGCCAATCGGGGCGTAACGGGCGGCGCTCTCGCCGGTCACGCGCGGGTTGGCCAGCGCCGCCTGGGCGGCGACCTCGAAATCGATGGCCGGTTCCGGAAGCAGAACGGGCCCGCCAAACACCTCGAAATCCTGTTCCGAGCGCAGTTGGGCCAGCCGCGACCAGAAACTGGCATCGACTTTGCAGTCATTGTCCAGAAAGATGAGGTATTGTCCGCTGGCCTGAAGCGCCGCGGCGTTGCGCTGGCGGGGGGGATTTTCCCCCAGGGCCAGGATCAGCTCCGCGCCGATTTCCGGCGGGCAGGTATCCTTGATGGATTTGAGCACCGGGGTCGCCTCGTGCTCGGTCTTGGCGGGGATGATGATGGAATACTCCGGCATGGCAACAGTAGGCGAGGACGTGGCAGCGGGCGGCGAGCGCTATCGCGGCGCGCTGGTGGTAACGCCGACCTACGATGAGTATGACAACTTGGAGGAGCTAACGCAAAGCCTCTGGGCGGCGCTGCCCGGGGCGCACATCCTGGTGGTCGACGATGCCTCCGGCGACGGCACGCCCGGCTGGGTGCGCGGGCATCCTCGCTTCGGCGAGGCGCTTTTTCTGTTGGAGCGGCCGGGCAAGGGCGGGCTGGGCACGGCCTACCTGGCGGGCTTTGCCTGGGGCCTGCGGCAGGAGGCAAACTACGCCCGTTTTCTGCAGATCGACGCCGACCTGCAACACGACCCGGCCGAGGCGCCCAAGCTTTTTGCCGCCATGGACGGCGGCGCGGAGCTGGTGCTGACGAGCCGCTACGTGGGCGGCGTGCGCGTGCTCAATTGGCCGCTCCAGCGGCTGGCCCTTAGCCTGGCGGCGGCGTTTTACGTTCGCGCGATGACCGGCCTGCCGCTGACCGACCCGACCAGCGGCTACAAGCTTTGGTCGCGCGACGTGCTCGAGTGCCTGGATTTCGCGGACATCGAGTCCAACGGCTACGCCTTTCAGATCGAGACGAGCCACTACGCTTGGCGGATGGGCGTGCGGCTCGAGGAGGTGCCGATTGTTTTCGAGGGACGGCACGCGGGCAGTTCTAAGATGAGCGGCGAGATCGCCCGCGAGGCGATGATCGAGGTGCTCAAGCTGGCCTTCCGGCGTGGGGTGGTCGAACGCCGTCCGCGATGGAGGGCGCCGGCGTGAGTGTCTCGGTGATGGAAAAAAAGCTGAGTGCGCCCGCGCAAAGCGGTACGCCGAGCGATCCCGCCGCGGCAAGGTTGACCCGGCGCGACCTGGCTGCGTTTGTGCTCACCGCGGCAATCGCGCTCGGCGTCTACGTCTACACGCTCGCGCCAAACGTCACCATGGAGGACAGCGGGGAGTTGATCACCGCGGCGTCGCTGTTTGGCGTGGCCCATCCGCCGGGCTATCCGCTGTGGACGATGAGCGGGTGGTTGCTGACCGAGCTGCTCCCGCTGGGCAGCTACGCGTGGCGGGTCAATCTGCTCTCGGCCCTGTTTGGCGCGGCCGCCTCGGGCGTGTTGGCGCTGCTGGCCGCGAGCTCCGGGCGCTGGCTGCTGGCGTTTTCCGCGCTCGAGGTGCCGACGGCGTGGCGCGAGCGGCTGTCCTTCTATGGCGGGATCACGGCGGGTCTGGCGCTGGCCTTTAGCGAGTCCATGTGGAGCCAGGCGGTGATCGCGGAGGTGTACACGCTCAACGCCCTTTTTCTGGTCTCGGTGCTGTATGCGCTTTTCCGGTGGGCGGCGGAACCGGGCTCGGTGCGGTGGCTCCTGACCGCGGTGCTGGTTTACTGCCTGGGCATGACGAATCACCACACCCTGATGCTGATGTTGCCCGCCTTTGTGCTGCTGGTCGCGCTGATGCGACCGCGTCTGCTGCCATCGTTTTTGTTGGGGTTTAGCCTGCTATTGTTGTCCGTCCTGGCGGTCTTCGCTTGGTTTTCGGATTTCGAGCCGTTGCATACCATCACGCGGCGCGCGGCTTGGCTGGTGCTGGGCGGCGGCCTTGTGCTGTGCTTTTGGTTTGTGCGGCGCTGGAACCGCCGGCTGATGCTGGTTGGGGCAACGGCGGCGGCGCTGGCGGTTCTTGTCCTCAGCCAGTTGGTGGGCGGTTGGTTTGAGGTGGAGACCAGCAACGGAGTTTGGATATTCGTTATGCTCGCGCTGGGTGGGGCGCTCCTGGCGACCTCCACTCTGCACCGCGGCCTGGTGGTGGGCATGCTGGCTCTGGGCTGGCTGGGCCTGCTGCCTTACGGGTACCTTTCCCTTGCCAGTCACACGAACCCGCCCATGAACTGGGCCTACCCCAAGGAGCGGGTCGGGTTCTACCAGTTGATCGGGCGCGAGCAGTACGAGAACAGCCTCAGCCGCATGATTGTGAAGCTGGCCAACGCCGGCGGCCTGTATGACGCCACCCCCGGGCAGACCGAGACGCCCGGCGCCAAGGTGGGCGTGCCGCTGGCCGTCGCCGATGCCGTGCGGCAGTATGGGTTAAGTTTGGACGCCAACTTCACGACGCCGCTTTGCCTGCTGGCGCTGGGGGTGGCGTTTGCCTTCCGCTCGCTGGCGCCTCCGCTGCGGGGCTGGCTGGCTTTCCTGCTGGTATCGTTTCTGTTTCTGGCTTTTGCGATGTCGATCCTGGAGCCACCGGTCTCGCTGGACGCCTCTTTTCTCTGGGTGACGCGCGTGTTCAAGATCCAGTCCCATTGCATTTTTGTGCTCGCCATTGCCTACGGGCTGATCTTGCTGGGGGCGCTGCTCTACGGCCAGGCCAAGGAGGCACCGCCCTGGGCGGCGGCCGGCATGCTTCTGCTCGCGCTGCTCCCGCTGGCGCAGAACGCGGCGACTTGCTCGATGCGCCACCACTGGTTTGGCTGGAACTACGGCTACAAGATGCTGAGCGAGCTGCCGGAAAATGCGGTGGTTTTCGGCGGGACCGATCCCGGCCGCTTTGTGCCCACCTACATGATCTTCGGCGAAAGCACCCAACCCGATCGCTACAAGCGGGCGCCGGGCTTTGACCGGCGGGACCTCTTCATCATCACCCAGAGCCAGCTCGCCCATAGCCTGTACCTGGCGACGCTCCATGAGCAGTACGGCACGCCGCCGGCCGACCGCCAGTGGAGCACACTGGAGCGTTGGCTCGGCCGCCCGGAGCAGTACCCGCAGTCTTGGCTCAAGCTGCCGGATGAGGCCGCCGAAATGGAGGTGACGCAAGAATTTGCCCTGGCCACTGGGCAAGTCAACTCTGGCCAGCGAGTGGACTTTGGCGGCGGGCGCGTCCGGCTGCTGCATGCCCTACTGGCCCGGTGGATTTTCGAAGCCAACAAGGACAGGCACGAGTTTTTCATCGAGATGCATTTTCCGCTGACGTGGGCTTGGCCGCATTTGGAGCCGGCCGGCCTGCTCATGCGCATTGCGCCGGAGCCGCTGGAGGAGATTCCGACGGCGGTGATCCGCCGTGACCGCCAGTACTGGGCGGAGCTGACCGCCCGACTGCTGGCCAACCCGCTTTACGGGGTCAACCTGCCCACCCGGCGTGCCTACAGCGATGCGCGCGCCTTTATCGCCGGGCTCTACCGCCGGCGGGGGCTCCAGGGCCCGGCGGAGGAGGCCTACGCGCAGGCCTTCGCTCTTGGGCCGGAGAACCTGCCCTCGGTGGTCTTTCCGTACGTGGATTTTCTGCTGGAGCTGCAGGACTTTGAGACGGCCGAGGCGGTGCTGGACCGTGCAGGCGCCACCAATCCCAACAGCCGCGACATCCCCCGGCTGCGCGAGGCCCTGGAGTCGACCCGCCAATTGGTGGCGGGCAATGCGCTGCGCGAAGCGCGGCTGAAGGAGGAACCGGGCAACTACCAGCTAATGCTCGACCTGCTGGCGGACTACAACCGGCTGAAGCGCGACGCTGATTTTGATGCCATGCTGGATCGGGTCATTGTGCTGCCGGAGGTGCCGCGAGAGGAGCTGGTCGTGAGCCTGCAGATTCTGGCCGAGCGAGGGCAGCTTGGGCAGGTCGAACGGCTCCTCAAGCTCAGGCTGGAGCAGGCGCCGGAGGACGTGGAACTCACCTATCAGCTCTCGGCCATTTTGGCTCAACAGGAAAAACGCGACGAAGCCCTTCTGATGCTGCGCCGCGCGTTGGACCTGGAGCCGACGCGCCTCTTCCCGGTGTTGCGGACGGACTGGCGGTTCGATGGGCTTCGCGAGGACGTGGAGTTCCGCCAGTTGGTGCCGGTGGTGGACCCCGGGCCGCGCATTCCGGTGACGGAGCACCTGCCCCAGGGCGCGATTCGCTTCGACCCGTAGCGATAACATTTTTTGAAACAGAACGCGTAAAAAGCGTCTATACTGTCGAATTCCACTTCCGCATGAAGTGGCAAGAACAACCCCAAAGAGGACGACAGATGAAGCGATTTCCTTCGCAAACCCGCAGTTTACTTCACGATTTGGCCGGTGGCCTGGCGTTTGTCGCCGTGGCCGGTGGCATCGGCTTGGGCCTGATGGCGCTGCCGTGCCGCGCCGGTGAGCCGATGACGAACCAGCAGCTCAACACCAACACGACGGAGCAAATTGAGAAACGCTCCCGCAGTGAGCTGAAAAAGAACATCGAGATGGCGACCGAGATCGTTAATGAGCAGAAGGCGACTTCCACCAAGCGCGGCATTCCCTGGGATGTGATCAAAAACGCCAAGGGAATCGCCATTCTGGAGGTGACCAAGGCCGGGGTGATCGTGAGCGGCTCCGGCGGCGACGGCGTGTTGATTGTGAACACGCCCAATGGTTGGTCGGCGCCCTCCGCGATCAACGCGGGTGACTTTGGCGTGGGTGCGCAGCTCGGGGTTAAAATCACCCGCATGGTGATGATCCTGAACACGGAAGACGCGGTGAACGCTTTTGCCCAGAACAGTAGCCTGGGCGTGGGCGCCAGCGCCAGCGCCACTGCCGGGCCCAGCAACGCCGACGCCGATGCCTACACCAACCGGCCCGATGCGGATATTTACGTTTACCAGGAGACCGACGGTGCCTTTGCCGGCGCTGCCATCGAGGGCAGCCTGCTTAGCATCGACCAGGAGGCCAACCGCAAATTCTACGGCAAGGGCGTAAGCGCGCGCGACATCCTAACCGGCCGGGTGCCAGCCCCCCCCGAGGCGGCGCCCATCTACCAGAAGCTGCGCATCAAGCCCGTTCACGGTGCCGGGTAGGCGCTCCCGGCCGAGCCCGCCATCATGACGGTCGAGACGCCTCGCCTGCTATGGGGTGCACTGGCTGCCCGACATGGATTCGAACCATGACTCGCGCCTCCAAAGGGCGTTGTGCTACCGTTACACCATCGGGCAAAAAAGCGGAGCGTTATCATCTCCAAAGCGGCGCCGGGTGTCAAAACCATAGCGGCTAGCCGGGCTTGGCGACAGCAAGTTTTGCTTGGCGCTGGCGGAATGGATTTGGTACGTTTTCCTACTCGCCGCGGCCCAATCCGCCGCGTGTCACCCGCTCCCATCGTCTAGTTGGTTAGGACACGGCCCTCTCAAGGCTGAAACACGGGTTCGAGTCCCGTTGGGAGTACGGCTTTGGCTTTCACTGGTTGATGAGAGCTTCCTAGGCGGACCTGCGCGCATGTTAATCGCGTTTGTATTCTGGTTGAGGTGCTGCCGCAGGCTCCCACTCGTTGCGAAAGGGATCGATTATCTCCGAGATGGTGGTCTCAGCGGTGGCTGGTGTGGATTTGCGGTAAAAGCCCACTTGTTTTTTATTATGATTATAATATTATAAAGATATGCGCTCCAAAAAGCAGCGAACCCGGTTGCGTATTCTGCAGGCAGCGGCGGGGTTATTCCGGCAACGTGGCTACAATAACACCAGCGTCGACGATGTGATGGCCAAGGCGGGCCTCACCGTCGGCGGCTTTTATGCGCACTTTAAATCCAAGCAGGATTTGTTTGCCCACGCACTGGAGCACGCCGCCCGCGAAGGACGAAGCGCCTTGGAAGAGGGCACGGAGGGTTTGCACGCGGCAGACCGTCTCAAGGCATACGTGGCGAGGTATCTGAGCCGGGAGCACCTGGCGGCTGTGGATCGCGGCTGCCTCCTTCCTCCGTTACTGGGAGATGCCTCCCGCGCGAGCAATGACGCTCGAGATTCCTTGGAAAAAGCGGCGCGCAGGCGCTTCCGGAATCTGATTCCGCTGCTAGGAACGGTGGCCCCGGCCAAAGAAAGAGAAAAACTGGGCATCGCTCTGGCGGGGCTTTGCGTGGGCGGATTGTCGTTGGCGCGGGGGATGCAAACGCCCGATCTGCAGGACGAGATTTTGTCGAGCTGCCGCGAAACCGGATTCGGGTTGATTGACCGAGCCGAACGCGCTCACGCCACCGCTAACCAAGGCGCTTGCTCATGAACGCGCCGCCCAAGGCGACTTCTGCGCCCGAACAAACCGGCGATGGCTCGACGCCGTTTTCGCCAGCACCGACTCGTGGCCGGAAGCTCATACGGTGGGGCGTTGTGCTCGGAACCGGTTTGGCGGCATTGGCCCTGCTTGGCACCACCGACTCCCTTTGGAGCCTGCCTCCCGAGGAGGCGTCCAGATCCGTGCCGGTCTGGGTGCATACTGTCCGGGTGGAATGGGAAGAATTCTACGATTCACAGGAATCCTACCTGGGACGGGTGGAGGCGTCTCGCCGCAGCGAGGTAGGCTTCGAACTGGGCGGCCAGCTGCTCGAAGTTTTGGCCGACGAAGGCGACACCGTGACGCAAGGCCAGGTCATCGCTCGACTGGATACGGACCGGCTCAAGGCCCGGAAGAAGGAAATCGCGGCGCTGCGTGATCAACGCCTGGCCCGGGTGGAACTTGCCAGGATCAGCTTGGAGCGGGAGAAGAACCTTTTGGGCAGCGGCGCCACTTCGGTTCAGCGCTTCGATGAGGCCACTTACGAGCTGAAACGTCTGGAGGCCTCCCACGCCGAAGCGGAAGCACAGCTCGACCGCATCGTGGTCGACATCGAAAAGTCGCAGCTGCGGGCGCCCTTCTCGGGGATTATCTCGCGCCGGATGGCCGACGAAGGCCGGGTCCTGGAGGCAGGCCTCCCGTTGTTTGAATTGCTTGAAATGGGACGCCTGGAACTCCGTGCCGGCGTCAGCCCGGAGATGGCGGCAAACGTGCGGGTGGGGCAAATGCTGGAAATCCGCCTCCGTGACCAAAACCTTTCCGCACCGGTCCAACGAGTCTTGCCCGACCGCGATTCCACGACGCGAACGGTGGACATCATTTGCGCGCTGCCGCCGGAAGCGCAGGGCATTCGCGACGGCGATCTCGCGCGCATCGCCTTTACGCAGTCGATTGCCGCCCGGGGATTCTGGCTGCCTCGGACCGCGCTGACCCAAGGCACTCGTGGACTCTGGTCGGTCTTGATCGCCACCAGAGAAGGAGCGCCGGGCGAGGGGCGGCTTGAGCGGCGCATGGTGGAGTTAATCCACGAAGAAGGGCAACGCGTCTTCGTGCGCGGCCCGCTGGAACCCGGCCAGGAAGTGGTCGCCGAGGGGCTGCATCAACTTGTGCCGGGACAACTCGCGCGCCTGAAGCAACCGTAAGGGTTTCAACACCGCTTTATGAACTCTTCACCGGTGTCGTTGCTTCTGCGCAATCGCCATCTCCTCGCCATGGTGATCGTGGTGATCTGCGTGGCTGGCATTTCTTCGCTCACCACCATGCCCCGGCAGGAAGACCCGCGGATTACCAATCGCAACCCGATCGTCACGACGTTGATGCCGGGAGCTTCCGCCGAGAGGGTGGAGGCGTTGGTCACGGAAAAAATCGAGGACGCCCTCGACGAGATTGCCGAAATCAAGAACGTGGAATCGACTTCGCGGCCCGGGATTTCCCTCATTTCCATCGAGCTGGCGGATGCCGTTACCACCAACACCAACGAGGACATTTTTTCCAAGATTCGCGACCGGCTCGACGCCGCCTCGCGTGATTTTCCGCCCGAAGCTCTCCCGCCGGACTTCGACGACAAGCGCGGAGCGGTTGCCTTCGGGCTCGTCGTCGCGCTGCAGTGGCAGGCATCGTCCGAAGTGCAGCTGGGGCTGCTTGATCGTTTGGCCGAGACGCTGGCGGACCGCCTGCGCAACGTGCCGGGAACCGAGCTGGTTCGCCTTTACGGCGAACCCGAGGAGCAACTCACCCTGGAGGTTGATCCCAACGAGCTGACCGCGCTTGGCCTCTCGACTGGCATCCTGGCGCGGCGGCTGGCCGAGGCGGATGCCAAGGGACCGGCTGGCTTCTGGCGTTCGGCCGACACGAACCTGGCCCTGGAGTTTAGCGGCGAACTCGATTCCACGGCCCGCATCCGTTCGATTCCGATCCTGGAGAACGAGGACGGTAGCGTACTGCGGCTGGGTGATCTGGCCGACGTTCGCAAAGAGTATCGCAGCCCGCCGAGCGAAATTGGGCTGAGCAACGGCCAGCGCACGGTTCTGCTGGCGGCTCGGCCGCAAGACGGCATCCGCCTTGATTCCTGGGGTGAGCAGGCCCGGCAGGAGGTGGCCGCCTACCAGACGGAGATCGGCGGAGGCATCGTCCTGGAAACCGTTTTCGATCAATCCGACTACACCCAGCAACGGCTGAGCGAGTTGGGCGCCAATCTGCTCATGGGCGCTTTGGTTATCCTTGCGGTCATCGGCGTCATGATGGGTTGGCGGTCCTCGCTTTTGGTCGGTGCCGCCTTGCCGCTGACGGCCCTGGCCACCGTGTTTGTCGTCGCTTCGAGCGGCGGCGAGCTCCACCAGATGTCCATCTTTGGGATGATCATCGCCCTTGGCCTGCTGATCGACAATGCCATCGTGGTGGTGGACGAAGCGACCCAGCGCCTCCGCCGCGGAATGGAAACACTGGCCGCGGTGGAAGACACGCTGCGCCATCTGTTCGTTCCCCTGCTGGCCTCCACTCTTACCACCGTGTTGGCTTTCATGCCGATTGTCCTGCTGCCCGGCAACGCGGGCGATTTTGTTCGCTCGATCGGCACCAGCGTGATGGTGGCACTGGTGTCGTCGTTTCTGATCTCGCTCGGGCTCATCCTGGCGCTGACCGGTCTTTTCGGGTCGCGCCAGCCTCTCCCGGCACCGTGGTGGAAGGTGGGTTTTTCTTCCCGGCGGCTGGAGGCGACCTACCGGAAGGCCATGCTTTGGTTGATGCACCGTCCCCTGTTGGCGATGGCCTTGGCGATGCTTTTTCCGCTGGTCGGCTTTGGCTTGGCGACGACGTTGGGCAGTCAATTTTTTCCCCGCGTTGACCGCAACATGCTGGAGGTGACCGTGCGCCTGCCCAGCCAGGCTTCCATCGCTGCCACCGCTGCGTCCATCCGCGAACTGGACGCACGCCTGCGCAACGACCCGGTCGTCCAGCGCACCGACTGGCTCGTCGGCGCAAGCTACCCTTCGGTCTACTACAACCTGGTGATGAACCAGGACAACACCCCGTCCTTCGCCCACGGGATCATCACCACACAGGACGCTGCGCAAGTGGAAGGGCTCATCCGGCGCATCCAGGCGCTTGCCGCCCGGGACTTCCCCGGCCTGGAAGTGACCGCGACCGAGTTTGCCCAAGGGCCTCCGCAAGATGCTCCCATCGTCTTTCGGCTCTTTGGCCCCGACAAT
>JBCDLL010000081.1:0-13843 GCA_038745425.1 Verrucomicrobiota bacterium | reverse complement strand
CATGGGGCGCCCGGTTTCCGGGTCGCGCTCGTACATCGGGAAGTCCACCACCCAGCAGAACTGATAGCAGCGCGGCTCGATGAGCCCAAGCTGGCGGGCGACGGAGTTGCGCATCTCTCCCAGCAGCTCGGCCGCCTTGTGTTCCTCGGCGTCCGCGCTGAAGAAGACACAGCGGCCAGGCTCGTCTTCGCATAGTTCCTTCAGCCGGGCTTGCACGTCTTCGCCCATGAACTTGGCGATCGGCCCCTGGAAGGTGCCGTCTTCCTGTAAGCGCAGCCAGGCCAGGCCCGGCGCGCCCAGGGCGCGGGCCTCGTCCTGCAAGTCGTCAAAGAACTTGCGCGGCTGCTCCCCGGCCGGCGCCGCAAAAACCCGCACCGTCTTGCCCCGGAACGCCTTGAAGTCGCTCTCGGCGAAGAGTTCGGTGAGATCGGAAATCAGCAAGGGGTTGCGCAGATCCGGCTTGTCGCTGCCGTATTTGAGCATCGCCTCCCTGTACGGGATGCGCGGGAACGGAGCCTCGCTCACGCTCCAGCCCTCGGGCGCAAAGTCCCGGAACAAGGGCACCAGCAGTTCCTCCATCGCGGCAAAGACCTCGTCCTGGGTCACGAAGCTCATCTCCACATCAAGCTGGTAGAACTCGCCCGGGCTGCGGTCGGAGCGCGCGTCCTCGTCGCGGAAGCACGGCGCGATCTGAAAGTAACGGTCGAAACCACTGGCCATCAGCAGCTGCTTGAACTGCTGCGGCGCCTGCGGCAAGGCATAGAACTCGCCCGGATGCAGGCGGCTCGGCACCAGGAAGTCGCGCGCACCCTCGGGCGAACTGCTCGTCAGAATCGGCGTCTGGAATTCCTGGAAACCCATCTCCGTCATGCGGCGGCGGATTTCGGCGATGATGCGCGAGCGCAGCATAAGGTTGGCGTGGAGTTTGCCCCGGCGCAGGTCCAGAAAGCGGTTGGCCAGGCGGACGTCCTCGGGCATCTCATCCTCCGGGAAGACGTTCATCGGCAAAGGCGCGGCCGGGCCAAGCACCTCGAAGCTGCTCACGTAGACCTCAATCTCGCCGGTGGGCAAGCCCGCGTTCTCCTGCCCATCGGGACGACGTTCCACCCGCCCGGTGATGCCGATCACCGTCTCCTTCTGCATGTGGGAAAGCTGTTCCTGGAAGCCCGTCTCCGGCGGGATGACGATCTGCGTGAGCCCGTAATGGTCGCGCAGGTCGATGAACAGGACTCCGCCGTGGTCGCGCTTGTTGTGAATCCACCCCGCCAGCTTGACGTCGCCGCCAATGGCGGCAGCGGTCAACTCGTTGCAAGTGTGGGTGCGGTAGGGGGAACTGAGTTCAGGCATGATGGGGACGTCAAACTAGGAACTCACCAGTCAAAACGCAAAAGCGAAAATGGAAAGCGTTAAATCCCCAAACCGGGTGCGATGGTCGCATGAAGGATCAGCTTTTTAAAAATTGGAATAAGCCTCCCTTATGACTTCATTCCGAATTTGACGGCTCTTTTAAAGTGCTAATTTACCTGAGTTGCCATTACAAGCAGCCCAACGACTTTTGATCACTGTCTCTAAAACTGACATGAACGCCACACAACTCGCTTTTTTTGACTCCATGCCCTTCATGGTAGTAATCCGCAACCGGAACGGAGAGTACGTCTACGCCAACAATGCCGTGGTCGAGCTCGCCGGGCAGGAAGTGGTCGGCCACACCGATGACGACATGCCGTGGTCCCAGCACAAAAAGGATTTCTCCGAACAAGACGCGCACGTCTTCAACTCGGGAGAATCAAAATTCATCTTCGAATACACCGTGCACGACCGCTTCACCGGCGAGTCCGTCCGCCTGCATTACTGCAAGTGGCTGGACGAGTTCGAAGGCGAGGAGTGTGTCTTTGCCCTGGCGATGCCGATTCTGGATTAGGCTGAGTCGATGCAAGCCCACACTTTGCGGTGGGCGGAGGCCAGCGCCAACGCCTCGACTTCCCTTGCCTCGAACCAGCCCGCCCGCCCGTTCGCAGATGGTGCCTTGTGCCGCCACTCGCCGGGCCGAGCGCACAGCCGCACCCGGTACTTGGTGATGGAGTAGGTAAACTGCGCCAGCGGGCGTTCTTCGTTCCGCGCCGTCATGGTGGCGCCGTCCCAGTGCGGGAAGCGCCAAAGCAGCTCCAACCGCTCTCCGGCCGGGGGACGCTCCAGCCACCACTGCCGACGGCCCAGCTGCCGCCGCTCAATCACCGCCACCGTCTCCTCCCGGGCGACGCTGCGGGCACGCGTCTTGACCGGCAGGGTTTCGGGATCGGACGCCCGGCAAACCTGCTTGACGGGGCAGACCAGGCAGCGAGGCGCCCGCGGCGTGCAGACGAGCGCGCCCAGCTCCATCACCGCCTGGTTGTAGTCGCCGCAGTCACCTGCGGGTGCGAGCGCGTCGGCCAATTGCTGCATCCACTTTTGGGTGGCGGGCTTGGCGATATCCTCCCGGCGATTGAAAACTCGCGCCAGCACGCGCATGACGTTGCCGTCCACCACCGCCGCTGGCAGGCCAAAGGCGATGCTGCCCACCGCCCGCGCCGTGTAGGGGCCGATCCCGGGCAGCGACTCAAGCGCCGCGACCTCTCCCGGCAGCTCGCGGCCAGGCAGCGTCAGGACGGTTTGAGCCAGGCGGTGGAGGGTACGCGCCCGGCGGTAGTAGCCCAGCCCCTCCCAGGCCTTGATCACCTCCTCTTCCCTCGAGCGGGCCAGCGCCACCCAGTCCGGAAAGCGCCGCATCCACTGCCCGTAGTAAGGCAGGACCGTACCGACCTGCGTTTGCTGGAGCATGAACTCCGAGACGGTCACCGCGTAGGGATCGCGCGTCCGCCGCCAGGGCAGGTCCCGCCGGTGCTCTCGGTACCAAGCCGACAAGTCCCGCCGGAAGGCCCGGCGCGTGGCGGCGTCCACCGGCGGGAGCGCGGCAGGAGCCAAGCTTGCCTTGCGGGCGGGACTCGGCTTTGATCGGGTGCGAAGACTGGCCATGGCAGAACCCTCCAGCTATACGTACAAAATCACCTCGCAGCAAGCCGCCGAGCTGCGGGAAATCCTGGCCCGCCAGCAATTCGAGTTCCGCGAGGTGCCCTACGCCGAGTATGGGGCCAAAAAGGGCAAGCTGAACGTCAACGCCTACACCTCGGGCAAACTGCTCGTCCAAGGCAAAGGCGCCAAGGAGTTTATCGAGTTCACCCTCGAACCGGAAATCCTGGGCGAGGCCAAGCTTGGCTACGAGGAGGTTCACCATCCGGAAATGTTTGAACCGCATCTGGGCATCGACGAAAGCGGCAAGGGCGACTTCTTCGGCCCCCTCGTCATCGCCGGTGCCTACGTCGACCGAGACCTCGCCCGCGCCCTTCTGGACCTCGGTGTGCGCGACTCCAAAGCGATCAAGAGCGACCAGAAGGCGGAAGACCTGGCCGACGCGATCGAGGAGCTGCTCCCGCCCGGGCGCTTCAACGTGGTTGCCATCGGCCCGGCCAAGTACAACCAGCTCTACGCCAAGTTCCGCAACCTCAACCGCTTGCTGGCCTGGGGCCACGCCACCGTCATCGAAAACCTGCTGGCCAGCGTGCCGGACTGCCCGCGCGCGCTCTCCGACCAGTTCGGCAACCCGCGGCTCATCCAGTCCGCCCTGAAGGAGCGGGGCCGCGGCATTACCCTGCAGCAGCGCACCAAGGCGGAGAGCGACGTGGCGGTGGCGGCCGCTTCCGTCCTGGCGCGCGCGCGCTTTGTCCGACAGCTGCGCGAGCTGGGAGAAGGTCTCAATACGGTTTTGCCCAAAGGCGCCTCCGCCCAGGTGAAACAGGCCGCGCGCGAGCTGATTTCCACGCAGGGCGAGCCCGCGCTGGCCGGCGTGGCCAAGCGCCACTTCAAGACTTACGCCGAGGTCGTGGGCGAAAGTTGAAGTTTCGGCAAAAATTCGGGTGATCGTCACATATTTTGCCTTGCAAACTCCCGTAAATCAGCGACTTATTGAAGCAAGTCATGTCCAATTTAACCAAACGCGATCTCGTTATCCGCATCAGCAATGAAACGGGAATGGTCCAGCAGGACGTTCTCGATGTCATTCAAAAGACTCTGGACTATCTGACGGAGAGCCTGGCCAAAGGCCAATCCGTGGAACTGCGCAACTTTGGGGTCTTTGAGGTGAAACTGCGCAAGGCACGGGTGGGCCGCAACCCGAACAAGCCCGAGAAGGACGTGCCGATTCCCCCGCGGGCGGTGGTCAAGTTCAAGGCGGGTAAAGAAATGAAGGCCAAGGTGATGCAGCTTTCCGAGCGCCTGGCCGCCGAGGGCGTGGAGCCGGAAGACGGCACCGCCGACGATTAGCGGGACCCGCTCCGGTTCCGCCGTCCGCTCATGCCCTCCCTCCCCGGCTTCCGCGACTTTTATCCGGCGGACTGCGCTCTGCGCAACGCGATCATAAGCGCCTGGCGGCAAGCCGCTTCCGCCTATGGCTTTGCCGAGTACGACGGTCCTCCGCTCGAGCCCCTGGACCTCTACACCCGCAAGAGCGGCGGGGAAATCGTCCAGCAGCTCTACCACTTTACCGACAAGGGCGACCGCGAGGTGGCGCTACGCCCGGAGATGACGCCCACGCTGGCCCGGATGGCCGCCGCCAAACACCGCGAGTACAAAAAACCGCTGAAGTGGTTTAGCGTGCCGCAGGTCTTCCGCTACGAGCGGGCTCAGCGCGGCCGGCTACGCGAGCATTTCCAGTTCAACTGCGACATCGTTGGCGAGGCCGCGCTCCACGCCGACGTCGAACTCATCTCGCTAGTGATCGACACGCTGCTCCGCCTGGGCCTGCAAACGGAGGACTTCGTCGTGCGCCTCAGCGACCGCCAGTTCTGGACCCAATTCCTGACCGACCGCAACGTGCCGGAAAGCGACTGGTACGGCATCTTCCAGGCAATCGACAAAAGCGAACGGGAGGACGAGGCCAAAACCCGCGAGAAGCTCGGCCCGCTGGCTGACGAGGTGATCGCCATCCTGAAGGGCGAAAGCAACGCCGCCAGTCCGCAGTTGGACGAGGTCATCGCCTCCCTCGAAGCCGCCGGCTACGGGGATTACCTCAAGCGCGACCTGACCATCGTGCGCGGTCTGGCCTACTACACCGGCGTGGTCTTCGAGGTCTTCGACCGCCAAGGTGAATTCCGGGCCATCGCCGCCGGCGGGCGCTACGATGATCTCCTGCAAAACCTTTGCGGCGTGGATCTGCCCGCCCTCGGCTTCGGCATGGGCGACGTCGTCCTGGGAGAAATCCTCAAGAGCCGCCAGCGCGGCGCCGGCGGCACCGAGGCCGCGCCCCGACTCGACGCGTTCCTCGTCGTTCCCGAGGAAAACTTTCGGCCCCGCGCGCTGGTCCTGGCGCGAAAACTCCGCGACCAGGACCTGGCGGTGGACCTGCCCCTGGGCGACATCCATCCCAAGAAGCTCGGCAAGCAGTTCCAAACGGCGGAGGAACGCGGCGCGGCTTTTGCCGTGATTGTCGACGCCCTGCTCGATTCCGGACGCGTCGCCGTCAAAAACCTCCGCGAGCGCCGGCAGGAAGAGATCCCGCTCGAGGCGCTTTCCCAGCACCTCAGGACGGCAGGTTGAGCCCCGCCCCCTTACTTCGTTTCCTCTTCGCGCGGGAAGAGCTCACGGATGAGCTTTTGCATCTCGCGGGCGACCTCCTGGCAGTTCTCGCTCGCGGCCAGAATGTTGTCGGCAAATTTCTTCCCCTTCGAGTCCTCCGGCAGGTCGTTACCGACGAGAAAGGAGTAGCCCAGCAGCGGCGTGAGGTGGTTGTTGATCTCGTGCATGAGGTGGCGCAGGCGCTGCCCCTGGGGCGAGCCGGCCTCCCCGCACGTCATGTAGGCGGCGGCCAGATGCCAATCCATCGGCCGCGTTAGCTTCAGGTTGAGTCCCTCGTAGGGTACCACCTTCACCGGCTCGCCCACAAACTCAACCGCAGCGGTGTCATCGGTCAAGACCCGGCCATCGGCGACGGCCGCCTCGTAGGCCCGCACGAGCAGCTCGTAGCGGAAAATTTGCGGCGTCTGCACTTGCCAGATCACGCTGCGGTCGACGGTTTCTTCCACCCGACCTGCCGCGTCGACCCTTTTGAGCGTGTCGCTGGCGGCGTGCCCACAAACCGCCGCGCCGACTTCATGCGCCGCGGCCAGCACCCCGGCGACCAGCTCGGGCGTGAGGAAGGGACGCGCCGCGTCCTGGATCATCACGTAGTCGCGATGCTCGACCGCTGCCAGGCCCAAGCGCACCGAATCCTGGCGTTCGGCGCCGCCGTCGACCATCCGTATGGGCAGGTCGACGGCTTCCTCCCGGAACGGCGCCAGCACCGCCGATTCGATCGCTTCGCGGGCGTCGGGGCGGATGACGAGCACCACTTCCGCCAAGTGGGCGGACGTCCGCAAGCGGCTAAGCGTATGCAGAAGGAGTGGCCGGCCCACGAGGGGCGTCAGCAACTTGTCGAAGCCCATGCGGCGGCTCGCCCCCGCCGCCACGATCACGGCGCTGAGGGTGGGGCTCATCGCCGGAGTTCCTGAGGCGTCTTGACCGCGCTCGCTTCCACTTCCTTTTTCGGGGCATTTTTGCCCGTATCGTCCCCCGGCTTGTACGTGTCCGAGTAGAAGAGGATGCCGTGGGTGCGCAGGTTCGCAATAAAGGCGGCCAGGTTGTCGCCGGTCTCCTTGTCGGCCATGATCTCGTAGAGCGGCCCCACGCCGCTGCCTGCCTTGTCGAAGAGCTTTTCCACGTTGCCGAGCGTACTGCGCAAATCGGCGGCCATGACCTCGAACTTACCCTCCTCCATCACGGTGTTGAGGTTGCGCAGGAGGTCCTCCGCACCGATGAGGATTTCGGTGATCTCCTCGCTGTTCTCTTCGGTCAGGAGGCGATCGTTGATCTTGGCGGTAATCTGCTGGAGGTTCCCCGCCACGCTGCGCGCCTGCTCGATGAGCGGTTCCAGCTTTTCGGCGATCTCCTGGATATCGGGAGGCTTGTCTCCCTTCACGGTCATCCCCGACTTCAGCGGCGGCCGGTTGCTCCCGGTGACCGGTTTGACTTCAACATAACGGTCACCCAGCAGGCCGGAGGCGCCGATCGTCCACTTGGCGTCGCTGCGGATCTTGACGTTCTCGTCAATCGCCACGGGCACCTCCACCCGCACGCCCATGTCATCCTGAATGACCTTGGGCGGCCCGTCGACCCGGCCAACCTTAACCCCCGCCATGTAAACCAGGGAGCCTTCGATCAGGCCGCTCGCGTTAGGGAACATGACCTTGAGGCTGTAACGCGGTGTGAATTGCTCCCGAAGCTGGCTAAAATAGATCACCATCCCCCCGATGAGGACGGCCCCCAGCAGGACGAAAATCCCGGCCTTAAATTCATTGCCTCGATTACTCATGTTGGTAAGTGGTTTTCAATAGCGCATCGGGCGGCGTCCGGCCAGCCCAAGTTGCCTAAAAGATGGCCTTGCTTTCGTCCGAAATGCCGTTGATGAAGTTGTGCACGACCTCGTCCGAAGAGTCTTTGATCCGCCCGGGGCTGTCCACCACCCGGATGCGTCCCTCGTAGAGCATGGCGATGCGGTCGGCGATGGTGTAGGCGCTGACCATGTCGTGGGTGACGATGATGTTCGTCATGTTGAGGTCGTTGCCCAGGCGCACGATGAGCTTATTGATACTGTCGGCCACCACCGGGTCCAGCCCGGCGGTCGGTTCGTCGTACATCATCAGCTTGGGCCGGCTGACGGCCGCCCGGGCCAGGGCCACTCGCTTGCGCATGCCGCCGCTCAGTTCGCTGGGCATCTTCTGTTCCTGGCCGGGCAGATCGACGATCTTCAGGGCGCGGGCCACCTCCTGATGGATCGTGGACTCGTCCGCTCCCGCCTCGCGCATAGAGAATGCGACGTTCTCGCCCACGTTGAGCGAATCAAAGAGCGCGCCGTTCTGGAAGAGCATGCCCATCTCCTTGCGCAACGGGGTGATTTCCTCCTCCCCCAACTGGGCCAGGTTCTGATTGCGGAACCAGACGTGCCCGCGGTCGGGCCGCACCAAACCCATGATGTGCTTGAGCATCACGCTTTTACCCCCGCCGCTGCGGCCGATCACAACCATGTTTTCGCCCTCCTGGATGGTCAGGCTGACTCCGTCCAGCACCGTCTGGTCGCGGAAGCTCTTGTGGACATCCACCAGGCGCAGGAAGGCATCGGAATCGGCAGGCATGGTTTAGCTGAAGAGGGTGTTGAGCAGGAAGGTGAAGAAGAAGTTGGTGATAAGGATCAGCAACGAAGCGTTGACCACGGCCTGCGTGGTGGCCACACCCACCCCGGCCGCGCCGCCGCCGCTGGTCATGCCCTTGTGGCAGCTCACGACGGCGATGATGATCCCGAAAAAAAGGCCCTTGATCAGCCCGATGAGCACATCCTTGGCCTTGGTGAAGTAGAGCGTGTTCTCCCAGTAGTAGGCGCCGTCCAACCCGAGGATCGTGGTGAAGACAAAGTAGCCCGCCGCAATGCCGAAGAAGATGCACAGCGCCGTCAGCACGGGCATCGCAATCGCCATCCCCAGCACGCGCGGGACGAGCAGGTACTCCGTCGGGTAGACGGCAAGCGCGCGCAGAGCGTCAATCTGCTCGGTGATCTTCATGGTGCTCAATTCCGCCGCCATGGCCGATCCCACGCGGCCCGCCACCATCAAGGCGCAGAGCACCGCGCCCAGCTCACGGCACATCGCCAGCGAAACCACCGGGCCGACCGCGCTATTCATCCCCAAGTCAGCAAACTGAAACTGAATCTGGGCCGCGAAAACCGCCCCGGTGAACGCGCCCGTGATGACCACGACCAGGATGGACTGCGTGCCGATGAACTGGATTTGCTGGGCGAGCAGGGCCCAGCGCAGCCGGTACCGGAAGAGCGAGCGGAGCACATCGAAGGCCAGGAAGAGCTGCTGGCCCGCCGCCGCGATAAAATCCATCAGCCCGGTTCCCAGGCGTTGCGTCATTCCGGCCATCCGCGCAAGCTAGACAGCTATGCGGCAAGACTCAAGCCTCCAGCCCACGCCGCCCGGTGCGGGTCCGGCTCCCCGGGGGCTCAGCCGGGCGGACCGGCTGGGGTTGGGCCTGACCCTTGGGCTGACGGTGCTGGGATTTCTCCTCCTTCAGCTCTGGCGGCCGTACTTTTTCCTCAACGACGACAATCTCTCCAACCTCAGCTTTCTGACCCAAATGGGCTCCCGGTTGGCCAGTGGCGAATACCCGTTCGTCAACGCCGGCGTCTTTGGCGGCGCCTACGACTGGCTGCGCGACCCCGCGCTAATGCACCTCACCCACCCGGTGATGCTCGCCCTCTCGCTGCTGGCGCTGACCCCGCTGCAGGCGGCGCTGGTCGACCTGACCGCGCTGCTGCACCTGCTCACGGCCTCTCTCACCTTCTACTTCTTGGCGCGCCTGCTTCGAGAACGCTTTAATCCCGCGCTGCGCCCGGGCTGGATGGTCTTTCTCAGTCTCAGCTACGCCTTTTGCGCCTTCTCCACCGTCATCGGGTCGTCCTGGATCATGTACTTGGCGAACCTGGCCTCACTGCCACTGATTCTGCTGGGGCTGCTGCAGCCGCGCCTGCGCTGGGGCCTGCTCTGGACCACGCTGGGTGTGTTCAATGCCCTCCTGATGGGGCACGTCGGACCGGTCGCGTTTGGATTCATCTTCCTGAGCCTGCTGGCGGCGTTGACCGGCTACAGCCTGCGGAGCTGGAATCCGCTGATCATCTGGGCGGGCGGTGCGGCCCTCGCACTGGCGCTCTCCAGTCCGGTCTGGCTCAGCGCCCTGGCCGGCTTTAGCGAAAGCGAACGCGCCGGCGGCCTTACCGTAGCCGATGCCGCCCTGGGCAATTTCCCCCCCGGCCACCTTTTGGCTTCCATCTTCCTGGGCACGGGCAGCGCGTTCTTCGGCTTTGAGTTCATCCGCCTTTTCGCGCTCTCCAGCCAGCACGCTTACGCCCTGGCCTGCTTTGCCGCCGCCTGGCTCCTGCCGACGGCGCTGTTCCCGCCCGGCGAGCCGAACCCCGCTGCCAAGCGCCTGGGCCGAGCCGTGCTCCTCGTGCTCCTCATCGCGGTGGTCTTTGTGGCGCGGCCGCCGCTGCTCAGCGCCCTGCTGCAGGCACTGCCGGTTTTTCACGCCCTGCGCTGGCCGTTCAAGGAGCTGATCTACGTGGTGTTCCTTCTACACGTGTGGCTGGCCCTGCGGCCCTGGCGCTTTGGGCCACGGGTGCAGGTGGCGCTCGCCTCGGTGGGGACGCTGGTGCTCGTCACCTCGCTCCTCAGCAACGGCGGGCGACCGCCTGCGCTCTCCCACCGTGAAGCCAACCGGGACTGGTACCTCAGCGGCGCCGCCGGCCGATATTGGGAGCAACTTCGCCCCCACCTGCCGGAAGGCCGCCGGATCGTACCAGTCATTTCCCCGGCAGTGGATAAACCCTGGCGCACGCCGCACGTGCTCATGGCCGGGAGCAACTACGGCGGCCTCTTCCCCGGCGTCGTCTCCGGGTACGGTTACTCGCCCACCGTCCCGGTCAGCCAGATGCCCTACCCGGCGCCGCCAAGCGAGTGGGCGCCCCTCGCCGTCCAAGGCATTTTCGTGACGGACCTGCCCTCAAGCTGGCTGCGCGAGCATCCCGGGCTGGTCGCGGTCGAGTTGCTCGAAACCTCTCCGCCCAGCATCCGAATCAGGTACGAAGAGGACGGTAGTTTGGTTTCGATCCGATTCGATGAGATCGGGGAAGACGGCAGCCTGGGCCCACCGGTCCAATCGACAGATCCGACTTTCCCCGAAACGACGCTTCCCGATTTGGAAAGCCCGACCCCACCCTGACAAAAGCCCGGTCCTCCTTGAGAACCGGGCTTCCAAATGAAACGGATCGCCGACCTAGGAGGACGACTCGGCGGACTCGGCGGGAGCCTCCGGGATGTCCTTCTCCGCGTCGGGCATGTCGTCCTTCTCGCGGGCCTCAAAGATGAGGCGCTGGCCGTTGGAACTGGCCACAATGAGCTGGACGTCCTTGAAGGTGCCGCGCAGCAGGTCTTCCGCCAGCGGGTCCTCCAGATAGCGCTCAACCGCGCGGCGCAACGGCCGCGCGCCGTAAGCGGGGTCGTAGCCCTTCTCGATCAGGAACTCGGTGGCGGACTCGTCCAGGCGCAGGGCGAGCTGCTTGGTCGCAAGGCGCTTGCCCACCTTGTCGACCTCGATGTGAACGATCTTGGAGAGGTCTTCCTTGGTCAGGGAGCGGAAGACGATGATGTCGTCGAGGCGGTTGAGAAACTCCGGTTTGAAGACCTTCTTGGCCTCCTCCATCATCTTGTCCTTCATCGCGTCGTAGTCGCCGTCGTCCCCGCGAGTGCCGAAGCCCAGCGCGTTGTTCTTGCGGGCGAACTCGGCGCCGACGTTGGAGGTCATGATGATGATAGTGTTGCGGAAATCCACCTTGCGCCCAAGACTGTCGGTGACGTGGCCGTCCTCCAAAATCTGGAGGAAGATGTTCCACACGTCGGGGTGGGCCTTTTCGATCTCGTCGAAGAGGATCACGCTGTAGGGCCGGCGGCGGACCTTCTCGGTCAGCTGGCCGCCCTCCTCGTAACCGACGTAGCCGGGAGGCGCACCGATCAGTCGGGAGACGTTGAAGCGGTCGTGGTACTCGCTCATGTCGACCTGGATGAGGGAATCCGCGTCGCCGAACATGTATTCCGCCAACGTTTTGGCCAGATGCGTCTTGCCGACACCGGTCGGGCCGAGGAAGACAAACGAACCGATCGGGCGCTTGGGGTCCTTAAGGTCGGCGCGGGAGCGGCGCAGGGCCTTGGCCATGGCGTTGACGGCTTCGTCCTGGCCGATGACCTTGCCCATGAGCTCGCTGCCGACGCTGAGCAGGCGCTCCATGTCGCGCTCCTCCATCCGGGTGAGCGGCACGCCGGTCCACTTGCTCACGACGTGCATGATGTCGTCGTCGTCGACGACGACCTCCTGCTCGTCGCGCTGCTTGCGCCACTCGTTGAGCATGTTTTCAAGCTCCTCGCGGGCGGCCTTTTCCTTGTCGCGCAAGGCGGCGGCCTTTTCGAAGTCCTGCTCCTTGATCGCGGCTTCCTTCAGGGCCTTGATTTCCTCAATGGCCTGCTCCTTGTCCTTCACGTCGGGCGGGCGCATGGTGGCGCTGATCCGGGCCCGCGAGCCGGCCTCGTCCATCACGTCGATCGCCTTGTCCGGCAGGAAGCGGCCGGTGAGGTAACGGTCGGATAGCCGGGCGGCGGCCTCGAGCGCGGCGTCGGTCATCTTGGCCTTGTGGTGGGCCTCGTACTTCGGCCGCAGGCCTTTGAGGATTTCGATGGATTCCTCCACGCTGGGCGCGTCAACGTTCACGGTCTGGAAGCGGCGCTCGAGCGCGGAATCCTTCTCAATGAACTTGCGGTATTCGTTGAGGGTGGTCGCGCCGATGCACTGTAGCTCGCCCCGGCTCAGCGCGGGCTTGATGATGTTGCTGGCGTCCATGGCGCCCTCGGCGCTGCCGGCACCCACGATGGTGTGGAGCTCGTCGATGAAGAGGATGATGTTCTTGGCCTTGCGGATTTCTTCCATCACCGCCTTGATCCGCTCCTCGAACTGGCCGCGGTACTTGGTGCCCGCGACCATCAGGGCGAGGTCGAGGGTGATGACTTTCTTCTCGCGAAGCAGCTCGGGGACGTTGCCCACGTTGATCTCCTGGGCAAGGCCCTCGGCGATGGCGGTCTTGCCGACGCCGGCTTCACCGATGAGCACCGGGTTGTTCTTGGTCCTGCGGCAGAGAATCTGAATGACGCGCTCGATCTCGTTGATCCGGCCGATGACCGGGTCCAGATCATTCTTGCGGGCCAGTTCGGTCAGGTCGCGGCCAAAGGCCTTCAGCGCGGGAGTCTTGACGTCTTTCTTACCGGCCGCGCCTTCGCCCACGGCGCTCCCCTCGAGCTCTTCCTCGCCCTCGCCACCGGCGAAATTCGGGTCCAGCTCGCGGAGCACCTCGTTGCGGGTGCGCTCGATGTCGACGTCGAGGCTCTTCAAAACACGGGCGGCGACGCCGTCGCCCTCGCGCAGGAGCCCAAGCAGGATGTGCTCGGTACCGACGTAAGTGTGGCTGAGTGCCTTGGCCTCCTTGCCGGCCAGGGCAAGCACCTTTTTCACGCGCGGCGTGTAGGGGATGGAGCCGCTCATCTTGGTGTCCGGGCCGGAGCCCACTTGTTTTTCCACCTCGATGCGCACGGTCTCGAGATCGAGCCCCATTTTCTGGAGCACGTTGACGGCCACGCCCTGACCGAGCTTAATCAGACCCAGCAGCAGGTGTTCGGTGCCCACGTAGTTGTGGTTAAAGCGGTCCGCTTCCTTGCGGGCCAAGGCTAAAACTTGCTGGGCGCGGGGAGTGAAATTATTCATCGGTCTGGGGGTCTTTCTTCTTCGCTTGCTTCTCTTGCTTATCTTGGCCGGGGGTAATCACGTCCAAATCCTGCGTGCTCGGAGGCGGCCAATCCTTCAGTTTATCACGCATTACGTCAGCGCGCAGGGCGTCTCTTTCTTCACCCGTCAATTTGCTGTCGAGCTGCTGCTGGAGATGCGCCGGCTGCGTGCGCATGAACAGCTCATCGATCGTGCCACGGTGTTCTTCGGGCAGCATGCCCAAATCCGTGCCCAATCGCAACATACTGAGCAGATTCAGTACCTCTTTGGACGAAATGGAATAGGAATTCCTCAAAATTCCGTACGCCCGCCCGATTTCGTTGGCCACGGTGCGGGCCTT
>JBCDLL010000080.1:0-13894 GCA_038745425.1 Verrucomicrobiota bacterium | reverse complement strand
GTCCGCGCTGGGACGCAACGACGGCGAGAACTACAACATCGGTTTCCTTGATGTCTGTCACCGCCTCTACGAACCGCTGGTCGAAGCCGCCCGTGTTTCCCACGAGCAGCTCTACGAGGTGGCCGCCGGCCGGGTCGCGCCATTCACCGACGCCCCGCCAATCGAGCCGCGCCTCAACATGTAAAGTGCAGCCTCTGTTCCCGGGAAGCGGTCCGGTCTCCGGCACCTAGGGCGGCTGCGGCGGAAAGTCATGGCCGCAGGATCGATGAATCCCTTGATCTCGGTTCGGAATCCACTAACAGTTTAAAGACATGACACCGCTGGTTCTCATCGTCGGTTTTTTGGGCAGCGGCAAGACTTCCCTGATGCGGGAACTTGTGCCCAGTTTGGCCGAGCGGGGCTTGCGCCCTCACGTCATCCTGAATGACTTTCAAAACGCGAGCGTGGATGCCACGTACTTCGAAAGCTTGGCCGAAACGGTGGCGCCGATCAACGGGAGCTGCGTGTGCTGCGAGTCCTTCGAGGAGCTGATTGGCGTCCTGGAAGCCCAGCGCCTCGACGAGCGCAGCATCGTCTTGCTGGAGTCCAACGGCGTGACTGACAGCATTGGCCTGATCGAGCAGTTGAGCCTGCGCCCCGAGTGCGCCCGCTACACCATGCCGGTCCAGATTTCGGTGGTGGACGCGAAGCGGTGGCAGCAGCGTTCCTGGCACAACAATCTTGAACGTGAGCAGGTCACCACGGCCCGTTTTGTTCGGCTGACTTGGCAGGATGTCGCCGACGAGAAACGGATCTCGGAGGTGCGGGCAAGCCTGGGCGAAATCGTGCCGGAGGCGGAGTTGCTGGCTTTGGACGAGTTGGCCGACGCTCTGGAGGCTACGCAGGAAGAAAGCCGAGACTGGCCGCCCCGCCGCTTAACCGAGCGTATGGAGGGCGAGACTCATCATCACCATCATGATGATGAGCATGACCACGACCACGAGCACGAGCATGGCCACGTTCACGATCACGGGCGCTACCACTTTGCCTCCTGGGAGCATCCCCTCCCGCCGGAAGTGGACCCCAGAGTCTTTTTTGAAACGATGAACGATCTCCCTCCGGAGGTGCTGCGTTGCAAGGGGGTGGTGCGTCTGGCCGAGCCGGAGCGGCGGCGCTTGCTCTTCCAGAAAGTGGGCGAGGATGACTTGATGGCGTCGGCTCTTCCCGACGAGCGCGGCATTGAACCGATGATCATCTTTATCGGCGCCTCCCTGCCGGTCGACGACCTGCGCGCACGGGTCGAACGGCTCAAGGAGGCGGGCGCTTCCGCGGCAACGTGAACCCCTCCTGAGTGCGGTCCCGGGTATCACTCGTAGGCGTCTACCGGGTTTGGTGCTTTTTGGTTTCCTTCGAGAGAATGGGGTGTTTCTCTCTAATGGCATCTTCGGAACGCATTCCCCAGTAAGAACCACGAAATTGGCCCCAGCGGCCTGATTTTACTGCTCGATCCTGTTATGGTACTCACCGGTTTTCAGATTCTTTCCATCGTCCTGATTTTGGGTATCACCTTGGCGGGCGGGGCATTGCCCATCCTACGCCTGCGGTCCCGCCAGGTGGGAGGTTTTGCGCTGGGTTCGGCCTTTGCGGCGGGTGTCTTCCTGGCCCTCTCGCTGCTCATCATGCTGCCCAACGGGATGCATCTTTTGCAGAAGACGCTGCCGGGCTGGTACTTTCCGCTCGCTCCCTTTTTAAGCCTGCTGGCGTTCGTGTTCCTGCTGATGCTCGAGCATGTGACCAAGGCGCCCGAGCCGGAGGAAGGAGATGAAGGGCAGGTTCTGACGCCCATCGTGCCCGTGGTCATGACGGTGATGATCGCCATCCCATCGTTCCTCCTCGGGACGGCCCTCGGTATCAGCGACTTTGCGGAAGCGGTCATCATTCTGGTGGCGATTCTGGCCCACAAGGGCTCGGCGGGCTTTGCGCTGGCTCTCGCGATGATGCGCAGCAGCCTCAAATATGGGCAGGTCATCGCGCTTTACCTGGCCTTTGCGCTGGCGACGCCCCTGGGCATCCTCTTGGGGCAGGAGCTCCACATCTACCTCACCGGCGAAACCGCGAACCTGATCAAGGGGATCGTGCTCTCGCTGGCGGCAGGCGTGTTTTTGTTCATGGGCACGCTCCACGAGCAGAAGCACTCGCCGCTCATCATCAGTTGCTGCACGCCGATGGGCTTTGCGCTCATGCTTTTTGGCCTGCTGCTAACGGCGGGGGTGCGCTTGCTGCTCGGTCTGGCCAACCACATGCACTAACCGACCAGGGCGGCGATCTCGCGGTTGGCTTGGCGCAGGCGCCGGGCCAGGTCGCTGGCAAAGTGAGTCAGCAGAAGGATTTTAATCTCCGGCTCCGCCTCGAAGACCTCTTCCAGGGCGCTCAGCTCCAGCTCGTAGACGATGCAGGTGCTCTCCGCGATGACCGAGCTGGAGCGGGTTCCGCCGTCGATGAGGGCAAGCTCACCGAAACTCATGCCGGCGTGGAAGGCGGCCAGCCGGGGCGAGGCGCCGCTGCGGGTTTGCAGACGCACGCTCACCATGCCCTTGGCCAAAAAGTAGACCCGGTCGCTGCGGGCGCCCTGCTCGCAGATGACCTCGTGGATGGCGTAGGCGTGTTGCTGGGCGACGGCTTCCAACCTCCCGCATTGCGTTGGATTGAGCCCGATGTTACCGAGCATATCGCCGAGCGCGGTTTCGTGGCTGAGGTAATCGGTGGTGGTGTCCGGCGCCAGTTTGCGCAGCAGGTCGTCTTCGAACCACTCCAGCGCGGAGTCGAGGTCGTTGAACACCATGACGTGGCTGAGGTCCACGCGGTCGGCCAGGTGGGCAAGGTGCTGTTGCAGGCGCGATTCCGACTCGAGCCCGCTCAGGCCAATGCGCACGCCGGCGGCGGCGGCGGCCCGGATGATCAGGGTCCACATTTGGAGCGAGCCCGAGTCCATTCGCCGCACGAGGCGCAGGTCGAGCAGCAGGTGGCGCCCGGCGTCGATGTCGGCCTGGGTGTCGCGTTGGAGCAGCTCCAGCGAGCTGAAGCGCATGTCGCCCTGCAGCTCCATCACGCGTACCCGCTGGCCATGCTGGCGGATGGCGCGGGCTTCGCTGGCGGGCCGCACCTGGCGCGAGGTGGTCTGGCCCAGGAAGGTACTGGTGCGGATGACGCTGCCCGCGGCAAAGGGTGAGTTGAAAAGATGCAGGCCAAACTTTCGGCTGACCTCGGTGATGGCCTTGACTCCGCGCACGCTGTTGCCCATTTCGTCCAGCCGGGGGGAGTACACGCCGATGCCGAGGCGCCCGGGCAGCACGCCGATGATGCCGCCGCTCACGCCGCTTTTGGCCGGGATGCCCGCGTAGTAAAACCACGACCCGGCGAAGTCATACATGCCGCAGCTCGTCATCACGCTGAGCACGAGCGGCACGTGGCGGTCCTTCAGCGCGCGGATGCCGGTGACCGGGTTGACGCCGCTGTTGGCCAGGGTGGCACCGATCACGGAAAGGTCCCGGCAGTTGACCAGCAGGGAGCATTGGCGGAAGTAAACGTTGAGGGATTCCTCCACCGGGTCTTCCAGCAGGTCGAAGTTGCGCAGCATGTGGGCGATCGCGCGGTTGCGGTGCCCGGTGGCGGACTCGCTCTCGAACACGGAGACGTCGAGCTCCGGCCGGCGGCCCATGAAGTCCCCGAACTTGCTGGCGATGCGTTGAAAGCGGCGCTCTTCGCTCGATCCCTGGATCAGCCCGGTGACGGTGATGGCGCCCGCGTTGATCATCGGGTTGAGCGGGCAGTTGGTCTTCGGGTGCAGGGAGATGGAGTTGAAGGCTTCGCCGCTGGGCTCCACGCCCACGCGCCGCATCACCGTTTCCACGCTGCGTTCGTCCAGGGCCTGGCCGTAAACGAGCGGTTTGGACATGGACTGAATGGTGAAGGGGACGTCGCTGTCGCCGGCTTCGTAGACCTCGCCGTCGGCCGTGCAGATCGAGATGCCGAACCAATCCGGGTTGGCCTTGGCCAGCTCGGGGATGTAGTTGGCCATCGCGCCGTCGTCCTGGTCGCGCAGCTCGTCGAGCAGCTTTTCCAGGTAAACGTGGAGGGGTGTGTGCAGGCTGGGCCGGGACTTCTGCAGATTAATTTCAGGCAGGGAAATGGTGGAATTCATCATGGGAAAGAGGGACGGAAGTGCCTGGCATGCAGCAGGTCACATGCCGGACTGGCCGGCTGCTCCGTTTGTTCTTCCGTGCCCATTTCGCTTCTGTTCGGGCGTCGATTCTGTTATCTAGGAGTGACTTCCGTTTTGCTCCCATAGCTCAGCTGGATAGAGCAGCGGTCTTCTAAACCGCAGGTCGCAGGTTCAAGTCCTGCTGGGAGCGCTTAGCGGGGCTCCTCCGCTCGTACGGTTTTGCCGGCCCCGTCCTGATTGTACAGTCGCGCGTAGACTCCGCCTTTTTCCAGCAACTCGGGCCCGGTGCCGGATTCGGCCAGGCGGCCGTCTTCCAGCACGTAGATGCGGTCCACGTGGTGGATGGTGCGCAGCCGGTGGGTGACGATGAGCGTGGTGGGCGCGTCCATCAGATCACGCAGGGTATGCATCAGCTCGGCCTCGGTCTCCATGTCCAGCGCGCTGGTGGGTTCGTCCAGCAGAAGCAGGGGGGCCTGCTTGAGGAAGGCGCGAGCGATGCCGATGCGCTGGCGCTGGCCGCCGGAGAGCCGCACTCCGCGCTCGCCCACTTCGGTGTGGTAGCCGTAGGGCAGTTGGCGGATGAAGTCGTGGGCCTGGGCGCGACGGGCGGCATCGATGATTTCGGCCTGGGTCGCCCCCTCGCGGCCGTAGGCGATGTTGTCCATGATGGTGCCGGAGAGCAGGATGGTGTCCTGGAGCACAAAGCTGCTGCGCGCCCGCACGCTGGCCTTGGTGTGCTCGCGGATGTCGTGGCCATCGATCAGGATGCGCCCGGCGTTGGGATCGAAGAAGCGCGGGATGAGCGAGAGCACGGTGGTCTTGCCGCAGCCGGTGCCGCCGACGACGGCAACCGTCTCGCCCGGCCTGGCCTCCAGGCTAACGCCGTGGAGCACCGGCTTGTCCTCCTCGTAGCCAAAGGTGACGTTCTCCAGCCGCACCGCGCCCTCGCCGGCGGGCAGGGGCGGGGCGCCGGCTTTCTCGGGAACGGCGTCCTCGATGTCGAGGACTTCAAAGACGCGTTGCATCTCGGCGGTGGCGCCCTCCATCGCCCAGGCGGTGTAGCTGAGCTGCTCGAGCGGCTGGTAGAGCATCGCCAGGTAGCTCAGGAAGACGAAGAGCTCGCCCACCCGCAGGCGGCCGTCGAGCACCGCGTAGGCGCCAAAGTAGAGCATCACCGCCAGCCCGCCGCCCATGATGACGCCCACCGCCAGGGTGCTGACGGCATTGGTGTTGAGCAGGCGCCGGTTGGCCAGATAACTCTGGGTGGCTTCCTGGCGGAAGGCGGCGGTTTCGTGCTCCTCCCGGCCAAAGGCGTGCACCACCCGGATGGAGCCCAGGCTCTCGCTCGCGCGGGACAGGACCTCGCTCTCCTCCTGCTGGAAGGCGGCCGTCTGCGCGCGGATGCGCTCCGCAAAGAGGTAAATGGTAATCCAGAGCACTGGCACGATCCCTAGCGCCAGCAGCGCCAGCCACACGTCCATCTGCCACATGATCGCAAAGGTCAGCGCCAGAGTGGCCAGCGAGCTGATCACGTTGGCGAAGCCGCGATGGAAGAAGGTTTGGATGGCCTGGGCATCGTAGGCTACGCGGTAGGTGCTGTCGCCGGTGCGGTTCCGGTGATGGAAGACCAGCGGCAGCTTCTGCAAGTAGTGGAAGAGCTCGGTGCGCAGCCGCAGCAGCGCCTTGAGCCCAATGCGGATGACAAGCAACTCCTGCCCGAGCGAGCTGAGGCTGGCCAGCAGGTAAATGGCCAGCAGCGCCAGCGCCGCGCCCAGGATCGCCTCCGGGATGCCCGGCGCCCACGCCGTGTAGCCGAGGTCCACCTCCGGCTGGGTGGCGGCGGTCTGGGGCAGGACTTCGTCGATCACCCAGGCGGTGGGCCAGGGCTTGAGCAGGTTCAGCCCCACGGTGGCGGCCAGGCAGAGCAGGGCCAGCGCGATCCGCCCCCGGTACGGCAGGTAGTAGCGGATGATGCGCCAGCGCAATTCCATGCGCGGCAGCATAGGCGGTCGCCCCTCTGCCCACAAAAAAAATCTCCCGGCATCGCCCTTGGGGCAGGCGGTTTCGGGCCCGGCCGTGCGGTTGCGACCTTTGCAATCCTGGGTAGATTTTCTAATGCCATCGGAACGCAGCGCCCCCCGAATCTTGGTGACATCCGGGCCGCTGCGAGAACCTCCCCAACCTCACCGGCTCCCGTTTGGAGTTGATGTCACCCCTGGAGATGTCAATGGAACAGGACCTCTTTCTGCGCCTCGCCAAACACCGTTCGGAACCCTGCCTGACCCTCACCATGCCCACCGTGGTGGCGGGACCCGAGACCCGGCAAAACGCCATCCGCTTCAAGAATCTGCTCGCGACCGCGGCGGAAAAACTGACCGCAAGCGGTCTGGACGAAAAAGCGCGCGAGCGATTCCTGGCTCCGCTCCAGGCCCTGGAAGGCGACTATCAATTCTGGCAGCATCAGGATCAGGGGCTCGCTATTTTTCTGGGAGAAGGCGAGGACCACCGCGTTCTGACTCCCTTCGAGCTGGAGGAAGCCGCCATCGTGTCCGACGATTTCCACATCATGCCGCTACTGCCACTGGTGATGGACAATCGCGACTTTTACGTGCTGTCGCTTTCCAAGAACCAGGTCGAGCTTTACGAATGCAGCCGCTTCTCGGAGAAGCGGGAGGAGGTCCCCGGGCTGCCCGGCTCGGTGGACGAAGCCAACCGGCTCGACGACCCGCAGGCAACGCTACAGCACCACGGCAACCAGCGCGCCGCCTCCGGCAATGATAAAGGCATCCGCCACGGCCAAGGCGAGGGCAAGGACAACCACTCGCACCAGCTCGAGAACTTCGCCGCCGCGCTCAACCGCCACCTCACGCCTTTCCTCAACCAGCGCCAGTTGCCGCTGGTTACGCTGGCCCACGGCGAACTCCTTGCCTGCTTTGAGCGGCACTGCAAGTACGCCCAGAACAGCAAGGGGGTGGAGGTCGCGCCGGAGGCGCTCTCGCCGGCCGAGATGCGCGCGCAAGGCTGGAAGGTGATCGGGCAGGAGATGGCTGCTCACCGCGAGGGGGCCATCTCTGAGGCCTTGCGTAAGATCAGCCACAACCAGGCCACCGTCGACAAGGAGGAAGCGCTGGTGGCGGCCAAGGAAGGCCGCGCCGAGTCCGCTTTGGTCGCAAGTGATCGCCACGTCTGGTCCGGGCATCAGCTCAACGGCGCCGGGGGCAACCCGCATTTCCAAACGGTGGATTTGCTCAACGAGATCGCCCGCCACACTCTGATGCACGGGGGCAAGGTCTACGACGTGCCCAGCGAGCGGCTCCCCCAAAACGAACCGCTCGTGGTGACGCTCAGGTACTAATCCATCGGGCCTTTGAGGATTTCCCGCGCCTTGCCCACGAGGTAATTGCAGGCCTCCGGGCAGAGGAGCGGCAGCCGGGCGGGGTCGTTGGGCAAGGGAGGATTGGCCAGGCTGGCTCCCGGCTCCCAGAGCCGATGCTTGGAGCAGGCGACCGCGCAATTCCCGCGCACCAACTCCTCGCGTTGCTCCCCGTTTAGCTTGGCGACAATCTTGAAGCGCCCGGTCTGGCGTTCGGCCGTTTCCTGCCACGGGGTGACGCGGAGGTGCCCGCCGCGGTGGGCCGCCCATTCCGCCAGGGCCGCCGGGTAAGCGAACTGCAGAGCCAGGACCAGTTGGTCGAAGCCGAGTGGGCCGAACACCCAGCCATGGGGGAAGTTCGGTGCCGCCTTGAGCGGCCTGAAATCGCCCTTGTCGTCGAAGAAGAGAAGCTGGCGCCAAGCCTCCTGGTCGGCCACCGGTTGCAGCGTACTCAACTGCGAAACGTCTTCGACGTGGCAAAGGGTGTAGCCCTTATCTGCGGGCAGGACGCGCAACTGCCCGATGCGCCAGGGCCCTTCCGTCTCGCGGAGCCAGTCCCGGAACACCTTGCGGTAGGACTTCATTTCAATGGCATTCGCGGGCACGGCTAGAGGTCTCCGCAGCAGGCGCCCGCTTGGCTCCAACGTTCGGCGGTGAGGCTGGGGTCGATCTGGTGATCCTGGTTGAACTTCTCCACCTGGGCCAGAATCACCTCGGACGTCGAGGCCTCGGTGCCGACGGCGGTGGCGTACCAAAGGCGGCGGCCGTCTTGAACGTAGGGCACGGGGAAGCCGTCCGCCTTGACGTCCTTGGTGATGTCCAGAAGCACCGGGATGTCCTCAAAGGAGTGCAGGCCGTCCGAGATGAAGAACGGCACGACGACCACGTCGGGGCAGTCCGTCAGCTTTCTCCACTTGGCGATGAAGGGCTTCTGCTCCATCAGCGTGCCTTGGCAGTCGGCGTAAAGGCCGGAGGCGCGGATTTCCTCCGCCCGCTGGTGGATGATTTTGGTCGAATTGTCGTTGAAACCGGTGCCGTGCCCGACGATGAACAGGCAGGCGGTGGCGGCAGGGTCGGCGATGGTGTGACCGCTGTTGGCCACCACTGCACGGGCGCGATCCAGGAGCACGTCCTTCATCGTGGGGTGGAGGCCGACGGGGTCGCAGTAGTAGATGGTGCGGTCATCCCGGCGGGTGATGGGACCATCGAGCTCAAGTTCCCGAGGGATAATCTGCTCGGTGAAGTAGCCGGAGCTGATGAAGTTGGGCACTACGTAAACGTTTGGGCTTTCCACCTGGTACCAGATTTGGCGGAAGTTGGGCTCCTCCTTCCAGAAGCACTCGTGCACCTCGGCAAAAAGCCCCTGCCGGCGCAAAGCGGCGGCGTGCTGGAAGGTGGGGGCGCTGGAATCCGCGTTCAGGGTGGATCCATGCCCCACCACGACAAGGGCGGTGTCGGGGTTACGCATCAGAAAAGGTAGAACAAAACCAGGGCCAGGCAAATGCGGCTTATTTGCGTCCCTGGCTTGCGTACCAAACGGTAGCTGGTTAGTTTGGCTCTCCCGGATGAAGCTCTCCAACGTCACCCTCTTCTTTTTCTGGTGCGCCCTGGCCGCCGGGCTCCTCCTGGGCGGATGGCTGGTGCCGCGCGCGGCAGACTACCTGGCCCGGGGGACGGCGGTCCTTGAGGCGGAAGAGATGATGCCGGTAGAAGAGATCTTCCGGCCGGTCCCTTCCAGTGTGCCGTTCGCCGCCTGCCTGCGGGCGGAAGGCTACATCGAGCTGGCGGCCGAGCCGCTGCCGCTATCCCCGTTGCGGGCAGGCTTGGTAGCGCGGGTGCATGTCGAGCCCGAGCAGCGCGTCGGCGCCAATCAGGTGCTGATCTCCCTCAACGTTGAAAAGACCGAGGGCCGGCAGGCGGAGGCGGAAGCCCGCTTGGCCAACACCCAGGCGCGGTTGAAGACGGAGCGGCTGAAGGAATCCGAACTGGCCGAGCGCTACGAGCGCGTGCGCCGGCTGGTGGCGATGGAGGCCGCCGCCCCACAGGAACTCAACGAATTCTCCTACCAGCTTCGTCTCTGCCGCGCGCGGATCGAGGAGTTCAAGACCTTGCGCCGCTTGCACCAGGCGCAGCTCGACCAAGCAGGCGCTGAAGCGGGTCAACACGACCTGCGCGCTCCGGTGGCGGGGCGGGTTTGGCGCGTTGCGGCCACCCCGGGTATGTATTTGGAGCCGGTGCCCGGGCAGCCTGCGGTGGTCCTGGCCCCGGACAGCACGCTGGCCGTGCGCGTGCTGGTGCGCGAAGAAGACGCGCCCCGCCTGCGCGAGCGCGCGCGCGCGGTCGCGTTTCAGCCCGGCGAGGGCGGCGCGATGTTTGAGCTGGCCTATCTGCGCACCGAACCGGAGGCGCTCCTGATGGAAGCGGAGCTGGGCCCGCCGCAGCGGATGATCCAGCTCGTCTACCGCGTGATCGGCGAGGACGTGCCGCTGGTCGTGGGCCAAAGCGTGGAGGTCTATGTGGAATCCCGGGTGCATTCGAGCCGCGTGACGGAGCCGACGCTGCCGGCGTCTTAGTTTTTGCCGCGATGGAAAAGCCCACCCCCAAAGGCCCCGAGGCCGACACCCTGGCCTTGCGTTACGATGCCCTGACCCGGCAACTGGAGCGCATGCGCGGCATGCAGGCGGCTTACTTCGGGCGTTTCTTTTGGTGGGTGGTGCTGACGCTGGCCGGCCTCGTCGCGCTGATGCTTTCCGGCCTCTTCTGGGGAAAGGCGCTCCTGCCCTTCCTTGTCGTGTCGGCCGGCGTGCAGGCGTCCTTCTACCTCTACTACGTCGACTTTGCCCGGGCCTTTGCCCGCTCGCTCGAGGGCAAGCTTAACCGGCTACTGGGGGAGGAAACCCTGATCGCCGCGCGGCTGGAGGACGCCTACTTCTACCCGCTCGATGCCGCCAAATTCAGTGGCTACAGCCTGGGCCGCCCGTGGGGTTTCTTTTCTGTCTACACGCTGCACTGGTGCGGGGTGTGGGCACTCTTCTACGCCTACGGGGTTTACTACATGATTTTGACCCTCTACGACGACTTCCAGCTTGGCGCGCTCGGCAACGACGGGGTCTTCGTTTACACCAGCTACTTTCTGGTCCTGGCTCTGTGGACCTTCGGCAACGTGGCCTACCTGGCCTGGTACTTTCACCGCCAGCCCGAACTCGCCGCCATGAAGAAGCTGCTGCGCGAAGCGTATGGCGAACCGGGAGCGGGCAAAGCTGCCGACGCCGAGCCTTCGTCGAAGTTGTCGAAGTCGGCGACGAAGCCTACTGGTGCGTCATCTTCTTAACGAATCCGTTCCAGATGCTTTCTTTCATCTGGACGGTTCGGTCGTAATTCATGCTGTGGGTAACGGGCATGAGCAGCCGGCCGCTGGAACTGCGGAGGTGGTCGACCACGAACTTCTGGACGACTTCCTGGTCTTGGCCCTTCAGCCCGGCTAGGTCACGCCAGTCCTCGCCCGACATTCCATACTCGGCCATCCAACCGCTGGTGAGGGTGACAAACTCCCAGCGGGAATCGTGAGGCGTACTCCCCGCCAGGCTCACGATAAACTCGTCAAAATTGTCCGCGCTTACGTCCGGAGCGTCGAAGACGTGGACGGCGAGCGTGTTGGCCTGGAAGAAGCCGCCGAGGTGGCCGTAGACGCTGGCGTTGCTGTAGCGGCTCTTGGCGATGTTGTCTTGCAGCGGCACGTTCACGTAGAACCAGTTGAAGAGCAGCAACCCGCCGACGATGAAGCCGACCAGGAGGCAGACCCACTTGATCCAGCCGCTGCTGCGGGCTTCCTCAGCCTCCATTTGCGTGACGGCGCTCCGGACCGCGTTGGGGTTGGCGCGAATCTGGCCGCTGGCCACCTGACCCGTCTTGGCGCGGCTGGTCACCTGCGGGGTCCGGGCAATTTTAGCGCGCGGCACGGCGGCTTGGCCCTCGGTCTGGGGGGTGGCGGTTGCCTTGGGCGCGGCTTTCAGCTTGGGGGCGGCCTTTAACTTGGGGGCAGCTTTCAGGACGGGGGCCGACTTGCCCGCCGGGGCGGGAGCTGCCGCGGTCGGAGCCGGAGCGGGAGCCACGGGCGATTCAATCAAACTGCTGATGGCGGCGGGTGGTTTCCAGGTGTTGTTCTTCTGGCTCCACACCACGGCATCCGGCGGCAAATCCCCCGTGCTCATCTTGCGCTTCACCTCGGATTTGGGCATCTCCGTGACGTCGTTGGCGCCCGGTACCGAGACAAACATCATGGTTTCTGGATGATTCACTGGAGTCCCCTTGTTCGTGTGCTCAATTTCTGTGGTGGATACTAAGGAAGTTAGAAGCAGGATTCAATCCAATATGGCGCCGACACGTATTACGCTTTTGTTCCATGGAAAGACGTTGGTGCCGAGGGATTTCATCAGGGAAAAACACATTGGATAAGAGAAAGTTGTGCTTACGACCGAACGTGACGATCGCGTGACGATTCGGCCGAACGGTGTTTTCCAGCAAATTATGCTGCCTTCGGTTCGTCGTGATGCGTTATAATCCGGCTTGAGGCTCTCTTTTTTCCAACTCGAGCCGGGGAACTGCCATGTCTGCCGACACCCAAGGATCTGGACGCGCCAACCTGTTTGTAGCGTGCGCCCTGCTCGTGGTTGCGGTGCTCGCCTGGGAATACTTCGATGTTGAGCAAAAGGTGTTCGGTTACCCCATTTCGGATTACTTCTTCCAAAAGCTCAGCGAGACGGTCGCCGCCATTCCAGCGCTCGTCGACGCCATGCTGCAAAAGCTCAGGAGTCTTTAGCGCCAGGCTGCCAAGGCGCGATGTCGCGTAGTTTCCAGCGGGAATTGAGGTACATGGGGGTAAGGCGGCGCTCGCACTTCCAGGCCAGGTCGATGAGGAAGCGCGCTTCCTCCTCCCGTCCGGTTTTGCGGAACTTGTGCGCCCAGCGGACGCCCAGCGTGTGCCAGAGCCGCTCCGGGCGCAGATGCGAGCCCGGCTCCCAGCGGGTCGGCGGATCCAGCCGCAGCGGGGTTAGCGAGCGCAGGAAGGCTAGCAGCTCGGCCGGCGCGTTCAGATGCGTGGCCAGGTCCAGCCAAATGGCGTGGACCTCCTCGCGGAAACGTTCGCCCTCGGCCGTGCTTTTGGCCGCCGGATGCTCGCGGAAGCGCGCCAGGCTGTCCTGGGTAAAGGCGACGCCGCTCATCCCGTATTTGACCAGAAACTTCAGCCACAGGTGCCAGTCCATCGCGCACCGCAACTGCGGGTGGACGCCGTCCATTTCGCGCACGATCGAAGTGCGCCAGAAGGTGCTGGGCTGGGTGCAGCGCCCGATCAGCATCGTGGCCTCCAGCTCGCGCTTGGTTTCCATCTGCAGCCAACCGGTGACCTCGCGCGTGTGGTGGTCGAACTTGGCGCAACGCCCGCAGAGCACCCGCAGGCCGGGTTCGCGCCGGAAGCGTTGGATGACCGCGGCCGCAGCGCCCGGCTCGAGCAGGTCGTCGGAGTTGATCCAGTTGAAGACCTGGCCCCGGGCCCGGGCCAGGCCGCGGTTGATCGCGTCGCTTTGGCCCTGGTCGGGGGCGCTCGTCCAGGAGAGGCGCGGGTCGTCGTCGCGGGCGCGGAGCCGGTCGACGGTGCCGTCGTCGCTGCCGCCGTCCATCACGATGATCTCGTAGTCGCCCGGCGCGGCGCCGTCCTGGTCCTCGAGCAGGCTGCGCAGCGTCTCCTCGATGAAGTCCCCTTGCTGGTAGGACGGCGTGACGATGCTCAGATAGGGGGAGGTCGCTTCCGCCATCACCAGCCGCTCCGTTTCAAAACGCTACGGGTCAGGCGCCCGAGCAGCTTCTTTTTCGGCCGGTTGGTGCGCTGCAAAAGCCGGTGGGCCAGCCGCTGACCGAACGAGCGCGGGTCGCGGGCCAGCTCGGGCGGGGCTCCCAGCCGCCGGGCGGTTTCCGGCCAGCCGTCCCAGAGGCAGTCGCGCGCGAAGAGCGCGAGCCCGTGCTCGCGGAAGATCTCCAGCACCAGCGGGTCCCAGTAGTAGAGGCCATCGGCCGGCGGGTCAGCGCGGAGCAGGTCAATGCCCGCCTCGCGGTAGGGCGCCAGCCAACCTGCCGGCACGGGGCGGAGCTGTTCGGGCCGGATGGCGTGCATGTGGTGGTATTGGTCGAAGAGCCGCACGGGACTGGTCTCCGGCTGGCGCAGCCGCTCGTAGCACTGGTACCAGCGCTGCTTGCTGGCGGTGCGGGCCGGGTCGATGTACTGAAGGTGCAGGAAGTGAAGCTCGGCGCAATCGAGAACCGGT
>JBCDLL010000079.1:0-14559 GCA_038745425.1 Verrucomicrobiota bacterium | reverse complement strand
GGAATGAACGGAATTGACGGAAGGTTGGATTTTTCACCGAGGCGGGAAGGCAGAGAGGGAAAAGCGTGGCAAGGTACATGGGCATTGTCTGGCGCGAAGCGTGGTAGGGCGGGCTGCTAGGCCGCCCTTGCCCACCTCGCGGGCACGAAAGTTGTTGAGGTTTAATCCGCCGTTTTCGCTGATTTTGGGTTCTCCATTAGGTGAAAACCTGCGGTTGTCATAAGGAGGTTTCTCACCAAGGCACCAAGGCGCAAAGGCACGAAGGCACGAAGGCACGAAGACGCTAGGGCAAGCGTTTTGGATCGGAACGGAGGGCGGAAAAGGCAGCGGTCGCACAAAGAAGAATATTGGAACGAGGCGGAGGGCGGAGCTCCTGCTCCGCCGCGGATGTAGACGGAATGAACGGAATTGACGGAAGGTTGGATTTTTCACCGAGGCGGGAAGGCAGAGAGGGAAAAGCGTGGCAAGGTACATGGGCATTGTCTGGCGCGAAGCGTGGTAGGGCGGGCGATGCCGGCTGCTAGGCCTCCCTTGCCCGCCTCGCCAAGCCGGACGGGAATCGGATTGAGGTTCACGCGGAGGCGCAGGGGCGCGGAGGTTTTTGGGACAGGATTAACAGGATTTACTGGATTAGGGATTCTTCACGCTAAGTTCGCTAAGTCCGCAAAATGAGAGAAAGTGTCGGATACCAGACGGAGGGCGGAGGGCCTTGCGGTCGGCATCCCCGCTCCGCCGCTGACCAGCTTAGCTACGAGTTTCCGTCACCCGTCGGGCCAAAGGGGTTGATCCGCGCAAATGGGCGGATCAGTCTAAAGCTGACGTGTTTGGCATCTTTAAAGACAAGGGACCATCGCCGGAGGAGGAGATGGCGGAGTGGCTTCGCCACCCGAACGAGTTCGGGGTGGAGCCGGTGCGCGTCAAGCGCCGCCGACGTTACGGCCTTAATCTCATGCACTATGGCCGCACGTGGGTGCATTTGATGGAGTACGAGATGCCTTGCGGCACCCGGGGGCGCGGATTCGTCAATCCAATCACTTGGTCGTTCCAGGGCGAAAACGTGGAGCAAGTTCCGGACGACGCGCTGGTCCATGCTTATTGCGGGTGGCTCTTCCTCTTCCCGAGTCTTCAGAATGGCGGCGCCGTTACCCAGTTTGAGAGCAACGGCGAGGAGGCGCGCTACCTGGCCCAGCTCCAGAACCACGGGTTGACGGAAATCGTGTTTGGCGAGCGCTACCGGATCGGCGACAGCGAGCTTTACGGCTTCACGGCCCGGTACCAAGGGCAGCGCGTGCAGGGCGCCGGCAACACCGCCTACGAAGTGGGCCTGCCGGAGAGCGACCCGCGCTTCCACCTCCCGGCCATCTACTTCCTCCTCGGCGAGACGATGATGCAGAAGTAAATCGCTACCCTAGACTCAGGATGGTTTCGAGGCTGAGGCGCTTGTCATAGAGGGCTTTGCCGACGATGGCGCCGTAGAGGCCGCCAAGCGCGCGGAGGTCCTTGATGTGCTCGAGGCTGGCAACGCCGCCGGAGGCGATGACCTCCGCGGAACTCGCCGCCATCACTTCTTTGAGGGCGCCCAGGTTGGGGCCGGTGAACATGCCGTCGGTCTCGATGTCGGTGTAGATGACGGTGCCGACGCCCCGGGCGCTGACCTCGCGGGTGAGGGCGACGGCGTCCCATTTGCTCGGCTGGGTCCAGCCCTTGGTGCGCACGTTGCCGTCGCGGGCGTCGATGCCCACGGCGATGCGGCTCCCGCCGAATTCGCCCACCAGGCGTTGGAGCAGGTCGAGGTCCTCGCAGGCAGCGGTGCCGAGCACGACGCGCCCCGCGCCGGCCTGGAGCGCGGCCTCCACGTCGGTGCCGGTGCGCAGGCCGCCGCCCAGTTCCAGGGGGATGTCGAGCGCCTTGGCGATGGCGTGGACGGCGTCGAGGTTGCGCGGCCGGCCGTCGAAGGCGCCGTCGAGGTCAACCACGTGCAGCTCCTCGGCGCCGCGGGCCTGCCAGTCCAGCGCCACGCTCACGGGGTCGTCGGAGTAGGTGGTCTGGGCGTCGGCGCGGCCCTGCTCCAGGCGCACCACTTGCCCGGAGCGTAGATCAATGGCGGGAAGGATTCTCATGCGGGCGGTATCGTACGGGATCAGGGATTAGGGACAAGGCAGAAGGATGGGAGGGATCGGGCATAAGGGACAAGGGAGAAGGGACAAGGTAAGGAGGCACGGAGGCAGTGCGACGGAGGGCGGAGCTTCTGCTCTGCCGCGGAAAACCGGACAGGTGGGAACGCAACGGAGGGCGGAGCTCCTGCTCCGCCGCGGGAAGACGGACGGATTTGCGTGGGGTTGGCGCCACGTAGCAGGACCATCTTGGTCCTAAACAGGTTCTGGAAGCTTCTGCTACGGCTTGCACCGCCCGGAGGTGGTAGACTCTTCCCGCGGAATCCACGCAAGGAGCACCGTCGTTGGGGACAACGACGGCTACCCCCGTTTGGCAACGCCTCTTCCTCAGCTCCCCGGTTGCCTCGGGTCCGGTAGCCGCCGCTGACCCAGCGGCGGAATCGCGTTACCCTTTTGGTTTGGCCTCATGCGGAGGCACCGTCGCATCGCGCTTGGATTTGTGAGTTGCGCCTACGCCGCCACGCTCTGGGTCATTTTGACGAAGTTGCCGAGCAAGCGCAGGCCGTTGGCCTGGCTTTTCTCCGGGTGGAACTGGGTCGCAAAAAGCCGGCCCCGGGTGATGGCGGCGGCGAAGGGCACGCCGTAATCGGCCTCCAGGGCGACGTGCGGGCGGTCCGCCTCCGCCACTTGCGGGTAGTAGCTGTGGACGAAGTAGAAGTAGGCGCCGTCGGCAATGCCCTCTAAAAACGGGCTCTGTGGCTGGCGGACCTGGACAGTGTTCCACCCGATTTGCGGCACCTTGCGCCCGCGGTCGTCAAAGCGCACGACCTGCCCGCCGAACACACCCAGGCCGGGCACGTCCGGGGATTCGTCGCTGGCCTCGAAGAGCATCTGGTAGCCCACGCAAATGCCGAAGAACGGGCGGTCGGCCGCAATCCAGTCCCGCACCGCACCCTCCAGGCCGGTGGCGCGGAACTCCTTGACGCAGTCGCCGAAGGCGCCGACGCCGGGCAGGACGAGCCCGTCGCAGCCGGCCAGGTCGGCCTCGGTGCGCACCCACTTGGTGGGCGCGCCCTCGTGCTCGAGCGCCTTCTGCACGCTGCGCAGGTTGCCGATTTCGTAGTTAAGGATGCCGATCATGGAAGAGGGCAGGTGGGGGTTAAGGCCTGGGGTGCTCCCAGTGCCGCCCGTCTTTTGGCCGGAGGTCACTTCGTGAGCGTGCCCTTGGTGGAGGGGATGCCCTTGACGCGGGGGTCGCGCTGGACGGCCATGTCGAGCGCCTTGGCCAGGGCCTTGAAGATCGCCTCGATGAGGTGGTGAACTTCTTTGGTGTAGAAGACCTCCACGTGCAGCGTCAGCCCGCACTGGGTGGAAAGCCCGCGCAGGAATTCCTCGGTGAGCTGGGCGGGGAAGTCGCCCGCGCGGGCGCGGAACATGTCCACGTCCGGCGGCAGGCGCAGCACCACCAGCGGCCGGCCGGAGAAGTCCAGCGCGGCGCGGGCGAGGGTTTCGTCCATGGGCAGGTAGGCAAAGCCGTAGCGGCGGATGCCGCTCTTGTCGCCGAGGGCCTCCTGCAGCGCCTGGCCCAGCGCGATGCCGGTGTCCTCCACCGTGTGGTGGAAGTCGACCTCCAGGTCACCCTTGACGGACAGGTCCATGTCGAAGAGCGCGTGCTTGGCCAGCAGCGTCAGCATGTGGTCAAAGAAGGGGATGCCGGTGCGCACCTTGGCCGCGCCGGCGCCGTCGATGCGCAGCTTCAGCTCAATCTGGGTCTCGCCGGTGTGCCGGGTAACGCGGGCCTCGCGCGGGCCTCCCATTGGCGCAAAGTGGAGCGCGTCCAGAGCCTCGCGGGTCGGGCTTTTCATGCTCTTGGCGTTTTTGGCCTTCTTTTTGCGGACCGGGTCTTTGACCGTCTTCAGGGATTTGGGTTTGGAGGGCATGGGGAGCGGGGGTTTCGGGAAGCCCTCAATCTGGCCGCAAAAAAGACAAATTCCAACCCCAGAAGCGTTGAAATCTGGCGCCGGTCGGTCAAGGTGGCATCCGGGTTAGCGCCCGGTTCCATGAAATCCTACGACGTCGCGGTCATTGGTGGGGGCATTGTCGGCCTCGCCACCGCCTGGCAAATCGGGCGGCGGTACCCACGCCTGAGTGTGGCGGTGCTGGAGAAGGAATCCGGCCCGGCGGCGCACCAGACCGGGCACAACTCCGGCGTGCTCCATTCGGGCATTTACTACAAACCCGGCTCGCTCAAGGCGGTCAACTGTCGCGAGGGCAAGAAGGCGATGGAGGCCTTTTGCGAGGAGGAGGGCATTCCCTTCGAGCGCTGCGGCAAGGTCATCGTGGCGGTGACGGAGGACGAGCTCCCCGCCATGGAACGCATTTACCAGCGCGGGGTGGACAACGGCATCGCCTGCGAGAAGATCAGCCCCGACCGCTTGCACGAGCTTGAGCCCCACGCGGCCGGGGTGGCCGCCATCCACGTGCGCGAAACCGGGATCGTCGATTACCGCGAGGTCTGCAAACGCCTCGCCGCAAAGGTGGCCGCCCGCGAAGGCGGCGCCGTCCACTACGGCTGGCGGGTGGAGGCGATCCGGCGCGAGTACGGGGGCGTCATCCTGATGGGGCCGGACGAACTCCGCGCCCGCTTTGTGGTCAACTGCGGCGGGCTGCACTCCGACCGCCTCGCGCGCGCCAGCGGGGTGGACCCCGGCGCCAAGATCATCCCCTTTAAGGGCGAGTATTATGAGCTGACCCCGGACGCGCGCGGGCTGGTGCGTAACCTGATCTACCCGGTGCCGGACCCCAGCTTTCCCTTCCTGGGCGTCCACTTCACAAGAATGATCGATGGCTCGGTCGAGTGCGGCCCCAACGCCGTCCTGGCGCTTGGACGCGAGGCCTACGGCAAGCTGGACTTCAACCTCGACGACCTGGCCGAGTCGCTCAGTTATCCCGGCTTTCTCAAGCTGGCTTCGCGCTTTTGGCGGACGGGTGCGGGGGAGATGTGGCGCTCGCTGAGCAAGGGCGCCTTCGTCCGCGCGCTCCAGCGGCTGGTGCCGGAGATCCAAGCCCGGCAGCTCAAGGCCGCGCCCGCTGGCATCCGGGCGCAGGCCGTGTCCGACGACGGCGCCGTGGTCGATGATTTCATGATCGAGGACAGCGGCCGGGTGGTCAACGTGGGCAACGCGCCCTCGCCCGCCGCGACGGCCTCGCTCAACATCGGCGCGCTCATCACCGACCGGCTTGCCGAACGCTTTTGATCTCTCCCGATTTCCTCAGGGGCAGGATTGACACGAATCCCGGATTTGACCCGGTCGCCGCCGGACCTGGCAGTCGTCTTCGACCCCAGCATCGGATATTTATGCTAGTGGCGTTTCAAATCTCACGCAAAGGTCGCTAAGGTCGCGGAGGTTTCGTCTTTGAAGGCTTGTCGTTTTGAGGGTTCCCGGTGCCTGCCCCTGGACGCTGCCAGACGCGAAGCGTGGTAGGGCGGGCAGTCCCTTGCCCGCCTCGCCTCCGGCCCTGCAGCCGCCGGACCTGGCAGTCGGCATCGAGCCCAGCGGCGGAAGTCGATGGCGGTGGCCTATCAGATCTCACGCAAAGGTCGCTAAGGTCGCGGAGGTTTCGTTTTTGAAGGCTTGTCGTTTTGAGGTTTCCCGGTGCCTGGCCCCGGACGCTGCAAGCCCCGGTGGCCACCACTGGCCCAGCGGCGGAGCTCGGTCGGCACTGTGCCAACGCACGGAGCATCGTCGTTGGGGACAACGACGGCTACCTTCGCTTGGCGACGCCCCGTTCCCGGAAGCTCCGGCTACGGTTTGCGCCAGGATCGGTCATTCCCAATCCGGTAAATCCTGTTAATCCTGTCCAAAGCAAGATGAGCGAGGTTGAAACCATCACCTACCCGGCGGAGTTCTTGCGGGACTTCAGCGTGCGCGTCTTTGAGCACTTTGGCGTGCCGGAGGCCGACGCCCGCACGGCGGCGGGGGTGCTCAGCCTGAGCGACCTGCGCGGCATCGACAGCCACGGCGTGGCGCGGCTGCACACCTACTTTGAGATGCTTTCTATGGGGCGGATCAACCCCAAGCCGCGGCTCCAGGTGATTCGCGAGAGCGCCAGCACCGCGACCGTCGACGGCGACAACGGGCTCGGCCTGGTGGTCGGGCCCAAGGCCAACCAGATCGCCATCTGCAAGGCGGGCGAGGCCGGGACCGGCTGGGTCAGCGTTTGCCACACCAACCACTACGGCATCGCCGGCTACTACGCGCTCGAGGCGATCCAACGCGGGATGATCGGCTGGGCCATGACCAACTCAACCAAGCTGGTCGCGCCGCTCTGGGGGGCGGAGCGCATGCTCGGCACCAACCCCATCGCCATCGCCGTGCCCGCCGGAGAGAACCCGCCGGTGGTGCTCGATATGGCCACCAGCGCCGCCGCCTACGGCAAGGTGCAGATTGGCATCCGCAAGGGCGAGCCCATCCCGGACGGCTGGGCGATTGACGCGGCCGGCCGCATGTCTACCAATCCCAAGGACATGGAGGAGGGCGGCGCGCTGCTGCCCCTGGGCTCGGACCGCGAGCACGGCGGGCACAAGGGCTACGGCCTATCCATGATGGTGGATATCCTCTGCTGCGTGCTTAGCGGGGCCAACTGGGGTCCCTTTGCTCCGCCCTTCGCCCTGCGCCAGTACGTGCCCGAGCGCAGCGTGGGCAAGGGTATCGGCCACTTTTTCGGCGCGATGCGGCTGGACGCTTTCATCGATCCGGGCGAGTTCCGCGCCCAGGTCGACGAGTATATCCGCGTCTTCCGGGCGACCTCGCCCGCCCCCGGCACCGGCGGCCCGCTCATCCCCGGCGACCCGGAGCGCGAGGCCCACGCCGTCCGCGAAAAGGAGGGGATCCCGCTCGTCCGGCCGGTGGTCGACGACCTGCGCCACATCGCCCGAGAAACCGGCGTAAAATTTGATTAGGACCGTGTGCCGGTAGTCGCCGGACCTGGCAGTCGGCATCGAGCCCAGCGGCCGAAGTCGATGTCCGTTGCGTTTCAAATCTCACGCAAAGGTCGCTAAGGTCGCGGAGGTTTTGTCTTTGATGGCTTGTCGTTTTGCGGTTTCCCGGTGCCTGGACCCGGACGCTGCCAGCCCTGGTGGCCGCCGGGGCCGGTAGCCGCGGCTGAGCCCAGCGGCGGAGCACGGTCGACTTTGTGCCAAAGCAAGGAGCACCGTCGTTGGGGACAACGACGGCTACCCTCGCTTGGCAAGGCACGATCAGGATCGGCATGTTCACACAAGGTCAACTCGCTGCAACGATTGCTCCGGGGCCGGCTTCAGACGATGCAGAGGAGACGTTTTGCGAGGGCTCAAACGGTTCGAGAAAATCCGATCGGATGAGCGTGACCACCTGGTCCTGTACGACTGTTCGAGAATAAATGCACTTAAAATTGAAATGGTGGTTGTAACAGGCCAATACCAGATGGTATAAGCAAGCGCGATCCGATGAAGCTCGGCCGCCTTCGGCCAAACCGGATCACTCTCAACCGCAACCCCACCAGAATTCCATCACCGAGGAGAAAACGATGCGCCTTCTGAACACCACCCCTTACCTTGCCACCGTTGGCCTGCTGTGCGCTGCCCTTTCCGGCGTCGCGCAGGGCCAGATTACCTTCAACATCCCCAACAACAGCTTTCAGGATCCGGATACTAACTTCTTCACTCCCGGGGACCCTCCCGGTTGGTCCTACGTCTACGAGGGAGGCATCGCGCCGCCCAACGGCCATGGAGTGCAAACCACCGACACGGGCTACACCGGAACGGCCATCACGGATTGGGATCAGGACCAGTTGGCGTACATGAACATCGCGGTCGGCGACAGCGCTTATTTCCAGTCGGCTTCGGCGGTGGGCACCTTCCAAGCCGGATTGATTTACACCGTGGAATTTCTGGTCGGTTTGCGCCCGGACAATTCCGATGCGGCCAATGAAGTTTCCTTTGAGATTGGGCTGGTGGATCTCGATACCAACACCGAAGTTGGCACCTTCGCCACGCTGACCCCCACCGCCGGGAACTCGGTGCAGGAACTTCAGTACACCCTGAACGTGAGTGCGGAAGCGGCCGGGAGCATCGGCAACGACTTCGGCGTGCGCATCCGGGGCAACAACGACACGGTGACGGATCCCGGGCAATACCAACTCAACTTCGACAACGCCCGCGTGTCGGCGGTTCCGGAACCGGCCTCCTCCGCCTTGCTCTTGGGCGCGGCCGGCCTGCTTGCGCTGCGCCGTCGCCGGGCCTTGTAGCAGGACCATCCTGGTCCTGGACAGGAGCTGGTAGCCGCCAGACCTGGCAGTCGGCATCAAGCCCAGCGGCGGAAGTCGATGCCCGTGGCGTTTAAAATCTCACGCAAAGGTCGCTAAGGTCGCGGAGGTTTCGTCTTTAAAGGCTTGTTGTTTTGCGGTTTCCCGGTGCCTGGACCCGGACGCTGCCGGACCTGGTAGCTGCCGCTGAGCCCAGCGGCGGAGCACGGTCGGTTTTGTGCCAAAGCAAGGAGCACCGTCGTTGGGGACAACGACGGCTACCCTCGCTTGGCAAGGCCCGATTCATTGGCGTCGTCTTTGGCCTGCTTGCGCTGCGCCGTCGCCGGGCCTCGTAGCAGGACCATCCTGGTTCTGGACAGGAGCTGGAAGCTCCGCCTACGTTTTGCGCCGCTCGGTGGGCCTAAACGAAGCCTAAGCGACCGCTTTTTCCTTGAGGCGCAGCTGGCCGCAGGCGGCGTCGATGTCGTGGCCTTTTTCCAGCCGCACGGTGGCGGTGACTCCGGCCCGCTGGAGAACCTCGGCAAAGGCGCGGATCCGTTCCCGCGGCGGGCGCCGCCACTCCAGCCCCTCGACCGTGTTGTAGGGAATCAGGTTGACCTTGGCGTGGAGGCGCCGGGCGTGGCGGACGAGTGTGTGGGCCTCGGTCAGCTCGTCGTTGATCCCGTCGATGAGGATGTACTCGAGCGTGATCATCTTGCGCTTGCGGCGCTGGTAGGCCTCGCAGGCGGCCAGCAGCTCGGCCAGCGGGAAGCGGCGGTTGATCGGCATGATGCGCTCGCGCACCGGGTCCGTGGCGCCGTGCAGGCTAATGGCCAGCCGGAACTGGCGCGGGTCGTCCGCCAGCCGCCGGATTTGCGGCGCCAGGCCGCTGGTGCTGATGGTGACGTGCCGCGCGCCGATTCCCAGGCCCGAGGGCGAGGGCGCGTTGAGCCGGTCCAGGGCCGTCATGAGCTGCGCGTAGTTGGCCAGGGGCTCGCCCATGCCCATAAAGACGAGGTTGTCGACGCGCACGCCGCTGTCGGCTTCGGCCGCGAGGACCTGGCCGATGATTTCGCCGGGGGTGAGGTGGCGCTTCCAGCCGTCCAGGCCCGAGGCGCAGAATTTGCACCCGTAAGCGCAGCCCACCTGGCTGCTCACGCAGAGGGTCCAGCGCCCGGCGCGGTCGCCGTCGATGCCCGGGTTGGCCGGGATGAGCACGCTCTCGACGAAGTCACCCGCGCGTAGCGCCCAGAGATACTTACGGGTGGTGTCGGCGCTGCCCTGGCGGCGGGCGAGGGCGAGCGGTTCCAAGTCGTAGCGCGCGGCCAGGTCGTGGCGCAGCGCGGCGGGCAGGTTGCTCATCTGGCCAAACGCGGTCACGCGCCGGCCGAAGATCCACTCCGCAATCTGCCGGCGGCGGTAAGCGGGCGCCTCGCCGAGGTCCCAGGCCTCGGGCGCTTGGTCAAGCAGGAGCGGTTTCATCAGTCGCCCGCACTATACGGGATGCCGGGCCCAAAAGATAGAACGGCCTATTTGGCCTGAAACGTGCCGGTGAGCGTGGCCGTGGCCAGCAGGTGCTCCTTGATCCGCGCTGCGAGCTCGGCGGCGGTCATCGGCTGGTCCGCGGACAGCTTTTGGTCGAGCGCGTAGAGGGTAAAGACATAGCGGTGCCGTCCGCTTCCGCTGGGCGGGGCGGGTCCGTCGTAGGCGGCGCGGCCCCAGCTGTTCGTGCCCTGGTCCGCGCCGGAGGGCAGCTTTTGCGAGCTAAAGCCGGTCGTGTCCGGCGGCAGGTTGTAGACGATCCAATGCGTCCAGTTGCCGTTGGGCGCGTCGGGATCGTGGAGAACTAGCGCAAGGGACTTGGCGCCTTTCGGCACGCCGGTGACCTTGAGGTGGGGCGAGACGTTCTCCCCGGCCCGGGCGTACTTGGCGGGGATGGCTCCGCCCGGCGGGAAGGCGGGCGCGGCCAGTTGGAAGCCTTCTTCATGGCGGTGCCCCTCGTGCGCGGTCAGGGGAGTGGGCAGCAGGACAAGCAATACGCCAACGAGCAGGCCCGGTCGAAGATTCATGGCAACTGGGAGATATCAGCTCTTTGGCCGGATCGCAGGATTAGTTGGCTTAGCCTTCGGTCTCGAAGATCTTGGCGTAGGCGCCGTAGCCCTCCTTGTCCAGGTCGGCCAGGGGCACAAAGCGCAGCGAGGCGCTGTTGATGCAGTAGCGCTGGCCGGTGGGGGCCGGGCCGTCCGGGAAGACGTGGCCCAGGTGGGTGTCGCCGGTTTTGCTGCGGACCTCGACCCGCACCATGCCGTAGGAGTTGTCCCGCACCTCCAAAATTTCGTCTTCCTCGATCGGGCGGAAGAAGCTGGGCCAGCCGGTGCCGGAGTCGTACTTGTGCAGGGAAGCAAAGAGCGGCTTGCCGGAGATGACGTCGACGTAGAGGCCGACATCCTTGTTGTTCCAGTACTCGTTGCGGAAGGCGGGCTCGGTGCCGTCCTGGACGGCCACGCGGTACTGCATCGGGGTGAGTTTGCTTTTGAGTTCGGCGTCGGTCATGGATTTTTTGGAGGGGTAGGTTCGGGTGTCGTTGATGGGCGGGACGGGCGCCTGGGCCGCCGCGCTGATTTGGGCATTGCGGCCGGTGCCCGCCATCAGCAGGCCCACGGCCAGCGCGATGGCGGTGAGCCCGGAAACCGCGCCGACCGCGATCTTGGTCAGTTGGTTCTTCATGTCCATGGGAGGGAAGGCGGCCGGTCCCTATTCCTTAATATAGCTCCGGAGCGGCAAAAGGAAAATGGCCGCCGCCCGGGAAAGACCAGCAGGCACTTCCAAAGGCGACCGGGCTTATACGCGTCACCCGGTATCAATTGCCCGCGTGTCGCGGCCGGGGGTTCTACCCGTGGTGGCAATCGGCCTAAGCGGGACTCGCCTTCAGGAAGTCTGTCTCGGGGAGGTGCTCCGCCGACGGTGGAGGACGAGAAAGCTGGCGGCGCCCAGCAAAAGGCCGGCGCTAGAAGGTTCGGGCACGACCACGGAGGCGAAGCTTGTGCCGATGCGAAGTTCGTCGAAAAGGAAGGATTGGGAGCCGGTGAAGCCAGAGGTCTGCATGTTGATGGTATCGATCACGGCTCCGCTGATGGCCGCCGTCCGGTCTATGGTGGCGTCGGCCGTCCCGGCAACAAGCGAATCCGGATTGATCCAGAGCTCCATTTGGTCCCAGGTGTCACCGCTTTGGCTGCCGTCGGTGGAGAAGCGGCCCACCAGCAGGTAGGTCGTGCCGTTGGAGTAGGAGAACCCGCTGTCGTCGGTGCCGTCGCTGGTGGAGGCGCGGGTGCGGGCGGCCAGGTTGGGCTGCGAGGAAAAGGGATCGCCGATGGTCCCCGCGTTGTTAATGTCGGCATCGTCGCTCAGGCCGAAGTTAAAGACTTGCTGATTGCCGGTGGAGGTTGCTTGGAAGAGGAAGGAAAAGTAGACCTCGCCGCTCCCGCCGGTGGTGTCGAAGGAGCGCGAGAGCAGGGTGGCCGTTCCGCTGGAGCTGGCGTCCACCCGGAAGGAGCGGTCGCCGCCGTTCAGGGAAATGCCGCCGTTGAGGTAGGAGAGCCCGCTGCCGTTGATGTCGACGGCGCTGTTGGCCACCCAGGCGGCGTTCCAGTCGCCGCTGCCGCCGTTGGAACCGTTGAGCGTGCTGCCGGAGGCGTAGTCTTCAAAGCCATCGTAGGCGAGCAGGCTGGCCGAAGCTTGGGAAAATGGCGCCAGAGCGCTGAGCAGGCAGCTGAGGGAAAGGAGAAGGAGGGGTTTCTTCATGGCTATGATGATTCGGAAAGGGCGCCTTCTTTACAATTCACAACGCTTTGGTAATTTCTTCAAAAGCTTCCATAATTTGCGCATAATGAAAAAAACCTCATCGCCTGGCCCTGCCAAGCAACTGAGCTTTGGGCTCTGGTCGGATTTGCACTGTCGCCTGTTTTGGGGTTACCGGGGACGGGTTTCTCCGGTTTACCGCAACGCCACCTACAATGTGTGGCCCGGTGCGGCTTGGTACGTGCTTAAAGGTTCGGTCGAGATGGAAGGCGAAGACCGGAGGGAAACGGCGCGAGCCGGGCAGTGGATCTTGCCGGGCGGCGAACCGCGTCGGCAGCGCTTTGTCCCGGAGGCAGAAATCATCTCCTTGCGCTTTCTCATCTCCTGGCAGGCGGGCACCAGCCTGTTCCAGCACCGGCGGGCTCGCGTCTTCCAGGGCCGACGTTTTCCCCGGCTGCAGGCAACGGCCGAGTCGCTCATTGAGCTGATGGAAGTCAAACTGGGTGGCCCTGGGCCGGAAAACCAGCTCGGGCTCACTCGTGAGACGGTGGAGACGCATTTCTCGGTCATGCATCGCTTCTACCATTGGGCCTACGAGTATGTGCACACGATGTTGGCGCTGGGCATGGTGCCGGAAGCGCCGGAGGAGTTCGACCCGCGGGTGGAGTCGGCGCTGGCTTGGCTGCGGGAGCGCCCCTTGAGCGAGGGCTGGTCGGAAGCCGAACTGGCCCGGATGTGCGGGTTGAGCGTTTCCCAACTCAACCGGCTCTTTGTCCGCTACCTGGGGCAGACCCCGGTGGCGGTGTACGAAAAACGCCGGCTGGAAGCCGCCACCATGGCGCTGGAGCTGACCGACCAGGACATCAAGGCCATCGCTTACGACTTGGGCTTTAGTTCGCCCGGGCATTTCTGCACCTGGTTCAAGCGAAAAAGTGGGCAAACCCCCAGCGCTCATCGCCGGGCTTCCCTTCATCGCCAGCGGGCTTGAAATAAACTCCGCCCGCCGCGCCTCTCATGCCTATGCCCCGCTTAAGCCCGCTAAACCGGCGCGACCTGCCGGACTTTGAACCGGTCTGGACCAACGTGGAGCGCGTGATGGGCCTGGTGCCCAACAGCATGCTGACCATGGCGCGCGACCCCGAGCTGCTCCTGCACTTTGCCCTCCTGAGCCGGACGGCGTTTGGCTCCGAGAACGCGCCGGTGAGCTGGGGCGACCGGTTGCGCCTATTCTGGCTGCTGGCCAAGGTACATTTGGGCTTGGGACCCCGGCGGAAGGATCCGCCCCTGCCGTACGAGCTGCGGCTGCTGGTGGCGGCGGCGGTCAGCGCCGCCGCCGGGTGCCGGTATTGCCGGGCGCACTCGGGTTACGAGGCGGCCGAGCTCGGAGTGGACGCGGAAAAGCTGCGGGACTTGCCCCGCTTTGCGGAGAGCCCGCACTTTTCCCCGGCCGAGCGGGCCGCGCTCGACTTGGCCTTTGCGGCCGGGCAAGTGCCCAACGCGGCGGAGGACGCCCACTTTGCCGCGCTGCGCGAGCACTTCACCGAGCGGCAAATCACCGACCTGATGGCGACCATCGCCATTATGGGTTACCTCAACCGCTGGAACGACACGATGGGCACGCCGCTGGAGGCCGCGCCCGAGCGGTGGGCCGGCGCCAACGGGCTGGCCGCTAAACCGCGGTAACCGGCCGGGGGCGGTGGCGCTCGGCGGCGGGCGGCGCGCTGGCCCCGTCTTCCCAGCAGCCGTCCACCAGCTGCAGGATGGGCTCCTTGGGCACGCCGCGGTGGTTGGCGTTGATCTGTGCCACCAGCAGGTCGACCGCCTTTTCGATCTGGACTTCGATCCGCTGGTTGAAGCCGGCCGTATGGGGGAAACTGTCGCGCCGGTCGACGTTGATGAAGGCGACGTCCCCGGGAATCTGCCAGCCCATCGCTTCGATCGCGTTCCAGATCAGGTCCACGCCGATGACGATTTCCGGGCGCTTTTGGCGAAGCCAGTCCTGGATGGTTTTTTCCTCGCGGCGGGAGTGGGAAGCCAGGACCAGTGATTCCAGTGACTGGCCGGCGCGCAGGCGGTCCTTGGCGAAGGCGACCGGGAAGAGCACACCGTGTTCGAAGCGGCGGTCGTACTGCCGGGAAGTCGCCACGCCGACCCGCTTGTAGCCCAGGGCAAAGGCCTTGCAGATCATCATGTAAAAGCCCTGGTAGGCGTTGACCGCCACCCGGTGGAAGCGCTGCCCCATGATGTAGTTCTTCATCTCCACGACGGCAAACTGGTCCCAGTCCATGCCCTGGAGGTCGGAGGACTGGCCGAAGCCGTGCAGGATGATGCCGGGAATGTTGCGCGCTACCAGGATTTTGCT
>JBCDLL010000078.1:0-14641 GCA_038745425.1 Verrucomicrobiota bacterium | reverse complement strand
CGGAAAAGAACCGCAACCTTTTCAAGGCCGGTGTCTTTTGGCCGCTGGGCGGTGTTGCTCCTCGGTCACTTATCAATTTTGATAAGCTTCCTCGTTGCGCCTAGCCCAGCGGCCAAAATCCAACTGGCGCGGGTACGCGGGGCTTTTGTAATAAGCTCTAGGCGGGCCTTCCTGCCGCGCGGTCCTGCGAGGGGGTGCGGCCGGTGTAGCGCTTGTAGACCGTCGCGAAGTACTGGGAGGAGGAGAAGCCCAGGTCAAAGGCGATGCGCGTGACGCTCGCGCCCGCGCGGCTTAGTTGGCGGCGAGCCGCCTCCACTTTTTTGCGAAGGACGTACTCGCCCGGCGGAATGCCGACCTCCGCCTTAAAGCGGGCCTTGAACCTCGCCTCGGAAATCCCCGCCCGCTGGGCGAGAACGGGCACGCTGAGCGGAGCGTCCAGGTGGCGCTCGATGTGGTCCAGGACCGGCTTGAGTCCCGGCGGGGAGGGCCGTCCGGGCGCTTTCTGCGCGGCGGCGAGCAGCTCCAGCAGAAAGGCTCCGATCTGGTTGGTAATCTCGTAGGCCTGGACCGGGCTCCGTGGCTGCTCGCAAGCGACCAGGGCGGTGTCGAGCTGCTCTTTCATCTTCCAGGTGCCGCGGAAGTGCCGCGGTTCAAGCGCGAGCAGCGCCCGCACGAGCCGGCGGCTCTGGCGCGGGGGGAGGTGGAGAAACGCGTCGCGCCGGGGCGGGAAGACGATGATGAGCCAGTAAAGCTCGCCCTTTTCCATCGGGTTGCCGCCCGAGCTGTGGACCTCGTGGGGGAACGTCATGAAGATGTCGCCGCCGCGCATCCGGTAGTCACGCCCGCCCACGGCAAAGGTCTGTTGGCCGCGGACCAGAAAGCAGATCTCCATGGCGTTGCCGTGCTCGTGGTCGGGCAGGAGGCTCTCGCCGTGGGTTTGGCTGTAGTTGTAGCGCCCGAGCGTTAGCCGGCAGCCGTCGGTCAGCCGGGAGAGATCGAGCATTACGCGGCGGCGGCGGTAAAGGCTGCGGGGGAGGGACATGTTTGAAATCGTATCGTGCCATCGGCTTGGACGGCAACTCCCAATGACGATGTTAGGGTGCCAGCATGACAACTCCCCCCTCGCTCCCTCCCAACGAAAAAAGCCTCCCCGAATACACCGAGGAGGTTCGCCGCGCTCCGGTCATCAGATGGTACCGCACCAAGGTTCCCTCTCGGGAAATGAAGGCGGTCTACGAGCGCAGCGACCTGCTTGGCGCGGTCCAGACGCTGGGCTTCCTGGCCATCTGGGGCCTGACGTTTACCGCTGCGCTGCTCTCGGCGATCTACCTGCCCTGGTACGCCACCCTGGGCTTCATCTTCCTCCACGGCATGGTGGTTTCCTTTTTCATGAACGGGGTGCACGAGCTGGGCCACGGCACGGTGTTCAAGACGCGCTGGCTCAACACGTTCTTTGTGCGCGTCTACGCCTTTTTGGGTTGGATCAACCACGAGCACTTCCAGAACAGCCACCAGCGCCACCACCGCTACACGCTCCACCCGCCGGATGACCTGGAGGTGGTGTTGCCCATGCGGCTGGTGCTGCGCGACCTGCTCGAACGCGGCATCGTGATGCCGCATCATCTCTGGGGGAAAATCCGCGGTACTGCTCGCCTGAGCTGCGGACGCTTCGAAGGCGAGTGGGAGCAGACCATGTTCCCGGAAGGCGACGAAAAGGCCCGCCGCCCGGTGATCCGCTGGGCGCGCGCGCTCTACGCCGGGCATCTGGGCATTCTGCTGGTTTCCATCGCCATGGGCTGGTGGCTGCTGCCGGTGCTGACCACGTTCTCGCCCTTTTACGGCGGCTGGCTGCACATGCTCTGCAACGCCACCCAGCACCTGGGCCTGTGCGACCACGATCCGGACTACCGCGTAAATTCGCGCACCTTCACCTGCAGTCCGCTCCTCGGCTTCCTGTACTGGCAAATGAACTACCACATCGAGCACCACATGTACGCGGCGGTGCCCTGTTACCGGCTGGCCAAGCTGCACCGGTTGATCCGGCACGACCTGCCGCCGACGCCGCACGGGCTACTCGCCTGCTGGCGGGAGATTTACGGAATCCAGAAGCGGCAGGAGGCCGACCCCGAGTACCAGTACCGCCCGCCGCTGCCCGCTTCGGTTACCGCCGAAGCAGTTCGATCAGGCTGATGAAATCGAGCTCGCCGCGGCCGTCGTTCTCGGCCTGGTTGTACTGCGCCACCATCTTGCGCAGGAGAGGCAGGGGGGCGTCCGCGTCGGCGGTTTGCAGGGCCAGGCGGAGGTCCTTGGCCATGTGCTTGACCGAGAACTGCGTGGCGTAGTCCCCCGCCCGCAGTTTGGCTTCCTTCAGCCCGGAGACGCCGGAACGCCCGACGTTGGCGTTGAGCGCCTCAAAGAACTGGTCGTCGGTGGCGCCGTGCTCGCGGGCAAAGGTCAGGCTCTCGCAGAGGGCCTCGGCGATGAGCGCAATGTTGGTGTTCATGGCCAGCTTGAGGGTGGAGGCGGTGCCGACTTCGCCGAAGTGGTGGATTGATTTGGAAAGCGGCCCCAGCACTTGGCGCGCCTCCGCCAGCACCTCCGCGCGCCCGCCGGTGTAGAAGACGGTTTCGCGGGCTTCGGCGGCGGGCTTGCTGCCCGTGAAGGGGGCCTCCAGGAAGGCGGCGCCGGTTGCCTCGACCCGCGTGGCAAAGGCGCGGCTGGACTCGGGATCGATCGTCGAGCTTTGGATGACGGTCTGCCCGGGGTTGAGCACGGGCTCGATCTGATCGAGCACGCTGGCGACGGCGGGCGGGTCGGCCACCACGATGAAGATGAACCGGGCGCTTTCGGCCGCGCGGGCGGCGTGCTCGCAGTGGCCGGAGGCCTGCGGTTTGGGCGTCCGGTTCCAAGTTAGGATGGGAAAACCGTCCGCCGCGAGGTTGCGCGCCCAGATTTCGCCGATGATGCCCAACCCAAGAACGCTGACCGTGGTGCTCATGCCAGTAACGAAACAGGCTGGCGGCGCCGCCGCAAGTGGAGTTTGACCCGGCTGCCCGGGGTTTAATCGGCCCCGGCTCCACTTTTGCCTTTAGCTTTGGCCGGGTTGGTTCAGAGTGCATGGCACGTCTTTTGCGACCATTTCTGTTTTAGCCATGCCTTCCCGAAAATCCCCTCCGTCCAAACCACGCTCTCCTAAAAAACCTGCCGCCGCCAAGGCGAACGGGGCCAAGGGCGCTTCCGGCAACATCATTTCCCGGCTAAAGGAGCGCCGGGTGTTTGCGCCGCCGAAGGCCTTCAGCGAGAAGGCGCGGCTCAAGGGCATGGCGCAGTACAAGCGCCTCTATAACGCCTCGCTGCGCGATCCGGAAAAATTCTGGGCGCAGCAGGCCGGGGAGCTCGACTGGTTCAAGAAGTGGAAGAAGGTCTGCCAGTGGAAGGCGCCCTTGGCCAAGTGGTTCGTGGGCGGCAAGCTCAACGTCAGCCACAACTGTCTGGACCGCCACCTGGACGGCCCCCGGCGCAACAAGGCGGCGCTGATCTGGGAGGGCGAGCCCGGCGACAGCGTCACCTACACCTATCAGCAGCTCCACAGTCACGTCTGCAAATTCGCCAACGTGCTCAAGCGCAACGGCGTCAAGAGCGGGGACCGCGTGGTCATCTACATGCCGATGATCCCGGAGGCGGCCATCGCCATGCTGGCCTGCACCCGGATCGGCGCGCTCCACAGCGTGGTCTTCGGTGGGTTCAGCGCGGAAAGCCTCAAGGACCGCATCCTGGACTGCGGCGCCAAGATGGTCATCACCGCAGATGGCGGGTACCGCCGCGGCGCGGTGGTGCCGCTTAAGCAGAGCGTGGACAAGGCCCTGGAGGGCTGCCCGGGCGTGAAGAACGTCATCGTGGTTTTCCGCACGGGGGAGAAGCATGTGCAGATGAAGGCCGGCCGCGACCTGGCCTACCACCGCGAAATCCTGGAGGTGGACGACAAGTGCCCGCCGGCCAAGCTCGACAGCGAGCACCCGCTCTTCATCCTCTACACCAGCGGTTCCACCGGCAAGCCCAAGGGCATTCTCCACACCACGGGCGGCTACCTGCTGCACGCCCACCTCACCAGCAAGTACGTCTTCGACCTGCGCGAGGAAGACATCTACTTCTGCACCGCCGACGTCGGCTGGATCACCGGCCACACCTACATCCTCTACGGCATCCTTTCCAACGGCGCCACCTCCATGATGTACGAGGGCGCGCCCAACTACCCCCAGCCGGACCGCTTCTGGGAGCTGGTGGAGAAGTACAAGGTGAACATCTTCTACACTGCGCCGACCGCTATCCGGGCCTTTATGAAGTGGGGCCACCAGTGGCCCGCCGGGCGCGACCTTTCCTCCCTGCGCTTGTTGGGCACGGTCGGCGAGCCGATCAACCCGGAAGCGTGGATGTGGTACCACCGCTACATCGGCGGCAAAAAGTGCCCGATCGTGGACACCTGGTGGCAGACCGAAACCGGCGGCCACATGATTACGCCCATCCCGGGCGCGGTGCCGACCAAGCCGGGCAGCGCCACGGTGCCGTTCTTCGGCGTGGATGCCGCCGTCGTCGACGAGAAGGGCAAGGAGTGCCCGCCCAACGTCGGCGGACGCCTCGTCATCCGGCGGCCCTGGCCTTCCATGCTGCGCGGCATCTACGGCGACGCGCCCCGCTACCGCAAGACCTACTGGAGCGAGTACCCGGGCATGTACTTTGCCGGGGACGGCGCCCGCCGCGACGAGGACGGGTACTTCTGGATCGTCGGCCGCATTGACGACGTCCTCAACGTCTCCGGCCATCGCATGGGCACCAGCGAGGTGGAGAGCGCCCTGGTCAGCCACGACCTGGTGGCGGAAGCCGCCGTGGTGGGCTGCCCGGATGAGCTCACCGGCCAGGCCATCGTCGCCTTTGTCACGCTGAAGAACCGCGCCACGCCGACCGGCAAGCTCAAGGACGAACTACGCGCGCACGTCGGGCGGGAGATTGGCGCCATCGCCAAGCCCAAGGACGTCCGCTTTGCCGAGACCCTGCCCAAGACTCGCAGCGGCAAGATCATGCGCCGGCTGCTCAAGCAGCTCGCGACCGGGGATGACGTCCAGGGAGACATCACCACGCTGGAGGACCTCAGCGTGCTGGCCAAACTCCAAAAGGGCGACGAGGACTAGCCGCCGCCCCCACCGCAATGAGTTGGCGTTTTACCTTTGAGCGCTCCCTGGTGCTGGTCATCGACATGCAGGAGCGCATCGTGCCGGCGGTGAGCAACGCGGATTGGCTCCTCAACCAGGCGATCGCCTTCATCCGCGTGGCGCGGATGATGCAGATGCAGACCGTTGTTACCCAGCAGGTGCCGGAAAAACTCGGCAACACGGTCGCTCCCCTGCTCGCCCTGCTCCACGACGTTCCGCCCAAGCCCAAGACATCCTTCTCCGCCGCGGACGCGCTGGCCTGGCGCATTCCCAACGACGTCATCATCTTGGGCGTGGAGACCCACGTCTGCGTCCGCCAGACCGCCTTCGACTTTCTCGAGCAGGACAAGCGGGTGACGGTGTTGGCCGATGCCGTCAGCAGCATTTCACCGCACGACCACCACCTGGGGCTGGAGGAAATGCGCCGGCGAGGCGTGCGCGTCACTTCGATGCAGGCTCTGGTGACGGAGATGCTGGGCGACGCCCACTCGCCCGGCTTCGCGGAGGTTCTGGGAATCCTCAAAGAACACGCCAGCTCAGCGGAGGGCTGAAGCTGGCGTGCGCGGTCGGCACCCGGCCGATCCGGATGCCGATTTGCTTTCGATGGCGGGGGCTAGGAGTCCGCGCCGTCTTCCTTGTCGTCCGCCTTGGCGTCGGCGCTCTTGTCCTTGTTCTTGGCGGCATCCTTCATGGCCTGCCGTTCTTCCTTGTTGAGCTTGCCGTCGCCGTCGGCGTCAAATTCCGCGATCTTCGCCGCTTTTTTGGCGTCTTCGGCTTTGCGGTAGGCAACGTACTCTTCCAGGCTCATTTCGCCGTCACCGTCCTTGTCGGCTTGGGCCTTGAGCTTGTCGTAGGCCTTGGTGCCCTTTTTCGGCATCGAGTTTTCCAGGCGCTTTTGCGTCTGCTCGGCCTTGCGGTCGGCCTTGGCCTTGTCTTTCTCTTCCTTGCTCAGCTTGCCGTCGCCGTCGGCGTCGTACTTGCGGAGCATTTCTTCTTTTCTCTCCTTGGCGGTCTGCTTGGGCTTTTTCTCTTCGGCGGCTTGTTCGGTCTTGGTGCCTTCTTCCTTGGCCTGTTCTTCTTGGGCGCTGACGGTGGTCAGGCCAAAGAGCAGGCAGGTGGCGATCGAGAGGCCCGTCAGGCGGGCCCGGGGAGTGCGATTGATTTTCATTCTTGTTGGTGTCGTTTCCTTGGGTTGGGGTGGAGACAATGGTCTCCTGTGGACCAACCATTATAAACGCGTTTTGTCGTGGAGACGCGGGCTTTTTTTGAAAAATTTTTGGCCCTTCTGCCTTTCCCTTCCCATGTACCGAGGTTAGATAGAAGCATGTCCCAGCCCCGTTTGTTTCTCTACGTCAAAGAAGGTTGCCCCTGGTGCGCGGAGGCCGAGTCCTTCCTGCGGCGCCATTCCCTTGCCTACGACAAGGTAGACGTGATCTCCGACGCCGCCGCCTTTGCCCGCATGCGGGAGGTGTCCGGCCAGATCAAGGCCCCCGTCATGGAATTTGGCGAGGACCGCGAAATCCTGGCCGACTTCGGCGAGGACGAACTGGCGCCTTTTCTGCGCGACCGCGGGGTGATCACGTAAAGGGCGCCGGTGGAATCCTACCCCGTCAACGTTCTGCTCGCCGTCTTGGCGGCGTTCATTTCCGTACTGCTGGGCTTTTTGCCGATCAAGCAGCTCCCGGCCACCTTTTTCCGCAACCACATGGGCGTGGTGGCCATCCTTTGGCTGGCAGTCGGCCTGATGATGCCGGGAACGCTCTTTTTCACCGTAGGCATCGCCGGGCTCAGCAGCATCGCCTGGTACCTTTGGCGGCGCGAGCTGACCTTGCAGGCCAAGGTTTGGCAGAGCTCGGCCGCCGCCCTCGGCGTGAGCCTGGGCATCATCTCGGTGCTGCAGAACTCCCCCCAAAGCGTGCCCGACGGCATGCCGGCCGCCGCGCAGAGCTGGTTCCTGGCCGGTCCTTTTTTGGTCGGGGCGGTGCTGGGCACCGGCTACCTGCTCACGGCCGTGGCCTGGCAGTACAGCGCGGTGGAGACCGACCCCCAACTGGTGCGGGCCGAAAGCGGGCTGCTGCAAACCCTGCTGATTTGGAATCTCATCACGCTAGGGCTACAAGCCGTGTTCGCGGTTTGCGCGCTGCTGATGCTGCCTTCGCTCTACCCCGATTTTGGGGAGCCGTTAGTCGACCGGCTGACCAGCTTCGAGCCGCCCGGCGGCCAGGGTACTTTGTTTGCCGCGCGAATCGCGCTGGGCTTTGCCTTGCCCTTTGGTTTGGTCGCTTGGCTCTGGACGCACGCCCGCTCCACTCCGGTGGCGCGCTGGTTCTGGTGGCCGCTGGTGGCGATGGTCTCCACCGTGGTGGGCCAGCTGCTGGTGCTGCAACTCCACATTTAGACCCGCTCGACAGAGCGCCCGGAGCGTCTTAAGTTAGCGCAGCAATATGTTTTCCGACTCCGGCCCAAGCGACCATCACGCCAGTTTCCGGCCCGTGCTTACGGTGGCGGGCTACCCGCTTTACCTCATCCAGATCCTGGTGCTGGTCCAAGTCGTGGCCATGATTTGCACCACCTTCCTCGGGCAGGGCGGCTGGCAATCGCTCGCCTTTAGCAGCGTCGCCGTTCTGCAGCAGGGGTGGATCTGGCAAATGGTCACCTACCCGCTCTTTGAGTGGCCGTCCATCTGGTGGGTCATCTGCATGCTCATCATCTTCTTTACCGGGCCGGAGGTGGAAAAATACATCGGGCGCTGGCAGTTGCTGGCCCTCTACGCCGGGATGATTCTGGTGGCCTCGCTGGCCATGCTGCTGTGGGCGCTGATTGGCGGCGTTCCGGTGGGGTACTCCGGCAGCCTGGGTGTGATGTTCGGGGTTTTTGCGGCCTTTGCCACGCTTTACCCCAACGTCCAGTTCAACGCCATGTTCTTCAGCATTACACTCAAGGTGGCGGTGCTGATCCTCCTGGGCGTCAATGTGATGATTTCCATTGCGGGCGGTGACGCACCCGGCGCGGTCGCGCTGCTCGTCATCTCCGCCTTTGCCTACCTCTACCTCACCCGGGTCATCGGCGTGCGGGGCGGCTCCAACTGGTTGTCCACCTGGTGGGAGGAACGCCGCCTGCGCAAGGAGGCTCAACGCCGCAACATCCGCGTCATGCGGGAGCGCCGGGTGAACCAGAACATCGATCAAATCCTGGACAAGATTTCCCGCGAGGGCATCAGCAGCCTTTCGCCGGAGGAACGCGCCGCCCTTGAGGCCGCCCGGAGCCACCTGATCAAGCGCGACGAAAAGAGCGGTTAGCTCGCGGCGCGCTCCGGCACCAGCCGGTCGCCCTGCTCGTCGGCGTGGTAGGAGCTGCGCACCAGCGGGCCGGACTCCACCACTTTGATCCCCAGTTCCAGGGCAAATTCCTTCCACTCGTCGAACTCGGCCGGCGTCACCCAGCGCTTGATCTCCAGGTGGTTCTGCGACGGGCGCAGGTACTGGCCCAGGGTCAGGATGTCGAGGCCGTCGTCGGCCAAGTCCTGCAAGGCCTGCTCCACTTCCTCCTGCTCTTCGCCCAGGCCCAGCATCATCCCGCTCTTGGTCACAAAACCGCGTCCTTTGGCGTGGCGCAGCAGGCCTAGCGAGCGCTCGTAGTTGGCGACGCCGCGGACGGGTTTCTGCAGGCGCTCGACCGTTTCCAGGTTGTGATTAAGGATGTCGGGCTTGGCGTCGAGCACCGTATCCAGGTGCTCCCACTGACCTTTGAAATCGGGGATGAGCACCTCGATCTTGGTTTCCGGGCAGGCCGCGTGGGCTTGCCGGATCGTCTCCGCCCAGACGCTGGCGCCGCCGTCGCGGAGCTCGTCCCGCGCCACGCTGGTGATCACGGCGTGCTTTAGGTTCATGATCTTGAGCGCCTCGGCCACGCGGCGCGGCTCGTCGGTGTCGAGCTCGGTCGGCTTGCCGGTGTGGACGGCGCAGAAGGCGCAGGCCCGGGTGCAGATGTTGCCCAGGATCATGATGGTGGCGGTGCGGCGGCTCCAGCACTCGCCCAGGTTGGGGCACTGCGCGCTCTCGCACACCGTGTGCAGCTTGGCCTTGCGCACCAGGTCGCGCGTGGCCTGGTAGTCCTCCCCGCCCGGGATCTTCGCCCGCAGCCAGTTCGGCTTGCGCGAATTCAGTGGCACCGCGTTCGGGTCCGGCGTCTTCACGTGGTTCTTCACCACGATGCGCGGAGCGCGGGGCTCGCGGGCTTCTTCCGGGGCAAGGGGTTGGGACATAGCCACCTAAGCTAACGGAACGCCCCAGCCTTGTCCAGTGGCGCCGCTTGCTTTGGCCCCGGTGGAGTGTTAACTATTGATAGCGCCAGGTTTGCGGCGCAGGTTGTCATTGGAATGAGCGCAAAAATCATTGTGGCGGATGCCGAGGGCAAGCACTGGGGCCCTTACGAGCAAGAGCACATCCGCGAATACCTGGAGGCCGGCAACTTCACCCCTCTGCACTGGGCCATGCGCGAGGGCGACGCTGACTGGTCGCCCCTGCATGAACTCGTCGAGCCGGTGGTCAAGGAACCGTCGCCGCCCCCCTCGCCGCAACCGCAGAAAGTCCAGCCACTCATAGAGCGGTCCGTCCAGCCAGCGGCCGTCTCTCCGGTTTCCTCCCCGACACCTGTTGCTACGCCCAGTCCTGCTGCCCAGCCGACGGCCTCGCCTAGTCCCATTGTCCAGCCGGTGGCGACGCCCACTCCCGCGGCCCAGCCGATGGCCACGCCTTCGCCGACGCCGGTGGGCACCCCGGTCAAGAGCCCGCCGCCGCGGGAATTCACGCCCCCCGTGGCGGAGCACGTCCCCGCCACCACCAAGGCCGGCGGGACGAAGGACCCAATGGCGCTGCCGGTGGTCATCCTGGGCGCGCTTCTTGCCATCGGCGGGCTCTACCTGCTCTACGCGGACCTGGACTTCCTCTGGTACGCGGCGGGGATGACGATTGCCGCCGTCCTGGCTTCGCTTTACGGCATGCTGCGCGGCCAGCTTGTGCCGGGGCTTGCCCTGGTGGCGGTGACCCTGATCGGTGCCGGCGTGGTTGGCTTCCTGGCGCTGAGCGCGCAAGAGGAAAGAGTCGAGATGCTCAAAATGGAGCGTAACCTGGAGCTGCGGCAGTCCGAGGAGGAGTCCGCCCAGCGCTTCCTGGATCAGACCAAGGTCGAGCTGGCTCAAGGCACCGAGCGCCTGCAGAACGCGCTCGCCGCGCTCCAGGCCGACGCCACCGACGCCAACTGGGAAGAACTGAACGCGGCCGTGGGAGCCCAGATTCAAACGCTGCAGGTTTCGGGCGAGTCCGCCGGCAGCGGCCAGATGCAGCTTCTCGAGGGCATGCAGATCGACATCATGAGCCGCGACGCCGAAGCCGTGGCCGACAAAGCGCGGCAGCTTCCGGCCGCGCCGTAGCAGCGGCGCACAATCGGCTGGCGGGGCCGCCGCGAGCCGTTATCTTGGGGCGATGGAACGCCTCGACGCTGAGATCCCCTCCCACGGCGAGACGCTGGCCGCCTGGCTCTTTTTGCCGGAGCGCGCCCGCTACGGCAAGGGCCCGCATCCGCTGGTGATCATGGCCCACGGGCTGGGCGGCGTCCGCCACTTGCGCCTGCCGCAGGTGGCCGAGCGCTTCACCGCCGAGGGCTACGCCTGCCTGGCTTTCGACTACCGCTACTTCGGCGACTCCTCCGGCCAGCCCCGGCAGGTGCTCTCCATCCCCGCACAACTGGCGGACTGGGAAAGCGCCCTCGCCTGGGCCAAGCAGCGTGCGGAGGTGGACCCGGCCCGCCTGGTGCTCTGGGGCACTTCGCTCAGCGGCGGCTACGTGACCTCGCTGGCGGCGCGCCACCCCGAGCTGGCCGGCGTCATCGCCCAGTGCCCGGCCACCAGCGGCATTTCCGACGGCGTCAAGAAGCGCAGCGCGGGGCAGATCCTGCGCTACGCCCGGGCCGGCCTGGAGGACCTCCTGCGCGGGGCGCTCGGCCTGGCGCCGCGCTATGTGCCCATCTTCGGAAAGGACCGGGAGCTGGCCCTGCTCACCAGCGCCAACGCCGAGAAGGGTTACCAGTCCATCCTCAAGCTGATGCCGGAGGAGGCGGACTGGCGCCAGTACGTCGGCGCGCGCTTCGTCATCCACCTGCTGCTTTATCACCCGATCAAGAAGGCGTCGCACATCCGGGTACCGCTGCTGGTGATGGTCTGCGACGGCGACCAGGACGTGGACCCGTCCCAGGGTCACCGCCTCGCCCGGCTCGCCGGGGGCAAGTCGGTCGGCCTGCCGATCGAGCACTTCGAGATTTACACCCCGCCGCACTTCGATGCGGTGATGGACCACGAGCTCGCCTTTCTCCGCGAGCACGTGCCGGTCGGCGAGGCCGCTTCCGCCTAGCCGTTTTTGGGCGGGCGGCCGTTGGCGTTGGCCACGCGGCTTCCCCACTGCAGGAGCTCCTTGGAGCAGTCGTCCCGGTCGAGCAGGCATTCGATGAAGGCGACGCCGTCGTGCTGCTTGGCGTGGGCGATGGCGGCCTCCAGCTCGGCGGCGGTGCCGACCTTGGCGCTCCAGCCCCGGCCGTCCTCGCCGTTGAAGACCTCGACCAGCCGGGCGTATTCCCAGTTCTGGATGTTGTTGTAGGGGCCGTCGTGGATTTCCACCTCAATGGTGTAGCCGCGGTTGTTGAGCAGGAAGATGATCGGGTTGGTGCCGTGGCGGATCATCGTGCTGAGCTCCTGCGCGGTGAGCTGAAAGGAGCCGTCGCCGATCAGCGCCACCACCCGGCGTTTGGGGTCCACGCCCATGGCCATGCCCAGCGTCGCGCCGACCGACCAGCCGATGGAGCCGTACTGCATCTGGAATTCGTAGAGGCAGCCGTACGGCAGGGAGAGCTTTTGCCCGTTGAACCAACTGTCCCCGGTCTCGACGACCAGTGCGGTGTCGGACGAAAGCAGGCTCTGCACGTGGGCCATCAGGGTTTGGCGGGTGAGCGGCGTGTCGCCGTTGGCGGACTGGAAGGGCAGGGCGTCCTCGTGGATGCGCTGGTAGGCCTTCAGGCTGGCGTCGTTGGCGCCCACCTTTTCGGCCAGCGCCTCCAGGAACTCCGGCAGGATCACCTGGTGGAAGGTGGCGCCGGGCACGGTCACGCTTTCGCGCTGGGCCAAGATGAGCTTGCCCGGGCTGATCATGGTGGTGTAGCCCACCGTGGTGTAGTCGTTGAAGATGGGCCCGGCGAAGAGGTAGCAGTCGCAGCTTTCGATGATCTCGTTGGTGCCGGGGCTGCTGACCTGCCCCCAATAGGTACCAATGAACTGCGGGTGCGTTTCCGGAAACATGCCCTTGGCGTTGGGCATGACCGCGACGGCGCAGCCCAGCTTCTCGGCCAGCTTTTGGAAGCTGCCTTGGGCGGCGTAGGGCCGCATCTTGACCCCGCCAACCAGCGCCGGTTTGACCGCGTTGCCGATCATCTCGGCGGCGGCGTCCACCGCGGCGGCCAGGGAGGCCGGGTCGCTGGTGTGGCGTTCGACCATAGTGAGCGGACCGGGGGGCGGCACCTCGGCGGCGGCGATGTTGCAGGCCACCTCGATGTAGACGGGCTTGCGCTCGCGCAGGGCGGTGCGGATGGCGGAGTCGATCTGGCGGGGCGCGTCCTTGACCGTCTTGATGATCTGCACCTCGGCCACCACCTGCTCGAAGCAGCGCGGCTGCTGGCGGAAGTCGAGCTCGCCGGTGGTGTGGTGGATGACGTTGCCCTCCGGATTGTCGTTGGTGTTGGGCCCGCCGCTGATCGCGATGACCGGCAGGTCCTCCGCGTAGGAGCCGCAGACCGCGTTGATCGCGCTGAGCCCGCCAACGGTGTAGGTGAAGACCACGGCCGCCGCGCCGCGCGCCCGGGCGTAGCCGTCGGCGGCGTAACCGGCGTTGAGCTCGTTGCAGCAGCCGACCAGCTCCAGCCGGTCGCTCTTGAGGAACTGGTCCAGCAGCACCAGGTTGAAGTCGCCCGGGACGGCAAAGTAGTGCTCGAGACCAATTTGCTCCAGGCGGTGCGCCAGATAAGTACCGATGTTGTAAGTGCTCATGATGGGGGGATTGGGGTGGGAGGCTGCTCCTAATGTGACCGCCCCAGGGACGGAATCAACGGAAAAGCCTGTTTCGCACGTATTTGTAACCAAGCGCCGGGGCTAGGTGGGGAAGCGTGCAGTGAAAAATTGCTCAGATAGACGGTTTAGTCATCATAACCGTGCGATGAACAAGTGAATTATCGCCTAGATTGGATTTTTAGTCAACATAAAAATAATAAAATAAAATCACAAATCATATAAATCGCTGGATACAAGGCGATTGGAAGCATTTTTTTAGGCGAGGCGGCCAAGGGAGGCCTAGCAGCCGGCATCGCCCGCCCCACGCGGTAGCCGCCGCTGACCCTAGCGGCGGAGGGCGCTCCCCGAGGGAGACGCCAAGAAGCGGAGGGCGGAGCGCGAAAGCGGACCGCTAGGTTCTCCGCCGCGAAAATCGGACGGGTAGCGTGGTCGAGCCGAAGCTCGACCCTCCGTTTGGTTCGGCGGTTCCATGGTGGTTGGCTTTTTTGGGTAGCCGCCCTTGTCCTCAAGGGCGGAATCTGTGTCCCGTCCGGCTTACTGAGGCGGGCAAGGGACTGCCCGCCCTACCCATGCAAGCCATAGACGAAGCCAGCGGAGGGGCTTCCGCAGCTAAGTCCACCCGCGGAGGGCGGTTCGTCAGGGGGGCGCCATCAAGCGGAGGGCGGAGCTCCTGCTCCGCCGCGCCAAGCCAAAGGCAAACGGAGGGCCGCGCCCGCAATCTCCGCCTGCGCGGACAAATCCTTGGCGGGCGGCGGATTTGCGCTAGACCAGTAGGAATGTACGCGTTCTTTCGATACACGGGTCTGACGATTCTCTGCCTGGTGCTGGTGGTGGTCGTTGTCGGGCTGTTCCTGCCCACCAATTACACCGTCACCCGCAGCGTGACGATCCAGGCACCGCCGGAGGCGGTCTGGCCCTTCATCAACGACCTGCGCAAGTGGAAGGTCTGGAGCCCCTGGGAGGAGGAGGACCCGACCATCGTCACCACCCTGGGCGAGCCCGTGCAGGGCGAGGGCGCCAACATGAGCTGGACCGGCCAGACCGGCAACGGCCGGATGGTGGTGACCGACGTTGTGCCCAACGAGGCGCTGGTGACCGAGCTCTATATGACCGAGGGCCAGGATCCGGCGAGCGGATCCTTTGTGATTGAGCCGGAAGGCGGGGCCAGCCGGGTGGATTGGTCCCTGGCCGGCGAGGTGCCGGTTCCGGTCCTGGGCGGGTACGTGGCCACGTTCATCATGCCGGCGGTGATCGGGCCGGTCTTTGATCGCGGGCTGGAGAAGATGAAGGTCGCGGTGGAAAGCGCCCCCGACCAGCCGCTGCT
>JBCDLL010000077.1:0-14740 GCA_038745425.1 Verrucomicrobiota bacterium | reverse complement strand
TCCCACGCGGCCCGCGTTGCGAGGAGTTTTCCGCCGTGGCTAGAAGAGAGGAAGGAGCAGGTATCAAATATACCTGTGACAGACGAACGACAACGCCACGGCGGAAAAGAACCGCAACCTTTTCAAGGCCAGTGTCTATTGGCCGCTGGGCGGTGTTGCTCCTCAGTCACTTATCAGTCTTGATAAGCTCCGTCATCGCGCCTAGCCCAGCGGTCAATATCAAACTGGCGCGGGCACGCGGGAATTATCGGACAGCCTCTAGGTGGCGGGCGGGTTGCCGATCTGGCCGGTGTAGATGTTGTTGGACTCGTAGAAGCCCCACTGCTGGGCGGTGATGCCGTCGTCCTCGGCGCGCATTTCCCAGGGAATGGTGCTGACCGAGCCGGCCCGGGGTTGGGCGCAGCCCAGGAGGGCGCCGGCCAGGACCAGGAGCAGGCACATCTGTTTCATCGCCTATTGCCATAAGCGCTGCCGCGTAAAATGTCCATGCAAAAGGCTGGGCGGGATGTCCTTGGCTTTTTCGCTCGCCTCGGGCCGGTCGGGCGCGCCATCATGCCGCATGCTTCAACTTTTTCGTGCCCCCGCCGCCTGGCTGGCCGCCTTTGGCTTGCTCCTGGCCGTGGCGAGCGCTCCCGCCCAGGACCAGGAAGCGGCCTCGGAACAAGCCCCGCCGCCGCCCGATCCCGGCAACACCGAGATCCCCACCCGTACGCCGGGCTTTTCCTTCCAGAACGCCAGCAGCGGCAAGGTGGAGGACTTTGCCCTGGGCGAATCGCCCGCCGAAATCCAGGCCCGGCACCAGGAAAGCATGTTGCGCAAGTATGACCGCGATGGCGACGGCAAGCTGAGCTACGAGGAAAAGAGCCGCCAGATGCACGATCACTTCGTCCAGCACAAGCGCCTCATCAAGCAGTACGACAAGAACGGCAACCAGAAGCTCGACCGCGGCGAGGCCTACGAGATGGAGGTCACCATCTACCTGCAGCGGCTCAACTTCATGAAGCTCTACGACGAGAATCAGGACGGCTTCCTCGACGCGACCGAGACCGAGCGCATGCGCCGCGAGCTCCGCCGCCGGCAGGAGCTCTTTCTGAAGAACATGGACCGGTGAGCCCAACCGCTGGCCCGAAACACCCAAAGACCGTCGTTGCGCGCGTCGGCCGGCAAGAAAAAGCTTTGCTTTTTACGGAAAATCCATTAACAAAGTCTTCATGAAGAAGCTTTTGCCGCTCATCGCTTTGCTGTGCCTTTCGGGGATCGCCCACGCCGATATTTCCATGCCGAAGGGCCCGACCTTCTACGACAAGATGGGCCGCGGCTTCGCCAACATCATTTTTGCCCCGGCCGAGGTTCTGGTCTCGCACTGGGAGCTGCTCCAGACCGAGGGCGCCACGGTGGCCTTCAACAAGGGCTTCATCGTGCAGGGTCCCTCCCGCATGCTGATGGACATGGGCATGGGCGTTTTTGAAATCGCGACCGCGCCGCTCCCGCTGAACGACGGATGGTCCTACTCCAGCTTTAAGATGGCGCCCTACGATTCCATGGTGGTGCGGCCCTACCCGCCGGCCGACCTCGAATACTGGTACTAAACCGGAGACGGATTCCAGACTGATCAGGCGGCACTTGGCGGTGCCGCCTTTTTTGTGCCCGCGGCAGCGGCCGACCGTCGACTGCCAGGTCCACCGGCTACCGGGCCGAGGGAACGTCAACCGGGCGGAGGGCGGAGCACCCTGCTCCGCCGCGGAAAACCACCGGGTAGCGCATTCCGCCGCCGGGACGTCGGCGGCTACCGGGCCGATGGAACGCCAAGCAAGCGGAGGGCGGAGCTCCTGCTCCGCCGCGGATCGACACCGGGTAGCGCATTCCGCCGCCGGGACGTCGGCGGCTACCGGGCCGCGGGAAGAGGGAAATTGCCGATTTGATTGAGATTAGGTCCGGCGGCTGCCGGGCGAAGGGAACGCCAGCCAGGCAGAGGGCGCAGCTCCTGCTCCGCCGCGAAAGAGCACCGGGTAGCGCATTCCGCCGCTGGCTCAGCCGCGGCTACCGGACTTAGGCCGATGACGGCGCCGTGGGCAGGGCCTGGCTTTGGCTTTCGGTCACGCCGGCGACGGCGTCGGCGATGGGCATTTCGCCGTTGAGCAGGTCCAGCCGCTTGCCGATGGTATTGGCCGCGCCGAGCACGGCCACGACGGTGGCGGCGACGTCGGCGCGGGTGATCTGGTTGTTGTGGTGGCTGGGGTCGTAGTGGAACTGGATGCGCCCGGTGCCGGACTCGTCGGTCAGGCGACCGGGTCGCAGGCAGGTCCAGTCCAGCGGCGAGTCGCGCAGGTAGTCGTCGGCCACTTTCTTGGCGACAAGGTAATGCCGGATGGCGGCGGGGCCGAAGTCCGGGTTGTCCGCGCGCAGGGCGCTGACCATCACGTAACGTGCGCAGCCGGCGGCGTGGGCAAACTCGTAGCTCTTGAGCGCGGCCCAGAGGTCGACGAGCAGGGTTTTCTCGCCCCCGGTGCCGCCGCCGCTGCCCGCCGTAAAGACGCAGGCGCCGCAGCCCTCGAAGGCGTGGGCAAAGTCCTGCTCCAGATCCGCGACAACGACCTCCGCGCCGTCGGAGGTCAGGGCCGGGCGCTGCGATTCGCTCCGCACCATGGCGCGGACGGGTTGGCCGCTCTCGGCCAGAAGTTTGACGACTTGGCGGCCGACGCCGCCGTTGGCTCCAATCACAAGAGTCTTCATGCCTTAACTAAGCATACACCCGCCGTCGCGGGAAGCGTCGCCCGCCGCGCCTCGGTTTGCGACACCCGGTGCCTGCAGCCGGTGGCGAAAAACCGCCTTTTTCGAAAAAAAAGAACGCACCTAGCACACCTAGCACACCTAAGTCTAACCGGGTCCCGGATTTTCCCGGATAATGGGACCATGATTTTAGCAAAGCTTACACAAAAAAGCCGCGAACGACCAAGGAGCCATCCGCCGACCTGCAGCCCGGTAGCCTGCGCTGACCCAGCGGAGGTCCTACCCACACCACCGCACTGGGGAGGGATTTTCGCCGTTGGGGAACTGCCAACTGCCAGGTCCGGCGGCTACCGCGCCGAGGGAACGCGAGCCAGGCGGAGGGCGGAGCTCCTGCTCCGCCGGGGAAAACCGCTGGTTAGGGTCTTCCGCCGCCGGGACGTCGGCGGCTACCAGCACAATATCCTTTCTCTACTGGTTGGCCGTGTGCGGGTAGGGCGGCCAGTCCCTTGGCCGCCTCGGATGGCGGACGGGGTAGCGCCGATCGGCTTTGGACATGGGTCGGGAAGACGCGGCGGAGCAGGAGCTCCGCCCTCCGCTGGCTTGGCATTGTTGGGTGGCTATCGCAACGCCGCCTATCTTCGGCAACAAACGATTCTGGTTCCTGGGTGCAGCGTCACGCTGTCTGCCGCCGGACACGGGCCGGGCAGAGGCGGCGGAGCAGGAGCTCCGCCCTCCGCTGGCTTGGCATTGTTGGGTGGCTATCGCAACGCCGCCCTCCGCTGGCTTTGCATCGTCAGGGTCGGTCGACCGGGGTCGATCCGCCCGGCACGCATTACCGAACTGTCATGTTGGGGCAAGGCTGGGGCAAGCCTTGGCATGCATGGTGCAGGAAACCAACGAAAGGCAAGTCGATTGAAACAACAGATCAAGCAATGGCTGGTCGGGCTGGTAGGCCTGGCCGCCTTGAGCGCCACCCAAGCCCATGCCCAAAGCAACCAAATTGACGGACCCACGCCGGTCGAGATCACCTGGAGCAAAGCGAGCGACTGGGGCGGCGGGTTCGTGGCCAACCTCAAAATCAAAAACACCGGATCGCAGCCGATCCAGGGCTGGCGGCTCGGCCTGGAGCTGCCCGCGCGGCAGGTCGTCAATATCTGGAACGCCAAGGTGGTCAGCAACGACGGCAGCACGCTGACCGTAGAGAACATGAGCTACAACCGCACCATCGCCCCCGGCCAGGAGATTTCCTTCGGCTTCCAGGCCACTCCAGGTAACGCCAACGCACCCGCCGCGTACGTCTTCAACGGTACGCCGAGCGGCGGGGGCAGCGGGCCGGGACCCGATCCGGAGCCGGATCCCCGGGCCAGCATCGCCGACGTAGCGGTGGACGAAGGCACCGGCAACGGGGCGGTGGCTGTCTTTACAGTGACGCTGGACGCGCCCGCGGACGACCCGGTACGGATCGACTACGCCACCAGCAACGGCACCGCCCGAGCGGGCGAGGACTACCTGGCCGCGAGCGGCACGCTCCTCATCCCCGCCGGGCAAAGCAGCGGGCGGATTAGCGTGCAAGTGGTGGGCGACACCGCCGACGAGCTGGACGAAACCGCCGTGCTTAACCTCTCCAACCCGCGCAACGCGGAGCTGGCCGACAACGCCGCCGTGCTCACCATCCGAGACGACGACGAGCCCGCCCCGCCGGTCCTGCCCCTGCTGACGGTGGGCAACGCCAGCGCGGTGGAAGCCAGTGCGGGCGCCTCCGGATTCTTCAGCACCTCCGGCAACCAAATAGTGGACAGGAACGGCAACGTCGTACGTATCGCCGGGGTCAACTGGTTCGGGATGGAAAGCGACAACTTCAGCCCGCATGGCACCTGGACCCGCAGCTACAAGGAGATGATGGACCAGATGGTGGAGCTGGGCTTCAACACCATCCGCTTGCCGTTTTGCCTGCAGGCCTTTGACCCGGGCAGCTCGATCAAGGGCGTGGACTTTGCCGCCAACCCGGAATGGGTCGGCAAGCGCCCGATCGAGGTGATGGACTCGGTGGTCGAGTACGCGGCCGAGATCGGCCTGCGCATTATCCTGGATTGTCACCGCAGCAACGCCGGCCCCGGCCCCAACAGCAACGGCCTTTGGTACACCAGCGCTTACCCGGAAACGCGCTGGATCAGCGACTGGGTCATGCTGGCCGAGCGCTACCGGGGGCAGCCGGCGGTGATCGGCGCCGATCTGGCCAACGAGCCGCACAACGGCCAGTGGGGCGGGGGCGGCGCCAGGGACTGGCCGGCGGCGGCCGAGCGCGCCGCCCGGGCAATCCACCAGGTGAACCCGGACTGGCTGATCTTCGTCGAGGGCGTGGGCGGTTACAACGGCGAGAGCTACTGGTGGGGCGGCGCCTTGGCGGGCGTGCGCGACCGCCCGGTGCAGCTCACCGTGCCCAACAAGCTGGTCTACAGTCCGCACGCCTATCCCAACTCCGTCTTTAGCCAGGCCTGGTTCAGCGCGCCGGACTTCCCGCAAAACCTCTACGGCATCTGGAACCGGTGGTGGGGCTTTATCTACGAGGAGGAGATCGCCCCGATCATGCTGGGTGAGTTCGGCAGCCGGTTCGAGGACCCCAAGGACCTGCAGTGGTTTGCCGAGATGGAGAAGTATCTGCGGGGCGATCTGGACGGCGACGGCACCAACGACGTGCCGGCAGGCCGGCAGCCAATTAGTTGGACCTACTGGAGCTGGAACCCCAACTCGGGCGACACCGGCGGCATTCTGAAGGACGACTGGCGAAGCGTGCACCAGAATAAGGTGGACCTGCTGCGGCCCGCCATGTTTGCCCTGCCGAAGGTGGGCGACGCCACCGGCGGCGGTGCGCCCGTCGCGGGGACGGTCCGCTTCCCGGTGAATCTGAACCAGGCCACCACCCGCGAGGTCAGCGTCGACTACGCGACCGGCGCGGGCTCGGCCACGCCCGGCGCGGACTTCGAACCCGCCCAGGGCACGCTGCGCATTCCGGCCGGCGAGACCGGCGGGGTGATCGAGGTGGCCTTGCTCGACGACGATCAGACCGAGGCGGAGGAGACCTTTGCTCTCAATCTGGGTAACGCGCAGAACGCCCAGCTCGCCACCGCTTCGGCCACCGGGACAATCGTGGACGACGAGGGCAACCCCGCTCCGGCGCCCGACCCCCAGCCGGATCCGGGTCCCGATCCCCAACCAGACCCCGATCCGGATCCTCAGCCGGACCCGCAACCTGATCCGGGAGCCGGTCTGCAGGCGAGCTTTGTTCCCGCCAACCAGTGGGGCAGCGGTTTCATCGGCAACATCACCATCACCAACAACACCACCCAGAACGTGGACAACTGGGAGCTGAGCTTTGAGCTGCCCCGGGCGATTCAGGACCACTGGGGCGGCCAGATCACCGGTCGAAACGGGAACACCTACACCGTGGGCCCGGAGAGCTGGAACCGCCAAATCGCACCGGGCCAGAGCGTCACTTTTGGCTTCAAGGCCGACCCCGGGCAACCGGGCGAGGTCTCCCTGGTTCAAGCTGAAGCCAAATAGCGCCGGGCCGTTACCCCCCATCATCCGCCCGGCGCGGTCTCCAGCCCCGGTCGCCTCCCTCCGGCGACCGGGGTTTTGGGGGTCAGGGGAAGGGGCGCTTGGCCGAGGCTGGCTTGCGGCGGGTCTTTGTGGGCGGAAACAAAAACCCGGGATTGACGAGCAATCCCGGGTTTTGGAGGAGACAGAACAACCAACCAGGAGAAATGACCACGCCTTGCGGCGTTTCTAATTCATCCCAATTGCTTCAAGCAAAGATGCCTGTGAGGAGAAGAGTTGTAAAGGAGTTTTTGTCGCTAAAGTGGAAAAAATGAGATTTACCGAGGGCCGCGGGATTGACGGCGTCAGCGGCGGACGGCTACCGTAGGCGCCTTCGTGAGCACACCATCCGCAGCGTTACCCCAGGTGAGCGCCCTCCAGTACCGGGTACGCGAGCCCGCCCCGCGGATTTCCGTGGTGGTGCCCAACTACAACGGCGAGGCCACGCTCGAGACCACGCTGCGGTCCATCCTGGACCAGGGCTACTCGAATCTGGAGTTGATCGTGGTCGATGGCGGCAGCACCGACGGGAGCGTGGAAATCATCAAGCGCTACCAGGACCGGCTGGCTTACTGGGTCAGCCAGAAGGACGACGGCCAGTACCACGCCATTAACCACGGCTTTGAGCAGGCCACCGGTGAGGTCCTGGCTTGGTTGAACAGCGACGATGTCCACTACCCCTGGACGCTGCGGGCGGTGGGCAAAATCTTTGACGAAAACCCCGAGGTGGAGTGGATCATGGGGCGGCCCAACATGATGGTGGACGGGGTGCTGACCATGGTGATGGACATGCAGCCGCGCTGCCGGGAACTGCTGCGCGCGGGGCTCTACAGCGACCGCACCCACGGCGTGGTGCAGCAGGAGAGCTGCTTCTGGCGCCGGGGCCTGTGGGAGAAGGCCGGCGGGCTGGACCTGCAGTATTCGCTGGCGGGTGACTTTGAGCTTTGGACGCGCTTTGCCCGCCACGCCGAGTTGGTCACCACCGACATGCTGCTGGGCACGTTCTGCTTTCACGGTGAAAACCGCAGTTCCAAATTCCTGGAAGAATACTGCCGCCAGCAGGGCGAGGTCATTGCCAACCTGCCGCCGGAGGAAGCCCGAAGCCGCCAGAAACTGCAGCGCGACCTGGAGTGGTTGCACCGGGTGCGCAACAAGCATTTTTCCAAGAAGCTGGTCCGCGGGGTGACCGGGCTGCGCAAGCTGCGCGCGCCCGTGCTGCACTTCCACGCCAACTACCAGGAGGGCCGCGACGAGAGCCATTTTATGCTCAAGCGGCGCAAGCTGTTCTAGGAGCTTCCCCTAGGAACTCTGGCCCGGCACCTGACTGGCCGTCTGCACGGCGGCGGGCGGCGCCTTCTTGCCCGGGGCCGGTTTGTAGAGTACAACCAGTGCGCCGCCCAAAGCGGCCAGGCCGATGCCCAGGAAGAACGGCCACTTGATGGCGGCGAGGCCACCGGCGGGCGGATGCAGGGCGATCGCGATGATCGCGTTGACGATGGGCGCTCCGGCAAAGACGATGGACATGACGGCGGCGGGCGTGCCGCCTTTCGCCCCGAGGGCTAACAACACGCCGAAGGCCCCGATCGCTCCGGCCACGCCGGCGAGGAAGGACCAGAGCATGCCGTTGCAGGTGAAGGCCCAGTCCGAACCCTGCACCAGCAAAAAGGCCAGCGGCGCAAGCACCGCCACCAGGAAGTAGGCGATGCCCACCCAGAGGAAGGCCTTGTAGCGGCCGTTGACGGGGTCGGCCATGCCCACCTGCCCGGTGTGGAGCAGCACGCCGTAAAGCCCCCAGAAACAGACGGTCATGAGGGCGAAGTAAAGCCAGGTATTGCCGGTGGCGGTGGTCTCGGGCATGGATTGCGTGGGTTGTCGGACGCTCACACCATACGCGGGCTGGCGGCGGACGCAACCGCCACTTGCAATGGGGTGCCGCTGTGCCACTCTTTTTTTACCAGTAACCCTCAACCGGACCCCCGCCATGCAAACCTTTGAAGCCATCGCCGAACGCCGCGCCGTCAAACACTACGACCCGGAGCACCGCCTGACCCCCGCCGAAAAAGAGCGCCTGCTGCAGGCGGCGCTGCTTTCGCCCACCTCTTTTAACATCCAGAACTGGCGGCTGGTGGTGGTCGAGGATCCCGAGTTGCGTCAGGAAGTTCGCGCCGCCGCCTGGGACCAGGCACAGGTCACCGAGGCCTCTCTCTTGATCGTGCTTTGCGCGGACCTCAAGAGCTGGGCGCGCGAGCCGTCCCGTTACTGGGTGAACGCGCCGGAGCCGGTGCAGGAGATGCTCGTACCCATGATCGGGCAGTTCTACGAAGGCCGGGAGTGGATCCAACGCGACGAGGCGATGCGCTCCACCGGCATCATCGGCCAGACGATCATGCTGGCGGCCAAGGACATGGGCTACGATTCCTGCCCGATGGTGGGCTTTGATCCCGAGAAAGTGGCCGAGCTGATCCGCCTGCCGGAGGACCACGTCGTGAGCTTCATCGTGGTGGTGGGCAAGGCGACCAAGCCGGCCTACTCGCGGGGCGGCCAGCTTCCGATGTCGGAAGTCGTCGTCACCGACCGGTTTTAGGCGCGAGGCGGGCGGGATCCGGACGCGGATTTCCGCCCACGCGGCGCCCGGGGTTTTCCCGCATTTCCATGGTTGCATTTTAAACCGGGCGCGCCTTTACTTGCCATTCCCCGAATGCAACCACCCGCGCGCCCCGGGCGCGCCAGACAGACCTAGAGAGGATACTCCCCCATGATGATGGAACCCGCATCCCGCGTGCAGGATTTGACCCCGTCGATGACCCTGGCCATTTCCAGCAAGGCCAAGCAACTCAAGGCCGACGGCGAGGACGTCGTGAGCTTCAGCGCCGGCGAGCCGGACTTCGACACGCCCGAGCACATCAAGGCCGCCGCCATGGGCTCGCTTGACGCGGGCTTTACCAAATATACGGAAAGCTCCGGCATCCCCGAGCTGCGCGAGGCCATTGCCGAGAAGCTTAAGGCCGACAACAACTTGGACTACGACCCGGATCAGATCATCGTGAGCTGCGGCGCCAAGCACGCCTGCATTAACGCCATGATGGCGGTCGTCGACCCCGGCGACCAAGTGATGATTCCCGCGCCCTACTGGCTCTCCTACCCGGAGATGGCCCGCCTCTGCGGCGCCGAGCCCAACATCGTCCCGACCAAGCCCGAGAATAACTACAAGCTGACGCCGGACGACTTCCGCGAGTTCATGACGCCGCTGACCAAGATGGTGATCCTGAACACGCCGGGCAACCCGACCGGCTCGGTTTACACCGAGAACGAGCTGGCCGCCCTGGCCGACGTCGCGCTGGACGAGGAAATCATCATCCTCTCGGACGAAATCTACGAGAAGCTCATCTACGATGACGCCAAGCACAGCAGCATCGCCAGCTTCTCCGGTGAGACCTACGACCTGACCCTGACCGTCAACGGCTTCTCCAAGGTCTACAGCATGACCGGCTGGCGACTCGGCTACGTGGCTGCGCCCAAGGCCATCGCCAAGTCCATCAGTTCCATGCAGAGCCACATGACGAGCAACCCGACCAGCTTTGCCCAGAAGGGCGCCTGGGCCGCGCTCAAGGGGCCGCAGGACTGCGTCGAAGAGATGCGGGCCGAGTACGACCGTCGCCGCCAAGCCATGATGGCCGCGCTCGACGGCATCCCGCAGCTGACCTACGTGCGGCCGCAGGGCGCCTTCTACATGCTGGTGAGCATCAGCGGTACGGGGCTGGATTCCACCCGCTTCTGCGAGGAGTTGTTGGACCGCCATCACGTGGCCGCCGTCCCCGGCATCTGCTTCGGCGACGACAGCACCATTCGCCTGTCTTATGCCTGCAGCCTCGAGAACATCGAGAAGGGCCTCGCCCGCCTCAAGGAGTACGTCGGCACCCTGACGTAAGGCCTATCCCTGCCAGGAAAATGCCCTGGCACTGCGCGAAGCTTGGTAGCCGTCGATGTCCTCATCGACGGTGCGCCTTGCGCCAACGCCACGGAAAGAGATTCCGCCGCGTCTTTCCGTCCGGTTTCCGGCGGCGGCAGAGGACTGCCGCCCTCCGCCTCTTGTCGTTTCCCTCGGGTCGCGTTCTCCGCCTATTGTTCCCTCGGTTCACGTCTTCCGCCGCTAGGGCTTGCTGACTGCCAGGTCCGGCGGCGACCGGAACTGTGGGTGTTGCCTAGCCAACGGAGAGCGGAGAACCTAGCGGTCGGCATTCCGCTCCGCCGCGTCTTTCCGTCCGGTTTCCGGCGGCGGCAGAGGACTGCCGCCCTCCGCCTCTTGTCGTTTCCCTCGGGTCGCACCTTCCGCCTCGACTCCTTTCCGAGGGAGCGCGCCACCGCCGTTGGCGGTGGCCAACTGCCAGGTCTGGCGGCGACCGGGCCTCATCTACCCAATGATCCCGCCTTGCCAGGGCTTTGGGGTTGCACAATGTCGTGATTGCATTCATTGTGTTTCTAAGGCTCAAAAAAAAGAGGGTCTGGACCAAGATGGAAATCATTACGGATCCAGGATATGAGACCTTGGGCCAGCCGGATTCGCCCTGGCACATTGAGGCGCACGAGGTGGCCGGCATTACGGCTCAAGGCATTGACGGCATCTGCTGCCTACAGGTGGTTTCTCCCCACCAGGTGCAGGCGCACGCGGAGATGCGCTACGGGCCCTTTCCCGTTGAAAGGGGCCAAGAAATCGCGCTGCATTTCCAGGCCTGCGCCGAGACGGCCATGCCCTTTCGGCTGCGGCTGAGCGAATGGCACGAGCCCAACCGCTGCCTCTGCTCCCCGCGCGAGAAAATCCACGAATGGCGCTTCGAGGCGGACTGGCGCCGCTACGAGTACACCTTCCACATCATCCACAGCGAGCCGCGCGCCCGGCTCAACTTTGAGCTCGGCGGGTCGGACAACCGCCTTTGGCTGACCCGCCTCCGCCTGGTCGCCCGCCTGCCCGAAAGCGCGAAGCTTTAGCGCCGTCTTTGCGCCCGGGAAATTTCGCACGGTTTGGGCGTGACAACCGCGCGCGGCTTTGGAACAACAACCGTTCCAACTATCGACCCGTCTATGAGCAAAATCACCATTTCCAACGGCACTCTCACCGTCCCCGACAACCCCACCCTGCCTTTCATCGAGGGCGATGGCACCGGCCCCGACATCTGGGCGGCTAGCGTGCGCGTCTTCGACGCCGCGGTCGAGAAGGCCTACGGCGGCTCCCGCAAAATTGAGTGGCTGGAAGTGCTCGCCGGCCAGAAGGCCTTTGACCAGACCGGCAACTGGCTGCCGGACGAAACGCTCGAGGCCTTCCAGGACTACCTCGTGGGCATCAAGGGCCCGCTGACCACCCCGGTCGGCGGCGGCATTCGCAGCCTCAACGTGGCCCTGCGCCAGATTCTGGACCTCTACGTCTGCCTGCGCCCGGTCAAGTACTTCGACGGCGTGCCCAGCCCGGTGCGCCTGCCCCACCACACCGACATGGTCATCTTCCGCGAAAACAGCGAGGACATCTACGCCGGCATCGAGTTCGAAAACGGCAGCCCGGAGAACGCCAAGCTCAAGGCCCTGCTGCAGGAAAACTTCCCGGAGATGTTCAAGAAGATCCGCTTCCCCGACAGCGCGGGACTCGGCATCAAGCCGGTCAGCTACGAGGGCACCAACCGCCTGGCCAAGGCCGCCATCCAGTACGCCATCGACGAGGACATGCCCAGCGTCACCCTCGTGCACAAGGGCAACATCATGAAGTTCACCGAGGGCGGCTTCCGTGACTGGGGCTACCAGACGGCCAAGGAGGACTTTGGCGCGGTCGAGCTCGACGGCGGCCCCTGGTGCACGCTCAAGAACCCGAAAACGGGCAAGGACATCATCATCAAGGACGTCATCGCCGACGCCTTCCTCCAGCAGATTCTGACCCGCGCCTCCGACTACTCCGTCATCGCCACCATGAACCTGAACGGCGACTACGTCTCCGACGCGCTGGCGGCCTGCGTGGGCGGCATCGGCATCGCCCCCGGCGGCAACATCAACTACGACACCGGCCACGCCATCTTCGAGGCCACCCACGGCACCGCGCCCAAGTACGCCGGGCAGGACAAGGTCAACCCCGGCTCGGTCATCCTCTCCGGCGAGATGATGCTGCGCTACATGGGCTGGCCGGAGGCGGCCGACCTCATCGTCAAGGGCATCAGCGGGGCCATTGCCGACAAGCAGGTCACCTACGACTTCGAGCGCCTGATGGACGGGGCCACCCTGCTCAAGTGCTCCGAGTTCGGCGACGCCATCATCAAGCACATGGATTAAGCGGCGCCCTCAGCCGTCCAAGAACATGAAATGGTGGCAACGGCTGATCGGTGCTGCCGGGAAAGAACCGCCCAGCCAATCCGGGACCGAAGCGCCCTTGTCCGAGAACCGGGCCGCCATATCGTTTGAGCCCGTGCCAAAACAGGTCCCCACGCTGGCGCAACAGCGGGAGTGGCGGGAGAAGGTGTTGGTTTATGTCGGCGAGGTCAATGACTTTGGCCGGCGTTACGCAGCCGACCCCGAGAGCATGGCGGAAGCACTCGAGCCCGCCTGCCCCGCTCTGGAGCACTTGGCCGTGGCTGCGGTTAACGCGATTCGGCAGGCCAACGAAACGGGTGACATCGAACGGTTGCGCGAAGAATGGCCGCCCGCTCAGGAGCCGCTGATTCCCGTTTTAGAGAAGAACGGGATCAGCATCCCCACCGTCTGCATCCTTTCGGATCAATCCGTGGTGGTGCGCGTGGGGACTGCCTACCAGCCGGGGCGGACGTTTCATTTGACGGAAAACGAGGCGCGGGAGCTGCCCGATCCCGGGTACTTTGGCCGCAGCCCTTGTCGGCGTTACTTTGCCTATGCCCGGGAGGCCGGAGTGGAGATTTGCGAAGGCTGGCTCGGAAGAAGCTTGGCGATTTGCTCCTGGCCGAACGGCCTGGAGGGCATACCATCGGAATATCACGCCAAGTCGTTGGAAAAAGTTCCAACCGCGACGCGCCTCGTTCCCTTTCCGGACGGGCGCAAGGTTCTTCTGGTCGCGCCAGAGGGTGTCTTTCTCTTGCACCCCGACCGTGCCGTCCGGCTTTTGCCCACCGAAGAGGATATCCGGCTACTCTTCGATTACGAGCTCAAGGAAGGATCTCTCCCGCAAGATCTTTCCGTCAGTCTTTCCATGGAGCACGGGGCGGTGTCTCCTGACGGCAAGCTCATCGCGGCGGGAAACCAGGACAGCAAACATCACATCTTCGACGCGGAGGGAAACTTGCTTGCTGAGGTGGGCCCGCTGATGGATTACCCTCACCACGCTCTTTTTGCGGAGGATGGTTCGCTGATCGCCTTCAACTCGTGCCATTTCTACGATGGTGTCACCCTCGCAGTGCCCGTCCACCTGCTGCCCGGCCTTTCCACCAAGTCTTACGAGGAGGACGAACGTACGCCCGTACTGGAGGACGGCTCTCGCGTTTACGCCGGGGCGGCCCGTGGAGATGAATTTGTGATCGGAGATGCGAGCGGAGTTTTGCGTGCGTTCAGTACCGCGGGCCAAAAACGTTGGGTGCAGCGGATTGGTTCGAGCACGGGTGCCATCGACATTTCAGCCGATGGCAGAATGTTGGTGGCTTCGACCTACGCAGGCTTTGTTTCTTTCTTTCGGCTGGATGCGGGTCGGCAAGCGCCGCACCAAATTGGCTACGGCAACCACGAGGAAGTTTGCCGTTGGATTTTCTGGAAACACGAAGAGAACCCCCTAAGATGGTAGGAACCTGACCCATGTTCTCGCCCTCCCGCTTTTACGTCTTTGCCACTATTCCGGTTAAGCCGGAGTGTCTGGAGGAGGCGCGGGCGGCCATCCTGGAGATCATGCCGGCGACCCTGGCCGAAGAAGGCTGCGACGTCTTTGAGCTCTACGAGGATCCCAGCGGCGCGCCCCGGCTCTTTCTGCGCGAGGTCTTCCGAGACGAGGCCGCCTTCGAGCTCCACCACCAGCAGGACTTCGTCCGCGAGATTTTTAGAAAGTACGAAGAGTGGCTGGACGGCGAGGTGGTGACGCAGCAGCTCAGGCCCGTTCTGCGGCCGCTGCCGGAGCGCCCGGACGAGCCGCCCGAGGGCTGGCAGCCACCCACCAAAGGATAAGCGCCAGCTTGGCCAGCGGGACCCAGGCGTTCAGCGCCACCGGCCAGATTTCCGGCCCCAGATTGACCACGGCCAGCACCAGCAGAACGCGCAAGACAAAGCCGTTCGGCAGGCTCCAGGCCCCGCCCGCGGCGATGGCCAGCAGCAGCAGGACGTCCTCCGTGCAGGTGAGCTGCGGTGCAAAGAGCAGGTAATTGAAGACCAGTCCCTGCACGAAAAACGCGGGCGAAGCCCAGCCCTTGAGCCGCGCGAAGACGAG
>JBCDLL010000076.1:0-14934 GCA_038745425.1 Verrucomicrobiota bacterium | reverse complement strand
CCGGCAGGTCCGGAATCTGGAGGAAGACGCCTATTACGCCTGGGAGGTGATCAACGCCAGTGGCGGGATCGCCATTGACGGCATCGAGCAAGACGGCGATTTTATCCCGGCGGAATTCCTCGGCATCGGCGCTTTCTCCGGAGACTTCGCCTTCTGGCAGGGGGACACCGACTACCTGGTGGAGTACATCCCGGTGGGGCAGGAGTCGCGCTACGATCCGGCGGTGAATTCTAATCCGAATTACAGTTACGGCGTCACGATTAGGGATGTAAGTTTCGGCGTCATGTTTAATTCTGTGAGCATTTCCACAACCATCGGTATTGCTGGTACTTTGCAAGTCGTAGATGGTACGGCGAACCTGGGTGGGCATTTGAACGTCATTCAAAGACTGGACCTTCCCTCTACTGAGCTCGATTACTTGCCTTTTGACTACGGCGACCCGGGCGCATTCCTCCTCGTCAACGGGGAGCTGGAAGAAACTGACATCGTGATTCTGGACGAAGAGGCCAGCTTGGTGCCCGAGCCGACCACGGGGTCCCTCCTGGCGCTGGTCGGCCTGTTGGCCCTGTCGCGCCGCCGTCAGCGAGCCCAAGCCTAAACGGGTTTGGCGGGCCGCTGTCGCGGGAACGCACTTGAACTCAGCCGCCATTGAGAGGGGCAAGAGGGCCTTTTCTTTTTGCGGAGCTTGAGCTTGCCTGGAAACCATGCCTGCCCCTGAATCCACGCCCGATCTGACCGCGCTTTATCGGCGGCTAGACCGCTCCTGCCGCTTTGGATTTTTGACGGTGACCGCGCTTTTGGCCTACGTCGCCCACCGGCTGGTTTCCAACATCGGCGCCGTTGAGCAGCTCTGCGACGAGATGTTGTCGGAGAAGGCCCTGCCCATCCTGACCGAATTCGTCTTCAGCCAGGCTTTGCTGCTGACCGGACTCTGTTTTCTGCTCCCGGTCCTGGCGGTTGTTTGTGCCGTCTCGATTCGCCGGGCGGACCTGGCCATCGGCGGCATTTGCCTTTGCAATCTTGCGCTCTTTGGCCTGTCGGCGCTGCTCTGGTGGGCGTTTACCGTTCCCTTCGCGGAGTTAATGTCCGGTCTCCAAATGCGCTGATGTTCCGCCCTTGGGGACAAGGGCGGCTACCCGCACAAGGCTAGGCCAAGCGAACGGAGGGCGGAGCTCCTGCTCCGCCGCGTTCCTTCACGGCGTTCTCGGCGGCGGCAGAGGGCGGCAGTCCTACGTGTCTCGTCGTTCGTCAACGGGCTTTGCCTTCCGCCGCCGGGACGTCGGCGGCTACCTGGCCTGCGGCAACGCCGAGCTAGCGGAGGGTCGAGCTTCCGCTCGACCACGCTACCCGTCCGGTTGTCTGCGGCGGAGGACCTAGCGGTCGGCAGACCTGCCCTCCGTCTCTGGTCGATCGTCAACGGCCATTCTGTTCCGCCGCTGGGCTCAGCGGCGGCTACTGGGCCACGGCCTTCCCTTACCTTTCTGGCAGTCTTGCCAATCCTGTCCAACGACCTACACCAGGGGCTCTTTGGGGATGGGGGTGCCGGACTGCTGGGTGAGGTCGCGGAAGCGGCTGATGAGGTCGCGGGTGAAGGGGCCGGGCTTGCCGTCGCCGACCATGCGTTTGTCGACCTCGACCACCGGGATGATCTCGGCGCCGGTGCCGGTCAGGAAGATTTCGTCGGCCACCCAGAGGTCGTAGCGCTGCAGGTTGGCCTCGCGCACGGGGGTGCCGATGTGCTCGCAGAGCTTGATCGCGCAGCCGCGGGTGATGCCGTCGAGCGCGCCGGCCGCAATCGGCGGGGTGGTGATGCGCCCTTTCTTGATCGTGAAGATGTTGTCGCCGCTGCACTCGGCCACGTAGCCCTCGGCGTTGAGCATGACGGCCTCCTGCATGCCGTGGAGCTGCCCGTCCACCTTGGCCATGATGTTGTTGAGGTAATTCAGGCTTTTGATGGCGGGCGAGAGCGCCGCGCTGTTCATCTGCTGGGTGGGGCTGGTCAGGATTTTGAGGCCGTCGCGGTAGCACTCCTCGGGGTAGAGGGCGATGTTGGCCGCGATGCAGATCACGGTCTGGCGGGGGCAGCGCTCCGGGCCCAGGCCCAGGTCGCCGGCGCCGCGCGTCACCACCAGGCGGACGTAGCCGTTCTTGATCTGGTTGCGGCGGCAGCACTCCAGCACCATCGTTTTCATCTCGTCCTTGCTCAGAGGAACGTTGAGCATGATGGCCTTGGCCGAATCGTAGAGCCGGTCCAGGTGGTCGCCGAAGAGGAAGACCTTGTTGTTGTAAACGCGGATGCCCTCGAACACGCCGTCGCCGTAGAGGAGGCCGTGGTCGAAAACGGAGATTTTGGCGTCTTCGCGCGGGAGGTACTCGCCGTCGACGTAGATGATTTGCTTGTCCATGGAAATGCTGGTGATGATGGGGAAGTGGCGGCCCGGCGGGGCGGGCCCGGTTAGCCGCCAGGGGTCGGGGGCGGCGCGCCGTGCAGCCGGCCGTCGTGCAGATACAGGGTCTTTTGGCCGCGGGCGGCAATGTTGTTGTCGTGGGTGACGACAATCAAGGTTTTCTTTGCGCCGGCGGCCAGCTCCAGCAGCAAGTCCATGATGCCCTGGCCGGTGTGGGCGTCGAGGTTGCCGGTCGGTTCGTCCGCCAGCAGCACCTCGGGATCGTTGCGCAGCGCCCGGGCGATGGCCACCCGCTGCTGCTCGCCGCCGGAGAGCTCGTTGGGCCGGTGGTCGCGGCGCTCGCCCAGGCCCACGCGCTCGAGCAGCTCGGCGCCGCGGGCGGGGTCGCCCCGGCGGGCCAGCAGGGCGGGCATCTCCACGTTCTCCAGGGCGCTGAACTCCGGCAGTAGCTGAAAGTTCTGAAAGATGAAGCCAACGTGGCCCTGGCGCCAGCGGGTCAACCGGCTGCGGCCCCACTTTTGGATGTTCTCGCCGTGCCACTCGATGCGCCCGGCGTCGGGGCGGTCCAGCCCGGCCAGCAGGTGCAGGAGCGTGCTTTTGCCCGTGCCGCTGGCGCCCTGGATCATCGTGGCGGCGGCGGGCTCGAAGGCGGCGCTGGCCCCGGTCAGCACCTCCAGCACGTTCGGGCCCAGGGTGTAGCGCTTGTGGACGTCGGCCAGGCGCAGGCCGCGGGCCGGGGCGATGTCGCCGTGCGGGTTGGCCGGGACGGTCGGGCTGGCGGTGGAGCTACTCATAGCGCAGGGCCTTGACCGGATCGAGCCGCGAGGCCTGGTAGGCCGGCAGCAGCGCGGCCAGCACGCAGACCGCCACCGCCGCCAGGATGATCAGCAGGTTGGTGTCCCACTGGATGACGGCGGGGATCTCCGGGAACTTGTAGACGGCGGGCGGGAAGACGTCGATGCCGGTCCACTCCGCGATGATCCCGCGGAAGAGGTTGCGGTAGGTGACCAGGAAGAGCCCGACCGCCGCCCCCAGCAGCGAGCCAAAGAACCCGACGATGAGCCCGTGGAGCGAGAAAATCAGCATGACCTGCCCGTCCTGCGCGCCGAGCGCCTTCAGCACGCCGATTTCGCGCGACTTCTGCACGGTGATGGTGATGAGGGTCGTCGCCAAGCCAAAGCCCGCCACAATCATGATCAGGAACATGAGCACCGCCATGACGATGCGCTCCATCGCCACCGCGTTGAAGAGGTCTGGGTTGAGGTCCATCCAGGTGCTCACGTTGATGCCGTCGCCCAGTTGGCCGCGCAGGAGCTGGGCGGTCTCGTGGACGTGGACGAGGTCGGCGTCGTCCAGCTTCACGCTGATGCAGTGGACGCCTTCGCCCAGGTCGTAGAGGCGCTGCATGTTGAAGAGGCTGGTCAGGAAAAACTCGCTGTCGAGCTCCTCCATGCCGGTCGCAAAGATGCCGGTGATGACGTATTCGTCGGGCAGCGACACGGTGGTGACTTGCTCGGCCCGGGGCGGCTCCGGCTCCCCGTCGGTGGCGACGCCCTCGGGCTCGGGCCCCCGGCGCAGACCGGCGCGCATGCCCGGCATGTGGTGCGGCCCGTAGATGAGCATGGTGTCGCCGATCTGCGCCTGCATTCGCGCGGCCCAGGCCCGCCCCACCAGGATCCCGTTGCCGGCGATGTCGAATTCGCCGTAGCGGACCTTGTCGGCCAGCTCGACGGCGGCGCCTTCCAGGTTCTCGGGGATGCCCCGCAGCACGGGAGTGGTCACGCGGGTGATACCGGTGCGCTCGTTCTGGTAGCGCGATACCACGCGGCCCTGCACGTAGGGGGTGACGGCGCGCACCGCGGGCTCCTCCCCGATGGTGGCCGCCATGCCCTCGGCGTCGCGGATGATGTGGCCGTTGTCGATCACCAGATGGGCGTTGAAGCCGATGATCTTGCGCTCAAGTTCGTCGGAGAAACCGGACATGACCGAAAGCACCACAATCAGCACGGCCACGCCCAGCACTACCCCCGCCACCGAAAGCAGGGTGATGGCGGAAAACATGCTGCGTCGGGGGCGCAGGTAGCGCAACGCAAGGAACCACTCAGCCGGCAGGCGCATCGCACCACCATGCTTCAGCCGGGGCGGAAAAACAAGGCGCCAGGCCAGGGTAGCCTCCGTTGTCCTCATCGATTGAACCAGAAAATAGGTAAGGCATCGCCAAGCGAGCGTAGCCTCCGTTGTCCTCAACGGAGGTGCTCCTTGCGTTTTCAAGAGGCGAAGCGATTCGCCGCCGGGACGTCGGCGGCTACCGGCCTGCGGCATCGCCAAGCGAGGGTAGGGCGGGCGATGCCGGCTGCTAGGCCTCCCTTGCCCGCCTCAGAAAGCCCGACGGGCATCGCCTTCCGCCGCTGGGCTCAGCGGCGGCTACCGGGCCACGGTGCGGCCAGGCCAGCGGAGGGCAGAGCTCCTGCTCCGCCGCGTACCTTCACGGCGTACTCGGCGGCGGCAGAGGACTGCCGCCCTCCGTGTCTCGTCGTTCGTCAATGGGCTTTGCCTTCCGCCGCCGGGACGTCGGCGGCTACCGGGCCAACGCGGTGCTTCCCGCCAGATCTGGCGGCTACCGGGCCACGCTGCGGCCGCTCCAGCGGAGGTCGGAACGCAACTTTTTTATTTTTTTGGAATTAAATCCGCTGCTCATTCGTCTTGCAAATGGAGCCCCGGCCGTGTCCAGGTCTCCTCGAGCAACCACCCCGGATTTGACGAACCCCGAAAAACTCATACATTCCAACCAATGAAAAATTTGATCCTGACCCTCCATGTTGTGGCCCTTGGCCTCCTTCTTCCCCTTGCGGCCAGCGCTCAGTGCAGCGGCTGTGAGGGCAAAACGAAAGACAGCAAAAAAGAGGCCTCGACCTGTTGTTGCACCCAGCCGACCAAGCTTGCGGGTAGCTGCAGCGGCTGCGAGGGCAAGAAAGACAGCGCCAAAAAAGAAGCTTCCCAGCTCGCCGGTAGTTGCGGCTGCACAGGCGGAGCCAAGAAGGACGGCGGCAGCAAAGAGGCGGTGAGCCTCGCCGGTAGCTGCAGCGGCTGCGAAGGCAAAAAGGATGGCGCCAAAAAAGAGGCTTCTCACCTTGCGGGCAGCTGCGGCTGCACGGGTGGAGCCAAGAAGGACGGCGGCAGCAAAGAGGCGGTGAGCCTCGCCGGTAGCTGCAGCGGCTGCGAAGGCAAAAAAGATGGCGCTAAGAAAGAGGCATCCCATATTGCCGGTAGCTGCGGCTGCACGGGCGGAGCCAAGAAGGACGGCGGCAGCAAGGAAGCCTCGATCGCTTCCTCCGAATGCCCGGTTTGCCTGCCTTGCGACGAAGGCGATTGCGGCATGCTTGCCTGCGGTTGCACGGGCGACGCCAAGAAAGATGGCGGCAAAAAAGAAGCTTCCAGCTTAGTCTAAGGCCCTCCGCTTCGAAACCATTTCCAAAACGGATCACTCCAAGTGATCCGTTTTTTTGTGCCTTCCGCGAATTGGGAACCAGGGGCAGGCTAGAAGCTATCTCAAAATCTCCGCGTGCCCGCGCCAGTTGGATTTTGGCTGCTGGGCTCGGCGCGATGAGGGAGCTTATCAAAACTGATAAGTGACCTAGGAGCAACACCGCCCAGTAGCTAAAAGACACTGGCCTCGAGGAGGTTGCGGTTCTTTTCCGCCGTGGCGTTGTCGTTCGTCAGTCACAGGTATACTTGATACCTGCTCTTTCCTCACTTCGAACCACGGCGGAAAACTCCTCGCAACGTGGGCCGCGTGGAGGTTTTGAGATAGCTTCTACGATCTTCTCGCCTTCTCTGGACATTGCCAACCACAGTCCACCCGGCGGTTTATGAGGAGGTCTGGTCCTAAGTGGCAGGACGCGGCCGCCGGAAGGTCTCGCCAACCCAGAGCAAGAGGAGGCCAAACTTGGCCACCAGCGCCGGGGCCAGCGCGAGGTTCTCAAAGGGCACGCCCTGGCGGAAGTTGACCGCCACCACCAGCAGCGCGGCCTCCAGCAGCCAGAGGCGGTGGCGCGGGGCCACGCGCGGGGGCCAGGCCCGGGGCTCCACCACCGCCAGCACCAGCAGCCAGTCCTCCGTGGCCGAGACGTGCGGGCAAAAGATGAGGAACCAGACCAGCGTGAGCCGGAAGTAGGCGCCGGGCGGCAGGCGCCGCGTGAGCACGAGCCCGCAGAGCAGGAGCGAGCCGCCCAGCCAGAGAACCTGGCAGACGGCGGCGTTGCGCGCGGGCGAGCCGGGCCCCGCCTGATCGAGGAACCCGAGCAGGCTGGTGAGGATTTGCGGCGGGATACCCGGGCGCATGAAGTCGCCGATCTGTTCCTGGTTGTAGCCGCCCAGCAGGGCTACGTAGTCGCCAATCCACTGAGGGAAGCCGCCCAGGACGGGGCTCATCGCCAGCGAGGTGGCCAGGCAGAGCGCCGCTGCGACGCCCAGTGCCCGCCAGGCCCGCGCCCCCAGCAGAAGAAAGCCGGCCGCGATGGCCACGCTGGGCTTGCTGGCCACCAGAAAGAGCAGCCCGCCGGCCAGCAGGCTGCCGCGTAGTTCCAGCGGCCGCCACTCCTGCCGGGCAAAGTCCCAGAGCAGGGCCCAAATTCCGGCGATGGCAACGGTGGTCAGGATGGAGGTCTGCCCGATGATGAGGGTGGAGAAGAAGGAAAGGCTGAGCGTGCCGGCCAGCGCCAGGATCAGGCCCGGCAGATCACGCACGCGCGGCGCCAGGTAGCAGCGCCAAACCAGCGTGGCGGCGGCCGCGTTGGCCAGGCCCCAGAGCAGGTAGGCCAGCCCGGTGGGCAGGAGCGTCATGGGCGCGGCCAGCAGCACCGCCACGGGCGAGTAGGCAAAAGGCATGCCGTGGCCGGCGTTGGGCACCCAGGCCCGCACCATGGCTTGCTGCGCCTCCATGGTGTAGGGGCGGGGCGGTTCGCCGGCCCAGAAGTGGCGGGTAAAGTTGAGGTGGGTGGGGAAGTCGACGATCGCGATCGGGCTGTCGGGCTCGTCCCAGGAAAAGACGCCGAAGGGCGCGCCGCTCTGCGCCTGTTGCGAGGCGAGCATCTGCCACGTGCCCAGGACGGTGAGCAGCGCCAGCGCGGCCACCAGCCAGCTCAAATGCAGGGACAGCCGCCGCACTTCCATCGCCCCAGGCTAGTGTGCTGAGTCCTAAGTTTCACGATAATCTCCTCGGTTCTTTTGGCCCTGCCCGGCGTTGTTCCTCAGTCGCCTATTGCCTTCAATAGGCTCCTTCCTCACGCCTGGTTCAGGTCCAAAACTCCTTTCGGATCTCATCAGGTTACTTAAGACTCAGCACACTAGGAGTTATCTGGTAAATGGCAAACGCCCGCGCCGGTTGGAATTTTGATCGCTGCGCTAGCCGCGCGTCGGCCGGGAAACCGCTACCGGGTTTCCTTCTTCATCAACTTTTCGATCTTGTTGTTGCTGGCTTCGGCGTAGACCAGTTCCTTGCCCTGGTAAACTTGCACGCCGAAGCCGGCGTACTCGTTGCCTTCTGCGGTGTCGTAGTGGACGCCATCGATGACGGTCTTGGTCTTGTAGTAGGAGAAGGCGGCCTCGCCGAGTTCGATCTTGGTTTCCTCGTTGTAGGCCAGGTCAAACTCGTCCGTGGTGAAAGAGGTCGTTTTGGTCACCTTGTCGTTTTTAATGCTTTTCTCGTAAATGTGAGCCACCAGCGTTAATCCCTCCACGTCGCTGAAGCCCCGGTTGCGCACCTTGGCCGTGTAGAGGATTTCCTGATCCTTGGCGCGAGACTTGCCCGTTGCGGTGCCACCACTCCTACGGCCGGAGGAAGTGGTGACGGTGTATTTGCGTTTGACCTTACCGGTGTCCGAATCGGTATCGCGGTCGGTCAGGATGTCGATGTCGAGCCGGACGCTGCCGGCCATGGCGGGCGTGAGACCGAAAAGAAGCAGGAAGAGGCAGAGCAGGGGGCGGCGCATGGTGGTATTTGCTTAACGGTTCTTCTTCTTGCCGGCCACCCGGCGGTAGGCCTTTTTGCAGTCGCTGTTGCGGTAGTCGGTCAGGATGACCTCGCCCTGGTGCATGACTTCGACCGCCCAGCCGCCGTATTTGCTGCCGCCGAAGTAGGTGGTGACGCTTCGCGAGGAGGCTTTGCTGCTGACGGAGGAAGCGAACGTCACCGTGCCCAGATCCACCATCTTTTCCTCGTTGTATTTGACCGCGAATGGCTCGGTCTCGAACGTCTTGGCCAGTTGGTAATCGACGTTTCGGCTGACGGCGTCCTCGAATGCGCTGTAGCCGAAGATGTAAACCTTGGCCGTGAGCCCCTCGACCTCGCTAAAACTACGGTTGACGACCTCCAGGGTAAATTTGACCTCTTGGACCTCCTTCTTGCCCGCTCCGTATTTGCTCGAGTCGATCGTGTCCCGGTCCTTGTCGGAGGAGTCGAGGACGTCGACTTCGAGGCGAACCTTGCTGCTGGCTTCGGCCGGCAGGGCAAAAGCGGTCAGCAAAACGGTGAGCAACAGGAGCGGGAGGCGGGCGTGCATGGTCGGGAGTGGTGGTTGGCGGTCCCGCCCGTGGCTGGCACAAATCCGGCCAAGGGAGCGGGCCGAACACTTTGATGCCTCCCATTCGTGGTTCGTTCAATCCAAAAAGTGCGTGGAGCGACTCTTTTCGTGTTAAAGGCTGGACGCGAACGAGTTAAGCGCACCGCTGGGGGGGGGGATTGCGGTAATCCGGCCGCCCGCGCCTAGAAGGCGGGGCTTTCCGGCGCCAGGCCAAAGCCCGCCACCGTCAGCGGCGGGAACTGCGGGCAGTAGTTGACGAAAAAGTCGGTGAACTCGGAGAACTCCAGCTCCTGGTTCTGCCGCGCCTCCCAGAGGTACTGGGTGGAGGGGTGCTCGGGCCAGGAGAGCTGTTCCATCCAGGTATTGCCGCTAAAGCCGTGGCCCTGCTCCTTGACGAGGTGGTTGGCGCTGGCCACGGCGTGGCTGAGCAGCGCCACGTCCACCGGGTTGTCGCCCTTGAGGAACTTGACCGTGGTGGAAAGAAAGCCGGTGGTTTTGCGAGGGCTGGCCGCCTCGTCGGGCTGGTGGTGGGTATCGACAATCGCGCAGAGCGCGGGGTTGATCCGGTGGGCGTTGAGCCACATCTCGCCCATCTGGGCGTGGTCGATACCGAGCATTGCCACCTCGGCCTGCTCGAGGGGCATGTCGTTGCGCAGGCTGTGGAGGATCACCGCCGGGTAGTGCGAGGGGAAGAGCTCGGCGTAGACCAGCTTGCCGATGTCGTGAAAGCAGCCGGCGGCAAACTCCAGCCCGGAGGTGGGGATTTCCAGCGCCTCGATCATCATCTCCAGGAGCAGGCCGCAGGCGATCTGGTGCTGCCAAAGCCCGCGCCAGTCCAGCGGGCGCTGGGCGTACCAGTTGCGCTGCAGCAGCAGGCAGAGCACGCCCAGGTTTTGCCCGCGGTCCAACCCCAGCAGCTCCACCTTGCCGGAGTTGTCCATCAGGTTCTCCTTGCTGTAGCCGGCCATGAACCCGGTGATCTCGTCCACCGTCATCCCGAAGACCTCGCTGTGGTCCATGGCGACGACCAGGTCGATGAGCTCGCCTTGGGCCGGCTGGCTCAGCTCGCGGATGCTGTCGGCCAGCACGTTGAGGTTGAGTAGCTTGAAGCGCTCGTCAAAGGCGTCCATCACCTCGTCCCCGCTCATCGGTGCCTTCGGGTCCAGGATGCCCTCGTCAAACTCGGAGGCGTCCGGCGGCAGGATGCCGAAGAGGGTTTCCGGCGGGCTACCGTAGCTGGGAGTGGCGCGCCGGCGATGGACCGGCGGCAGGCTGATGACGTTGCGCCCGTAGCGGTAGTGGTCGACGTTGGCCAGCGCGTCGCCCAGTTCCTCGTAGGTCTGGAAGCGGTAGGCCGGGGCCTTCTCCATCATGCGGTGGAGGAGGCAGGTCCAGCCGAAGGGGATGCCGGCCGCCCGGGCCCGGTCCACCGGGAACTCGTCCGAAACGTGGGACAGGCAGATTTCCTCCAGCGACTCGCCCTCGAAGACGGGGACTCCGGCCATCAGGTGGTAAAGCGTCGCGCCCAGGCAGTAGATGTCGGTGCGCAGGTCGGGCTCCTGCTGCAGCACGTGCTCGGGCGAGGCGTAGTAGGGCGTGCCCATCAGCTCGGGGCTGTCGCCGCCCTCGTCGCCGTCCTTCTTGCGCCGGGCCAGGCCAAAATCGGTCAGCATGAGGATGCTGTCCTTGTCGACCATGAAGTTGCTTGGCTTGATGTCGAGGTGGATGACGTTGGCGCGGGCGGCGTAGTCCAGCGCGGCGATGGCCTGGTTCAGGAACCAGCGGGCCTGGTCGGGGGTGAGCGGCGCTTCGAGCTGCTCCATGTAGTCGTCCAGGGTCTGGCCCTCGATGTAGGCCATGGCAAAGTAACTGAAGCCGAGGTCGTGGCCCACGTAGTAGAGCGGCACGATGTTGGTGTGGCGCAGGGCGGCGACGGCCTTGGCCTCCTCCCGGAACTGCGCCTGGTGCGAGGGGTCGGAGGCGAAGTTGCCGTGCAGGATTTTGATCGCGACGTGGCGCTCCAGGTCCGGCTCCAGGGCCTTGTAGACGGTGCCCATCCCCCCTTCCGCGATGCGCTCGATGATCACGTAGTGGCCCAGCTGGTGGCCCGCTTCCAACTGGGGCGTTTCCGTCAACGGGTCAGGGTCCATGGAGGCAGAGGGGGTAAAAGGCAGCGCCCAACGTAGCCCATCGCCCGGAGGAGGGAAAAGTGAAAAGTGGCGCCCGCCCGCCCGGGAGCTCTAGTCCCGCGGCGTGAAGTCGCTCGGGGGCAGGTCGGCGTGGGCGCTTTCGGCCGGGCCGCTCACCTCGACCACAATCTGGTAGATCTTGCCGCGGCGCGCCTGCTGGATGGTAAAGCGGATGCCCTCGAAGTCGTAGCTGATGCCGGGGATGTGGCGGCTGCGGCCCAGGCGCTGCTCCAGCCACTGGCCGAGGGACTCGCGCGGGTTCTCGCTGGTGATGTCGCGCTCCAGGATGGCGCCGACCTTGTCCAGCGTCAGCGCCGCGCCCACCCGCCAGAGCCCCTCCGTGATGGGGATGACGGTGTTGGCGCTTTGGTCGAACTCGAACTCGTCCTCGATGTCGCCGACCAGCTCCTCGATGATGTCCTCCAGGCTCACCATGCCCGCGACCTGGCCGTCCTCGGTCTTGACCACCGCGATGTGGTGCTGGCGGGCGTTCATTTGCTTGAGCGCGGTGTTCAGGTCGAGCTCCGGCTTGACCGTGAAGATCGGGCGGATGAAGGACTCCAGGTTGAGCTCGTTGCCGTGGATGCGGAAGCCGATCAGGTCCTTGTAGTTGATGTAGCCCATGATGTCGTCGGGGTCCTCCGAATGGCTGACGGGGTAACGCGTGTGCATGGCATGCTGGCCCAGGCGCAGGTTTTCCTCGGTCGGGCGGTCCAGGCGGAAGTAGACCATCAGGTCCGCTGGAATCATGATCTCGCGCACGGTGGTGTCGGCCAGGTCCACTGCGTTCTGGATGATGCGTTCCTGCTCCAGGGCGATGACGTTGGAGTTGCGCGCAATCTGGGCCAGCACCTCAATGTCGGCCGCGCTCAGGGTGGGGCCTTTCTCCTCGTGGCGGCGCAGCATGGAGGAAAACGCGCTCGTCAGCCAGATGGCCGGCGTCATCAGCCAGGTCACGATGGCCAGCGGCGTGCCCAGAAAGGGGGCAACCTGCTCGGCGTAGGTGGCGCCAATCACTTTGGGGCCGATCTCGGCAAAGTAGAGAATGGTCAGCGTGAGCCCGGCCATGAAGAAGCCCAGGTAGGCGCTGCCGAAATAGCTGCCAAAGAGGCTCCCGGCGATGGTCGCGCCGCCCGTGTTGGAAACGGTGTTGATGATGAGGATGGCGGAGATCGGCCGGTCGATGTTGCTCTTAAGCCGCAGCCAGACCTGCGCGTAGCCGCGGCCCTCGCGCGCCAGCGTCTCCAGCCGCACCGGATTCAGGCTCAGCAGGGTCGACTCCCAGAGCGAGCACACAAAGGAGCCCAACACCGTGAAGGCCGTCACCACAATCAGGGGAAATAGCATGGCGGCAGGAGGCTGCGGGCCGGCGAGGCGGGGCGGCAGGCGCGCGGCGTGGCTTCCCCGGCGACGGCGGAGGGGGGACGAAAGGTGGGGGTGCTCACGGAGGGCGGGCGCGGGGCAATCTCGGAATCCCGTGCAGACGCCAAAATACGAAAGCCAACGGGCCCTGTGCAAGCTCTACCGTGCGGCGCCCCGGTTTACCGGGTCCGCCCGGGGTCCGTTGCGGCCCAGCTTGGGTGCTTTTCTCCGGGGCCCGGGAGCGGCCCGATTACAAGTGTGTCATCCGGCCAATTAATCGTTGCCAGTTTTGGTTGATGAGCTTATTTAGAGGTTCTCTCCCGTGGACTACAACCCACTATCGCCGGCCATTCGCGATATCCTCACCGCCATTCGCCACCGGAAGTCCCTCGAGGACGTGGTGGGGCTCATCCTGCAGCGTAGCTGTCTCCTGGCCGATGCCGTGTCTGGTTCCTTCGTCAAGGTGGACCACGACCGCCGGGAACTGCTCATCACCAGCGTCCACGGCCCTGGCTGGACCCCCGAGAAGCAAGCGGTGACGCTTAAAATCGGCCAGGGCGTCACCGGCAAGGTGGCCGAGACCGGCATTCCCCACCTCTGTGCCGACACCGCGCGAGACCAGGACTATTACCCGATTTTTGACGAAATCCGCTGCGAACTGGCCGTCCCAGTGATGGGTGAGGACCGCGTTTGGGGCATCATCAACCTCGAGGGCCTCGAGCCCCACGCCTTCGACGCCAACACCCTCTCCACCCTGCGCGTCTTTGGCGAGCTCTGCGCCTTTGCCATTAGCCTGCGCCTTGAGATGATCGAGCAAGAGCGCTGGCAGACCCGTGCCCTCAAGAGCGAAAAACTGGCCGCCCTGGGCGAGGTCATCGCCGGCATCGCGCACGAAATCAACAACCCGCTCACCTCTATCCTCGGTCACGCCAACCTGCTCTCGCTGCGCCACGAGCTGGTCGGCGACCCCTCCGTCGAGGGCATCGTCACCGAGGCCCACCGCACCGCCAGCCTGGTGCGCAGCCTGCTAACCTTTAGCCGCGCGGAGGACACCGAGCGGCGCCTGCTCGACGTCAACGAGCTGGTCGACTCCGTCATCGGCATCAAGCAGTACCACCTGCGCGTCCACCACATCCGCATGGAGGTGGAGCGCGCCGCCGAGCCCTGCCCGGTGCGGGCCAACCCGCAGCAGCTCCAGCAGGTGGTGCTCAACCTGCTCAACAACGCCGTCCAGGCCATCCCGGAGGAGCGCGACGACGGCCGCATCCGCCTGGCGGTGAGCCGGCGCGGCGAGCAGGTGGTGCTGACCGTCGAGGACAACGGCGTCGGCATCTGCGACGAAGCCCAGGACCAGCTCTTTGACCCCTTCTTCACCACCCGCGAAGTCGGCCAGGGCCGCGGCCTGGGCCTGACCGTCGCCCACACCATTCTCGAGCAGCACGGCGGCGGCGTCACCTTTCACGCCGTGCCCGGCGGCGGCACCCAGTTCGTTGTCCACCTGCCGGTGGCGCACCCCGATCCCGCCGACACCCAGACCGAGCTTGTGCTGGCGGAGGCCCCCGGCGAGCTCGCCGCCGTGGAAGAGGAGGAGATCGTCGGCGAGGAGACCGCCCCCGACGCGCCGGAGGCGGCCGCCCGGCGCGTGCTCGTGGTCGACGACGAGCCGCTCATCCTCGACTCGCTCGAAAGCTTCCTGAGCGAGGCCGGCCTGGAGCCCGTCCTGGCCCGCGACGGCGAAGAGGCGCTCGAGGCCCTGCGCCGCCAGCCGGCCGACGTCATCCTCAGCGACATCCGCATGCCCAAGATGGACGGGCTCGAATTCTACACCGCCCTGGGCGAGCTCGACCCCGGCTACCAGCGCCGCTTCCTCTTCATGAGCGGCGACCTCGTCCGCAACGACACCCGCGCCTTCGTCGCCAATAGCGGCTGCCCCGTCCTGGAGAAACCCTTCCACATGAGCCGGCTCCTCGAGCTCCTCGCCGAATACGGCACCGAAGGCGAAGTTTAGTCGGTTAGGCGGAAGCTCGACCCTCCTCCTGCCTTGTTCCGGTAGTCGCCGGTGCTAGCGCACGGCAGTTTTCCCGCACTGGAACAGAAAGGCCGTTAATGATCGACGAGAGACGGAGGGCGGAGCTCCTGCTCCGCCACCGCCAACCGGACGGGCAGCGTGGTCGAGCGGAAGAGATAAGGCAGAAGGGGTAAGGCAAAAGGGACAAGGCAGAAGGGGTAAGGCAAAAGGGACAAGGCAGAAGGGGTAAGGCAAAAGGGACAAGGCAGAAGGGGTAAGGCAAAAGGGACAAGGCAGAAGGGGTAAGGCAAAAGGGATAAGGCAGAAGGGGTAAGGCAAAAGGGACAAGGCAGAAGGGGTAAGGCAAAAGGGACAAGGCAGAAGGG
>JBCDLL010000075.1:0-15481 GCA_038745425.1 Verrucomicrobiota bacterium | reverse complement strand
CGACCATCTCCGACGTGCTCTTGGTGGGCAATGGCGATCAGGTCACCGTGGGCAAGCCCCTGGTGGACGGCGCCGCGGTCAAACTGGAGCTGTTGGAGGAGGTCAAGGCCAAGAAGGTCGTCTCCTTCCACTTCAAGCGCCGCAAAGGCTACCACCGCACCGTTGGCCACCGGCAGCGCCACCAGCGCGTCAAGGTCGCCAGCATCACCGGTGCCTAACCGCTTCGCCACTGACCCCAACCCAAACTCTTTTACCACCATGGCTCATAAAAAAGGACAAGGCAGCGTCAAGAACGGGCGCGATTCCCAGAGCAAGCGCCTCGGCGTTAAAAAATTCGGCGGCGAGCGCGTCATCGCCGGCAACATCCTTTACCGTCAGCGCGGCACCCGCTTCCACCCCGGCGACAACGTCGGCCTGGGCCGCGACTACACGCTTTACGCGCTGACTGACGGCGAAGTGAAGTACGACAAGAAGAACCGCCGCATCCACGTGGTGGCGGCGGCTTCCTAGTACCCTACCAATCTCCCCATAACGAGGCCGGCCTGGAAACGGGTCGGCCTTTTTTGGGGCAGGAACAAAAGCGCTCGGTCCGGGTTTTTCTGCTGGCGCCGCGGCCCAGGCGGGATGAAGTTGGGACGAAGCCGCATCACCGCTTCTGCCATGACTTCCACGCTTTCCCGCCGCCGCTTTTTGCAGCAATCCGCCGCCGTGGCGCTGGGCTTTGCCGGGTTGCGCTCGTTTCTGCAGGCGGCCCCGGTCCGGCCGGGCGGCACGCCCAGCCCGTTTGGCCCGCTCCAGCGCGACCCGGCCAAGATTTTCGATCTGCCGCCGGAGTTCCGCTACCACCAGGTGGGCGAGTTCGGCGCGCGAATGGACGACGGGCTGATTTGCCCCGGCGCGATCGACGGCTCGGCCAGTTTTGCCATGCCCTACGGCAAGGTTCTGCTGGTGCGCAATCACGAGCTCGAGCCCAATCCCAAGCTGGCGCAACTGGGCGCCTTCGGCCCCGGTAACCGCCTGCTTAGCCGGGACTGGGCGCGGCGGATGTACGATCCCGGCAACGGCCGCGTGATTGGCTACGGCGGCACTACCAGCCTGCTTTACAATCCCCAAAGCGGTCAGGCCGAGCGCCTGCACCTGAGCCTGGCCGGCACCGAGCGCAACTGCGCCGGCGGCCCCATGCCATGGGACAGTTGGATTAGCTGCGAGGAAACCACCGTTACCCCGAAAATGACGCCCGGCCTGCGCCGCGAGCACGGCTACAACTTCGAGGTGTCCGCCTACGAGACCGGCGCGGTCGAGCCCGTCCCGCTGCGCGACATGGGGCGCTTCCGCCACGAGGCCGTGGCCGCCGACCCCGCGACCGGCTTCATTTACCAGACGGAGGATCTGGACGACGGGCTCATCTACCGCTTTCGCCCCAACCAGCCGGGCAAGCTGCGCGCGGGCGGACGGCTGGAGGCCCTGGCGATCAAGGGCCGCCCCAGTCTGGACACCCGCAACTGGCAGGCCGATGCCATCCGCACCGGCGAGCGCCTGCCGGTGGAGTGGGTGGGCTTGCGCGACGTGGAGAGCCCAAAAGACGACTTGCGCTACCAGGGTTTCGGCCGGGGCGCGGCGCGCTTTGCCCGGGCCGAGGGCATGTGGTACGGCAACGACGCCGTCTACTTTGCCTGCACCACCGGCGGCCGGGCGCGGCTGGGGCAAATCTGGAAACTGGAGCTGGGCCGCCCGCAGGAACTCGAGCTCTTCGTCGAACCGAACGACGGCAACCTGCTGGAGAATGCCGACAACCTTTGCGTGGCGCCGTGGGGCGACCTGATCGTGTGCGAGGACAACACCAAACACGCGACCAGCTCGGAGCAGTACCTGATCGGCGTCACCCCCGAGGGCAAGTGCTACCGGCTGGGGCGCAACGCCCTCAACACCAGCGAGCTCTCCGGGGTCAACTTCTCGCCCGACGGGCAAACCCTCTTCGTTAATATCATGTATCCGGGCGCTACCCTGGCCATCTCCGGTCCGTGGGAGAAAGCGCTGCGCAGCCGGTTGCGGGGGTAGGTCTTGCCGCCATGCGCCGAAAGCTCCTGAGGTGGTTGGCTTGGCAGTTCCATTATTTGTGGGCGCTCGCGGTTTATATTTTGTTCTATATGGGTTTGCCGGCTGCGGTGGTGTTCTTACCGATGGTGCTCACCTTTGCGTTTTTTGGCCCATTAGACGAGTACTCCAAAGACATGGTTGTCTTTCTCTACGGGTTGGTCTGGCTCGGGTTAGTTTTTGGTGTGTTTTGCCTGGATGACGAGACCAATTTCGCCAGCAACGTGGCCCAGATCTGGAAGCCCAGGGATTGAATTTTCTTTTCGCGCGGAAGGTGTTGGTATCGGTGCATTCTCTCGTTTGGTCTCTTCAAGAATCCAGGCGGAATTTGCGAAATGTACGAAATACTCGCGAAGCGGCGCTTTAGAAATTTCGTTCCTTTGGTCATTCCGTCTAAGTTGACTTCATGAGTCCCGAGATCATCAGCGTGATCGGCTACGGCGCCGCCATCCTTACCACCACGGCGTTTTTGCCACAGGCGATCAAAACCTGGCGCACCGATTCGGCCCGCGACCTCTCCCTGCCCACCTTTTCGATGCAGACTACCGGTGTCTTTCTCTGGCTTGTCTACGGCTTGCTCAACTGGGACGTGCCGCTATTCCTGGCCAACGGCCTTACCTTCCTCATCTGCCTGAGCGTGCTCGTGGCCATCTTCCGTTGGCGTGGGAAAGCGACGCCGTGATTCGCCTGCTGAGCAAGCCTGCCAGCCTCGCTTGGTCGAACCGTAATCGCCTTTTTGCAATGAGTCGCCGCCGAGTGTTGGGGCAAGGCGGTCGCTTTCGAGCTTCGCCGCTGAGTTCAGCGGCGGCTACCGGGTTGTGGCAATGCCAAGCCGGCGGAGGGCGGATTTCCGCTCCGCCACGGCGAGCTCGGCGTTCAGATCCAGCGCTTGACCGCGTCGACCGTGTCGAAGGGCAGGGTGTTGAAGGCGATACGGGCCCGAGGCGCGTGCTCGTGGATAAGGTTGATGACCGATTCGAAGAGCAGAAAATGGTCGGGATCGGTCCGCACGCCGGCCCCCACCACGACGAGATCGGGCTGCTCGGTTTCCAGCGCCCGCCGGACGGTTTCCGCCGCGGTTTGCCCGCGGTCGGTCAGGCACCACGCGCCGCGGTAGCCCCCGGCTTTCAGCTCGGCGAGGACATCGGCAAAGGCGGCTTCGAGCTTTTCCGGAGTCAGTTGCGGCCACTTCTCGTAGTCGACGCTGTCCGAGCGCAGGCCGATGAGAAGAACCTTGGGGCCGGGGTCGTTTGCCATGGTGGAAGGTTTCGGACTTACGAGGAAACTAGCGCAAAAGTGGGAGCAACCCACCCGGTGGCTGGGCATCCGCTGTCCTAATGCGCGCGGTTGTTCAGCGCGGGCGAGCCAGCGGAGGGCGCCTCCGCTCAGTCGCGGGCGGCCAGTTCGATCACTTCAAACGGCAGCCAGAAGTGGCTTTGCTTGTAGCTGATGAAGACTTTGGAGTTGTCCCGGCCGGCTCCCTGGATCTTGTCCCAGGGGTGCGGCCCGTCCGCCTTGCCGCCGGCGGCGTAGTACCAATTGGCACCGGGCTCGTCCAGCTTGCCCGCCCAGAGCTGGGCGGTTCCGACCGCCTTGTTGATCTCCTCCTCGTCGAGTTTGCTGTCCTTGTTCAGGTCGAAGGAGGTCAGGCGGACCAGGTTTTGCTCCACCCACTCGCGCACCCGCAGGCTGGGCGAGGGGTCGTCCTCTCCCGGGGGAGGCGTTTCGGGCGCTTCCTCGATGATCTCTTGAATCACCGTTGCGGCGTCGGCGTCAGCTTTTTTTTTATCCGTGGCCGGAACAGGAGGCGGCGTGTGGGCGCCGTTGCCGGGCAGGGGAGCGGGGCCGCCGTCGAGTTTGCCGAGATACTCGGGCAACTGGACGCCGACGTTTTTGGTCAGGTCGTGCAGCGGAGGCAGCGCGCCGACGAGCCCCTTCATGAAGTCCGCCGTGCTGCTGCCGTCGCCGTTGCGGCCGCCGCTTTCCCAAACGGTGACGGAGTCAATCTTGAGGTTGCTGATGGCGCGGACCTGCTGCTTGACCAGCTCGGGCAGCTCCTCGGTGACCATGAGCAGGGCGGCCAGGTGCGGGTCGCCGCCGCCGGCCTTGACGATGTCCTCCAGGCCGGACGCTTTCTTGGAGAGGATGTCCTCTTGACCGCGGGCCTCGGCTTCGAGCAGGGCGTAAATGCCGTCGGCCTCGCCCTTTTTGAGCCGGCGGGTCTTTTCGGCGTCGGCTTCGGCCAGGGTCTCGATGCGCTGCTTTTCGATCTCGGCAGGCACGACCACGTTGGCGTACTGGGTGGCTTGCTCCTTCTTGGCGCGCTCGGTTTCGGCGGCCTGTTCGCTGGCGTAGGCCTCGCGCAGGGCGTCGGCGGCCTTTACCTTTTCGGCGGCGGAGGCGCGGCGTTCGGCCTCGGCTTCGGCTTCGCGCCGGCTGGCTTCGGACTGCGCCACCTCGATCTTGGAGACGTTTTCGCCCTCAACGGCCTTGGCGTTGGCGTCGGCCACGGAGATGCGCTGGTCGCGCTGGGCGTTGGCGGCGCCGATGTCGCCGTCGCGCTCCTGCTCGGCCACCTTGATCTTGGCGTCGTTGATGGCGCGGGCGGCGGCCTCGCGGCCCAGCGCGTCGATGTAGCCGCTCTCGTCGGTGATGTCCTGCACGTTCACGTTGATCAGCCGCAGGCCCACCTTCTTGAGCTCGACCTCCACGCCGGTGGAGATGTTGTTGACCATCTTGTCGCGGTCGCTGTTGATCTCCTCAATCGGCATCGTGGCGATGACCACGCGCATCTGGCCAAAGATGATGTCCCGCGCCAGGTCGCGCACCTGCTGCAGCGAAAGGCCCAGCAGGCGCTCGGCCGCGTTCTCCATCACGCCCGGCTCCGTGCTGATGCCGACCATGAAGGTCGAGGGCGTATTCACACGGATGTTCTGTTGGCTGAGTGCGCCCTTCAGTTCGATGTCAATCGGGATGGGGGTGAGGTCCAGGTACTGGAAGTCCTGGATGACGGGCACGATAAAGGTGGCGCCACCATGGTAGCAGCGCGCCGAGGCCCCCTTGCTGCCGGTCATGCTGCCGTAAACGACCAGGATTTTATCCGACGGGCAGCGCCGGAAGCGCGAGGCGAAAAAGATGAAAAGCCCGAGCACGAAGACTGCGAGCACGCTGACAAAGATGACGGTTCCGAAGTCCATAGCGGGGAAAACTCCTTAGGGTTGCAGTTGGGGTTGGCTGTTGGTTGGAAGCAGGGTTTGTTCAAGCGGGCGTACCACCAGCACATTGTCCTCGGCCAGGTCGACGACGAGAACCGGTGTCTGCGCCTCAAGGGGCACGCCCGAACTGGTGACGGCCGCCATCACACGGTAACGGCCCTGAAAGGTTAGCTCCACCTGTCCTTCGCCGCCGCGGTTGGCCGGAATGGGGATGTAGACTTTGGCGGTCTGGCCGACGGCATTGCTCAAGTCCATGTTAAAGCGCTCGTCAAAGCTGCGCATCTTGGAAAGCAGGTAGAAGATCAAGACGGCCCCAGCCAAACCCGCACCTCCGCCCGCCAGCAACGCCAGCGAGGCCGAGCCGGTCGTGCCCATCACACTCCCGCCAACCCAGCCCAGCCCGACCAGGAAAATGGCGATGGTGTGAACGGAAAGAAACTTAAGCCCGCTGGGGTTTTCCGCTTCGGCGTCGAACTCAATTTCGGTGTCCATCCCGAAGTCCGACCCAAGAAAGGTGAGGATGACAACAAGGAAGGCCACCAGTGTGGCAACAATCCCCACGCAATAAAAGAGTTGCTCGATAAACCCAAGCGACTCCCACCATTCAATCATCGTGGCGTAAATCTAGGATACTTCGCGCCCGGCGCAAGTCGATCAGGTCCGATTTCTACGAAAACCGAGACGGGAGAGGCGGTTGGCCTAGGGGCGTCGGCGCCGCCGCAGCAGGCCGAGGCCGGTCAGCAACAGAAGGGAGCCGGTGGCGGGCTCGGGAATGACGCCCTGGACGATCGTGATGTTGTCCACCCGCGTGCCGACGTTGTCCGTGCCGGAAGCAAAATTGAAGAAGGAGAGCGTGCCGTTGGCGTCGTTGGTGATGACCTGGCCGCTAATGGTCAAGTCGTTGAGGCTGGCCGAGGAGACGACCGAGCCGTTGGGGTTGACGTTGGCGATCAGCACATCGTAGGTCAGACCCACCGGATCGATGAACATCTGCACGTAGTAGGCCTCGCCAAATTCCATCGTAATCCCCACATCCTGCCAGACGTTGGACGCGTTGCGGGCCTGCCACTGGAAGGTGGAAGCCGCCTGCTCGATCCGGATGTTGGCGGTGTTGTTGTTGCCGAAGGAACCGTCGAAAATCTGGAACTGGGCGCTGGAGCCGTCGCCGCTGAACAGGTCGAGCTGCACATAGAGGGCGATGGTGTAGGCGTCGTCTTCCACGTCGAGCCCAACCGTGTTGTTACGGAACTGGCGGGTGTAATTCTGCGGGATGGTCTCGCCGCCGCCGGCCGTGGTGCCGCCAAACGGACTCGAAATCGGTTCGTCGAGGAAAGTGGGAGACGTCAGCGGCGAAGAGAAGCCGGCGTTGCCCCAGTCGGTGGTGTCTTCACCGGGTTCAAACGTCTGCGTCAGCGACTGGGCGGAAGCGGTCGTCCAGACCAGCAGAAGCGGCAGAAGAAGCGTAATTGTGCGCATGGTGGTGCTCTCGGTTCGGCGTCAGGCCCGCCCCCCGCGGAGCAAATTAGCCATCAACACGCACTTTTTACCCACTTATGGCCGGCGAGGGAAGCAAATTCGTGTTTCGATGCTACTTCTTAGCAGCACTGCTTTAGGGCGATGACGGCGCGCCCTCACCGGCCGGAGCCTCTGTCGCCAGCTTGATCAGCTGGGTGTAGTTGCTGCCCAGCTTGAGGTTGAGGCTGTGCTGCATCTTGTGCCAGCTCTTGAGACTCTGCACCGGCAGCACGTCTTTCTCTCCCAGGTAGATGTAGCCCTGGAAGATGCCGCGATTGGAAGTCTGCTTCAGGCGGATAAGCGCCCGGTTTTGGGTCATCAGGTGCCTCCGGAGCTTGACTGGATCCTGGTCCTCGCCGCTCGCGATACTGGCGCGGGTGTTCTTGATGAGGGCTTTGGTCTGCTTAATGAGGTCCTGCAGGGCGATGTCGACCGGCACCTTTTCGTTGTCGGGCAGGTTGTCCATCTGGCCGATGGTGGCTTGCGCGTAGGGCAAGTACTCGTTTTGGAGGAAGTCCGCCAGCTGCTGGTCGCTCATCGGCTTCAGCTGCTCGGTCTTGTCGGCGTCAGGGGCGCTCTTCTTTTCGTCGGCGGCGGGGGAGCGCTCGGTGCTGCAGGCACCCAGCAGGAGGATCAACGGCAAAAGGGAATGGCGCAACTTCATCCCCCGGAGCGTAGGTGTTCTGGCCCAAATAGCAAGGGTGGGACCGCGCGCGCTAGATCACGCTGCCGGTGCTGACGGCCTCGGCGCGGCGGTGGCCGTAGACCCGCACCGGCGTGCCCACCCGCACCACGCTAAAGAGCCGGGGCGCAAACCCCGAGGGCAGGCGGATGCAGCCGTGGCTGGCGGGGCGGTCCGGCACGTAGCCAATGTGCATGGCTACCCCCGTCCAGGTCAGGCGCATCATGTAAGGCATGGAGGCGCCGCGGAAGGAGGCGCCCGCCGGGGTGTGGTTGACGCGGCCGTCGCCAATGACCTGCCCGCCGCGCACGTAGCTGCCCCACGAGCTGGAGCGGTGGCTCGCCTTTTTCTCCAGGATGGTGAAGGTGCCGGTGGGGGTATCGTGGCCGGGCTTGCCGCTGCTGATTTTCGCCCGGCCGATTTCGATGCCCTCGCGGTAGACGTAGAGCATCTGGTTGGTCAGGTCGACTTCCACGTTCACCGGCCCGGAGGGCGCGGCGGCGGGGTCCCAGTCGTAGCCATCCGGGCCGAGAGCCTCGCGCTCCGTCACGGCCACGGTCGGTGTCCCGGTGGTCGCGCAGCCCGCGAGCATCAGGACCGCCAGCACGCCCAGCGCCCGCCAGAGCGACCGACGAGGGTTGGAATCTTCGTTCTGAGAAAGCGTGGCCATCACGACCGTAGTGTAGGCGAAACCGCGATGGGTGTCGATCCTGCCGGGACCGCGTCGCGTTCGGCCCGGTAGCCGCTAGTGCTTTCGCAGTGCAGTTTTCTCAGCCAAATGCCTCCCAAAGCAACCAGGCGACGCGCAGAAGGACGGCCAGCAGTCCAATGATCACGAGGATTTCGACCCAGGTCAGGCCCAGGATTTTGCGCGGTGGCTTCATGCGACCACGTGGGTGCGGCGCCTCATTTCGCCACGCCGAGGTAGACGTCGTAGTCCTTGAGCTGGCGGCCGTACTCGTGGGTGGTGAAGCTGCCGACCTTCGTCCACCGGGCGAAGCGCTGGCCGAGGGCGATGTGCCCGTGGTCGGTCTGGTCGGTGACGAAGAGCACCGTTTCGCCCGGCTGGGTTTTCAGTTGCGGCCAGAAGCTGTACTGGTTTTCGATCCGGCCACTCGGGACGATGTAGGCGACGGGCCGGCCGCTGGCGTACCATTGCAGCAACGCGGTGGTTTGGTAGCGGTCGCCCATCAGGTGGTCGGGCCGGTGCCGACGGCGCAGCTCGTCGACGGACGCGCCGAAGCTCTCCCAGCCCCGGACGCGGTCGAGTGGGTCGCTGCCCCGGGGGAGGTTCAGCCAGCGCGTCTCGTGCAGCACGGTGGTCATCAGAAAGCCGGCGAGCACGGCGGGCAGCACCAGCCAGAGCCAGGCCCGGCGACGGTCGCACTTGCCCAGCCAGTAAGCCACCGCCAGGGGCAGCGCACCCAGGTAGCTCGGCACCGGCCAGTTGGCTTCACCGGCGTCGCGCAGCGCCAGTACGGCGTAGAGCACAAACACCGGCGCCCAGAGGCTCAGCAGGTAGCGCTCGGCGTCGGTCTTGCGCCCGCGCAGCAGCGCCGCGACCAGCGCCCAGACCACCAGCACCAGCAGCAGGGGGGAGATGACCAGCGCCTGTTGTTCAAAGAACTGGCGGAACTCGGTCAGGTTTAGCGCTACGCTTTCGTCCAGGCGCCCGCGCTCCTGCAGGTGGGTGACGGTGATCCAGCCGTTGACCGCATTCCACCACAGGATAGGCAGCGTGCAGAACGCAAACGCGCCCGCCGCCCAGAAGGCGCGTGGGTTGACCCAGTGCCGCCGGTGCCCCGGCGACCAGATGATAAACAACAGGAAGGAGACGAGCTGGAGCGCGGCGGTGTACTTGGCCAGGAAACCCGCCCCCACGGCAAAGCCCAACAACGCCCAGCGGGCCGGGGTGTCGTGCTCGGTGGCGTCGAGAAAGAGGTTGGCCGACCAGACCCAGAAGAAAACGCTGAGCGGGTCGATTGTCATCAGCACCGAACCGACCGCGAAGATGGGGATGAGCGCCGCCACCGCCACGGTAAAGAAGCCCACCCGCGCCCCGTAAAAGCGCCGCGCCAGCAGAAAGAGCTGCCAGCCCGTGCCCGCCGCCAGCAGCACCGAGAGCCAGCGCAGGCCAAAGACGTTGTCCCCAAAGACCCAAGTGCCAAAGGCGATCGTCCAGGCGATGCCCGGGCCCTTGCTGTAGTAGCTGGCGTCCAGGTGCTGCGACCACTGGAAGTAGTAGGCCTCGTCGGGCAGTACGTCCAGGTACACGCAGTAGGCCAGCCGGAAGAGCGTCAACCCCGTGATCAGGAAAACCGTCATCCACAACCAGTGGAGCTCGCCGTCCGGCCGTGAGCCGCGGGACTGGATGGCAAAAAAGCCACCGCCTTCGGTTGTGCGGGCGATTCCCATAATGGTCTATCAAGTGGTGTGAGTGACGTACTCTACCCGAATGTTCTCCGGTACAAGGCCTTGATCGATCAGAGAGCGGCAAAATGAATCTCCGTCCAGTTTCTGCAAATCAACATGAAGGAGTATGTACTCAACGCTATCGTCGTAGTCGCTGAATGTACCGTAACAATAACCAATTTTCTGATTCTTCATCAGCTCGTCAATAACGTCGCTTTTCTCTATGGCTACCTGAAGGTTCTGTTTTGGAGGAAAAGTTAGATAGATCCGATCGGGGAAATCGTCTTCATATTCAGCGACACGCTGGGGTCGTTTCCGCCAAACCAGCTCCGGATGGGCGGCGGCCAGTTGCGGGGCGAGGCGCGGAGCATACCGCGCCCAGAGCCGTTGGGCCAAGAGCAGAAAGAGTAGCGCGCTGACCACCGCCGAGGCCGCCCCGGCCAGGACGTCGCTGGGGTAGTGCATGCCCAGGTAGATGCGCGAATAGCCCATCAAAGCTACCCAAGCCCAGGCCACCCAGGTTAGCCAGCTGCGGGAGCCGAAGAATACCGCCGCGATGGTGGCCACGACGGCGTTGTCGAAGGTGTGCCCGCTGAAGAAGGACACGCCGCGGGTTTGCAGGTCGTCCGCCTCGGTGATCTCGACGCCGCTGAGGGTGACGAGCCGCGTGCCCTCCAGGGCTTGGTAGGGACGGGGCCGGCCAGCCAGCTCCTTCGTCACCCGCACAACAGCGATGTCGGTTATGACGACACAAACGAGCGACAACACGAGAAAGCTGCGGACACGGAACGAGCCCAGCCAGAAGGCCATCAGAGCCGCCAGAGCCGCCGGGCCGATGAGTAGTTTCTGGCTGCTGACCACGGCCAGGGCCACGTCCGCCCAGGGAGCGTGGGAACCGTTGATGGCGCGGACCAGTTCGGCGTCCGGAGCAGGGGGCGGAGACCAAAGGCTGGCAAAGAGAAAGCCCAGGAGTGTCAAATCCGGCGCTGGCATTGATTGTGCACTTTGAGGGCAGAACCGTGAGCCGCCAAGACAAGATTTTCCGTTAAGATATGTAAATTCTCTTGCCTTCCCGGGCTTTTCCGCGCTAAACCGTTGATATTATGAAATTGGCACTGGCTGCACTCCCAAAATGGCCTGGCACCGCCCTCTGCGCCAGCCTGCTGCTGGCACTGGCTGGCTGCGGGACCATTAACACCGCTCCCAACAAGAGCTCCGTCGCGCAGCTCAGTCCCGATCCCCGCGTCATCATCGTGGCTCCCTTCGACATCGAAACCGGCAAATGGCTGGTGGGCAACGACCGCTATGGCTCCGAGCTCAAACGGTTCAAGGAACGCTTCCAATCCCGTTTCCAAGAGGAGCTTATCGAGCGCTTGATGAAGATTGCTCCGACCAAGGCCAAGTGGAAGGACGATCAGCCCAACGAGGGCTGGATGGTCTCCGGCGACTTTATCACCGTTTACCAGGGCAGCCGCTTTCTGCGCACCGCGATTGGTTTTGGCGCGGGCGAGACCAAGCTTCAGACTCGCGTTTACGTCTACGATCTGACCAAGTCCAAGACCGAGTACATTTTGAGCTTTGACACCGGCGTGCAGGAAAGCCCGGACGGCACCGGCAGTGGCAGCGGCCAGATGCCCGGCGCCATCGTCGGCAACGTCTACAACGCCAGCACCAACTTCGGCGCGGGCCTGACCCTCGACGCCACCCGGACGTGCCGCGAAATCCGCGACATCCTGATGACTTACAAGTAAGGATTTCTTCCTCACCATCTCTTGTTCTCCTAGCAAAACGCCGCCCCTCCCCCGGGCGGCGTTTTTTTGCCTACCGGGGATGATGGTGCCGAGCCGCCAGAACAGATGGTGTGGGTGCCGGGGAAAGTGGAACGCCCGATTCTGATTTTGGCTCAACGAGCTACCGCGGCGGAGCAAGAGCTCCGCCCTCCGTCGGCTTGGCTTCGCCACAACCGGTAGCCGCCGCGCGCAGCCGACTGGGATCGCCGTACCATACGGAGGGTCGAGCTTCCGCTCGACCACGCGTCCCGTCCGGTCTCCGCGGCGGAGCAGAAGCTCCGCCCTCCGTCGGCTTGGCTTCGCCACAACCGGTAGCCGCCGCGCGCAGCCGACTGGGATCGCCGTACCATAGGGAGAGTCGAGCTTCCGCTCGACCAAGCGGCCCGTCCGGTCTCCGCGGCGGAGCAGGAGCTCCGCCCTCCGCTTGTTTGGCGTGGCCTTATGCCGGTAGCAAATCCAAGACGGCTAGCGGCGCAGGCGCAGCAGGACGTGGACTTGCAGCAGAATTCCGCCAGCCAGGACGCACAGCCAAGTCCAGAGCGGCGGGTAGTAGACGAACGTTGCGGTGGTCGTTTCGCTTGGCCTGGTTTTTACCACGACCAAGCCCTCTGCGGTTTCGTAAGTCATCGTTTCTGCGACCTCGGCCGGCTCCACTGGCGTGACCGTTTCCGCCGCGTTGGTGGCAGGCGTTTCCGGCGCCGGCTCGGGCGCGGCCAGCAGAATGCCACCGAGCACGCCGATGGTTAACAGAGCCAGACCGGACCAGAACAGAAGGCGGTGGAGGCGGATGGAATCCGTCATATTGATTTTCGGATTAAAGAAAGAAGGATGAGACCGCCCCCCAGACCGAAAAGGACGATAAGCGGCCAGTTGACAACGGTTACCGTCAGCGTGCTGACGCTACCTTCATCTTCCACCATAATTAAGATATCGCTTTCTCTGCCCTCTTGGGGGTCGAGGACGGTTGCACCGCTGTCAACGGGCGACGTTTCTTTTTCGGGGGTGGGGTCAGCGGCGGATTGGTTGTTTTGCCGGATTGACCACAACGCCAGCAGCGACAGGCAGAGCGCTGCCAAAATCAGCCCGATTCCGGCCAGACGCAGCCGTCGCTTCCAGGACGTCGGCATCGCGTTCACCGCCGGGCAAAGACAAGAATGCCCGCGCCGAGCGCGATCACCGCAACCGAAGCCCAGGCGGGGATGTCGGCGGTTTTCTCAACTTCGGCGGTGGCTTTGATCGGGCCCAGGTCCAGGACGGTCTCGTTCGACTTGTAGTTGAAGCCCTTATAGACGAGGCCCAGGACTCCCAGAACGATGAGGATGACGGCGACGATGACTTTCAGGTTCATGACAAACGCAGCATATGAGATTGGGCGCCGGGGGCAACCGGATTCCCGGCCGCCGGAAGAGTTGAACCTCGTCTGTCGGCGGCGGCGCGGGCAGGATTCCGCGCATGGTGTTGCGGCTCCCGGTCATTCTGGTGGTGGCGGTCGACCAACGTGGGGACTGAGCGCCCGATCGGTTAGGTCTCGCTTCGGGCCCGCGGGGGCGCCAGGATCGGCGGCATGCTTCTGCGGCGGTTGGCGTTGATCATGGTGGTGGCGGTGGATATGTGCTGCCAGGGCATGATGTTTCCGCTCTTTAACGAGTTGATTAACGATCCCGCCAGTGGCTTCTATTCCGCCGAGGTGAGCGGCGGTGCGCGCCAATTCTCGTACGGGGTGCTTTTGGCCGTCTTTTACCTGTTTTGGTTCTTTGGCGCGGCTTACATCTCGCGGCTCTCGGACTTCATCGGGCGCAAGAAGGGCATCACCATTTGCCTGGGTGGCGCGTTCATCGGCTACGTTCTCACCATCGTGGGTATTCTCACCAAAGACTATTGGGTGCTGCTGCTCAGCCGGGCCATCGCGGGATTTACGGCGGGCAACCAGCCCATCGCGCAGGCGGCGTTCGTCGACATTAGCCGTTCCGACGACGAGCGCTCGCGTAACCTGGGCCTCTTCATGGTGGGTGTCTCGGTGGGCTTGGTCGGCGGGCCGCTACTGGCCGGGCTGTTCGGTTCGCCGGAGGTGCTGGGCCCTTACGCCAGCCTTTGGCTGCCCTTCGCCTTTGCCGCCGGGTTGGTGCTGCTGACCTGGCTGCTGGTGGAGGTCGCCTTCCGCGAACCGCGCCCCGCCAGCTCCAAGATCGCCGTCTCGCTGGTGGACGTGGTGACCAACCTGTTGCGGCTGCGCCATCGGCCGACCGTGGTCAAGATTTCGCTGGTCTTTTTCTTCGTCCAGATGGGCCAGAACTTCCTTTTTATCTACGTGGCGAACTACCTGACGCAGCGGTTTGATTTCTCCACCTTCCACAACAGCATTGTGCTGGTGGTGCTGGGCGTGGCGATGTGCACGGGTGGCCTGGTGGTGGCGCCGCTCATCGCGCGGCTGGGGAAGATCCGGCTGGTGGCCGGAGGCGCCGCGCTGGTGGCCGTGACGGAGCTGGCCTTTCTCCTCAACCCCGTGGCGGACCTCTCCTATGTGCTGGTGTTTCCGCCCATCGCGTTGCTCTCGATCATGTACCCGACGATGCTGGCGCTTTACTCCGAGAGCGTTGGGCCCGACGAGCAGGGTTGGGTGATGGGCATCACCGTGGCGATGTTCACCTCTGGCTGCGCCATCATTTCCTTTAGCGGCGGCTTGCTCATGGGAATCAGCTACTACCTGCCAATTGTCGCCGGCATCTTGAGCGCGCTCATTGGCATGGGGTTCATGCTCGCCTTCGGCCGCCAGAACGACGTGCGCGCCCTGGAGACCTCCGGTTTGAACGAGCGCGACGGCGGCTGAGCCGGAATGAAGGCGAATGCCGGGCCCGGTGGCATTCACCCTTGCCGGTGGGCGGACTTGCTCTCTAGCTTAGGGGCGCGATGGCATTCCTCCGATTCGAGCCCATTTACCACGAAAAAATCTGGGGTGGCGACACGCTGGCGACCGAGTACGGCCGCGAGCTGCCCGCCGGCAAGAAGATTGGCGAAAGCTGGGAGCTGGTCGACCGCGAGGACGACTGTAGCCGCCTGGTCGAACCCCACCTGGACTGCGCCGACCTCCACGCCCTCTGGCAGCACCCGGACCGCGAGGCCATCTTCGGCCGCCGCGCGCCGCACCTCCCGCGCTTTCCCATCCTGCTCAAGCTGCTGGACTGCCGCGACAAGCTAAGCGTGCAGGTGCACCCGCCGCCCGAGAAGGCGGCCGAGCTGGGCGGTGAACCGAAGACCGAGCTCTGGTACTTCCTCGGCACCGAGGACGACGCCAGCATCTACGTTGGCCTCAAGAAGGGCGTCACCCGTGCGGACTTCGAAGCGGCCATCGGCACCCCCGAGCTGGCCGGCCTGCTCTACGAGGCCAAGACCCGGCCCGGCGACGTCATGTTCCTGCCCAGCGGCCGACTCCACGCCATCGGCGCGGGCAACCTCATCTTTGAAGTGCAGCAAAATTCCGACACCACCTACCGCGTGGACGACTGGAGCCGCCTAGACGACCAAGGCCAGCCCCGCGAACTCCACATCGAGAAAAGCCTGGCCTCGATTGACTTCGACGACCCCGAGCCCGCCTTTGCTCAGCCGCACGGCGAGCGCATCCTGGAGTGCCCCTGCTTCAGCATCTACCAGACCTTCATCTTCCACGACGAGGTCCGCAGCTGGATCAGCGATGGCGCCAGCTTCCAGTTTCACCTCATCGCCCAGGGCGAGGTCACCGTCGACGGCACCACCTACCGGCGCGGCGAGCACCTCTT
>JBCDLL010000074.1:0-16040 GCA_038745425.1 Verrucomicrobiota bacterium | reverse complement strand
TGGTCAACCATGAGCGGGCGAATCAACGCTGATTCCCCGAAGGCTTCCGCGTAAACTCAAGGCTTTACTTCAAGGCCTTAGTCGTAGAGCCGCTGCAAATCCCGCGCGGTGAGTTGGGCGAGGTCGGGCGCGCTGAGATGGGCGCGTTCGTCACCGGCGGCGGCGCCGACGGCCAGGCACTTGAACCCGCCGTTGACGGCCGCGCTGACGCCGGCCTCGGCGTCCTCCACCACCAGGGCGGCGGCGGGGGCGACGCCAAGGCGCTCGGCCGCGAGCAGGAAGACTTCCGGGTCCGGCTTGGAGTTGCGGATGTCGTTGCCGTCGGCGGTGGCGTGGAAGTAGCCGTCCAGGCCCAGGTACTCGAGGATGGCGGGGCTGTTGCGGCTGCTTGAGCCGATGGCCAGCTTGACCTCGGCGGCGCGGAGCGCGTCGCAGAGTTCGATCGCGCCGGGCAGGGTGTCGCCGGGTTTGAGCTGGCGCAGCAGGTCGCGGTAGACGTCGTTCTTGCGCGTGGCCAGTTCGGTTTTCTCGGCCTCGGAGTAGGTGCGGGTGGCGGGCTCGAGGAGGATTTCCAGGCTCTCCATCCGGCTGACGCCGCGCAGGCGGTCGTTCTTCTTTTCGTCAAAGGGGATGCCCTCTTCGTCGGCGATGCGCTTCCAGCCCAGGTAGTGGTAGTGGTCGGTGGAGACGATGACGCCATCGAGGTCAAAGATCACGGCTTCGAGTTTGCTCATATTGGGATCGGGGGTGGAGGGGCGTGATAGCAAAGGGCGGCGGCGCTTGCACGCGTTCTTGCGGCTCCGGCGTAAAGGGATAACGGAATGTGCCATCCAGGCCAGCGCTTGCCGTTGTTCGCCCGGGGGCGGTTGGTTAGCGTTTGCAGTTCCCCGCCCCGGTGCCAACTTGGGGCTTTCCCCTCACAGAAAGGCTGTTTTGTCCGAAACTAAATCCACCCGCTACCTCAAGGTCGAACCGTGGTCGGTCACCGAATCCGGCTATCATCCCAAGCGCTCCCGCGTGTCGGAGTCCATCTTCTCCCTGGCCAACGAATTCATGGGCATCCGGGGCTTTTTCGAGGAGGGCTACAGCGGCGACACGCTGGTGGGCAGTTACTTCAACGGCGTGTTCGACGAGATGCCGATCAAGTATCCGCTTCTTCTGCGGGGCAGCCCGGAGCGCACGCACTTCATGGTCAACTCGGTCAACTGGCTCTACACGCGCCTGTCGGTGGGCGGCGAGGAGCTGGACCTGGCCAAGGTCAAGTTCAGCCAGTTCCGGCGCTCGCTGGATTTCCGCACCGGCGTGATGAGCCGCTCGTTTGTCTGGAAAACGAAAAAGGGCCGGGAGCTGAAGGTGAGCTTCCAGCGCTATCTGGGGATGAAGACCGCCAGCCTGGGCGCCCAGCGCATCGAGCTCACGCCGCTGAATTTTTCCGGCGCGGTCAAGCTGATAGTCGGCCTGGACTTTTCGCCGTTGCATGAGAGCGAGGACACTTGCTATTGGAACGCCCCGAGGAAGGGCAAGCAGGGCCAGCTCACCGCCATCCTGGGCGAGACGCTCGCCAGCGGGCAGAAGATCCTTTCCGCCTTCCGCTACGATTCGTCCGTTAAGCCGAGCAAAGCGGCCGCGTTGGTTGACCGCGCCAACCCGAAGCTCACCGGCCAGGTACTGGAATTCAAAGCCACGCGGGGCGAGACGCTGCGGGTGGATAAGCTCGTGGCCAACCTATCCGAGCTGCGCCGCGGCGTGACGCCGGCCCAGTTCTGGAAGAGCGGCCTGACCAAGGCGGGCCGGATCCTCTGCACCACCTTCGACGCGGCGCTGCGCGACAACCTCGCTTACTGGGACGCTTTCTGGAAAAAGTTCGACCTCTCGATCGAGGGCGACCCCGCCAACGAGCAGGGCACCCGCTACTGCATGTTCCAGATGCACGCCACCTACCACGGCGTGGACCCGCAGCTCAACATCGGCGCCAAGGGTCTCACCGGCGAGGTCTACGGCGGGCTCACCTTCTGGGACACCGAGACCTACTGCCTGCCGTTTTACATCTTTACCGACCCTGAAGCGGCGCGGAATTTGATCCGCTACCGCTTCCACCGCCTGCCGCAGGCCCGGGAGCGCGCCCGCCAGATGGGTTGCGAGGGCGCCCGCTACCCGATGACCACGATCGACGGCACCGAGGCCTGCGTCGTCTGGAATCACGGCGACATCGAGATCCACGTGCCGGCCGCCGTCGCCTACGGGCTCTGGCATTACGTGCGGGTCTCCGGCGACGAGGAATTCCTCTTCCAGTACGGGGTGGAGATGCTGCTCGAAGTCAGCCGCTTCTACGCCAGCCACGGCGAGTTCAGCCCCAAGACGGGCGAGTTCGGCCTCTGGGGCGTGATGGGCGCGGACGAATTCCACATGATGGTCCACAACAACGCCTACACCAACACCATCGTAAAGAAGACCTTCGAGTGGACGCTCGACGCGCTCAAGCGCCTGCAAAAGAAGGATCCCAAGCGCTACGCCGCGCTGGCCAAGCGGCTGAAGACCGACGCGAAGGAGCAGGCCAAGCTCAAAAAGATGGCCGCCAAAATGCGCCTGCAGCGCGACGAGAAAACCGGGCTGATCGAACAGCACGACGGCTTCTTTGACCTGCCGCCGGTCGACCTCGACAAGTTGCCGGATTCGCGCCTGCCCGTCTGCAAGAAGAATCCTTACGTCATGCGTTCGCGCTACAACTGGATCAAGCAGCCCGACGTGCTCCTGCTGCATTTCTTCTTCAGCCACGACTACTCGCTGGCGGAAAAGAAGATCAACTACGAGTACTACGAGCCGCTTTGCGCGCACGAGTCCTCGCTGTCGCCCGGCGTGCACTCCATCCTCGCCGCCGAGCTTGGCAAGGAGCAGATCGCCTTTGATTACGTGCGCTACGCCAGCCGCCTCGACCTCGACGACTTCAACGGCAACACTCGCGAGGGCCTGCACATGACCTCGATGGCCGCCGCCTGGATGAGCCTGGTGTACGGTTTCGGCGGCATGCGCTCGGACGGCGTGCGCCTTTCCTTCAAGCCCAACATCCCCCGGAAATGGAAGGCGTTTTCCTTCCGCGTGCTCTACCGCGACGCGCTGATCGAAGTGAAGGTGGACCACGGCAAAGCGGTCTTTACCAAGCTGGAAGGCCCGTCCGTTAAGGTCGACGTCTACGGGAAGACGGTCACCCTTGGCGCCCAACCCTACGAGACCAAGCTGGCCGGTTGATTTGGGAAGGTAGTTCGGCTTGGCTTGGCGTGGGCCGGTAGCCGCCGACGTCTCGGCGGCGGAAACATTTGGGCGAGGCTGAATCGCGGCGGAGCGGGAGCTCCGCCCTCCGTCGGCTTGGCTTGAACCGGCCTGGCTGGGCGGCGCACAGTTCGGCTTGGCTTGGCGTGGGCCGGTAGCCGCCGACGTCCCGGCGGCGGAGTAGAGGGTGGTAGTTTTCGCTGGTCGCGAAGCGTGGTCGGTTGGGCAGTCCCTTGCCCGCCTTTGCCAGCTGGACGGGTAGCGCGGCGGAGCAGGAGCTCCGCCCTCCGTCGGCTTGGCTTGAACCGGCCTGGCTGGGCGGCGCACAGTTCGGCTTGGCTTGGCGTGGGCCGGTAGCCGCCGACGTCCCGGCGGCGGAAACGTTTGGCCGAGGCGGAATCGCAGCGGAGCGGGAGCTCCGCCCTCCGCTGGCTTGGCGTGAACCAAGTTCTGCAGCCAACGTTGGTCCCGCCTTACCCGCTGGCCAGGAGGTGGGCGACCATCACGACGGAGATCGCCAGCAGGAAGACCGCGTAGATGCGCTTGAGCCACTGCTTGTCCAGGCGGTGGCCGGTGGCCACGCCCCAGGGGGTGGCCAGGTAGATGCCCGGGAACATGGCCAAAAAGATGATCCCGTCGATGAAGCCCAGGCACCAGTCGGGCCGGCCGGGTACACCCCAGCCGTTCCAGATTCCGCCGGCCGTCCCAAGGGCGGAAACGATCATGCTGGTCCCGGAGCCGATGGCGAGGGCGCGCGTGAGCGGCAGGGAACACGCCTTCATCACCGGGGTGGCGGCGGCACCGCCGGCCACGCCGATCATGACCACGTAGGCGCCGATGCTACCGCTGAGGAGAATCTGCGGCAGGCCGGTCGGGGGCTGGCGGCAGACGACGACGTGATCGGGCACTAGGCCAAAGTAGACCGCCATCGCCAGCAGAAAGACGAGGAAGCAAATCTTGAGCGCGAAGCTGCTGACGTAGGGCCCGGCCGTGATGCCGATGAGCACGCCGACGGTCAGCCCGATCGCCCAGGAGCGAAAATAGGCGGGGTCGAAGTTGCCCAGCTTCATTTGCTTGCGCAGCGCCAGGTAGCCGGCCGGTACCGCCAGGGCGAGCGAGGTCGCCGCCGCCACCGGCATTTCGACGTCGCCGTGGATGCCGAAGGCGGGAAAGATCAGGACGAAAATGGGGATGCGCAGGATGCCGCCGCCGATCCCGAACAGCCCCGAGGCATAGCCGCTGACCAGGCCGAAAAGGGCAAAGATCAGCAGGTATTCGAGGTACTGGAACTCCTCCCCGGGCATGCCTTCATCTATATGGGGCGGCGGGCGGCTTGTCAGCCCCGGATGCGTGCGCCGGGGAGGGGTGTGGGCGGTTTTTCGGCGCGGTAAAATCGTAGTTTTTCCGCTTTTTCGGACTAGCCAGAGACCAGCGCTTGCGGCATGATCACAACCTTTCCGCACTCATGACGTCAAAAAGTTAAGCATGGAAAGTCTTCGCAATTTGATCGGCGCAGCGCTGCTGGCCTCGCTGGCCGGTTGTGGTTCGGCCACGATGGAACTGAGCGAAGAGCAGGCCAAAAAGCAGCTCGACCAAGGCTTGGAAGCCATCGCCATCTTCGATTACGGCAAGGCGCTGACCCTGCTGCAGCCGGTGCCCGCCGCCCTGCCGGTGGGCAGCCGGGAGTGGCAGAAGGCCACCTTTGCCCTGGCCTCGTCGCTGCGCTACTACCAGCCGGTGCGCGGGGAGTACGTGCTCCAGTCGGTGGAACTGTACGAGCTTCTCCTGGCCGAGGGCGACGACCCCGTCATCCGGGGCATGACCCAGATTGAACTGGGCCGCATTTTCGAGATCAGCGACTTCCCGGGCGACGAAGTGGACTTGGAAAAGGGCCGGGACTATTACCGCGCCGTGATCGAGGAGCGGCCGGCGCCCGGCCTGGCCAACGAGGCCGTGCTGCGCCTGGGCAACTCGCTGGTCAAGGAGTTTACCCGGCCGGAAGAGGTCGAGGCTGGCATCGCCCTGGTGCGCGGCTACCTGGAGGAGTACCCGGACAACGCCCAGAACGCGGTCATGTGGCAGTTCATTGCCATGGCCGAAGACATGGTGCGCAACGACCCGGCGGCCGCGCTCGATGCCTACGACGAGGCCAAGGCGCTCGGCTTTGCGGTGCCTTCCAAGGCGGACAATTACCTCTGGATTATGGTGCGGCTGGCCAAGCAGACCGGTGACGACCGGCGGCTGGTGCGCTACTGCCAGGCGACGCTGCGCGACACTCCCCGCAGCGCCCACGGCACCCTGGCCCGGCTCGAGCTGGAACGGCTTCAGAAGAAGCACCCGGACTGGGACATCGAAATCCCCCGGCGCGCCACCTTTCTGGACTTTATGAACCGGGGCGGTTCGGCGGATGCGGCGCCGACGGAGGCCTCCGGCCAGGAGGAGGGCGCGTGAAGCTGAGCACCAACCTCCTTGCCCTGGGCGTGCTGGCGCTGATGTACCTGGCCAGCATCTGGCATTTCGGCGCCCTCTTTGTCACGCACCAGCCCAACGAGGAAGGCGAGGCGCGCAAGACGATCCGGATCGCGCACTGGCAGTTGGAGCCCGGCTACCGCGAGGGCCTGCAGTGGGCAATCGACAAGTACAACGAGCTGCCGCACGTCAAGAAAGCGAACGTTTTCGTCGAGCAGCAGGGCATCCCCCAGCGCGTTTACCTCCAGTTCCTCAACGTGCACCTGATCGCGGGCACCGCGCCGGACATCGCCGTGCGCGACAACAACTGGCAGCTGATCAAGGGCAGTGCCATTGCGCGTTTCTTTACCCCGCTTTCGGGCGAAATCAGCCTGCCCAACAAGTACAACGCCCGCGAGTTTTTGCCCGAGGACATGGCGCCGGAGCTGGCCGACTTCCTGGCCGACTCGCCCTGGATGGAGACCTTCATCGACGGCATGAAGGGCGGCTACGACGGCGAGCTGAACGACTTTTACGCCGTGCCCGTGAGCACCTGGGGCGGCCAGCGCTTTTTCTTTAACATGACGCTAGTAAGTGAGGCCAAGGACGTGCTGCGCCGTGCCTTTGCCGAGGAGCCCCGGCCAGAGTGGCTCACCGCGATGCTGCGGGAGCCGGGCGACGAAGACTCCAAAGGCTTTCTGCCGGACACGCCCGGGCTGCGCGCCTGGCTGGAGACGGGCGAGGTGCCCCAGAGCCTGGGCCAGTTTCTTTTGCTCTGCGAGGCCGTCCTGGAATTGGCCGAGGAAAACGGCAACGACGCGCTCGTGCCGGTCTCCGGCAGCAGCTACAGCGCCAACACCCCCGGGCTCTACACCTACGCGGCCCTCTTTCTCAACGACTGGGCCGACCGCGTGGACCTGGACCGGAACCTGCGCGTGGACGGGCTCGAGTCCCTGGCCGCCTTCCACGACGGCGTCTGGACAATGGACTCGACCGAAGTGAGAGAGGCCTATGAACTGATGGGGCAGTTTACCCGCTACTACCCCCCCGGCTTCCTCGGGCTGGACCGCGAGCAGGCCCAGCGCCGCTTTGTGACCGGCAACGCGATGATGGTTTCCACCGGCGGCTGGGACGCCTCCAGCATCTTCCGTTCGGTGGCCAAGCGCTCCGAGGAAGGGCGCTTTGAGATCGAGGTGGTGCGCCCTCCGGTGCCGGCCGAGGACGAGCGCTGGGCCAATTACTTCCGCTTTACCGGGTCGGAGGCCGAGTTCAACGCCGGCGTGCCGATGACGATCAACAAGGCCAGCCCGCACCCGGAGTGGTGCATCGACTTCCTGCGCTTCGTCACCAGTTTTACGATCAACGAGGAAATGAACCAGCGCACCGGCTGGGCTTCCGTGGTGGTGGGCGCCGACCCCAGCCCGGAAATGGTGCCCTTCCTGCCCCAGGCCGAGGGCTACCCGCCAGCGGATAGCGTCAACGTGGTCCGTGGTGCCAACACCATTCCCCAGATCAGAAACGTGATCGAAGGCAGCACGAAGCTGGTGCTGACCGGCGAGATTGACTTCGACACCTTCGCGGAGCGTTCCGAGACGGCCATCAACGATCCGGTGTTGGGCACCCGCCGCCAGTGGTACGAGACCTGGCGCAAGCGCGCCGACCGCACCCTGCCGCTCGACCAGAGCCTCAACGTGGAGGCGGTGCGCCAGTACCTGCTCGACGACAAGACCGCCGAAACGCGGCGCACCTTCCGGCTCTTTGACGTGATCAACAACGACGAGGGCTATTACTTCCGCAAGTTCTGGGAGGATCGCCATCCCGGAGAGCCCTTTCCCGACCGATGACCAGCACGCCCGAATCCACCCCCAGCCTGAGCGGCGGCCCGTCGTCCTCCCCGATGAGCCACTGGTACGACACGATCACGCGGCGCCTGAGCCTCTGGATGGTGCTCTACCTGCTGGTGCTGCCGACGATCATCTCGCTCGGGGTCTTTAGCTACTACCCCAAGTTCGACGTGGTGCGCATGTCGATGTTCCGCTGGAATCCCCCGGCCGTGCAGGAGTTCACCTTCCTGCAGAACTTTGTCATCGCCTTCTCCGATCCGCTCTTCTGGAGTTCCTTCCAGTTGGTCTTCATCCTCTTTGTGGCCAACCTCTTTAAGCTTTGGCCGGGCATCTTTGCCGCCATCGCGCTGCACCGGCTCACGAGCAACCGCTGGCGCTACTTCTACCAGGTGATGTTCGTCGTGCCGATGATCATCCCGGCGATGGTCTGGCTGCTGATCTGGAAGAGCTTTTACGAGCCGGACACCGGCCTGCTCAACAGCTTCCTCAACGCGACCGGGCTGATGTCCCTGCTGCGGGGGATGGACTCGGTCATGCCCGCCATCGCCCAGTCGCTCGATCCTGTTTTGGTCTACTTCGTCAACCCAGTGTTTGGCGGCATGGGCGGGCTCGTCTTCCTCGGCTTCTTGCTAGTGGCGGCCAGCTTCTGGCGGGACCACGGGTCCAACCGCCTGCCCGCCTTCGGGTTCATTACCGCGCTGGCCACCATGCCGGCGATCACCTTCATGACGCCGCTGGCCGGCAGCTTTCCCGGCGGCCTGACCGCGGCCGGGATTGTGGTGGCCCTGGCGGTGGGCCTGGCCTGGCAGTTGGGCGACCGCTGGATTTCCTGGCCCTTTTTGCTCATTGCGGGCACGGCGGTCTTCTGGGGCGAACTCTGGCGGCTGCCGGTGGTGGTGGCCATCGCGCTGGGCGCCTACTGGATCATCCACGGCCGCAGCGAGTGGGTGCTGAGCTCGCCGCGCCTGCGCAATGTGGGCCTGGGCAGCATCGTGGTGGGCTGCCTGCTGGTTGCCTTCGGCGCCATCTGGACGGAGCCGACCAACCAGTTCAACTACGGCACGCCCGCCTGGCTGGGCAGCAAGGACCTCATCATCCCCGCGCTGATTCTGTGGGGCTTCCCCTGGGTCGGGACGGTGGGCGTCCTCATTTACCTCTCCGGGCTGCAGAACATTTCCAACGACGTCTACGAGGCGGCCGAACTGGACGGCGTCAGCCCGCTGGGGATGATCTGGCACATCGAGCTGCCGCTCATCCTCACCCAGGTGCGCATCAACCTCATCTTCATGACGATCAACACGCTGACGGCCTACGAGATTTACTACATCCTGCTGGGCCCGTCCGGCGGTCCGGGCAACCGGGGGATGGTGCCGGGCCTCTACATGTTCAGCAGCGCCTTCTCGGAGGGCAAGTTCGGCTACGCCTGCGCCCTGGGCATGGTGTTGTTCGTCGTCATCCTCACGCTCACCATCGTGTACCAGCGCTACATCAAGGTCGACAAGTAACCCGCCATGGATCACCAGAAACAGAAAACCCTTTGGGAGTCGCTCAAGCACGGCTACATCCTCTTCGTGCTCTTTTTCGCGCTGGTGCCGCTCTACATCATGGTGGTGGTCAGCTTCAAGACCAACGAGCAGTACATCAACAACCCCTGGACCTTCGATAACCCCGCCGACTGGCAGTGGCACAACTGGATCGAGGCCTGGGACTTGGTGGGCGGCTCCATCCTGAATTCCATTTTCGTTTCCACCACCGGCACCATGGTCACGCTGGTCATCGTGCTGATGAGCAGTTACGCGATCGCGCGCTACCGCTTCCCCGGGCGCACCTTTATCTTCTACGCGATCATCACCACCATGTTCCTGCCCGGGACGGTGGCCTCGCTGGTGACGCTCTTTGTGCTGCTTAAGAACATGGGCTTGGTCAACAACATCCTGGCGCTGGTGCTGATGGCCTCGGTGGCCGGGCAGGTCACCGGTGTCTTTATCCTGCGCAACTTTATCGAGGACATTCCGAAGGAGCTTTTCGAAAGCGCGCAGATGGACGGGGCGGGCCATTTCCACCAGATCCGCCACATCATTCTGCCGCTCTCCGGCGGCATTATCTCGGTGATCTGCATCATGGACTTCCTGGCCTCGTGGAATCAGGTGATGCTGCCGCTGCTGCTGCTGCGCGACGAGGTCCTCTTCACCATTCCGGTCAACCTGTTCCGGCTCGACGGCGAATACGTCAAGCAATACGGGCCGATGATGGCGGGCTTTGCCATCTCCTCGATCCCCTTGCTGCTCATCTTCCTCTTCGCCATGAAACTCTTCGTCAAGGGGCTTTCGGCCGGCGCCGTCAAGGGCTAGGGAGTCGGGCACGCTGGCATGGACCTCGTACTGACGGCCGGACTGGGCTACGGCCCCGAGCAGCTCCGGATTTTTCTGACCAGCTTGCACCAGGTGGCGCCCGAGGCCGTCCCGGTGGTTTTGGGCGGGCGAGCCCTGCGCGCGCGGCGGTCCGCGCTGCGCGCCTTCCACCCCCGCACCGAAGTGGCGCTGGTCCCGGACGAAGGTTGGCGGGACTTCTACACTACGCGGCGGGAGTGGCGGCTGGGGCCGTTTAAATTCAGCTACCGCAGCCTGGCCCGCCAGATGCGGGCCCGCGCCAGCCGCCGTCCCTTGCCGCCGGAAGGCGCTCTGCCGCCCAACCTGACCGCCACCCTGCACATCTGCGTGGCCCGGTTTCTATGGTACCGGGAGCAGCTCCGCGACGCCTACCCCGGCGCCGAGCGCGTGCTGCTTAGCGACGCACGGGACGTCTGCTTCCAGCGCAATCCCTGGGAGGGCAATGCAGCGGGTCTGCTCTGCGGGCTGGAGAACATCAGCTATCACGAGGAGCCCAGCAACCGGGAGTGGATCACGACATCCTACAGTCCCGAGGAGCTGGAGCCGCTGCTTTCCCTGCCCATCGTCTGCTCCGGCGTGGTGCTGGGCTGCCGGGCCGAGGCCCTCACCTACCTGGAAGGCATGGAGGAGGAGATCCGCCAGTGCTTTGCCGACATCGGCGGCCAAGTCGGCATTGACCAGGGCCTGCACAACCGGCTTTTGCGGCGGCGGCACGCCGGTTTGGCTACGTTCGAGCCGGTCGGCGGTCCCGTCATCGCCAACCTCTCCTGCGTCCCGGATGAAGACCTGCGGCTCGATCCGGAATCCGGAGTCCTCGGCCGCGACGGCGAACCCGTCGCCATCGTGCACCAGTACGACCGCCTGCCCCGGCTGGTGGACTGGGTGAACCGCCGTTGGCCGCCCGCGGGTTGAGCGCCGGCGGGATGGGCCGTTGCCATCGGCGGGATTGCTTCTAGGATGGCGCCCATGCGGGCCCATTGCCACCCCCGGAAGGCGACCTTGCCGTGAGCCGCCGTCGCCTGGCGGATGCGGGGATGCTGGTGGCGTTCAGCGCGCTCTGGGCGCTGGGCTATTCATGCATTGAGCTGGCCGAAGACACCATCCCGCCGGTGACGATGATGGCGCTGCGCTCCGCCTCGGCCGCCGCCGCGTTGCTGCTGCTGTGCCGGGCGCTGGGGCGGCCGCTGCGCGAGGCCCGGCCCTGGCATCCCGCCTACGTCATTCCCGCCTTTCTCCTGTCGAGCTTCCCGTGGTCGCTGACCGGGGAGGGCGAGCTCTACATCGACGCGGGCCTGACTTCGGTCATGACCTCGTTGACGCCGCTGAGCACCTTTGTGATTGGCGCGCTGATTTTGCGCACCGAGCACAGCCGTTGGTACCGCGTGCTGGGCCTGGCGGTGAGCCTCGTCGGCCTGGTCATGGCGATCGGCCTGGAGCATCTCGCGCAGGCGCGGGTCAGCTTTTACGGCCTGGGCTTGGTCAGCACGGCGTTTACGCTTTACGGCATCAATGGGATTCTGCTGGCGAAGTACGGCCGGGGTTTGGACCCGCTGGTGACGTGCACCTACGCGATTGGCTACGGGGCGGTGCTCCTGGCGGCGGGTGCGTTCCTGCTGGAGGAGCCGCTGGCCATCCGGCCGCGCTGGGATGACTTGGCGGCGACGGGCTTCCTTGGCGTGGTGATTACGGCCGGAGGTTACGCGCTTTACTTCACGACGGTGCAGCGGGCGGGCGCGCTCTTTGCCTCTACCTGGGGTTACCTGGTGCCGGCCTTTGGGATCGTGGTGAGCGCGGTGGCGCTGGGCACGCCGCTGGGTTGGTCGCGCCTGGGGGGGACGGCGCTGGTCATCGGCGGAGTGATGCTGGTTAACCTGAAGGGGCGGGCGGCGGCGAGCATCCCGCCGCGATCGTAACAGGAGCATCGTGCTCCTGCGGAAGGACAGGAATGTTGGGACGAGACGGCAGGACCAGGATGGTCCTGCTGTCACTGCCCGGCGATTATTCCATCCGTGGTTAAGGGGCGTGCGTTCCCTTTACAACAAGCCAATGGCCCGGGCCGGTCAATCCGCATGCGCGCGGTGGCGGACGGATTTCAGGGCGGGCGGACTTTTCTTGCGACGCGAAAGCGGGACGCATTTTTCCCTGAAAGAAACGGGCCGGGGTTCGTCTCAATCACGTTCGCTGTTCCAAATGGAACGGTGGACTAGAGCGGCGGTAACGCCGGTCATCGGGCGGCTCGAAGCCGCGTTGGCACACAAGGGCTGACGGGCGCCGAACTGCGGCCGGAAAAAGAGACGAAAAAAAGTTTATTTTCCGGTTGACGATATTGGCCGTTATTATATGCTCAAACTCACCCCCAAAAACGGGGGTTGATCCGCGAGACTTCAGTTCTCCGGCAGTAATCGGGTAGCTCCGAAGCCGGATTTCCAAACGAACTTGTCTCGTCTTTCCCAGCCGGGCTTGGCGGGAAACCAGGATGCAAAAAGCGTTTCGCTTTTTCTTACCTGGGCTTTTCGTCGCCCGGTTGCGTCGTCTGCGGACGGTGCGACCTGAGCGGGAAGCGGGATCAAAACCTGCTCTTTGACAACGACGAAACTGGTTGGTGCACGATACCCTTATTCGTGCGCGCGATGGCTCTCCGTTCCGCCTCCACAGCGGATGGAGAGCTGCTCTACATGTCGCGTGACGCGAAGCATCAGCCGGTTGGACACACACACAATAAACACAATTTCAATGTGATTGAATTGTGCGGAACGTTGAGCGCGGAGCCGACCGGAGGCTCGCGGGGGATAAATCCTTCCCCCGCGCCCGAAGGACCCGGACTCCAAAGCTTAACATTTGAGACCAACGTGAAATTTGGTCCAGAAACTTTGGGTGGCCCGCTCGTTTGGGGGTCGCCCATCCAAGCTTAACGAGGACAGAGTCCAACTTCGGTTGGATTGACATTGTTCGGAGAGTTTGATTCTGGCTCAGAACGAACGCTGGCGGCGTGGATAAGACATGCAAGTCGAACGGGGTGCAGCTAGCTAGCAATAGCCGGCTGTACCTAGTGGCATACGGGTGCGTAACACGTAGGAATCTACCCAGAAGTCGAGGATAGCTCACCGAAAGGTGAATTAATACTTGATGTGAAATTCGTTTTAAAGCAGGGGACCTTCGGGCCTTGCGCTTCTGGACGAGCCTGCGGCCTATCAGCTTGTTGGTGAGGTAATGGCTCACCAAGGCGATGACGGGTAGCCGGTCTGAGAGGATGGTCGGCCACACTGGGACTGAGACACGGCCCAGACACCTACGGGTGGCAGCAGTCGAGAATCATTCGCAATGGGGGAAACCCTGACGGTGCGACGCCGCGTGGAGGATGAAGGCTTTCGGGTTGTAAACTCCTGTCACCAGAGAACAAGGGTGCTTACCTAATCACTAAGCATTTGATGGTATCTGGAGAGGAAGGGACGGCTAACTCTGTGCCAGCAGCCGCGGTAATACAGAGGTCCCGAGCGTTGTTCGGATTCACTGGGCGTAAAGGGTGTGTAGGAGGCCTGGAAAGTCAGTTGTGAAATCTTCGTGCTCAACGCGGAGACTGCAACTGATACTCCCAGGCTAGAGGATCGGAGGGGCAAGCGGAATTCCAGGTGTAGCAGTGAAATGCGTAGATATCTGGAGGAACACCGGTGGCGAAGGCGGCTTGCTGGACGATTCCTGACTCTGAAACACGAAAGCTGGGGGAGCAAACGGGATTAGATACCCCGGTAGTCCCAGCTGTAAACGTTGTGCACTAGGTGTAGGCGGATTCGACCCCGTCTGTGCCGTAGGTAACCCATTAAGTGCACCGCCTGACTAGTACGGTCGCAAGGCTAAAAGTCAAAGAAATTGACGGGGCCCCGCACAAGCGGTGGAGTATGTGGCTTAATTCGATGCAACGCGAAGAACCTTACCTGGCCTTGACATGTATCTCTAAGCCGGTGAAAGCCGGTGAGCTAGCAATAGCAATTTACACAGGTGCTGCATGGCTGTCGTCAGCTCGTGTCGTGAGATGTTTGGTTAAGTCCAGCAACGAGCGCAACCCCTATGATTAGTTGCTCCTTTGGAGGTCTCTAGTCAGACTGCCCTGTCAAACGGGGAGGAAGGTGGGGATGACGTCAAGTCAGGATGGCCCTTACGGCCAGGGCTGCACACGTACTACAATGCTCAGTACAGAGGGTCGCGAGACCGCGAGGTGGAGCTAATCCCAGAAAACTGAGCCCAGTTCGGATTGGAGACTGCAACTCGTCTCCATGAAGCCGGAATCGCTAGTAATGGCGCATCAGCTACGGCGCCGTGAATACGTTCCCGGGGCTTGTACACACCGCCCGTCACGTCATGAAAGCCTGTTGTTCCCGAAGTACGTGAGCTAACCGCAAGGAGGCAGCGTCCGAAGGAATGGCCGGTAATTGGGACGAAGTCGTAACAAGGTAGCCGTAGGGGAACCTGCGGCTGGATCACCTCCTTTCTAAGGAGCACAGAGGTGGGGGTGGAAAAAGGTAATGGCCATTTGGCCGGCGCTGCTTTCCGCCTTCAAGCGCCTCTGAGGTCGACCGCTAAACCGGGCCTGCGGGCCCACCAAGGCAAGCGGTAAACCTTGCTGGCTGGAAACGGCCAACGAGTCGCTCGACGTTACGCACAATTCAATACCATTGGCTGGGGAAGCCCCCGTGGCTTTCCCCGTTTGTCCAACCGCGCAAACCCCGCCAACCGTTTCGGTTCCGATCAAGGAACGTTCTTTGAAAACCATGTTTGCTGGAAGGCCGCCCCGAGCATCCCACCCTGGGAAGACTCGCGGCGCATACCTTCAACACAATGGGGCCACGAACCCCGCGGAGCGGCTGCCGCCGCTCCCGCCGCCAACCCTGGCCGCGCCGATTGCATCGCTTTCGGGGGCATAGCTCAGTTGGTAGAGCGCCAGCTTTGCAAGCTGGATGTCAGGGGTTCGAATCCCCTTGCCTCCACCAGCTTCGACCCGGGAGGCCGCCGCGCCTCCCCCGTTACCCTTTGGGCCTGTAGCTCAGTTGGTTAGAGCATACGCTTGATAAGCGTAGGGTCACTGGTTCGAGCCCAGTCAGGCCCACCAAGGGTCGGCTGAAGTTCCCCCAGCGGAGCCAAGTGAGCTTGGATCCCCCCCAAATCCCTTCCAGCACATGCGAACCTTTTCGCGCCTGCCCGGCGGTGTTACCCACACCGACGGCGGGCGGCACCCTGCGAGCTTTGCTCCAACGGGGAGGTTCTTTGACAACTACGAGTAGAGGTAATAAAGAAATGCTGCATGGGCGGCTCCCGGAGGAGGACACTCCTTGGGCGTCGATCCCATGAACAACTTTGTTGCTGAGTACGTAAACAAGATTACATGAGACGGCGGGACACCACCGCGGCCGGTCTAGCCGCCGGCCACTATGCGGCCCGCCGTCATCCTAGAACTAGACAAATAGACATAAGCTACAAAGGGCGTATGGTGAATGCCTTGGCGCTTAGAGGCGAAGAAGGACGTGACCAGCTGCGATAAGCCTCGGGGAGCGGTTAATACGCTTTGATCCGGGGATTTCCGAATGGAGTAATCCGGCAGGCCGGAAAGCCTGTCACGGCATCCTGAACAAAATAGGGATGTCGGGCTAAACCCGCTGAAGTGAAACATCTCAGTAAGCGGAGGAAAAGAAAGAGAATCGATTCCGTCAGTAGTGGCGAGCGAACGCGGAACAGGCCAAACCAGAAGGCTTGCCTTCTGGGGTTGTAGGGCCCCGACATGGCAGGGCAACGGATAGGGGAAGAGGATGGAATGCCTCTCCAAAGACGGTGAAAGACCGGTACCCGAAATCCCGAGCCCACCTAGGGTGTCCCTGAGTAATGCGATGCACGTGAAACCTCGCATGAATCTGCGCCGACCACGGCGTAAGCCTAAATACTCCTAAGCGACCGATAGTGAACCAGTACCGTGAGGGAAAGGTGAAAAGTACCGCTGTTAGCGGAGTGAAATAGTACCTGAAACCATATGCTTACAAGGTGTCAGAGCCCGCAAGGGTCATGGCGTGCCTTTTGCTTAATGAGTCTGCGAGTTAGTGTTAGT
>JBCDLL010000073.1:0-16086 GCA_038745425.1 Verrucomicrobiota bacterium | reverse complement strand
GAACTCAAAGTCGCTCACCGCGCGCAGGCCACGCAGCACGGCAGAGGCCCCCGCGTTGGCGGCGTACTCCATCAGCAGGCCCTGGAACTGGCTCACCTCCACCTTCAGCTTCATCTCGCCAACGGCCTCCCGGGCCAGCTCAGTGCGTTCGTCGGGGGTAAAAAGGGACTTCTTGGTGCTGTCGGCAGCCACGGCAATCACCACCCGGTCGAACATTTTGGTGGCGCGTTCGGCCACGTCCAGATGGCCATTGGTGATGGGATCGAAACTACCCGGATAAATGATCGTCCGCATCGGCTCCCTCCGGCACGTCCTTCTGGCGCTCGATTTCCGCGCCCAGGTTGCGCAGCTTTTCGTCGATGTGCTCGTAGCCGCGGTCGATGTGGTAAACGCGGTGCACCTCCGTCACGCCGTTGGCGACGAGCCCGGCCAGCACCAGCGCGGCCGAGGCCCGGAGGTCCGACGCCATAACCGGTGCGCCGCTGAGTTTGGGCACGCCCGTGATCATGGCCACGTTGTTTTCCAGGCGAATCTGGGCGCCCATCCGCTTGAGCTCGCTCAGGTGCATGTACCGGTTGGGGAAAATCTTGTCCGTGACCACGCTCAGGCCCTGGGTAACGCTCATCAGCGCGCAGACCTGCGCCTGCATGTCGGTCGGGAAGCCCGGGAAGGTCTCCGTCACCAAATCCAAGGAGCTGAGCTTGCGGTCCTGGCTCACGCGCAAGCGCGGACCGGAATTTTCGAACACGGCGCCGCAAGCCTTGAGCCGGTCGATCACGTTGTTGAGGTGGGTGCAATTGAGGCCCTGCACCTCAATGTCGCCTCCCGTGATTAGCCCGGCGATAATGAAGGTGCCCGCCTCGATGCGGTCGGGAATGACCTCGTGCTCCGTTCCGCCCAGTTCGGCCACGCCCTCGATTTCGAGTCTCCGCGTTCCCTGACCGGTAATGCGGGCGCCCATCTTGTTAAGGAAATTGGCCAGGTCTTCGACCTCGGGCTCGCAGGCCGCGCTTTCCACCGTGGTGAAGCCCTCCGCCAGAGTGGCCGCCATCATGACGTTGTCGGTGCCGAGCACGGTGGAGCCAAATTTGCCGCCCAGAAAAACCTCCGTGCCGATCAGCTGGCGCCCCCGGGCGACGATGTTGCCGCCCTCCGTCTTGACCTTAGCGCCGAGTGCCTGGATGCCCTTGATGTGCATGTCGATCGGCCGGTCGCCAATGACGCAACCGCCGGGCAGCGAAATCCGCACTTCCCCGCAACGGGCAAGCAGCGGACCCAGCACGCAAATGGAGGCCCGCATCTGCCGCACGAGCTCGTAGGGCGCCTCGCTGTGGATGCGCTCCGCCCGCGTGGTAACGACGCCGTTCTCAAAGGTCACCTCCGCGCCCAGGTGCTTCATGATCGCCAGCATGTGGCGGATGTCCGAAAGGTTGGGCACGTTGCGGATCACGCACGGCTCAGGCGTGAGCAGCGACGCCGCCAAAATCGGCAGCGCCGAGTTTTTCGACCCGCTGACGCGTACCTTGCCCTGGAGCTTGCGCCCCCCGCTGACAACTAGCTTATCCATTTGGCTCTCCAAGCACGACCCGCTCTGTCCCCCGCAGGTCGCGCTCTATCAGTGTTAGACGGAAACCCTCGGATTTGAAAAGACTTTTGACGGCCCCGGCCTGGCCATCGCCAAACTCCAGCCCAAGCCAACGCGTGCGCCCCGTCGCTTGTGTGATCAACTTTTTAATCAGCTCCAGCCCGTCGGCCCCGCCGTCGAGCGCGCCGCGCGGCTCGGCCCGCACCTCCGGGCTCAGCGTGGCGATCCGGTCGGTGGGGATGTAGGGCAGGTTGGCCACGATGAGCTGGGCGTCGCCTTCGAAGGCCGCCAGCAGGTCGCTCTGGAGAAAGCGGACGTTGGCCACCCCCTCCCCGTTGGTGCGGGCCACCTCCAGCGCCGCTTCGCTCAGTTCGAGGCCGATGACTTCCACCTCCGGGTGATGCCGGGCGATCGACACCGCGAGCGCACCGCTGCCGGTGCCCACGTCCACCACCGGGCCAGCGCCGGCGACAATCCGCGGCAACACCGTCTCAAGCAGGATCTCCGTCTCCGGGCGCGGGATCAGCGTCGCCTCGTTTACGCGCAGGCGCTGACCATCAAACTCCCGGTAGCCGAGCACGTACTCCAGCGGACGGCGGCCAGCGCGCTGGCGCAAGAGCTCGCGCAGGCGGTCCCGCTGAGGGGCGGGCACCGGGTGGTCGTGCATCAGCAGAACCTCCAGCCGGGACTTGCCCAGCACCTCGGCCAGCAGCCATTGCATGTTCACCTGGGGCGACTCCACCCCCTTCTTGGCCAGGTAATCCGTGCCCGCCTCCAGCAGCTCGAGCACGCTCAGGGGCACCTCGCCCATCAGGTGGCGGCCCCTTCGCTCTCCAGGGCGGCGAGTTTGTCCTCCAGGTCCGCCGTCATCAGTGCCTGCAGCAGCTCCTCCAGGTCGCCGTCGAGCACGCCCGGCAGGTTGTGGGTGGTGAAGTTGATCCGGTGGTCCGTGATGCGGTTTTGCGGAAAATTGTAGGTGCGAATCTTCTCGTTGCGGTCGCCGGACCCGATCTGGCTCTTGCGGTGCTGGGCGTACTTCTCGTGCTCTTCCTGCTCGCGCCGCTCCAGCAGGCGCGCGCGCAGGATGCCCATCGCCTTGTCCTTGTTCTTGTGCTGGGAGCGTGCGTCCTGGCAGCGCACAATCAAACCGGTGGGTAAATGGGTGATCTGCACGCAGGAGTCCGTTGTGTTGACGCCCTGGCCGCCCGGCCCGCCCGAGCGCGTGATGTCCACCCGGATTTCCTCCGGCTTGATCTCCACGTCCACCTCCTCCGCCTCCGGCAGCACGGCCACGGTCGCGGTCGAGGTGTGGATGCGGCCCTGCGTTTCGGTCGCGGGCACCCGCTGGACGCGGTGCACGCCGCTCTCATACTTGAGCTTTTTGTAGACGTCCTCGCCGTTGACGGCAAAGACCACCTCGCGGACGCCGCCCAGGTCGGCCGCGCTGGCGTCCATGATTTCCACCTTCCAGCCAGTGCGTTCCGCGCAGCGCTGGTACATCCGCTGCAGGTCGGCCGCGAAGAGCGCCGCTTCGTTGCCCCCGGTACCGGCCCGGATTTCCACGATCGTGTTGCGCGAATCGGTCGGGTCGGGCGGGACGACGGCAAAGCGCATCTGCCGGGTGGCGTTTTCCAGCTCAGCCGGGATGCGCTCCAGTTCCTCGGCCGCCAGCTCGGCCAGCTCCTCGTCCCCGCTTTCGGCCATTTCCCGGGCCTCGCGCAGGTCGCCGGAGAGCTGCTCGTACTTCTCGGCCAGGGCCAGGATTTCCTTCAGCCGGGCGTGTTCGCGGGTCACCTCCTGCGCCCGGGCCTGGTCGTTGAACAGGTTCGGCTTGGCCAGCTCGGTCTCCAGCTCGCCGAAGCGGGCGCGGAAACGGGTGATGTGGGAAGTGAGGTCCATGGAGGGGAGGAAGTTCGGGTTGGGCGGACGGGTCGGCGCGTGCCGACGGGGACCGCGCCAAAGGAAAAAGCACGCGGGGCGCCGCTAGCTTTCGAACTTCTCCACCAAAATGGACGCGTTGTGCCCGCCGAACCCGAAGGAGTTGTTGATCGCCCGCCGCACCGTCGCCTCGCGCGCCGTGTTCGGCACGTAGTCCAGGTCGCACTCGGCGTCCGGCTGCTCCAGGTTGATCGTCGGCGGCACCACCCCGTTGCGGATCGCCTGTACGCAGGCAATCAGCTCCACCGAGCCCGCCGCGCCCAGCAAGTGGCCGGTCATGGACTTGGTCGAGGACACCAGCAGCTTTTTCGCGTGGTCGCCAAAGGAGCGCTTGATCGCCTTCGTCTCGCAGATGTCGCCCATCGGCGTGGAGGTGCCGTGCGCGTTGATGTAGTCGATCTGTTCCGGGGCCAGGCCAGCGTGGCCCAGCGCAATGTTCATCGCATCGGAAGCGCCCTCGCCGTCCGGGATGGGGGAAGTCATGTGGTAGGCGTCGGCGTTGATGCCATAGCCGGTGATCTCAGCCAGGATGTCCGCGCCCCGGGCCTGAGCGTGCTCGAGCTCCTCGATCACCACAATGCCCGCGCCCTCGCCCATCACAAAGCCGTCGCGGTCCTGATCGAACGGGCGGGAGGCCTTTTCCGGCTCGTCGTTGCGGGTGGAGAGCGCCTTCATCGCGGCGAAACCGCTCATGCCCAGAGGCGAGCAGGCCGCCTCGCTGCCGCCGGCGATCATCACCTCGGCCTCGTGGTTGCGGATCAGCCGCCAGGCCTCGCCGATGGATTGGTTGGCCGTGGCGCAGGCCGTGACCACGGCAAAGTTGGGGCCGCGGAAGCCGAACTCGATCGAGACCAGGCCCGAGGCCATGTTCGTGATCATCATCGGGATCATGAAGGGCGACACCCGGTTGGGGCCCTTTTCCATCAAAATCGTGTGCTGCGCCTCCAGCGAGGTCAGCCCGCCGATGCCGGAACCGATGATCACGCCGGAGCGCTTGAGATCAAGCTTCTCCGCCTCCAGGCCCGCGTGGCGATAGGCCTCCTTGGCCGCGGCCATCGCCAGTTGCGTGTAGCGGTCGGCCCGGCGGGCGTCCTTCGGCGTATTAAAGTGGGCGGGCGGATCAAATTCCTTCACCTCGCCGCCAATCTGGCAGTCGTAGGCGCTCACATCGAAGGCCTCCAGGCGGCGGATGCCGCTCTTGCCCTCGGTGCAGGAAGTCCAGAAGCTGGCCACATCCGCCCCCAGGGGGGTGACCGCTCCCATGCCGGTGATGACGACGCGACGATGGCTCATAGTGGCAACCTTAACGCGAAGCCGCAGAGAGCGCTAACCAAAAAAGGGCACCCCCGATTCCAGGGTGCCCCATTCGTTTGCGCTGCCGCGGCGGCGCTATTTGTTCTTCTCTTCGATGTACTTGATGACGTCGCCGACGGTCTGCAGTTTCTCCGCATCCTCGTCCGGAACTTCCACGGCAAACTCTTCCTCGAAGGCCATCACCAGCTCGACCGTGTCGAGCGAATCCGCGCCCAAATCCTCGATGAATTTGGCTTCGGGAGTCACCTGCTCGGGGTTGACGCCAAGCTGCTCAACGATGATGTCTTTAACTTTTTCTTCGATGCTTTTTTCTTCGGACATAATGGTGGGTGGGTTTGGTAGCTGCGTTGTTAAAGGGATGGCCGGGCTTTGGCAACCCTTATTTTATCTTTTATCAGGTAATGTTGACGGAAAGGCTAGTGGACCATACCGCCGTCCACGGTCAGGACCTGGGCGGTCATGTAGGAGGCATCCGGCCCGGCCAAGTAAGCCACCAGTCCGGCGACGTCCTCCACCTGGCCCATCCGGCCCAGCGGTACGCTCGAAAGAATGTCCTCCCGCTGCTTTTCGTTCAGCGCGGCCGTCATGTCGGTCTCGATGAAACCAGGGCAGATCACGTTGACCGTGATGCCGCGCGAGGCGAACTCCCGGGCCAAACTCTTGGTGAAGCCGATCAGCCCCGCCTTCGACGCGGCGTAGTTGGCCTGCCCGGCGTTGCCCATCAGCCCGATCACGGACGACATGTTGATGATGCGCCCGGAGCGCTGCTTGGCCATGATCCGCGTGACCGGCTTGGACCAGAGAAAAGCGCCCTTCAAATTGGTGTCGACCACGGCGTCCCAGTCCTCCGTGCTCATGCGCGCGAGCAGGCCGTCGCGGTTGATCCCCGCGTTGTTGACCAGAATATCGACCCCGCCGAGGTCCCCGGCAATCCCGGCCACCGCGGCCGTGACCGCGGCCTCGTCGGCCACGTCCACCCCGTAGGCAAAGGCGTTGCGCCCCATCGCCTTGATCTCGTCGACCGTTCCCTGGGCGTTTTCCGCCGTCCGCGCCACACAGGCCACATCGGCACCCTCCTTGGCCAGGCGCAGGGCGATGCCCCGGCCCAGGCCGCGGCTCGCGCCGGTCACGATCGCTTTTTTAGCTTCCAGATAACTCATGCTTTTTCTCCTCGAACTCCGCCAGCGTACCGATGGACAGACAGGGCACGCCGGCGTCGATGCGTTTGATCATCCCGGCCAGTTGCCCGCCGGGGCCCAGTTCCACAAATCGTTCCGTGCCCTGGTCGAGCAACGCGCGGATGCAGGCCTCCCAGCGCACGCTGCCGGTCACCTGGCGCTTGAGCGCGTCGCGGATGCCGTCGGCCGCGACCGGCCCGCCCAGCACGTTCGCCATCACCGGCACGTTCGGCGCGGCCATCTCGGCTCCGTCCAAAAACGGCACCAGGCCGTCCTGCGCGCTCTGCATCAGGCGCGAATGGTAGGCCCCGGCCACCTTCAGCGGGATGGCCCGCTTGATGCCCGCCGCCTTGGCCGCGGCCACCACTTTCGGCATGTTCGCCGCCGCGCCGGAAAGCACGATCTGCCCCGGAGCGTTGAAATTGGCGGCGTCGACGTCGGCCTCTTGCGCGATCGCCACTGCCTGCTCTTCGTTGGCGCCAATCAGCGCGACCATGCCGCCCTCGGTGGCTTCGACCGCCTCTTGCATCAGGCGTCCGCGCTCATAAACCAGACGCAGGCCGGTCTCAAAGCTAAAAGTCCCCGCGGCGGCGTGGGCGGTGAACTCGCCCAGGGACAGCCCGGCGGCCGCGTCGAAGGCGAAGCCGGGCACCCGCTCGCGGCAGAGCTGGAGCAGCGCAAATCCGTGCACGTAAAGGGCGGGCTGGCAAAAGCTGGTCTTGGTCAGTTCTTCCTCCGGCCCCTCGAAGCAAACGCGCGAGAGCGGAATGCCGAGCGTTTCGTCGGCCTGGGTAAACATGGCGGCCACGGCAGGCAAGGCTTCGGCCAAATCCCGGCCCATCCCAACGGTCTGGGCGCCCTGCCCGGCAAAGAGTACGGCTTGTTTCATGCGCAAAAGTAACGGCTAGAGTTGGTTTCCCCACTCGCGCAGGGCGGCCCGTGCCGTGCGCTCCAGCCACCGGCGGGGCCGGGCCAGCGCGTCCTCCGCGGAGGGGGCATCTGCCGAGCCGTCGACGATCCCGCGCGCGCGGTTAAATGGCAAGCGTTTTTCGGGCAGATGGACCACTCCGGCCAGCGCCCAGCAGGGCTTGCCCAGCTCCCGGCACCACTGGCCGATCCGCACCGGCGCCTTGCCGCCCAGGGAGGTCGCGTCCAGCGCCCCCTCCCCGGTGATAACTAGATCGTGCCGGCGGAGCAGACAGCGCAAATTGATCGCCCGGCTGACGATCTCGAAGCCCGGTTCCGGCCGCGCGCCCAGAAACGCCATCAACCCGTAACCGCAGCCGCCCGCCGCGCCCGCCCCGGGCCGCGCGTGGGGCGAGTGCCCGGCAAACTCCCGGTAGACCGCCGCCAGCCGCCGCAGGTTGGCGTCGAGCCGGCGGATTTGCCGCTCGCTGGCCCCCTTTTGCCCGGCAAAGACAAAGGCCGCCCCCCGCCGGCCGTAGAGGGGGTTGTCCACGTCCACCGCGACGGTCACCTGCAGGCGCGGCCGTTTATATGAAGGCGGCTCGATCCGCGCCAGCCGAGCCAGCCCGATCCCGTTGAGGGGAATCTCGCGGCCCCGGGCGTCGAGAAAGCGCCAGCCCAGCCCGGCGGCGAGCCCCACCCCGCCCTCTGTGGTGGCGCTGCCACCCAGGCCAACGATCAGCCGGCGATAACCGGCCGCGACCGCGTGGCGCAGGAGACGACCCGTGCCCTCGTTGGTGGTGCGGAGCGGGTTGCGCTCACTCGGGGGCAGGTCGGCCAGGGCGCTGGCCTCGGTCAGGCCGATGACCGCCGTCCGCCCGTCGCCCAGAATACCGTAAGCGGCACGCTTAGGCCTCCCGATGGCGTCGACGGTTGCGACGCGCCGCTTCCGGCCCCCGGTGGCGTCGACCAGGCAATCGACAAAGCCCTCCCCGCCGTCGCTCACCGGGCAGAGCGTTACCTTCCAATCCGGCCGCTCCCGCCGGAGGGCGGCGCCGATGGCGCGGGCGGCCTGCCCGGCGGTCAGGGTGCCCTTGAATTTGTCGGGGATAACGAGAACACGCATCGCTAGCGGCGCGCTTTTTTCTTGGGCGGTTCGATCGGAAAGCTGGGGCAGAGGTCGGCCAACTCGCACTGGGGGCAATCCGGGCGCTGGGCCTTGCAGCGCCTCCGGCCGTGGAAGATCAGCCAGTGCGAGAACATCGTCCAGTGCTCACGGGGGATCAGCGTAACCAGCACCTTTTCGATTTTGACCGGGTCCTTGTGCCGGGTCAGGCCAAGCCGCTGCGAGAGCCGGGCCACGTGGGTGTCGACCACCACGCCTTCGTTGACGTTGAAGGCGTTGCCCAGCACCACGTTGGCGGTCTTGCGGCCAACGCCGGCCAGTACCTTGAGCTCGGCCATCGTGGCGGGAACCTCGCCGCCGTGGCGCTCCAAGAGCGAGGCCGCCGTCGCCTGGATATTCTTGGCCTTGTTGCGGAAGAGACCGATCCGGCGGATGTCCTGTTGCAGTTCCTCCAGCGGGACGGCCGCGTAGTCGGCCGCGCCGCGGTACTTTTGGAAGAGCCCTTCGGTGACCAGGTTCACCTGCACGTCCGTGCACTGGGCGGAGAGGATGGTGGCCACGAGCAACTCGAGCGGGTTGCGGTAGTTGAGCTCGCAGCGGGCGTCCGGATAGACCTCCGGCAGCCGGCGGCAGAGTTCGCGGGCTCGCGCGGTGCGTTCCATGCGCTTAGGCGGCCGGGGCCGCCGTCACGCCCGCGTACTGGCTGTCGATGCGCTGTTGCAGGCTGGCCACTTCCTGGGTGTTGCCGGCCGCGCGGTAGAGGCGCTGGGCCTCCAGCAGGCAGCGCTTGGCCAGCTCCTTGTGGCTCAGGCCGATCAGGATTTCCGCCCGCATGTAGCAGGCCACGGCGTTGAGCCGGGCGGTGTCCTTGGGATCGGGCACGTTGGCGCCCTCCTTCTCGAGCACCTTGGCCATGGCCATGAGCGCCTTGGCCTTGGCTAGGCCCCGGGAGTGCGGGCTGTTGGCGATTTTGCCCAGCGTCGCTTTGGCCTTGGTGGCGTCGCCCTCGTTCGCGTAAATCGTGCCCAGCCCAATCAACGCATCGTCGCGGTTTGGATAGTGCACGTACTGGGGATCGCTCTCAAACTTCTGCAAGTGCTGCTTGGCGTGCGGGTAATCCTCCTTGGCCAGGAAGGCCATGCCCAGGCCGTAATCGATTTCCCAGAGCGTGCGGATTTGGTTGGACGGTGTCCGCGCCTTGAGATCCTCAAAGAGCGCAACCGCCTCGTCCGCCTTGCCGTCGCGGATGAGCAAATCGCCGTAGCGCTTGCTGTCGTCGGCTCCCAAGCTCACCTGCGGGTTTTTGCCGAGCACCTCGCTGTAGATGACCATCGCCGTGCCGAAGTCCCCCTGCTCGTAGGGCCAGGCCGCTTTGGCCAGCTCAAGCTGGGTGCGGGCGTTGGGGTCCTTCATCACCGCCGCCTTTTCGTCGAAGAAGCGCAACATTTCGGCGTCGCTAATGATGTCGAACTTCCGGCGCAGCTTGGCCACCTGCGTCAGTCCGCTGATCGCGTTGGTTAACCGGTCGGTCTCCGGGTATTTGATGCCCACGTCCAGAAAGGCCTCCTCCGATTTCAGCAGGTAGTCTTGAAATTCCTTCTTCTGCGCTTCGGTAAAGACGGGGTAGTTGCCCATCGCGTCGGCCTGCTGGTAACGCATCGCGCCCAGGGCGGTCAGGGCAAAAGCGGACATCGCCGGGTTGCCCAGCTTTTCAATTTCCCGGTACTGTTCGGCCGCCTTATCGTAGTCCTGTTCGGTCTGGAAGAACTTGGCCAGTGTCCCGCGCGCCTGCGGCACCTGCGGAGCGTCCGGGAATTTGGTAAAGAGCGTCTTAAAGGAGGCCTGCTGCTTGGCCGGATCGCGGGCGTACATGTTGTTGCCCTGGTAGAAGAGAGCGAAGGGAGCCAGCTTGTTGTCCGGGAACTTCGCGACCAGCTCCGCCACGGTGGCCTCAGCGTCGGCCTTCTGGCCCAGGCGGTCCTGCGCGAGCACGATGTAATAGTAGGCGGTCGGCGCGTTCTCGTTGTCCGGGTATTCCTTGAGGTAATCGCGATAAACCTCGATCGCCTTCTCGTTCTCGCCCGCTGTGAGCAGCGCCAGCCCCTTCTTGATGAGCGCGGCTTCCCGGAAGCCGGTGCCCTTGGGGTTGTCCAGAACGCGCTGGTAGGCTTCGACCGCCTTCGCAAACTTCTGCTCGCCCATGTAGGCCTCGCCGATGTTGAAGTCCGCCTGAGCGCCAAGCTCCGTGCCGGCCTTGCTGGTGGAAAGCGTCTCGAGTACGCCGGCCGCCTCGTCGGCGCGGCCCAGCTGGACCAGCGCCGCCGCCTTGCCCAGGGAGGCGTTGATGGCCGTCGGGCCCTCGGGGTAGTCCTTGAGGCTGCGCTCAAACTGCAGGATGGCTTCCTGGTACTTTTGATCCTCCAGAAGGGCGTTGCCGATAAAGAAGCTCACGCTTTCGGCCAGGGGGTCGCCGGGGTACTTCTGGAGAAAAGCGTCCAGGCCCTTGTCGGCCTGCTTGACCTTGCCCTGCAGCGCGAGGGTCTTGATCACCTCGATGGAGACCTGCTTTTGCAGATCGTCCTGCACGAAGGGCTCGATACGGCGAAAGAGCAGCCGGGCCTCGTCAAACTGCCCCATACTCTGGAAGGACTGGCCCATCTGCAGGTAGGCGCGGATGGCGGGGTCGTCCCCCTCTTCCAGCTCCTCCTTGCGGCTGAGCAGGCGTGAGCGCCGCTCGGAGATTTCGTTCATGGTGCGCTGGTCGTTGCGCTGGACGGCGGCGCGGTTGGCCAGCTCCAGGGCGGTCAGGTCTTTCTGGATCAGCGGCAGCATCTCGTTGCGGCTGCGCACAAACCGGTACTCCTCAAGCACGTCGGGCAGCATCTCCTTGTCCCGCGTCAAGTTGGCAAAGACGAAGAGCAGGTTGGCCTTGGCAAACTGCGCTTGGTTGGAGACAACCTCGCTCTTCTCGGGCGAAACCTCGTCGAAGACCTTCACCGCTTGCTCCACCTTGGCGCGCGCCTGGGGGAAGGTCTCCTCCTTGCGGAGCAACTGTTGGGCCTCTCCGCTGTGCGCCATGCCCAAGCGGTAGAGATATTCCGGATGGCTGGAGCTGCTGCGGTAGGTGTTGACCATCGTCTGGAGGTCGCTCTGGGCTTTGCTCCAGTCCTGCAGCTGGACGTAGGCGAGCCCGCGGTAATAAAGTGCGTCCTGCTTAAAGTCCCCGTCTTTCTCCAAATATTTGGTGAAGCCCTCGGCCGCCTTGGTCACCAGATCCTTCATCTCGGCTTCGGGCAAGCCCGGCTGGGCGCCGGTGAAAAGCTGCGCCAGCGGGATGTAATACTGGGCGGCCGCGGCGACTTCGGGGTTGCGGCCGGTCTCCAGCAGAGGCGTCATCGCCTCCACCGCTTTGGCGAACTGCCCGGAGAAGATGTAGGCCCGGCCCAACTGGAGGCGGATGGAATCGCGCAGCGCAAAGGTGGGGTACTTGGTGAGAAGCTCATCGTAAAGCTTGGCCGCTTCGGCAAAGTTTTGACGGTTGAACTGGTCGTTGCCCTGCTCGGCTAGCGGTTCCGGTCCCTGGGCCAAAACGCTGGACGTCACGACAAGCCAAAGCGCGATGGCGGTATGAATTGCTTTCACAGTAATTATATTGACAGCTATTTAAGCGATTTCGAGGAGAACCTCGATTTTTGTTCCCCGTTTTGCGGGCGCCCGATTCATTCCGCGGTTGGCTTGGGCGCGGAGGGGAAAAGCCGAGCCCCTATCTTTTGGACGACGCCGAGCGGATCGGTGTCACCGGCTTCAATCGCCGCTTTCATTTCCTCGAAGACGATCACCCGGGCACCGGTGGGCACGGCCACGCCCGGGGGCGGCCGGGCGCTCTCGAGCTGCTGATAAAACACGGCCAGGCGTTCCTCCTCCACCGGCTCGGTCAGCCGCGCGGGCAACCAGCCCGCCCGCCGACTTTCGCTCGAAAGCAACAGAGCCAGCTCGGCCGCTTCGCGCGCTTTGGCGCTGTCGGCCCGCACCGCCCAACCTTCCAGCCGCAGGGCGGAGGCCCGGCTCTCCTGCTTGGGCAGGAAGGTCACGCCCCAGTCAACGGCCGAGTCCGTCAGCAGCGGAATCAGCTCCGCGCCCGCCACCGCCATGGCACTGGCATCACGGGCAAAGTACTGCCCGGTATCGCCCCGCGTCGGCGGCGCCACCACCACATAGGTGTAGTAAAAATCCAGGAGGAACTTGAGTGCCCGGGCCTGCGGCGCGTCCTCGGTCAGGTCGCTGGCCAGCCAGGCGCCGTCGGCGTAGACGGCCGCGCCGTACTCAGCCGCGACGGCGTTCCAGAGTTCGAGACCCAGCGGCAGCTCCACGCCGTAGCGCGTCGGGCGCCCGCCCTCGCCCTTGCGGTAGAGCGACTTGGCAATGCCGGTGAGGATGGGCCAGCTCCAGTGGTCGCCCGGCGCTGCCATCCCCTGCTCGTCAAACATCCGACGGTTGTAATAGAGCACCAGGACGGAGAAGTCAGCCGGGTAGGCCATCATGCTTTCCTCGCTGCCGGGCACCCGCAGGGACTCGACGGTGAGATCCGCCCACTCCGCCGCCAGGGAGGCGGGCAAGGCCAGCGGCGCCAGCTGGCCAGCGCCGTGGAGTTCCTGCGCCTGGCGATGGTTGACGAGCATCAGGTCCGGTAGCTTGTCCTGTGCCGCCGCCTGGCGCAGGGAGGCCTCGTAACCCTCGGCGTTCTCGAAGCGCACCAGATCCACGCTTTCCCCGATGGCCTCCTCGAACACGGCGATCTGCTCCTCCCAGTTGTCCTGGCGCGCGCCCCCGCCGTAGGCCCACACGGTGAGCTTGCGCGGGTCGCGCGCCGGGATGCCGGTTTCGACGTAGTCCATGGACTCGAAGAGCGGCTCGGGCTCCTCGCCGATGCCGGTGACCCAAAACATCACCGCAATCGACCCCAAAAGCAGCGCTCCCAGCGCGATCCAGCTCCACTTGTTCATCGGCAATTAAGCCCCGCATGATGCCACCACCTCCGGCCGCCCGCACGGCAAAATTTGCTTTCTTCGCGACGGACCCTTGGCGTATCTTTCCGCACTTGCCGCATTGCGGCTCCGCCGGATTAGCTCAGTGGTAGAGCAACGCATTCGTAATGCGTGGGTCGTCGGTTCAAATCCGACATCCGGCTCCCCCTTGCTGCACGTGTCCGCACCTGTCGGGCCGCACGCGTACGAGCAATGGCCGCGTAATTGGTGAAAGCCCCCCTAGCCATAAAGAAGCGAACGGGCGGACCAGATGAAGTTCCCTCAACGCACCGGGCGGCCGGCGTCATCGCAGACGGTCACCTTGATCTTGAGCAGGCTATCGTAGTACTGGCGGACCTGCTCCTCGTCCCAGTCGGGGTGGTTGCGGCGGATGACCGCCAGCGCCCACTTTTCCGCCGCCTGCAAATCACTGCGGGAGAGTTGCTTGAAGACACGCCGGTAGAGAAAGCGGTCCAGCTTTTCTCCCATGGACTCGAAGTCAAACAACGCCATGGCCTTGAAGCTAGCGCGAAGCCGCCACACGCGCAACGCCGGGCGGCGACCGCGGCCTACTGCCCGGCGCGGCGCAGAATCTGCCGAAGCACGTAGGGCAGAATGCCGCCGTGGCGGTAGTATTCGATCTCCACGTCGGTGTCGATCCGCAGGGTAACGGGCACCTTGAGTTCTTCGCCGTTGGCGCGGGTGATCTCCAGCGTGAGCTTATCCCGCGGCTTGATGTCCTCGTGCAGGCCGCGCAGGTTGTAGGTCTCGCTGCCGTCCAGGCCCAGGCTTGCCGGCGTGGTGCCTTCCTCGAAGCAGCAGGGCGCCACGCCCATGCCCACGAGGTTGCTGCGGTGGATGCGCTCGAAGCTCGCGGTGATGACCGCTTTCACCCCCAGCAGGGCGGTACCCTTGGCCGCCCAGTCACGCGAGCTGCCGGTGCCGTACTCCTGCCCGGCCAGCACGAGCAGGGGCACGCCCTCCTCCTTGTACTTCATGCAGGCCTCGTAAATGGGCATCTGCTCGCCGTCCGGCATGTGCTTGGTCACACCACCCTCGGTGCCGGGGCACATCAGGTTCTTGATCCGCACGTTGGCGAAGGTGCCGCGCGTCATTACGCGATCATTGCCGCGGCGCGAGCCGTAGCTGTTGAAGTTGACCACCTGCACGCCGTTTTCGATCAGGTACTTGCCCGCCGGGCTGGACTTCTTGATCCCGCCAGCCGGCGAGATGTGGTCGGTGGTGACGGAGTCGCCGAAGATGCCCATCAGGCGGGCGCCTTCCACCTCGCGAATCGGCTTGGTGGTCATCTCAAAGCCGTCAAAGAAGGGCGGCTCCTGAATGTAGGTGCTTTCCTGATTCCAGTCGTAGACGTCGCCGACGGAGCCGGGGATCTGGTTCCAGGCCGGGTTCTGGTCGGCAAAGTCGCCGTAAAGCTTCTGGAAGACCTCCGGCTTGAGCGAATACTCAAGCACCTCTTTGACTTCCTCTTGCGTCGGCCAAATATCCTTGAGGAAGACGTCGTTACCGTCCGAATCCTTCCCGATGGAATCCCGCGAGAGGTCAAGATCGACGCTCCCGGCCAGCGCGAACGCCACCACCAGCGGCGGCGACATGAGGAAGTTGGCCTTGATGTTCTGGTGCACGCGGGCCTCGAAGTTGCGGTTGCCCGAAAGCACGCTGGCCGAGATGATGTCGTTCTCCACCACAGCGTCTTCGATGTGCTGGGCAAGCGGACCCGAGTTTCCGATGCAAGTCGTACAACCGTAGCCCACGATGTTGAAGCCGAGCTGATCGAGGTAGGGCTGCAAGCCGCTTTTGTCGAGGTAGTCGGTCACCACCCGCGAGCCCGGCGCCAGCGAGGTCTTCACGGCCGGGTTCACCCGCAGACCCTTCTCCACCGCCTTCTTGGCCAGCAAGCCGGCGGCCAGCATGACGGAAGGGTTGCTCGTGTTGGTGCAACTGGTGATCGCCGCGATGAGCACGCTGCCGTGGCAAATTTTTACCTCGCCCCTCGGCGGCTCATAGTCGTAGACCGGATCCGGGGTCGGTCGGTTGCCGGCCATCTCGTCGACCGAAGTTGGGTTGATCCCCATCTCCCGCGCCGTCTCGTTGCTGATCGTCTCGGTGGCGCCACCGCCAAAGTCGGCTTCGGTCGGCCCGCCGCTTTCGATCGCCGCGACGCATTTGATTTTGTCCGTCTCCAGGCCGTAGCCGCCGTCGCTGATACTCGTCGTCAGCAGATTCCGGAACTTTTCGCCCAGCACCGGGAGCTGAATGCGGTCCTGCGGGCGCTTAGGGCCGGCCACGCCCGGCACCACATCGCCGAGATCAAGGTCAAGGTCCGCCGTGTAGCGGATGCCGTCCTCGCGAGTGGGGATACCAAACATTTCCTGCGCTTTATAATAGGCGCGGAAGAGCTCCACCTGCTCGCGGCTGCGGCCGGTGGCGGTCATGTAGGCCATCGTCTCCTCGTCGATCGGGAAGTAGCCCATGGTGGCGCCGTACTCGGGAGCCATGTTCCCGATCGTGGCCCGGTCCGGCAGGGTGAGCTTGGCCGCACCGGGGCCGTAAAACTCCACGAATTTGCCGACCACCTTGAACTGGCGCAGCATCTCGGTGATGTGCAGCACCAGATCCGTCGCGGTCACCCCCTCATTCAAAGATCCCGTCAGGTGCACGCCGACGACTTCCGGGGTCAAAAAGTAAACCGGCTGGCCCAGCATGCCGGCCTCGGCCTCGATGCCGCCCACGCCCCAACCAACCACGCCCAGGCCGTTGATCATCGTGGTGTGGCTATCCGTGCCCACCAGCGTGTCCGGATAGACGAGCTTGCGGCCATCGGCCTCGCGGCTGAGGACGCCTTTGGCCAGGTACTCCAAATTCACCTGATGGACGATGCCGATGCCCGGCGGCACCACCTTGAAGGTGTCGAAAGCCTGCTGGCCCCATTTCAGGAACTCATAGCGCTCGCGGTTGCGGAAAAACTCCAGCTCCAGATTTTTCTGCATGGCG
>JBCDLL010000072.1:0-16251 GCA_038745425.1 Verrucomicrobiota bacterium | reverse complement strand
GACCGAAATGCCGGAGTCGATCGTGCGCGGCTCTGAGGCAACGGTGTCCCTGGCGATCGGCGGACTCGACGCCAAGCAAGTGAGTGTCGTGCCTCCGCTCGGTTGGGAAAGCCGCATTCTCCCGACCAAAGCGGCGGACACCCTCAGCTTCAGCCTGCGGGCACCGGAAGCGACCGAGGCCCGGGCCGGCGCCATTCGGGTGGAAGCACCCGGCGCCCGCAGCGATTTGCTGATCCCGGTGGAAGGCCAGTACGGCGTCAAGGTGGCGCCAGTGCCGAGCCCGCGCGGCCAGGGCGCGGTCGATCTCGTCGTCCGCAACAACAACGACCGCGACGGCCAGGTGGACTGGAAGGTCGCGCTCAAGAGCGAGATTGCGGTGAACTCAGGCGAGTACAGCATCGAGCGGCCGCAAAGCCCGGGAGCCTACTTCACCGAAGCTTCCTCCGGCTCCGTCGAGGTCCCGGGCGGCGAGGAAGTCTCCGTACGGGTGCCGCTCGCCGGGGTTGATCCGCTAAGCGCCTACGAAATTGAGGCGCAAGTCACCGATCCCAGCGGACGCACCGTCCGGCACGAGCGCTACATCGGCGGCTTTCTCGGCGTGCCCAAGGCCAAGGGCAAGATCGCCCTCGACGGCAAACTGGACGAAGCGGATTGGTCCCGCGCGGAAGTCGTGACAATCGACGAGGAGCGCCAGTTCCGCCATCTCCAGCCAAGGACCAGCAACTGGTCGGGCCCGGAAGACCTCTCCGCCCAGTTGCGTTACCTGTGGGACGACGAGTACCTCTACATGGCGATCGAGGTAACCGATGACGTCTTCTTCAACGACATGCCGGCGCGCAAGATTTGGAGCGGCGATGGCATTCAGCTCCTGGTGGACCCGATGCGCGAGAGCAAGGAAAAGCCCGGCAAGTACGATTACGCGCTGGGAGTGGGTCCGGACGGGCCCGCCGCCCGCAGCTACCTGACCGCCGACAGCCGGGCTCCCGCCGGTCCGGCCGACGACATTAAGTTTTCCACTCAAAAGGCGGAGGACGGCACCGGCGGCATGGTCTACGAGATTGCCATCCCCTGGCGGCGCCTGCTGCCGTTTGAGCCCAGCGTGGGCGCGAATCTGGGCATGGCCGTGGCTCTCAACGAGAACGACAAACCGGTGCGGGATGCCTTCATGGTGTGGTTTGGCGACCTCCAGAGCAAGGAAGTGGAAACGGTGGGTGATCTCATCTTGACCGATTGAGACTGACGGACCAATTTGCCCGTTCCTATGAAAATCACCATCTGGAACGAATTTGTGCACGAGCGGGAAAACGAGGCGGTGCGCGAGCTCTACCCCGACGGCATCCACCAAACCATTGCCGGTTTTCTTTCCACACAAGCGGGCTGGAAGGTCGGCACCGCCACGCTGGATCAACCCGAACACGGGCTGACTGAAGAGGTGCTGGCCGCCACCGATGTGTTGCTATGGTGGGGACATATGGCGCACGCCAAGGTCAGCGACGAAGTCGCCGAGCGGGTGCAGCGTCGTGTGCTGGAAGGCATGGGCTTCCTGCCGCTACATTCGGCTCACTACGCCAAGCCATTTAAGCTGCTGCTTGGCACTACGTGCTCGCTCAAGTGGCGCGATGACGGTGAAAAGGAGCGTCTCTGGAACCTGATGCCTGGCCACCCCATCGCAGCCGGAATCGGCGATTTCTTTGAGTTGCACGAGGAAATGTACGGCGAACCTTTCGGCATTCCGGAGCCGGAGGAGCTCATCTTTGTCTCCTGGTTCCAGGGCGGGGAAGTTTTCCGAAGCGGTTGCACGTGGCGGCGAGGCCATGGAAAAATCTTCTACTTCCGTCCCGGTCACGAAACCTTCCCCAGCTTCCACGACGACAACGTCCAGCGCGTCATCACCAACGGCGTCAAGTGGGCTCAGCCCACGGTGAACATTCTGGACGACTGCCCCCACGCGGATCCGCTCGAACCCATCGCGCCTGCCAGCTAGTCTTGGCTGCTCGGTGATGGTCTTCCGCAGGGCCGGACGCTTTCGGCCGGGGGATTCCCGGTTGACTCCCCGCTCGACCGTGGCAGAGGTGGAAGCATGCAGCCGGGCGCGACGTATCTTGGAGACGGGCGTGCACGCTTTACCCTCTGGGCGCCGGAGCGAAAAAACGTCGCGGTGCGCCTCTTGGGGCCCGCGGAGAGGCTGATCCCGATGGAGTGCCGCGACCACGGCTGGTGGTGGGTGGAAGTTGACGGCGTTGCCGCGGGCGAGAGATACCAATTGGTGATCGACGGGGACAAGCACCGGCCCGATCCTGCCAGCCAAAGCCAGCCGGACGGCCCGCACGAGCCCTCGATGCTGGTCGATCAGTGCGCTTTCAGGTGGAGCCCAGCTGAAGCCAAGTGGGCGGGGCTGGAGCTCAAGGACGCGGTGATCTACGAAATCCACGTGGGCTCATTCACGCCGGAAGGCACCTTCGACGCAATCATCCCCCGGCTGGCGTCGCTGCAAGAACTCGGTGTCAATTGCCTGGAGCTGATGCCGGTGGCTCACTTTCCGGGCGAGCGTAACTGGGGCTACGACGGCGTCTTCCCGTACGCGCCGCACGCCGCCTACGGCGGCGTGCAGGGTCTCAAGCGCCTAGTGGACGCGGCGCACGTGGCGGGCATCGCCGTGATCCTCGACGTGGTTTACAACCACCTGGGGCCGGAGGGCAACTACCTGTGGGAGCTGGGCAGTTACTTCACCGACCGCTATAAGACGCCCTGGGGCCCGGCCGTCAATTTCGACGGGGCGCACAGCGACGGCGTGCGGGCGTTCTTTGTGGAAAACGCTCTCTACTGGCTGCGGGACTACCGGCTCGACGGGCTGCGGCTGGACGCAGTGCACTCGATCTACAGCGTCCACGTCCGCCACCTGCTGGCGGAGATCGAAGAGGCGGTCAACGGACTCATCGACGACAGCGGGCGCAGCAAATTCCTGGTTGCGGAGACGGACCTCAACGAGCCGCTGATCATCACTTCTCAAGAAGGCGGCGGATACGGGCTCGACGGCCAATGGTGCGACGAATTCCATCATGCTTTACACCACCTGCTGACGGGCGAGACCAACAGCTACTACCGCGACTTCGGACCGGAAGCCTTGCCGGAATTTACCGGCGCGGAGGACGGCAAGATCCCTCCGCTCATCGCGCTGATGGCCAAAAGCCTTCGGCAAGCCTACGTCTACGACGGCCAGTACATGCTCTCACGCCAGCGCAAGCATGGGGAAAGCCCGGAGGCTCACCCCGGATCGCAGTTCTGCGTCTTCAGCCAGAATCACGATCACATCGGCAACCGGATGCGGGGCGAGCGGCTGCTTACGCTCACGAATTTCGAGGCCGCCAAGCTCGCGGCCGGTACCGTGTTGATGGCGCCCTTTGTACCGCTGCTCTTTATGGGTGAGGAATACGGTGAAGAGGCGCCTTTCCTCTACTTCATCAACCACAGCGACCGGGCGCTACTCGAGGGTGTGCGCAAAGGGCGCAAAAAGGAGTTCAAAGAGTTTTATCGCGGGAAGGCGGAGATGCGTGATCCGGGGGCAGTGGAGACGTTCGAGAAATCCAAGCTCCATTGGGAGTCACGATCGGAAGGAAGGCACGCACAGATGCTGCGCTTCTACCGCGAATGCCTCCAAGTGCGGCGAGAGACGCCGTTGTTTTCGCGGCTGGACGAGGTCTTCCCGCGCCACAAGGAGTTTGGCTACGGGACGCATCCCGACACGGGAGAAACGATGCGCGCCCTATGGCTTGAGGTTGACCTTGATGGCGAACGTAGCTTGGCGGTCTCTAACTTCGAGGCCGAACAGCCCGCGCGGATGGAGGTTCCTGCGGGCACGTGGCAGCTTCAGGTGGATTCGTACGACGCATCCTACGGCGGCCCCGGCAACACCCTGCCGCAGGCGTTAAATGCAGGTGAAAGCTCGGTTACGGTTGCGCCTCTGCAGTTTGGCTTTTACCGTGCGTGAGATTCGAAGTGGTGCTGGGCGACCCCGGGCCCGAATTAAGTAGACCCGATGAGTGAGCCCGCACCCAGCCCCAAGTACATCTGCCTGCACGGCCACTTTTACCAGCCTCCCCGCGAAAACCCGTGGCTGGAAGAGATCGAGCGGCAGGATTCCGCCTACCCCTTCCACGACTGGAACGAGCGCATCACCAGCGAATGCTACTCACCAAACGCGGCCGCACGCATCGTCGACAGCGGCGGGCGCATCAAGGCCATCGTCAACAATTACAGTTCCCTCAGCTTCAACTTCGGCCCCACGCTGCTTTCCTGGCTGGAGGAGAAACGGCCGGACGTTTATCAGGCCATTCTGGACGCGGACAAAGAGGCGATGACCCGCTACGACGGCCACGGATCGGCGATCGCCCAGGGTTACAACCATATCATTCTGCCCCTAGCCAACACACGCGACAAGATCACCCAAGTGCGCTGGGGGCTGGCGGACTTCGAGGCGCGTTTTGGCCGCCCGGCCGAGGGCATGTGGATGCCGGAAACCGCGGTGGATTTGGAAACGCTGGAGATCATGGCGGACCACGGCATCAAGTTCACCATCATGGCCCCGCGGCAATGCCACCAGGTCCGTTCCTTCAACGAAGAGGAGTGGCACGACGTCAGCGACGCCCGCGTCGACCCTCGCCGCGCTTACTTGGTCAAGTTACCCAACGGCAACGAGATCACCGCCTTCTTCTACGACGGAGTCGTTAGCCAAGACTGCGCTTTCGGCACGTTGCTGCACAACGGGGAGAACTTTGCCAACCGGCTCATGAACGCCTTCGACGACCACTGGGACGAGGGCCAGCTGGTGCACATCGCAATGGACGGCGAAACCTTTGGTCATCACGTGCCACACGCCGACATGACGCTGGCTTATGCGGTCAAGCACATCCGCGACGCGGGTATCGAGTTCACGATTTACCCGGTCTTTATGGAAAAGCATCCGCCGCAGTTTGAGGCCCGCATCTACGAGAATTCCTCCTGGAGCGACGTGATGGGTGTGGAGCGCTGGCGCTCCGGCAAGGGCAGCTGCACGGGCATGCATCCCGGCTGGCAGCAGGACTGGCGAGCGCCCCTTCGCGACGGGCTCGACGCGCTCCGCGACAAGCTGGCGCTGCTCTACGAAAAGCAGAGCGAGGGCTTGTTCCGAGAGCCCTGGGCCGCGCGCGACGCCTACGCCGACGTCATCCTCGACCGTGAGAAAGAGAGCGTGGACAAGTTCTTTGCCGAACACGCCACGGGGACGTTGACGCCCGAGAAGCGGGTGGAGGGGCTCAAGCTGCTCGAGATCCAGCGCAACGCCATGCTGATGTACACGAGCTGCGGATGGTTCTTTGATGAGATCAGCGGCCTGGAAACCACGCAGATCATGCACTACGCCAACTGCGCCATGCAACTGGCGAAGGAACTCACCGGGCAGGACTTTGAGCCCGACTTCATTGAGGAGCTACGCCAGGCCCCGAGCAACATTGCGGAGTTCGAGAACGGCGCCGTCATCTACGAGCGCTTCAGTAAGCCGCTCAAGATCGACCTCTTGCGCGTCTCCGTGCACTTCGCGGTTTCCTCGCTCTTCCACCACTACGAGAAACGCACCAAGATCTTCTGTTACGAGGTCGAATTCGATCACGCGGAAACCCACGAGATGGGCCGACAGACGCTCTCCATGGGCACGGCCCGCCTCCGCAGCCAAATCACCGAAGAGAATTTTGCCATCACCTACGCCGTGCTGCATCTGGGCGACCACAACATCATCGCCGGCGTGCGCCTTTACATGAACCAGGGCGCGCTGGAGGACCTGAAGGAAGAGTTGCTCACCAACTTCCGCAAGAGCGACGTGCCGCAGGTCATCCGCATTCTCGACGCCAATTTTGCCGGCCACATCTACGGGGTCTGGAACCTCTTTAAGGACGAGCAGGAGCGCGTGCTGGAGCTAGTGCTGGAGCCCACCTTCAGCGAGATGGAGCGCGCCTTTGATCAAATCTACACCCAGAACCACACGCTAATGAACGTGATCCACGAGGCTCAGGTGCCCACGCCCACCGTGTTTGCCGCCACGGTGGAGTTTCTCGTCAACAGCAAGATCAAGCGCCTGCTGACCATGGCCAAGCCAGCCCTGGACGAGCTCGAAAGCCAGATCGAGGAAGCCAACCGCTGGAAGCCAAACCTCAACGAGAAGGAACTTTCCCTGGCGATCAAAACCCGCGCCCAGGCCCTGCTGGAGGCCATTGCCAACAACCCGGACGACACTGAGTTTCTTGAGTACGTGACGGACTTCCTGGACTTGATCAGCCGCCTGCCCATGCACATCGATCTCTGGGAAGCCCAGAACATTTACTTCGTGCTCCAGCGCGCGTACACGCCGGTGGTCAAGAAGCGGGCCGATAGCGGCAATGCCACGGCCGAAGCCTGGCTGCCGGTGTTCGCCAAGCTGGGCAGCAAGCTCTACTTCAAGCGCAAGGGCTAGACATCGCGCCAGGTGACCAGGCCCGCTGCCATCATCGGCTCGACCGCTTCGGCGAAGGTAACCACGCTCCAGCCGGTGGCTTTCCAGACTTCTTCCGCCGGCTTGGGCTCGGCTCCAAGCAAAGCCCAGACTCTTTCCGCCTGCTGCTGCAGGGAGGCGTTGGTGTCGGGACCGAGGTGGCAGTCCGCGGCGGCGCGGCCCAAGGAACCGGTGCACTCGCGGAGGTGGCGCTCCAGCCGGTTGCCGAGATCCTTGCGCATGGCGGCTTCCATTAGCAAGTCGTTGACCCCGAAATCCAAAACGCAGGGCGGCTGGGCCAAATCGGGCGGCAGGTCGGCCTCGTCAAACTCGAAGGCGGCGGGCAGCTCGGAGTCCACCGCCACTTGCCAGACGGCCTCGGGCCCGCTCAGGTGGTTGTATCGGGCCCGGGTCAGCGAGCCGCGCTCGAAGTAAAAGCTGCCGGTGCGGCCCTGGTCATTGCTCTTGATGGAAAGCAACCCGTCGCGCCCGCTGCCGGCGATCGTCTGGAAGACCGCCAGCAGCTCGAAGGCGGGCAGGTTACCGCGCAGCTGGGTGCAGTAGCTGATGTGGCTGATGTTCTGCATCATGAGCTTGAAGCGGTCGGCCAAGTGGTAAACCAGGAAGCGGGTAAAGTCCGGGTGCTCTTGCATAAGAAAATCGAAGCCTTCGCGCGCAATCCGCACCAGCTTGACCTCCGAGGTCGAGCGCACCGTGGCCGAACGCTCCGCGTCGTAGAGCAGGCCCAATTCGCCAAAGAGGTCCCCCTCCCCGAGGTAGCCAAGAGTGCGCTCGGGCTCGCCCTGATCGTCTTCAAGATACACCTTCAGCGTCCCGCTCATGACGACATACATGGCGTCGGAGAACTCGCCCTGGGTGACGATGGAAACACCGGCGGGAAAGAGCAGCTTCTCGGCCCGCTCCTCGAGAGCCACGCGCGGTCCGGCCTCCAGCTCACTCCACCAGGAGAGAAAATCATTGCGTCGCGCCATGGCCTCAAGTTGCCGGAAAACCGGCGGGATTCAACACCGGGCAGCCTCCGGCGATAACGGGCGGAAGTTTGCCAGCGGGGAAAATTCCTGACATGGTGAGGATTTGACGCACCCTATGCATATTCCGCGCGCGACATACCGCCTCCAATTCAACGAATCATTCACCTTTCGCAACGCTCGGGGCGTACTTGACTACCTTCAGCAACTTGGCGTGAGCGACGTTTACGCCTCTCCCATCTTCCAGGCGCGCCAGGGCAGCGGGCATGGCTACGACGTTGTCGATCCCACCGCGCTGAACCCGGAACTCGGAAGCGGGGAAGATTTTGAGGCTTACAACGACGATCTCCACGAGCGCGGCATGGGCCACATCCAGGACATCGTGCCCAACCACATGGCCTACAGCTCAGAGAACGCCTACTTGATGGACGTGCTCGAAAACGGGCGCAACTCCCGCTACCGGCGCTTCTTTGACGTCGAATGGGAGCATCCGATCGAGGGTCTCCGCGGGCGGCTGCTGGTGCCTCTCCTGGGCAGCTACTATGGCGAAGTCCTGGAACGGGGTGAGCTCCAGCTCAAGCTGCGGGAGCAGGGCTTTGCCATCGCCTATTGGGAACAGAGCTTCCCCTTGGCGATCGAGAGCTACGCCAACATCCTGGGCCGCAACTTGGAGGCGCTGCGCAAGCAGCTTGGCGAGGAAAGCAACGAGTTTATCAAATACCTGGGCATCCTTTACCTCGTGCGCAGCATGCCGGTGCTGGAGGAAATCGAGGACCGCGAGCAGGCCGCCCGGGCCGCCACCACCCGCGAGCACGAGCTCCGCTTCGTCAAACGCATGCTCTGGGAACTCTACTGCGAAAGCACCGCCATCCGCGACCACGTGGACGAAGTGCTGGCCACGCTCAACGGCACCCCCGGCGACCCGGCCAGTTTCGACGACCTCGACGGGATTCACGCCGAGCAGCACTTCCGCCTCTGTTTCTGGAAGGTGGCGACCGAGGAAATTAACTACCGGCGCTTCTTCACCGTCAACGAGCTGATCAGCGTGCGGGTGGAGGACGAAGAAGTCTTCCGTCAAACACACGCGCTCATCGCCAGCCTGCTGGTTAAGGGGCGCTTTGACGGGCTGCGCGTCGACCACCTCGACGGGCTCTTCGCTCCGCAGTCCTACTTGGAACATCTCCGCCAAGTGGGGCCCCATGCCTACCTCGTGGTCGAAAAAATCCTGGAGCACGACGAAAAACTGCCGGAGCATTTTCCCATCCAAGGCACAACCGGCTACACCTTCCTCAACTACGCCAACGGCCTTTTCGTGCACCCTGGCCGCGAGCACGACCTCGACCGCATTTACCGGCAATTCACCCACATCGAGGAGGATTATCAGGACTGGCTGTTGGCGCGCAAAAAGCTGGTTCTGCAAAAAAGCCTTTCCGCCGACATCGCCCGGCTCGCGGTAACGCTACGCTCGGTCAGCACTCACATCCGTTTTGGCAGCGACATTACCTTCACCGGCCTGACCAATGCGCTCAACGAGATCATTGCCTGCATGCCGGTTTACCGCACCTACGTCCAAGAGGACCCGGTGAGCGAGACCGACCGAAAAATCCTGCGCGAAGCCGCCGCCAAGGCGATGCGCGGCAACCGCGACTCCGCTCACGAAATCGAATTTGTGGAGAAATTCCTCTCTCTGGAGCTACCCCACCTGAGCGAGGCGGAAAAGGTGCGTTGCCTGGACGCGGTTAAGCGCTTCCAACAGCTGACCGGACCGGTCATGGCCAAGGGCATGGAGGACAACTTTCTCTACGTGATGAACCGCCTGCTCAGCCTCAACGAGGTCGGCGGCAACCCGCTGCGCTTTGGCGTGCGGCCCGACGAGATGCACGCCTTCCTGGCCGACGCGATGGCTCACTGGCCGCACGCAATGAACGCCACCGCCACTCACGACACCAAGCGCGGCGAGGACGCGCGGGCCCGGATCAACGTGCTTTCGGAAATCGCGCCGGAATGGGAAAAGGCGCTGGCCAAGTGGCGGCGCTCGAACATCGTACACAAACGCGTGGCCGGAGGCCGCGAGGTCCCCGAGTCCAACACCGAGTACTTCCTCTATCAAGCGATGCTCGGCTCGGTGCCTTTCGCCGGACCAGAGGCGGATGAGTTCCAGGCCCGGCTCAAAGACTACTTCATCAAGGCGGTACGCGAGGCCGACGTCCGCACCTCCTGGCTCAACCCCAACGAGGACTACGAAAACGGCTGCCTCGCCTTTATCGACGACTTGTTCCAGTTTAAGGAGAATCAAGAGTTTTGGCGCAGCTTCAACGTCGTGGCGCGGCGGGTAACCTTTTTCGGGGTGCTCAATTCGCTGGCGCAGACGCTGCTCAAATTGACTTCGCCCGGCGTGCCCGACGTCTACCAGGGATGCGAGCTCTGGGACTTTTCCTTCGTCGATCCCGACAATCGCCGGCCGGTGGATTTCCAGGAACGCCGCCGCCAGTTGGCCGAAATCGTCGGGCGGCTGGGCCATCAGCGCACCAGCTACCTCAAGGAGATCCTGACCAGCTTTCGTGACGGCCGGGCCAAACTGCTGCTCACCCACGTACTCCTCTGGCTGCGGCACGACTACCGTCACGTCTTCAACGAGGGCGACTACCTACCGCTGGAAGCAAACGGCGAGCGGGCGGAGAATCTCTTTGCCTTTGCCCGCCGTTCGGGCGACGACTGGATCATCGTGGCGGTGCCGCGCCTCTTGGGCGGCTCGCTCAAGGTCAATCAATGGCCGCTCGGGAGCAACGTTTGGAAGGACACGCGCCTGCAACTGCCCAAAGGATCACCGGCCGACTGGAAGCGGGTTCTGCCCGACACCTGGATGAAAGCCGAGGATGGCTCCCTGCCGGCCGCCGACGTCTTTACGCATTTCCCGGTCGGCCTCCTGCTGGCCTCTCCGCAAAAATAGGCACCGCGAACTCGCACGGCATTTGCTTAAGGTAGACGCATGGGAGACCCCAACGACAACACAACGGAGGAGACCGGTAAGCTGCGAACCATCTTTTTCCGAATCATCCGCCGTTGCCTGATGGTGCTGGTGCCACTCCTGGCGGTCATGGTCACCGTTTCCTTCCTTCAGTTTCCGGAGGCTTACGAGCGCTATCAGGGTCGGATTATCAGCATCACGCTGATCCTTTCCGCCGCCTGGATCGTCGCCCGGGTCATCCTGGAGTTCGACGATCTCATCCTGCTCAAGTACGACCTCTCGAGCAAAGACAACCTGCGCGCGCGCGCCATTTACACCCAAGTCTACGTCATCCAACGCATTAGCCTGGTGGTGCTTGCCGTCCTCACCTTCGCCGCCATCCTGCTGGTTTTCCCCATGGCCCAGCGATTTGGCCAGACGATCCTGGCCTCGGCGGGCGTCGCCTCGATCATTATCGGACTGGCTCTGCAAAAAGCCCTGGGCAACCTTTTTGCCGGCATTCAGATTGCCTTCACCCAACCGATCCGTCACGACGACGTGGTCATTGTGGAAAACGAATGGGGCTGGATCGAGGAAATCACCCTCACCTACGTGGTAGTAAAGATTTGGGACTGGCGGCGGCTGGTGGTGCCCATCAGTAACTTCATCGAGAAGCCTTTCCAGAACTGGACGCGCAGTTCCGCCTCCATTATCGGCACCATTTTCATGTACGTGGACTACACCGTCCCGGTCGACGAGCTGCGCGCCGCGTTCGAGAAAATCGTCAAGAGCCACCGGCTTTGGGACGGCCAGGTCTACTGCCTTCAAGTCACCGAATGCAAGGACAAGGCCGTGGAGTTGCGCGTACTGGTGAGCGCGGCCAACTCCCCAGAGGCCTGGGATCTGCGCTGCGACGTTCGCGAGGCGATGCTGGAACATGTGCAAAAACACTACCCGCAGTGCCTTCCGCAAGTACGCTTGAGAGCCCTGGGCGCGGAACCTTCGCCCGAAGAAGTCGCCCGCGCGGGCGCCGCCGCCGCGGCCTCCGATGTACCCAAGGCCTAGTATTGTTCCAGAATGGTATCTTCTTCCGGCTCGAAGTGAATGCGGTCCGTCTGCTTGGTGACGGGACTTTCGATAAGCTTGGGGGTATCCGGCAAGGCCACGACCGACTCCCGAATCTTGATTTCAGTGGGAAGCAACATGCGCAGGGGGAACTGCTCGCCACGGATCGCGTTTAGCAGGTGATGCCCCGCCACCCGGCCCATGATCTGCGGATACATAGACACGCTGGTGAGCGGCGGCGAGAAGAGTCGGCCAAAAGCGCTGTCGTCCACGCCGGTGATGCTCACCTCGTTGGGCACATTCACCCCGCGCAGAGCAAACTCGCTCATCAGCTCGCAAGCTTCGCGATCACTCGCGCAGATGACCGCGCTGGGGCGGGGATCGAGGCGGGAAAAGGCGTCCACGGCCTGCCGGGCGGAGTCCGTGGTGTGGCGCTCTTGGGAAACCATCGCGTGAACCGGCGCCAGCCCGGCCTTCTTCATGCCCAGTTCATAGCCCACCAGCCGGTCCTGAAAGCCGTCGTGCAACCGAGCCTGCACGGTGTAGTAGGCGATCTTGCGATGGCCGTTCTCCACCAGGAAACGCACCATCTCCGTCATCAGCCCGATGTTGTCGTTGCTGATGCAGCCGATCTCCTGCTGATGGATACTGGCGTTGCCAAGGATGACGGCGGGGATACCTTGCTCCCGCACGTAGCGGCGCAGCGGTTTTTCCGCGAAACTGGCGAAACAGATACCCGAGACCCCGGCCGCCGCAAATTCGCGGATGGCGGCGGCCTTGTTTTCCATCGTGCCAAAGTCTGAGCGGAACATGACCTCGTAATGCTCCTCTCGCATCGCCTCCTCCAAGCCGATCAGGTAGTCCTGAAAAATGCCGTACCAGTCGGCGAAAATATCGGAGTTTAGAAGGAAGGCGATGGTGCCGACGCGTTCCAAATCCTGCAGCACAATCCGCTCGTAACCGTCGCTTTGCTTGGAGATGAGATCCTCGTTTTCCAGTCTCATCATGGCCGCCTCAACGGCCTCGCGCGGCAAGCGCGTTCGGGTGGAGAGCTCGCCCGAGCTGGGCAGGTAATTGCCGAAGTAGTTGGCATGAAGCAGCGCCTTTAGGAGGCGGTAGGCTGCATCGTCAAACCCGGCGGACAACTGGGTTTCGGAGACGTTTCCGTTCACAGATTTTAAGATAATCGCAATACAAAGCACATACAAGCGGAAGTTGACACAAATGGAATCACCGGGGCAACACAACAAAAACCGGAAAGCACAGAGTTGCTTGTTAATTAAAAGTTGCGTGCCCTCAAGTTTCGAATACCTTGCCAGGTGCCTCCAACGAATCCTGGCACGTTCCACTCAATCCTCAACCGACAGATCTCCCCATGAGCATTTCCATCCAAGACAAAACCATTCTCGTCACCGGCGCCAATCGCGGCATCGGCAAAGCCTTCGTCGAAACCTTCCTCGACCGCGGGGCCAGCAAGGTTTACGCCGCCGTACGTAAGCCAGAATCCGCCTCCCCGCTGGTTGAAAAGTACGGCGAGCGCGTTGTACCGGTGGCGCTCGACCTCACCGACACGGCTTCGGTCCAGGCTGCCGCGGAGCAAGCGGGCGACGTTGAGATCGTGGTCAACAACGGCGGCGTCCTGACCTCATCACATCCGCTGCATCCCGACGCTTTCGAAGCGCTCGACTTCGAAATGAATGTGAACGTGTACGGCCTTTTGCGTGTGGCGCAGGCTTTTGCCCCGGTGCTGAAAGCCAACGGCGGCGGTGCGCTCGTCCAGCTCAATTCGGTCGTCTCGATCAAGTCGTTCCACCAATTCTCCACCTACTCGGCCAGCAAAGCGGCCGCCTACTCGCTGACCCAGGCGCTGCGCGACGTGCTCAAGGAGCAAGGCACCCAGGTCATCAGCGTGCATCCTGGCCCGATTGCCACCGATATGGGCTCTTCCGCCGGGCTGGACGAAATCGCCGAACCGCCCACCCTCGTCGCGGACGGCCTCATCGAAGCGCTCGAGGCACAGAACTTCCACGTCTTCCCCGACACGATGGCCAAGCAGGTGGGCGGCGCCTACGAAAGCTTCGCCCAGCAGATCGTGGAAGCCGACCTGATGGAGGCCTAGCCCCGGAAGCGACTACCGGTAAACTGGTTCCACCAACAGTGGGTGCCAACCGGCAACCACCATCCTACTCAAACCCGAGGTTGGGCTGAACGGCCACCAGCGGTTCAGCCCGGGCCTTGCGGCGCTCGATGATCATGCGCTCGATCTTGTGATCAAAGGCGATTGGGTACTGCCCGTTGAAACAGGCGCGGCAGAAGTGGCTCTCTGGAAGGCCGGTGGCAGCAATCATTCCGTCTTCGCTCAAGTAACCCAGGCTGTCGGCGCCTAGATACTCGGCGATCGCCTTGGTGTCCATTTGGTTGGCGATGAGCGTTTCCGGGTCAGGAAAGTCGATGCCGTAATAGCAAGGATTCTTATGCGGCGGGCAGCTGATTCGGATGTGGACCTCTTTGGCGCCGGCCTTGCGGAGAGTGACCACGCGGCTCTTGGCCGTGGTGCCGCGTACGATCGAGTCGTCCACCACCACCACGCGTTTGCCCTTCACTTCATCGGCAATGAGGTTGAGCTTCACCTTCACACCCAGGTCGCGGATAAGCTGACTCGGCTGGATAAAGGTGCGGCCCACGTAGTGGTTACGAACGAAAGCCAGCTTGTAGGGCAGCCCGCTTTCCTCGCTGTAGCCAAGCGCGGCGTAATTGCCGCTGTCCGGGATCGGCACCACGATATCGGCCTCCACCGGATGCTCCCGGGCCAGCTGCGCACCCATCTGCGTGCGCACTTGGCTGACGGCCTGGCCCTCCAACCGGCTGTCCGGCCGGGCGAAGTAAACGTATTCGAACACGCACATGCCGCCCTTCTTGGGGGGGATGAAGGGCTTCTCCGAATGCAGACCGTTTTCGTCAATGGTGACGATCTCACCCGGCTCCACGTCGCGGACGAACTCCGCGCCGATGAGGTCGAACGCGCAAGTCTCGCTCGAAAGAATGTAGGCGCCATCAAGCCGGCCGATTGAAAGAGGACGAAAGCCGTGGGGATCGCGCACGCCAAAAACTTCCCGCTCTGTCATGATAACCAGGCTGAAGGCGCCCTGGATTTTACTCATGGCGTAACGCACGCTGTCACGGCGGTTACCGCCATGCGGCTGGGCCATCAGGTGCACGATTATCTCGCTGTCGCCGGTCGTCTGGAAAATGGAACCATAGGCCTCCAGCTCATCGCGAAGCAGATTGGCGTTCACGAGATTTCCGTTGTGAGCGACGGCAATCTGTCCACGCGCGCAGTCCACTAGAATCGGCTGGGCGTTCTTGAAGCGGCTGCCCCCGGCGGTGGAATAGCGCACGTGACCGACCGCCCGCCTCCCGGTCAGATGGTCGATGATTTTGCCGCCTTCGAAAATCTGCGGCACCAGCCCCATCCCGCGATGGTAGCGAAAGGTCTCGCCCGGTCCGGTCGTGGTGACGATACCGGCGCTCTCCTGCCCGCGATGCTGGAGGGCGTAAAGGCCGTAATAGGAAAGCTCCGCCGCGTTGGGATGGTCGCAGACGGCAAAGACGCCGCATTCGTGCTTGGGGTGGGCGGGAGGTTCCATCTCGGCGGGGTGCATCAGTGTCGATTGAAGTTAGCAGTCCTGGGCTGCCTCTCCCTGCATCAAGCGCCCGAGCGCTTTGCCCCAAGCTTCTTCCAGTTCGGCCACACTCCATTGCAACGTCGTCTCGCCCGCGCGCAGCGTCAACCCCTCCTGGGCCGTAGTCACGTGGCCGACGTGCTCGCCGCCGATGCCCTGGCTGAAGACAACCTGCAGCGCGGCCGCTTCCTGCCCGGCCGGAACGGTCACGATTGCACGGCTTTGGCTTTCGTTGAAGAGGGTCACGTCCAGGCGCTGGTGGTCGGGCAGGCGGAGGTCGGCGCCCAGGGACGCGCCGAGTCCAGTCGGCTGGGCAATACAGGCTTCCAGCGCGGCGAGACCGAAGCCGCCCTCGCTGAGATCATGGGCGCTCCGGCAAAGCCCGGCCCGGATCAGCGCGCGCACTGCACGGTGCAGGTTCAGCTCGTTTTCGAGGTCAAGCTGTGGGCAGTCTCCGTGGTGCTGGCGGTGGAGCTCGCGGGCATAGACGGTTCCGGCGATCTCCCAGCCCCATCCGCCAATGAGGAGGACAGCGTCGCCCGCCGCCTGGAAGCAGGACGGGGTCACGTGCGCCTCTTCTTCAATCAGGCCAACCACGCCGACGGTCGGGGTGGGTTCAATCGCGCCCTTGGGGTTCTGGTTGTAAAGGCTGACGTTACCGCCGGTAACCGGGATGCCGAAAAAGCGGCAGCCTTCGGCGAGGCCGTCCACGCATTCGGCCAGCTCCCAGAAGCGTTCCGGGTTGTGCGGGTTCGCAAAGTTGAGGTTGTCCGTCAGCGCAAGCGGCTCGGCGCCGGTCATGGCCAGGTTGCGCACGCACTCGGCCACAGCGATGAGAGCCCCGCGCCTTGGGTTCAGGTAGCAATAATGGGCGTTGCAGTCGGTGCTCGCGGCCAGGTACTTCCAGCTTCCGGGGCCGGTGGGCATGCGCACGACCGCGGCATCGCTGCCCGGCAGCAGGAGCGAGCCCAACCGCACCATGTGGTCGTACTGGCGATAGACCCAGCGCTTGCTGGCCACGCTCGGTACCGAGGCCACACCCAGCAGGGCGGCTTGGTAGTCCCCCGG
>JBCDLL010000071.1:0-16291 GCA_038745425.1 Verrucomicrobiota bacterium | reverse complement strand
GCGGCCCTCGCGCCAAAGGACGGCCGTCTGGTAGCTGAAGCTGGAGAAGGTGGTGAACGAGCCGCAAAACCCGCCGATGTCGAACCCGTGCTGCCAGTGCTCCAGCCCGGGACCGAACCGCGCCCAGGCCACCAGCAGGCCAATCAAGAGCGAGCCCGCCACGTTGACGAAAAGCGTCGACCACGGGAAGAGGCCGCGAAAGCGCATGGTAATCAGCGCCCGCAACAGCGTGCCCAAAGCCCCGCCGGCCGCGATCCACATCATCTGCTCCAGGCTCATCCGATCTCTTCCTCCATGCCGACCGGCTCGGGCGGGCGCCGCAGGCGGTGGGTCATCTTCAACGCCAGCCAGACGGCCAGGAGGCAAAGGGCGACCGACAGGAAAACATACAGCACAGCGGCGCCGGTCTCGCCCTCCTGCCAAAGGCCGAGGGTCTGCAAGCTGAAGGTGCTGAAGGTAGTGAACCCGCCGCAAAAGCCGACCGCGTGAAAGCCAACGTAATGCGTGTGCAGGTACTCGCCCAGCTCCAGGGCAAAGACGATCAGGAACGATCCGGCTACGTTGATCGCCAGCGTCATCCAGGGAAACGCGGACGGAAACGCGTCGCTGAGCCACTCGCGGCCAACCGCGCCCAGCGCCCCGCCCGCCACAATGGAGGCGTAAAGCAACAGCTCCCGCCGGATGGATCCGCCCTCCGCTTGCATGCCCCGCCAGCCTGCCCGCCGCCCCGGCGGCGCGCAAGCCTACCGCTTGCGCTGGAACTTGCGCTCCAGCTCGGTGAAGCCGTACTGGATCATCGTAGGGCGCCCGGCCGGACAGGTGTAAGGCAGGTCGCAGGCCAGCAGGTCGTCAAGCAGGCGGACCTGTTCCTCCCGACTGAGCCGGTCGCGGGCGCGGACGGCTTCGCGGCAGACGGCTCCGGCCACGGCGTCGTCCTCCAGCCGGCGCCCGCGGCGGGAGGCGGCACCGGCTTCGGCGAAGTCACCCGCCAACTGGCGCAGGAACGCATCGGGCGCGCTGGCCGGGCAGTCCGGCGGCAGGGCGTCAACCAGGTAAGTCTCCGCCCCGAAAAGGCTCAGGCCGACCCCCAGGCGGTTGAGGGTCTCCACCTGCGGCTCCAGCGCCACCGCCTCCAGCGGCGGCAGCGTCACCGTCGCGGGCATGAGCAAGCGCTGCGCCGGCGCGGCCGCGTCGCGGTCCAGCGCGCGGAGCAGGCGCTCGAAGAGGACCCGCTCGTGCGCGGCGCGGACGTCGACCAAAACGAGGCCCTCTGCGCTCTCCGCCACCAGATAGGCGTCTCCGATTTCGCCCATCAGCCGGAACTCCGCCTGCGTGGCGGCTTCCCCGCGACGGGCTTTTGCCTCAACCGGAATGGCGCCCAGATCTTCTTGCCGGGCGGGCGCTTCGCCCGAATCCAGCCAGCCGCGCATCTCGGCCGGGACGGAGGGCTGGACCGGAGGCGGCGCAGCCGCCGAACGGTCCGGCCGGGAAGCCGGGCGGGCAGAGGGCTCGGGTTCGGGCGTTTGCGAAGGCGGTTCCGGCGCCGGTCGCCTTTCCTCCCAGGGCGTGCGGAAGGCGGGTGGAGCCGCCTGCAGATCGACGGCGTCATCGGTGTCGCCGTAAGCGGACGGGTCTTCCGGCCGCCGCCCCTCATTACGCGCGGGAGCGGGGGCCGCGCTGGCGGAGCGCAGTGCGCCGGAAAGGGCGTGGATGAGGAAACTGCGCAGGCGGAACTCTTCGCGAAAGCGCACCTCCCGCTTGGCCGGATGGATGTTGACGTCAACCTCCGCCGGATCGAGGTCCAGAAACAAGACCGCGATGGGATGACGCCCGCGGGGCAGCGCACCCGCGTAGCCCTCGGCCAGCGCAAACTGGACGGTGCGGTTGAGGACGGCCCGGCCGTTGATGAAGACATACTGCTCGGCCCGGCTGCCGCGGCTGACGCCCGGCTGGCTGACGAACCCGCGCAGGGCGTAGCGCTCGTCGCCCGCCCGGACGGGCAAGAGCACGTCCCCGGCTTCGGCGCCGAGCAGCGCCCGCACGCGGGCTTCCAGGCTTTGGCCGGGCGGCAAGCGCAGGTGGGACGCGCCGACCCCGTTGCCGTGCCGGGCGGCGAACCCGACCTCCGGCCGCGCGAGCGCCGCGTTGGTGATGGCCGCTTTGAGGTGGGCGGTTTCGGTCGCGTCGGTTTTGAGGAACTTGCGCCGCGCGGGCACGTTGTAGAAAAGCTGCCGCAACTCGATCTGCGTGCCCGGGGCCATGCCGTGGTCGCGAACGTCGCGGAGGGTGCCGCCCTCGACGGTGATCTCGGTGCCTTCCAGCGCGTCGGCCTCGCGCGTGCGCAGGGTAAAGCGGCTGACCGACGCCATGCTGGGCAGGGCCTCGCCGCGAAAGCCAAAGGAAAGCACGCGGTTCAAGTCGTCCGCCGTGGTGAGCTTGCTGGTGGCGTGGCGCTCAAGCGCCAGCAGAGCGTCGTCGCGCGACATGCCGCCGCCGTTGTCGGTCACGCGGATGAGCTGGCGCCCGCCGCCCTCGGTGCGGATGTCGATCTGGCGCGCGCCGGCGTCGAGGGAATTCTCGATCAACTCCTTAAGCACCGAGGCGGGCCGCTCGACGACCTCGCCCGCCGCGATCTGGTTGGCCACCTGCTCGGGCAGCAGCTTGATCTTGTTGGCCATCGGCCTACTCCCCGGTCACGCCGAGCCGCTCCAGCAGGCGCTCCAGGTCGTCGGCGTTGAAGTACTCGAGTTCGATTTTACCCTTGGTGGCGGTGCCGTGGAATTTGACGCGCGTGCCCAGCGCCTGCTGCAGGCGGCGCTCCAGGTCGGCCAGGACGGCCTCACCCGCGCCGTTGGCGGCGGCCTTTTTGCCCTTCTTGACCGGGGCGGTGCCAAGCTTCATCCGCTCAACCAGCGACTCGGTCTCGCGAACGTTGAGCGCCTGCCGGACGACTTTCTCCGCCGCATGCATCTGCTCCTCCAGTCGTCCCAGGCCGAGCAAGGCCTTGGCGTGGCCGACGCTGAGGCGCCCGGTGCGCAGCAGGCTTTTGACGTCCTCGTGCAAGCCAAGGAGGCGGACGGCGTTGGCGACGGTCGCGCGCTTTTTGCCGACCTTCTCGGCGACCTGTTCCTGGGTCAGGTTGAAGCTGCCCATGAGGCGCTGGTAGCCCTCGGCCTCCTCGAGCGGATCGAGGTCGGCGCGCTGCAGGTTTTCCACCAGGGCGAGCTCCAGCACCTCCTGGTCGGTGGCCTGGCGAATGATAACCGGCGCCTGCTCCAGGCCCACCTCCCGGGCCGCACGCCAGCGGCGCTCGCCCGCGATCAGCTCCAACTTGCCGCTGGCGCCTGGGCGGACGATGAGCGGCTGGATGATGCCGCGCTGACGGATGGACTCGATCAGTTCCGCGAGCTGGTCGGCGTCGAAGACCTTGCGCGGCTGGAGCGGACTGGGCTCGATCTTGTCAAGCGCCTGGAGCGAGACGGATTCGCCCCTGGCGGTGTTGGGTTCGGGCGCGACCAGCTTCTCGCTGCCCATCAGCGCGCTCAAGCCGCGTCCCAGTCCTTTCTTCGTCGCCATGTCGGATGTTAAGTCGTTGCGTGGGTTGGGGTCAATGCGCCCCCGCGTCAGTAGCAGATGCGCAGGCGCCGGACAGGCAGGCCCAGGCTGCGGGCCAGGCGGCGAGGGATTTTGGCGTCGCGCTGGAGCCGGTAAGAGAGGGTGCTGTTGAGGCAGCGGAAGTAGACAACGCCGGCTTCCGCGTCGACGCGGGCAAGCTCGCTCTGCTGGGCGGTTTCGGCGCCGACAGCCTCGGCCCAGGCGGTGCGGTAACGCACGGGGTTGTGCGTTTGGCGGTCGGCGATGTGGCCCACGACGCGGTCGATCACGCGGCGGTTTTCGCGCCGGTTGTGGGCGGTCCACTGGGCCGGGGCGGCGGGGAAGCGGTCGTCGGTTGCCTGGCGGGGGCTCTCCATTTGCGCGACCTGCTCAAACCGGCGGCGCTCCTCGGCGGTCAGGCGCCGCCCGGCCTGGCCGGCAAAGGCGTGGTCGGCGTGCTCGCGGCCCAGGCTGGCGGCGGCCAGCCGGTCGTAGGTGTCGAGTTCGATCTGCGGGCGCAGGCCCTCCTGGAGCCGCTCGAGGTCCAGCTCCAGCCCGGCACTCTTGGCGCGCTTCAGCCAGTGCCGAGTCACTTCCAAGCGCACCCGCTGATAATCCACGGTTTTAACCTTGAGCGGCGGGCGCTCCAGGGCGTTGCCGCCGATGACGGTGTGGACGCCGTTGCGTTCGGCGCGCGCACGCTGAGCGCGGGTCTTGAGCGCGCCGGCCAGCTTGAGCTCGCGGTAGGTGTCGCGTTCCTCACGCTTGGTCTGCGCGTGGCTGGTTTCGGGGGACGGCATGGCCATCAGGTAAGTTAGCCGCCGCTGGCGGGTTCGTCGACTTGTTCCGGCTTGGGCATGAAGAAAAGCAGAATCATCCCCGCAATGAAAAAGACGGCGGTGACGCCGATCGCCACCCGCGGCGAGCTAAAGGTGACGTTGAGCAAGCCAAAGACCCACGGCCCCACCCCGGCGGAAAGCTTGCCAAAGAGCCCCCAGAGGCCGAAATACTCGGCGTGGCGTTCCTCCGGCGCCAGCAGGCCCACGATGGTGCGGCTGGGCGACTGCGTCAGCCCCAGGCCGGAACCGGCCACCGAGGCCACGGCAAAGAAGCCCTCCCAACTCGTCACCACAAAGGCCGAAAGCACCGCCGCGATCCAGACCAGCAGCGAGAAGATGATGGTGTTGCGGTGGCCGAAGCGTTCCTGCAGCCAGCCGGAGGTGAAGGCCCCGACCGCGCCGCTGACCTGCACCACCAGCAGCACGGCGATGAGACCTTCCTGCGTGAAGCCCATCACCTGCTGCGCGTAAAGGACGAAGAACCAGGTAACGGCGTTGAGCCCGCACATGTAGAGAAAGAAGGCGGGGAAGAAAATGCTGAGTGCCTTGTTCTGCGGAATGGTCTTGAGCGTTTGCCAGACGCGCTTCCAGCTCCCCACCACGATGGAGCTGGCGGCCACCGGCTGCGGCACCCCCCGCTCGCGCAGAAAGAGGAAGGTGGGCAGCCCGCCGACCAGGAAAATGCCCGCGACCAGGTAATTGGCGAAGTCCGCCGCCGAGTCCACGAATTTGTGGAAGACGATAAACGCCAGCAGACTGAGGAAGCTGCCCACGTAGCCGCAGCCCCAGCCGATGGCGGAGATGCGCCCCATGCTCTTGGGCGTCGAGATTTCGGGCAGGAAAGCCGCCACCAGATTCTCGCCGTAGGCGTAGGCCACGATCGCGATAATCAGGTAGGCCATGGCCGGGACGATGTCGCCCGAACCAACCGTCACCAGCAACAGGGTAAAAACGATGCAGGTGACGTAAGTCCAGAAGAGGTAGAGCTTCTTGCGGGCGTGGATGTCGGCCAGCGCTCCCAAGAACGGGCTGCCCAGCACCACGATGAGCATCGAGATCAGGCTGATGTTGCCCCACAGCCAGTTGCCCCGCTCGTCGTTGCCCACCACCACGTTGGTGAAGTAAAGCGGGAACACCAGCGTGACGGTCACCATCATGAAGCTGGAGTTGGCGAAGTCGAAGCTGGCCCAAGCCGCAATCTCCCCCTTTTTGGCCGGGGGCAGGCTGCGGTCGATCTGGGGCTGCGGGGACGGCGGGGCGGCGTCGGTCATGAAGGCGGTCAGTCTCGACCAAGCAACCCGGCAAGGAAAGCGGATTTAGGCGCTTCTGGCCGCGGATTTCGCCGATTCTCGCAGATTTGTTTTCAGCGCAAGTGGACACCGGAGGTTCTTGTTTAGTCTCGCGCCAGGGCCGCCAAGATCTGTGGAGGTGAAAAAACAGACGGAGGTTGGTCGCTCTTTAGGGCGTAGCGCCTTTCTTCGTCGGCCGTAGAAGGCGCACCCCGGCCAGGCCCAGAAAAACCAGGGTGAGGGCGAAGTAGGCTGGCAGCCAAGGCAGCGAGGCGCCGAAGACGGCTTCGGGATCCGGCAGAGTGCCGTCGGCTTGGGTCATCTGTAGGTTGAGGCCGGCGGTCAGCGCGGCGTAGAAGAGGCCGATGCTGCCGTAAGCCAAGTTGATCGCCAGTCCGCGGAAGCTGAGGACGGTCGCCCGGTGGCGGGATTCCGCCAGGGTATTGAGGTAGTGGGAAACAAAGAAACCGGTGAGGAACATGGGCAGGCTGATGACAATCACCCAGACCGCGCCCCAGTAAGGCCAGGGCACCGCGATGCCGACCAAGCCCACGAGGATGCAGACGGCCACAATGGTGTAGTTGGTGGCCATGCCGTGGCGCTCGACCAAGCGCCGGCCCAGTGTGGCGCCGAAGAAGCCGATCACGGCAAAGGAAGCGCCCAGCAAGCCGTAGCTCCACTCGGGCAACTGAATGAGCCGGTAGTAGTTGCTCACGAAGGTGAGCAGCAGGCGCACGATGCTGTCGAAGCAGAGGGTGGCGGCCAGCACAAAGAGCGCCGCCGGCGAACGCCAGAGCCAAGCGGCCGCCGCCCGGATGTTGGCCAGGATGCGGCCGGGTGATTCGTCCTCCGGCTTGCAGGCGTGCTGGTGCGGCTCCACGAAAAAGAAGGTGGCGGCAAAGCACAGCACCCCCATGGCCAGCGTGAGATAGAGCGGGAAGCGCAGCGTCTGCAGCGGCTCGAACGTGGCGGCAACGCCCAGCCAGGCCGCCGTCTGGTTGAGAAAAGCGTGGTCGTAAAGGGCGCCACCCAGGAGCATGACAAAGAAGAACGCCACCGAAGACCACCGCCCAAGCAGCTCGAGCACGCGGGGCCATTCCTTTTCCCGGCCCTCGCAGACGAGCGAATCGTAGGCCAGCGCTTCGTCCGCGCCGCTGGCGCTGGCCTCGGCCAAGCCGCCAAGCACCCGGTTGACGAGGAGCACCGCAAACAACCACCAACCCGCGTTGGCCGGGGCAAAGGCGATCAACGCCATCTCCGCCACCATGAGCGCGGCGGCTATCGTCACCATGGTTTTGCGTCCCAGCCAGTCGGCCATCGCGCCGCTGGGCACCTCCGCCAACACGATGGTGACCGCCCAAGCCACGTTGAGCAGACTGTACTGCTCCAGCGTCATGCCCAGGTCGATGAAAAGAATGCTGAGGACCGGGTAGTAAAACCGGGCCTGAAACAGCACCCGAAAGGCGATGAACAGCGGCACGTTGCGCCGGACCAAACCGCAGTCGGCGAGAGCGTTCTCCATCCCGCGTTACGGACGGCGGCCGACTTCGACCTTCAAGGTTTGGGACCGGCCGCCACGGTTGACGTCGAGTTTAACCTCGCTGCCGACGTTGGAATACTGCACCAGCTGGAGGAAATCCTCCACCCGGAACACGCGGATGCCCTCGTAGCGCAGGATGACGTCGCCGGGCTGCAGGCCACCCGCCGAGGCCGGGGACTGGTTGCCCACCGAATGGACCAGGATGCCCTCATCCTCCCGCGGCTCGTAGGAGACCCGGGGATCGCTAGGCGAGATGGAAATGCCCAGCCAGGGGCGGCCGGTCAGGTTCTCCTGGCCCAGTGCGGTCACGAGCTCGCCCCGGTTGAGCTCTTTCTCCAGCAGCCGCGCCCCGCCGGGGGTGAGGAAGCGCCCCTCCCGCCAGCCGGCAAAACGCTCGCCGAAGCGGTTGCGCGCGTGCACCGACCAGCGCACGATGCTGTCGCGCTTGAGCGGCTTGGGCAGCTGGTAAAACGTGAGCGAGGTAAAGATGGGTTTGCCCAGAGCGTCAAAGTTGCGGGTGCGGTGGTTCCAGATTTCCACGTCCACGCGGTACTCACGGGCCTGGGGCATGGCCTTCCAGCGCAGAACCGGCTGGGGGTCGCTGACCACCTCGTCCTGCTGCGGGCCCAGAGGCTCCATCTTTTCCATCAGAAAGAGCTCGGCGTGACTGGTAGTGGCCTCGCCGGTTTCGGAAACATTGATGACCTGACTGCGGTCGGGCCAAAAGAGGTCTTGGTATGCGGGCTCGACGTCGGCCTGGACAAAGTAGCTGCCGGGGCGCAGTTCCGCGCTCAGCTCGTAGCTGCCGTCCTCGCCGAGCTGGGCGCGATGGAGCGGCCGGCCGGTGAAGTCGCACAGGTGCACGAGCACCTCGCCGGGCGGCTGGCGGTACCAGAGCACCCGGCCGCCGGACTCGAACTTCCACGTGCCGGGCCGGCTGCCGGGGTCCAGTGCCCGGGCCGCCGCGGGCGGCGGGCCGGCGGCGCCCAGCAGCAGAGCCAGGGCCAGGGCGGGAATCAATCGGCGCATCGCCACAGTTTGCCTTCACCCGGGGGCAAAGTCCAAATAAGTTTGGCTCGCGCCCGGAACGCCTGGGCTGATCCTTGCGCGCCAGGCACTTTCCGAAGGTCAAAACATGCTCAGGTCGCCGAGCGCCATTCCAGCGGCCTCCGTCGGTCAGAAAATGGGTGCAGCCCGGGACGGCCTGCCGCATGCTGTCGGCATGGAGCCCACGGTCCGTTCCGCCGAGCCGCGCCCGGCACCGGTCCGCGCGCCGCTGACGCTCTCCGTTGGCGTGGGCTTGGGCCTGATCGCCCTGGCCGCGCTCTTGCGGGTGGTGGCGTATCCGCCTTTTTCCCAGGGCTGGTGCATCTGGGTTTCGCTGGTGCCGCTGCTTTTGCTGGTACGCTGGGGCGGCTGGTGGTCGCGGCATCCTTTCCTGGCCGGCTGGCTGGCGGGCTTTGCCTGGCAGACGGGCCTGCTCTGGTGGGTGGGGCACGTCACCGTCCAGGGCACGCTACTGCTGACGGCGTACCTGGCGCTGTACCCGGCGGTTTGGCTTTGGGTGGTCGCGGCCTGGGCGCGGCGGCTGGAGGAACGCTTTGGCCCCTTTGGAGAGACGGACGACTGGCGCCGCAGCCGCGTGAACCTGGCCTGGGCGGGGCTGGCCGCCGGCTGGTGGGTGGTGCTGGAGTTTCTGCGCGGCTGGTTGCTAACCGGTTTTGGCTGGAACGGCCCGGGCGGCGCGCTGTGGGAGAACATCCCCCTGCTTCAACTGGCCAGCCTGGGCGGCGTGCTCCTGCTTTCGGCGCTGGTGGTTTTCGTCAACGCGGCAACCGCGGCGTACGTCACCAACCTGGCAGCGGACCTGCGCGCGGGCATCGCGCACAGCTCGCGGCTTGAGCTCTACGCGCTCCTGCTGCTGGTGGCGGTGGTCTTCGCCTGGGGTTTTTGGCACGCCGCTCCCGAAGGCTTCAAGACCCACCATCGTCTGCGCTACGTGCTCGTCCAACCGAACATCCCCCAGACCCGTCACGGCGAGCCCATGCCCACGCACGAAAAGATCCGCCGCCACCTCGACAGCACCCGCGCGGGCATCGCGATGGTGCAAGCGCGAGACTGGGCCTTGCCGGGCACGGACGTGGTCATCTGGCCGGAGGCGACGACCTTCTTTGATCCGCGCGTGCACGAGGGCTTCCGCCTGCTGGTGCAGAACCTGGCCAACGAGGCCGGGGCTCCCCTGCTCTTCGGCGCGCAGTACAGCGAGCCGCTCGACCAGTTCACCGCCGTCTACGATGTAGCGCCCGAAGGCGATCCCCGGCTGCTTTACCTCAAGAACCACCTGGTGCTGTTCGGCGAGTACATCCCGCTGCTGGACGTTTTCCCCTTCCTCTCCATGGTCGCGCCGGTGCCGGTCCCGCTTTCGCCCGGCACCAAAGTCAGCGCGGTGGAGGTGACCGGCCCCGACGGCCCGACCTGGCTGGTGCCGCTGATCTGCTTTGAGGACTCCGTCCCGCGCCTGGTGCGCGCCGCCGTTCGCAACGCGCCCCGCCCCGCCGTTCTGGTCAACATGACCAACGACAGTTGGTTCAAGGACTCGCCCGGGGCCTGGGTGCATCTGGCCAACGCCGTGCCCCGCACGGTGGAGACGGGCCTGCCCATGCTGCGCGCGACCAACACCGGCGTCACCGCCGTCATCAGCCCAACCGGCGTCGTGCAGGAGGTGCTGCGGGGCCCGGACGGCCGCGCGGTCGGCGCCTTTGGGGCGCTCGAAGGCCGGCTGGCCTGGACGCCCCGGCCGCCCACGTTCTACCAGCGCTGGGGGGACTGGCCCGCTCCGCTGGCAGCACTGGTTTGCTTCTTGGGCGGTCTTTCGCTAAGCAGGAAACGCTCGCATGGATAGTCCCTCCCCAAACCCGACGCCCGTTTTCTCCGTGGTGGTGCCGTTTTTCAACGAAGCCGACAACCTGCCGCCGCTGATCAAGGAGCTCGATGAGATGCTCCACGCCCTCGACGCGCCCGCCGAAATTATTCTCGTTAACGACGGCAGCACCGATACCTATGAGCGCCCGGAGCGCAGCCCGCAATTCCCCGTGCGCTGGCTGGACCTGAGCGAAAACAGCGGCCAAAGCGCGGCGATGTACTTCGGCATGCAGGCGGCGCGGGGTAAATTCATCATCCTGCTCGACGCCGACCTGCAAAACGATCCCTTCGACGTGCCCAAGCTCTACGACCGCCTGCGCAAGGAGAACCTGGACCTCATTACCGGCATCCGCATCGCCCGGCAGGACAACTGGGTGCGCCGGGCCAGCTCGCGCCTGGCCAACCGGGTGCGCAGCTTTTTGCTCAAGGACAACACGACCGACACCGGCTGCACGCTCAAGGTCGTGCGGGCCGAGGCGGCCAAGCGCCTGCCGGCCTGGAACGGCATGCACCGCTTTATCCCCGCGCTGGTCAAGAGCAGCGGCTTTAAGATTGGCGAGGCGCCGGTCTCGCACCGGGCGCGGCACGCCGGCGAGAGCAAGGTCATCGGCCGCAAACGCGCCGTGCGGGCGACGACGGACCTGCTCGGCATGCTTTGGCTTTCCTCGCGACAGTTTCACGGCCGGCTCAAACCGGCGCCCGGCCAGGAGGAGGATGCCCCCGCCACCAACCCGGATAAGCCGGCGGAAGAAAAGAAACCGGCCTCAGGCGGTTCACGACCGGACCTGGAGAAGGAGACCAGCACCGCCGGATGAGCGCCGTTCCGGACACCCTCGGCATCATCGCCGGCAACGGCCGCTACCCCTTTCTGCTGGCCCGCGAAGCCCGCGAGGCCGGAGTCCGCCGCCTGGTTGCGGCCGCCTTTGAAAAGGAGACCGACCCCGCTCTGGCCCGGGAGGTCGACGAGATCGCCTGGCTGCGGGTGGGCCAGCTCGGCAAGCTCTGCAAGTACTTCGGCGGGCGGGGCGTGCCTGCCGCCATCATGGCCGGGCAAATCGCGCCGGGCAACCTCTTCGACCTGCGCCCGGACCTGAAGGCGCTCATCGTGCTGGCCACGCTCAAGGAGCGCAACGCCGAGAGCATCTTTGGCGCCATCGCCGACGAGCTGGCCAAGGCCGGCACCGAGCTGCTCCCGGCCACCACCTTCATGGAACGACACCTGGCGCCGGAGGGACATTTTGCGGGACCCGAGCCGGCCCGCCGCGTGCGGGAAGACGTCGCCTTCGGCTACCGCATCGCCAAGGAAACCAGCCGGCTGGATATCGGCCAGACCGTAGTAGTGAAAAAGGGCACCGTGCTGGCGGTGGAGGCCTTTGAGGGCACCGACGAAGCCGCCCGGCGAGGCGGCAAACTCGGCCGGGGCGGCGCCGTCCTGGTGAAAGTCAGCAAACCGAATCAGGATTTTCGTTTCGATGTACCGGTCTTCGGCCCCCGGACACTGGAGAGCGCCCGGGATTCGGGGATTGCCGTCCTGGCGTGCGAGGCTAATAAAACCCTTTTACTGGAGGATGATACGCTGCGGGAGCGGGCCGCGGCCTGGAAGATCAGCCTGGTGGGAATCGAGCCCGCCGCCGAGGACAAGACCTTATGAGCAAGAAGATTAAAGCGGGCGTCGTCGGCGTCGGCCACATGGGCCGGGAGCACGCGCGCCTCTACTCTCAGTTGGATAACGTCGAATTCATGGGCGTGTACGACATCGACCCGGAAGTCGCCCGCCGCATCAGCACCCAGCATTCGCGCAAGCCCTTCTCCTCGATCGGCGACCTGGCCAACGCCTGCGAAGCCGTCAGCATCGCCACCCCCACCGTCAGTCATTTCGAGCTGGGTGAGTTTTTCCTCCGCCAGGGCAAGCACGTGCTGATGGAAAAACCGATCACCAACTCGCCGACCGAGGCCAAGCAGCTCGTCGAGATGGCCCACGCCAACAACGCCATTTTGCAGGTCGGCCACATCGAGCGCTTCAACCCCGCCCTGCACGCGCTCGAAACGGTGCTGACTCGCCCCAAATTCATTGAGAGCCATCGCCTCTCTCCCTACCCGGGCCGCAGCACCGACATCGGCGTGGTGCTGGACATGATGATCCACGATTTGGAGATTATCCTTCACTTGGTCAATTCACCGATTGAAACCATGGATAGCGTCGGCGTGGCCGTGCTGAGCAAGGGTGAGGACATCGCCAACACCCGCCTGCGCTTCGCTAACGGCTGCGTGGCCAACATCACCTGCAGCCGCATCAGCCCGGACAAGCTGCGCAAAATCCGCATCTTCCAGGACGACACCTACATCTCGCTCGATTACCAAAACCAGGGCGGGGAAATTTACCGCAAGGTCAAGTCGCAGATCACCCGCGAAAGCATCACCGTCGAGAAAGACGAGCCGCTCAAGCTGGAGCTGCGCTCCTTCATTGATTGCGTGGGGGCCCAGGGCAACCCGGTGGTGGGCGGCTCGCAAGCGGCGCTCGCGCTCGACGTGGCCATGCAGATCACCGAACAAATCTGGGCCAACACGGCCAAATGGACCGAAAGTGAGTAAGCCCACTCCCAGCGAAACCCCGGCCGGAGAGGACGCCCTCGAAAAGACGCCAGTCATCCGCGAAGCCGAAGCCCGCATCGTAGAGCTGGAAAAACGCGTCGAGCCCGTGGACGAGGAGGCGCTCACCCGCGAAGCGCTCCGGGACTTCCGGCCCGCCAAACCGGGCGAGGACGAGCGCGACCTGGAGGAGGAACTCGGCAACGTCGAGGCCACCCGCGTGCTGCTTGTCGCCGGCGACATCTCCGGCGACGCCTACGGCGCCGCGCTGATCGCGGCCCTGCGCAAGCAACGCCCCGGCCTGCAGTTCATCGGCGCGGGCGGACCCAAGATGGCGGCGGAGGGCCAACGGCAGGTCTACGATCTGACCCGCCACGCCGTCGTCGGGCTGACCGAACTGGCCAAGCACCTCATCACCCTGCGCGACGTCATGGGCAAACTGGCCGCCCTGGCCAAACGCGAGCGCCCCGAGCTGGTCGTCTTCATCGACTACGGCGGCTTCAACCTGCGGCTCCTGCCACGGCTGCGCGGCCTGCTCAAGGAAAGCAAACTGGTCTACTTCGTCAGTCCGCAAGTGTGGGCCTCGCGGCCGTCGCGCGCGCAGGTCATGGCAAAGAACTTGGACCTGCTCTTGTCGATTTTCCCCTTTGAAAAGAAGTGGTTCCAGGAGCACGCCAGCAAGCTGGAAGTGAACTGGGTGGGCCACCCCAAGCTGGACTTGCTGCAGGCCGTCCGCACCGGGCAGAGCGAAGCGGGCCGCATCGGCATCCTGCCGGGCAGCCGCGAGCGCGAGATCGAACGCCACCTGCCCGCGCTCTGGGCGGCGGCGGCGGAAATCCACCGCCAGCGCCCCGGCGTGCACTTTGCGCTAATGGCGCCGGACGCCGCGCGCGCCGCGCAAGTGCGCGACTGGATCGAGGCCCAGCCCGCCGTCGGCTTCGACTACGACATCTACACCGGCTACACGCTCAGCCACCTCAACCGCTGCGAGCTGGCGCTGGTCAAGAGCGGCACCGGCTCGCTGGACTGCGCGCTCATGGGCGTGCCGCAGATCGTTGTCTATAAGGTGAACCAGCTCACCTACGCCATCGGGCGGCAGTTGGTCAAGGTCAAGCACCTGAGCATGGTCAACGTGCTCGCCGGCGACCGCGACGTGGTGCCTGAGTTGATCCAGCGGGCGATGACGCCGGACAAGATTGCCGCCCTGGCGCTGGAGCTCCTGCGCGACCCGGCCCGCCAGGCCGCAATGAAGCAGGAAATGGCCGCCGTGGTTGGCCAGCTCGGTGAACCCGGTGCCATTGGGCGCGCGGCGGGAGCCCTGGCCGACGAGCTCAAGAAGGTGCCGACCTCCGTCCGGGTCAAGCGCAAGGAGCTCGTGCAGGCCGACCTGACCGCCGCCATCAAGAAGCGCGAGCAGGAGGACGAAGCCCGCAAGCAGAAGCTGGCCGAAGCCGCCATCAACGCCAAGAAGAAGGAGCAGGCCGACATCCAGAAAGGCATCGAGAAAGCCCAGCGGGAAATCGAAAACGAGTACACCCGCCAACGGCGGGAAAAAGAGAAAGCGGAACGCGAGCGGGTTGCCGCCATCGAAAAGGCCGAGCGCGAGAAAAAGGCGGCCGAGGAAAAGCGCAAACGCGACGCCGAGCGCGAAGAGCAACGCAAGAAGCGCGAAGCCGAAAAAGCCGAGCAGGCCAAACTGGCCGCCGCCGCCAAAGCCGAGCGCGAAAAGAAGGCCACCCAAGAACGTCAGCGCCAGCAGGAGGCCCGGGCCAAAGAACGCGCCGCCAAGGAAGCCGAACTCCGCGCCAAATCCGAGGCCAAAGCAGCCGAACTGGCCCAGAAACGCGAACAGGCAGAGAAAGAGGCCGGCGCCAAGAAACCCGCCACCTCATCCCAGCCCGCGCCAAAAAAGCTTCCACTCAAAAAAAAGCCCAGCCAGGAAAAGCAATAGGTTCATAAAGGGCTTTGAGCCAGTATTGTGCGCATTTTTGCACTGCGAAATCATGATCGAGCCTGCTGACTTACCGCTTTTTTTACACCATCACGCAACCGGTTAAATTCAACTGTCGGACCGAGATAGTCGATACTAAAGAGACCGGCAGAAGCAAGATACAACAGCCCGCTAGAGCAGTCGTCTTTCAGGATTAGCAGACAACTGCAGCATTCCTCCAGGGGGCTGATTCTCGCTAAGTGCTCACTGCGCTTCTCCAAACAAGATTCAAACTGCATGAGCGATCCCAAACGCAAATACTCCCACGGCTCTCCAAAGTCTGAATTCATTTCCACAAACCAATAGAAGTCTTCCATAAAGGCAAACCGGACAGCTTGGGCTAGAATGTGAAGCGAGGGAGCCGAGATATCCTGCAAAGACCATGTCTCGTTCGGGAAGAACCCATCTTCAACGATTCCATTTGATGCTTGAAGGATACTCCTTGAGAAGATGGAATGCCTTATTCCTAATGTATATAATTCATCTTTGCAACGAACTCTAGTTTTGAAGTACTTACGCAAACGGATTATATTTGCCCTCGAGTAGGGTTCTTTTCGATTTTTAGATAAGGTTGTAAGTACAGACTCTCTGCTAATTGGCTTTCCCATTGGGACGGAATCACCCAACAACGCGACTGCGGTGAAGCACTCATCAACCAAATCGTGATTCTGTTCGCTGCCCCAAAACTCAATTTGGTACAATAACTTGCTTTGAAAAACATCTTGGCGTTCATCGTCCGATGAAATTTGACGGTGCGACACGAATTCTTGAAAAAAAAGAAAGAGACTCTTGAAGTCGTAAGAAAGAAGGCCGATCCAAGTAGCGTCGGTATGCTCTGTAGGTTGATACTTTTCGAGTCTTTGATGGATGGCGGCTTTCAAGATAAGTGGTGTCGAAGAAAGAGCAAAAGCTGGCAACAGGGTGAGATTTCTTTTGAATCGCCGAACGACAAAAGCTGCAAATGGTTGCTCGGAGAAATAGGCACTTACGGTGGCAAATATAAGATCCGGATCAGGGCGTCCAAACGGGGTGAGTTCTGGATACGCCCAAATTTTTGGAGATGGGTTTCCTCGTAGAAGATTTTCGTGCAACGATCCAACTTTGGAGACACTGCATATTTCCCGCCCCATACCGATAGTCTCGAGGTTCAAGGTGTCTGCACTGTACAAATTTTCACGAACCCAATCCTCAAAGGCTCGTTGCCGTAATTTAAAATCTGCAGAAAGAATTTTTGACTCCATTGCCTTTTATAGCCACGTCATTCTGGAAGATTCAACTTGGTCGAAGCACACGGCGTGAAAGATGGAGTTTTTGCTGCAGCTGGCAAGCATCTGTTGGAGGCGACACCACCTACACCTTACACGCGGTGAGGGCGACCATGACCACGGGCAGGTAGAGGATGCTGGCGATGAAGAGCTTGCGGGCGAGGGTGTCGCTGGGCTCGAGCATGAAGAACCAGGCTTGCGTGGTGTAGTAGATGCCCATGCACAGGGCGATGACGAGGTAGAGCAGGCTGGCTTCGCCCCAG
>JBCDLL010000070.1:0-16505 GCA_038745425.1 Verrucomicrobiota bacterium | reverse complement strand
GCGAGCGACAACATCGTCGTGGGCCACCGCATGATGATCGGCCTCTCCGGCGACCACCGCGTGGTCGACGGCTCCGCCGGCGCCGCCTACCTGGCCGAAGTCCGCCGCCTGCTCGAGGCACCCGCCCTCCTGCTGATCTGAACCGGCCTCGTCAACTCCGTGCACAACCTCCTCCTGCCACTGGCACTTTTGCTGGCGCTTGAGGCCGAAGCGGCGGAGGTAGAACCCGAGGAGACGGTCCCGGCTGGGTATGTTGCCCAGATTCTCGAACCAACCGGCGGCCGGATTCTACGTCCCGAGGACTGGCATTATCAGGAACGCCACCGGGGCAAGAGGTACGACTGGGTGATCGCTCAGGAAGACCTTGAAGCAAACAAAGGCCGATACCAAACCGGTGTCCGGATTCAGTGCTTCATCGACATTGAGGAAAACACCGCCCTGACTCCCAAGCAGTTTATGTTGGCTGAGTACCAAAAGGTGAAGGCCAAGGCCGACAGGGTTGTGCGCTACTGCGAGGAACAAGAGGATGGCATCTTCACCCGAATCTGCCTCGAAACGATCGAAGGTCCCTATCACATTCTTTACTCGTACTTCTGGATGTCGAGCGGAGGGGACTTGGCGGTGGTGACGATCGCCGGGGCACCGAAAGAGGAATGGGACAATCACCGCGAGACCTTTGACACCATGCAGAGCTTTGAGCTTATCGACATGCGTCGCTTTGAAGACGAGTAATTCGGAAACGGCGCCAAGCGGTTTCCGGCGCCGGCCCACTCTCCGCCCGCGGCGCTGGTCCGGCAGTCTCCGACAGATTCTAGGGCGGTTCTAAAGCTGCGGCCTGACGGAGCATGCCGTAGCAGGAGCTTCCAGCTCCTAGCCAGGACCAGGATGGTCCTGCTACCCGGCCGGCCAGCCGGGGAATTTCGAAAAGGCGACAGTTCTTCCCAAGCCACTCTACGTCTCGATGAGCGCCTGGCTCAGCTCGTAGCGCAGGAAGGGCGTGATGAGGTAGAGCCCGTTGGTCGTCTCCAGAACGGCTTCGCGCAACTCGCGGGCCAGCTCCAGGCCGATGCCGGTGGCCGCCTTCTCGCTCTCGGCGTGGCGGAGACGCTCGCGAATCGGGTCGGGAATCTTGATGCCCGGCACCTCGTTGTGGAGGAACTCGGCGTTGCGCGAGTGCAGCAGCGGCATGATCCCGGTAAAGCAGGGCATGCCCATTTCCGCCAGCGCCCGCCCGGTCTTGCGCGCCAGCTCGGGCTCGAACACCGGTTGGGTCAGCGCGTACTGGGCGCCGTTGGCCATCTTGCTTTCGAGTTTCTTGAGCTGGCTGTCGAAGTTGCGCGCGTTGGGGTTGAAGGCGCAGCCGATCAGAAACTTGGTTTGGCGGCGCAGGTCGCCGCCCACCGCGTTGTGCCCGCTGTTCATCTCGTTGATCAGCTTGATCAGCTTGACCGAGTTGAGATCGTAGACGTTGGTGGCGCCGGGGTGATCACCCACCTTGGCCGGGTCGCCCGTGAGCGCCAGCACGTGGCGGAAGCCGAGCACGGCCAGCCCCATCAGTTCGCTCTGGATGCCGAGCAGGTTGCGGTCGCGGCAGGCCAGGTGGATGAGCGGGCTGATGCCGACCTGATCGCGCAGCATGACGCCCGCGGCCAGGTTGCTCACCCGCAGGATGGCGAGCGAGTTGTCCGCCAGGGTGATCGCGTCGGCTCCGGAATCCTTCAGCGCGCGCGCGCCGCGCAGGAATTTGCTCATTGCGAGCGACTTGGGGGAATCCAGCTCCACGACGTGAACCACGCGCTCGCACAGGGCGTCGAGGAGCGAAGGCTCCTCGCCTTGCAGTTCCTCCTCCGCCGCCACCAGCGGCTCCGTGACCTGGAGCGCACGCGGCTTGCGCGCGGGCTTGCGGTGGATCGGCGCCAACCCGGGCAGGGCCTTCGCCATGGCGGCGATGTGCTCGGGCCCGGTGCCGTAGTCCCCGCCAATCAGCCGCGCCCCTCCGGCCACCAGATCGGGCAGGAGCGAGGCGAAGTACTCCGGGCGGGCCGAGTAGTTGACGTAGCCTTCATAGAACTCCGGTTTGCCCGCATTAGGGTAGACGGAAATGCGGTCGCCGGGACGGACTTCCAGCTCGCCCAGGATGGAGACACAGTTCATCGGCCCCACCGTCGCGTTCAGGCCGACGATGGGCGCGCTGGCCGCGCGCAGCGCGCTCCAGGCCTCGGCCACATCCTGCCCGCTCAGCAAGCGGCCCTCCATGCTCACGGCCAGCCCGCAAATGGCGGGACGATCCGTCAGCCCCTGGTAGACGTCCCAGGCGAGAAGGATCTCGGAGAGGTCGCTGAAGTTCTCGATAAAGACAGCGTCCACCCCGCCGTCGAGGAGCGCGGCAAAATGCTCGCGGAAGATGCCGCGTTTATCGTCCTCGCTCAGCTCCGGTTCGGTGGGCTTGGACATGAGCGGCCCGACCGATCCGCCCACAAAGACTTCGCGCGCGCCCACTTCCTCCCGGGCCAGGCGGACGGCGGCCGCGTTGATCTCGGCCACGCGCTCCTCCATGCCAAAGCGGGCCAGGCGCAGACGGTTGGCGCCGAAGCTGTTGGTCATGATGATGTTCGAGCCGGCGTCGACGTAACTGCGGTGGATGCCGCGGACCAAATCCGGCTGACTGAGGTTAACTTCCTCCAGGCAAGCGCCGCGCGCGACCCCCAGGCCGTAGAGGTAACTGCCGGTGGCTCCATCGCCCAGCAGGACCCGGTCTGCCAACGCCTCCATAAGATTTGCCATAGGTATGCGAACGTGGCACTTTGCGCGCGGTGAAGCAAAAGAAAAAGTCGGTCTACTCCACGGGCAATCCCGCCGTGGATGACCAAATCGCCGAGCTCGTTGGCTCGTGGGGTGTGGAGGAGCGCGACGCCAACGATTACGCCGAGATGATCATGTCGGTTTACAAGCTCGCCCGCCAGGAACCCAGCCGCGGCGATCTCCTGCTCTTCAACCGCGCACTCAAGGAGATGCGCTACGCGGAGAAGATCTTTGCCCCCTACGCCAACGAGAAGAAGATCTGCGTTTTCGGCTCGGCGCGGACCTGGTCCAACGCGGCCGAGTACAAGAGCGCGGAAACCTTCGGGCGGCTGATGGCCGCGGCCGGCTACATGATCATCACCGGCGGCGGCGACGGCATCATGGGCGCGGCGCAGGCCGGGGGCGGGCGCGAGCGCGGGTTTGGCCTCAACATTCAACTGCCCTTCGAGCAGGCGCCCAACGAGACCATCGCCGGCGACAACAAGCTGATCAACTTCCGTTACTTCTTTACCCGCAAGCTCAATTTCGTAAAGGAGAGCCACGCCATCGCGCTTTACCCTGGCGGCTTCGGCACCATGGACGAGTGCTTCGAGGCGCTGACGCTGATCCAGACCGGCAAGGCCAACATGATCCCGATCGTGTTCATCGACAGTCCGGGCGGCGACTACTGGGAAAGCTGGGAAACCTACATCCACGACCACCTGCTCGGCGACGGCTTGATCAGCCCGTCGGACTTCAACCTCTTCACCCGCACCGACGACATCGAGGAAGCCCGCGACTACGTGCTGCGCTTCTACCACAACTTCCACTCCTACCGCTTTGTGGGCGACCTGCTGGTGCTGCGCCTGCACCGGCCGCTGCCTGCCGAGGTGGAGAAGGAGCTGGCGCACGACTTCGCCGACATCATCCTGCCCGACGGCCGCGTCTGGCAAAGCGGGCCGCTTAAGGCCGAGGCCAACCAGCCCGAGATCGACCACCTCCACCGGCTCTGCCTGGACTTCGACCGCATGACTTACGGCCGCCTGCGCCTGCTCATCGACCGGGTGAACGATTTTTAGGCAAGCGCAACGGGCTCCCCGGCGGCACCAAGGTGAAATCCCGTAGCCATGAGAGCGTCCAAGCCAGCATGGAACTCCGTGGAAGCAGCGCCGCGCGCCGGGGCGCCAGCCTTGCCTTGGGCGGGCTGCTCCTGGCATGCTTGGCGGCCTACTTTTGGACCGACATGAGCTGGACGGACGACCAAGACGAAATCACGCTGCACGTGAACACCTACGAGCAAATCCTGACCGTAAAGGCGGGCGAGCTCATCCTCTGGCAGGCGCCGGTCAGCACCTCCTACTACGGGCTGGGCGAGGAGGAAGGCAGCCACCGCACCCCCCGCGGCAAGCACCGCATCGTGGAAAAAATCGGCGACGGCGAACCCCTCTACGCCGTCTTCAAGCACCGCCAGCCCACCGGCGAAATCTGGGACACCGCCGCCAGCGAGGAGGAGCGCGAAGAAGAGGGCGACCTCATCCTTACCCGCATCCTCTGGCTCGCCGGACAGGAAGCGCACAACCGCAACTCGCAGGAGCGCTACATTTACTTCCACGGCACCAACCACGAGGACGCCATCGGCACGCCCTCCAGCATCGGCTGCATCCGCCTGAAGAACGCCGACATGCTGCGCCTCTTCGACGAGTACACCTCCGTCAACACTCCGGTGGTGATTGAGTAGAGACGTGGCAAATCGCACTCGCTTCGGCGTGAAGGGCTTCTCTTAGACATCACGAGGAGCACCCTGGTTTTACTCTCTCTCGAGTAAGGATCGGAACACTCTGGCGCCTGCGCAGCCTGCTGGGCTCAAGCGACGGGGGGTGGTTCGGTAGCCGCCGCTGACCTCAGCGGCGGGACCTTTTTCCGCTGCTTCGGACTATCGCCCAAAGCGGAGGCATCAGCCGAAGATCATTCCGAGGTATCGCGATTACCAAACGCCTCCGTACAAAACCAACACCGCGAAAAGCGCCAGCACCACGGTAAAGAGCGTTCCCATCAATGCCGACACCACAGGGGGGAATTGGGCGAAAAAGGATCGCCACCACCCCCGGCGCTCGAAATCCAGCAGCAAGGGAAACAGAGCGACAAATACGAGCAAAGGGTAGGCCTTCATCAATAGAAAGTCGGACGCGAAATCCCTCCGGACCAAGGCAACGAAGCCGATGGCTAACGCCACCAATCCAACGAGAACGGCACTGAGAATCAACAAGCCTTTCATGCTTTCCCGGGAATTAGACCGCACTTGCCCCGGGAGCACAAAACTTTCCCTGTCATTGCGGTTGTGGCGTGCTAAGAACGCAACGCTTTGAAGTTAACCAACTTAACCCGTGCCAACGAGATTGGCGCTAACTGCTACCTGCTGGATTTCGACGGCGACGGCCGCGTGCTCCTGGACGCCGGGATGCACCCGCGCGCCGACGGCGAGGACGCCCTGCCCGACCTCAACCGCCTGCCCGTCGACACCCTCGACGCGATCTTCGTCTCCCACGCTCACCACGACCACATCGGCGCACTGCCCGTGGTGATGCGCGAGCACCCGCACGCCCGCGTCTTCCTGAGCGAGCCGACCTACTACCTGGCCGACCCGCTCCTGCACAACTCCGTCCAGATCATGAAGAAGCAGCGCCTGGAGCTCGGCATCGAAGAGTACCCGCTCTTCGGCCACCGCGAGATCGACCAGTACTCGCAAGTCTGGCAGGCGGTTGGTCTCGGGCGGCTGTGGTCGCTCCAGGGCTACCCGGACGCCGACCCTCGCGAGGCGCTCACCTTCCGCTTTCACGACGCCGGGCACATCCTGGGTTCGGTCGGCATCGAGCTGATCCACCGCGGCCGGCGCGTCTTCTACACCGGGGATGTCAACTTCGCCGCGCAGACGCTGATGAAGTCGGCCGACTTTCCCGAGCGCGACATCGACACCCTCATCATCGAGACCACCCGCGGCGCCCAGCCCCGGCCGGAGGGCTACTCCCGCCGCGGCGAGCTGGCCAAGTTGGCCGCCGGCATCAACGCCACCTTCGAGCGGGGCGGCACCGTGCTCATCCCGGTCTTCGCCATGGGCAAGACCCAGGAAGTGCTCACCGCCCTGCACCTGATGCAGGAGCGCGGGGAAATCCCCACCGGGCCGATCCACATCGGCGGGCTCAGCCGCGCCTTCACCCAAATCTACGACAAGCTGGCCGCCACGAGCCGCCGCGCCCACGGCGAGCTCCAGCTCATGGAAGACATCGGCCCGCGCGTGATGGACGGGCGCAAGGCCAACCAGGACCGCCCCCGCCGCGGCGAAATCTACCTGATCAGCTCCGGTATGATGACCGAAAAGACCCTCTCAAACCTCTTCGCCCAGCAAGTCCTTTCGGTCGAGCGCCACGGCATCTTCTTCGTCGGCTACTGCGATCCCGAATCGCCCGCCGGGCGCCTGCTGGCCACCCCGCCGGACGGCAAGGTCGAGCTGACCCGCCACGGCGGCGAGCAACCCATCCTCTGCCAGGTGGAAAAGTTCGACCTGACCGCCCACGCCCAGCGCGATGACCTGCTCCGCTACATCCTGACGGTGCGGCCGCGGGTCTGCGTGCTCGTCCACGGCGATCCGCCCGCGCTGGCCTGGTTCCAGGTCCAGCTCCGCGAGCAGGCGCCGGAGATGAAAGTCGTCATCCCGCCGCCGGGCGAGGCGATCGAGCTCTGATTGACCGCGCGTGAAAAGCTGAGGCTTACGCGTTGGATTTCTCACCAAGGCACGAAGGCTTTGAAGCATCAACCGCCAAATGGTCTGGAAGGAACCGTGTCGATCCCCTTCCGTTTATTGGGGACATCTGATCCTTCCGTTTGAGAATTCGGATCATCGAGTTGGTGATGGTTTTCGGCCGCTTATTGTTGGCAAAGAGGAGCGGCGTTGAAGCGCGGGCTGGGGCTACTTGGGTCGGCGGGGTCCGGGCGTTGGCGCGAGCCGGGGTTGGGGGCGCTTACTCTCTTAACGGACGAAATGGCTTCGCCCGGGCGGGCCTCCCCTACCGGAACAGCACATTACCTCGTGGGACCGTGCCGCTTGGACGCCGCCGGCGGTTGTTCCCAACGCCGCGCGGATATGGAAAAAGAACGCTTGAGTCCGTTTGGTCGCGGATCGGTCGAAAGTACCGCCCGCGCGCTGACGGAGCCATCCGAAGTCACTTTGCTCCGGACAACTCAAACATCGCGCAAGATTTACTTTGAGTCAAGCTATTTTTGCTTGATTTGAAGAAAAAATTGAGTTCGCCACCCGCCTTGACAGGCGGTAGCGGCGCCAACAGGATCAGGGCATGGCGCTCCTGTTCGAGGCGGGGTTGCTCCTAGCGGGGCTGCTTTTGCTGCTGCGGCTGACGCCGCTGCACGCGTTTTTCCGCGGGCTGCCCGGGCCGCACGCGGCGGTCGCCTTCGTCTTCCTCTTCCTCCTTTTTGGCGGGCAGTTTCTGCTCGAGCCGAAGCTGAGCTACCCGTTTCTGGACTGGTCGATGTACTCGGGGCGGGACCGCGGTCCGGCCGAATGGTGCGAGCTGACCGGGACCGACGCCGAGGGCAACGAGGTAGCCCTGCGCCCGCTTGAACTCATGCCCGTGTTCAAGAGCATGCGCCCGCAGCGCCGTTTGCTGCGCCTGGCCAAGCGGTCGGAAACCCGACGGCCGCGGAAGTTGCTCCAAGCGTGGGGGCGCTGCCACGAGGACCAAACCGGGGTGGACCTGGTCGAACTGCGGGCCGAGGTGGTCACGCAGGCCGGACCGGGCGAGCCAAAAACGCGGCGCGTGATCTTCCGCGTTGATGAGATACCACCCCAGCCATGAAGTTGCTCCACGCCGACGCCGACGCGGGCACGCTGCAGCTCATCCGGCAGGGCGTCCTGGCGCTGGCCCTGCTGGTGGTGGCGGGGATGCCGGCGGAGACCCTCACCGCCATGCCGCTCTGGGCGTACGAACCGCTGGGGCCGTTCCGGCTCCTGCCCGCCGGTTGGTGGGAGGTGATCCTGTCCTTCCCGTTTCTGGTTGGCCTGCGGATCACGCTGGCGGCCCTGCTGACCGCCGCCCTGCTGCTGCGCCCCGGCGGGTGGTGGATCGCCGTGACGATGGCGGCCTCCTGGCTCTTGGTTTTCCTGCTCTCGCTGCCGCGCGGGTTCGCCGATTTCAGTCACCCCGAACTGAGCCTGGCCATTCTGCTGCTGGCGCTGCCCTGGTTTGCCCTGGCCGACCGGCTGCAGGCCCGCTGCGGCCGCCCCTCCCCGCCGGCGCACACGCTGGTGCCGCTCACGCTGCTCTTTTTGCTGACCTACGTGCTGCCGGGAGTGCGGCGAGTCTTTAGCATGGGGGCGGAGCTGTTCAACCCCGAGCACACCTGGGCCTGGATGACCCAGCACCTGCACGAGGCCGGCGCGCTCGGGCCCTTCGACGCCGCTTGGCTGGACGCGAGTCCGTTGGTCCGCTGGTCGCTGGCGGCCGGTTTCCCCTTCATCACCTTACTGGAGCTGCTCGCTCCGCTCGCCCTGGTCTCGCGCCCCTTCCGCCTCGTCTTCCTCGTGGCGATGCTCGCCTTCCACGCCGGCTCCATTCTCCTCTACCGACTCTATTTCTTGGAGAATATGGCGCTGCTGGTGCTGCTCCTAATCGCCTGGGGCCAAGGCAGCGCTAGGCGAAAACCGCAACCCGCCGCCGCCAGATGAAACCAAGAGCAGCGGCGAGCAAAAGCGCGCCGGTGCCGGGCTCCGGGATAAAAACCGGATCGACCAAAAGATTGAAAGCGAGATTACTCCCGGGAGTAAACCTACTAGTCTCGTATGGACCCGAGTTCTGAAACCTCAGAATTTCTCCGTCCGGATAATCGAACCCGCTTGCCCTGAGTCCAAACAAACGATAATTCGCATCGACGGAATCGGTGGAAAAGATGATCCCATAATCGGTGCCCGCTTCCACGAAACCCCGTAAAGCCGGCGCGACCAGGCCATCCGGCACCAGGGGCCCACCCGGACCAAAAGTGGGAGGTAACATCGTGGGCTCGGCGAAGTAAAATGAGGCGTTGAGCTCGGTCCCTCCGAAGGGAAGCTGATCCGGAAGTGATTCCGTCAACAGAGAGGTGGCCACCAATTGATCGGGCTGGTTGCCATCCAGCGTGACGATGGACGCTCGCAAGGGAACCGTTGAGGGATCGGCCGGATCATGGACGCGAATTGAAAGCGTTTCAATGGAACCAGAAACAGTCGCCCGAAACAATTGCATCTTGCGGTTATCAAACGTGCGGGAACCGTCAATGGCAACACCGGCTCCCGTCGTGAAATTGCTGCCGACACTTCCATCCGGCAGCACCGACGCCGTCGAAACCAACTGGCTCCATGCGGGAGACACCAGGCCCAAGCAAAGGAAGCAGCCCGCAGAAAAAACGTTTTTGAAAGACTTCATCGGCAGCTTTATTTCGATTCTCAGGATATTAAATTTTCACCAAGAAAGGTCTAGTAAATAAGTAATTCTTATTGATATGCATCCGGCTGTGGTCACCGTAGTGAGGGTCGCGGACGCGGCGAGCACCTTGCGGCTCGGCCCGAAAAAGGACCCTCGCCCGGAGGCTGGGGAAATCGGCTCCGCAGTCCAAGAAAAAACTCCCCAGGGTTTGCGAAGCCCGGTAGGGTGCACGGTCCCATGTCCGATACCCTTGTCCGTACCCGTTTTGCGCCGTCGCCGACGGGGCTGCTGCACATTGGCGGCGCCCGCACGGCCCTGTTCAACTGGCTGCACGCCCGCCACACCGGCGGGCAGTTTGTGCTGCGCGTCGAGGACACCGACGCCGCCCGCAACACCCCGGAGGCGCGCGCCCGCATCTTCGAGGGCCTGGAGTGGCTGGGGCTGGACTGGGACGAGGGGCCGCTGCCCGACGGCGGCCAGCGCGGCGACCGCGGGCCCTACAACCAGTCCGAGCGCCGGGCCATCCACGACGCCGCGGTCGAGAAGCTGCTCAGCTCCGGCCACGCCTACGCGGGCGAGGACGGCGCGGTGCGCTTCAAGCTGCCCAACGAGGAGCGGACGGTGCGCGACCTCATCTGCGGCGAGGTCACCTTTGACCTGACCCCGCTGGCCGACCTGACCATCCGGCGCGCGGACGGCTCGCCCACCTTCCACCTGGTCAACGTGGTCGACGACCTGGAGATGGGCATCACCGAAGTCATCCGCGGCGAGGACCACCTCTCCAACACGCCCAAGCACCTCTGCCTGATCGAGGCGCTGGGCGCGACGCCCCCGCGCTACGCGCACATCCCGCTGATCCTGAACACGAACGGCTCCAAGATGAGCAAGCGCGACCAGGGCGCCAGCGTGGGCGAGTACGCCGACCGCGGCTACCTGCCGCAGGCGGTGGTCAACTACCTCTGCCTGCTCGGCTGGAGCCCCAAGGACAACCGCGAAATCCTGCCCATCGCGGAAGTCATCCAGATGTTCCGGCTGGAGGACATCAACCGCGGCAACGCCCGCTTCGACCTGGACAAGCTCTTCTGGATGAACGGCGAGTACTTCCGCCAACTGAGCGTGGAGGAGGTCGAGCCCATGGCCGCCGACATCCTGACCCGCGCCGGCGTGCTGCCCGCCGACGGCAAGTACGATCACCTCTACTTCCGCGCGGCGCTCGAGATCGTGCTGCCCAAGCTGAAGCTGGCCGGCGAGCTGCCGGAGTGGATGGACTTTTTCTTTGCCGACGAGTTCGGCTACGACGAAAAGGCCGCGCGCAAGCACTTCACTGCGCAGGGCTTCGAGAACCTGCGGGCGGTCAAGGCCGAGCTGGCCGGCCTGGCGGACTTCTCGCCCGAGGCGATCGAGGCCGTCTTCAAGGCGCTGGCGGTGAGCACGGAGCAGAAGATCGCCGCCTTCGTCCATCCCGTGCGCCTGGCGCTCTCGGGCAAGCCGGTCGGGCCCAGCCTTTACCACCTGATCGAGGTGCTGGGCCGCGAGCGCTGCCTCGCCCGGCTGGAGCGCGCGCTGGAGCAGGCCCCCGCCTAAAGCGGTTTAGGAAATGCCGCGGCTGGGCGGCGCCAGCCGTAGCAGGAGCTTCCAGCTCCTGGCCAGGACCAGGATGGTCCTGCTACATGGTCGGCTCGGTAGGAGGCGCTCAACGGCGACCGTTTTTCGCGAAACGCTGCAGGCCAGGCCGCTTGAGCCGACCGGCCTACTCCACCAGGATCAGCGCGGCGCGTTCCTTCAGCGGCACGTCCCAGGGCACGATGCCGTTGCCCGGGCCGAGGAAGGTCCGCTTGAGCGCTGGGTCGTCCATCGCGCGGCGGTTGACGTCGGCGCCGGTCTCGTGGCCTTGGATGCCGATCCAGCGGTAGGCCTTGCCGGTGGCGCTCAGCCATTCGTAAAGCGCCTTCGCCTCGTGGCCCTCGCAGCCCTCGTAGAAGAAGAGTTCGTCGAACACCATCACGGCACCGGGCGGCAGGCGGTCGGTCAGGCCGTTGAGAACCGTGACCGTGGAGCCGTAGACGTCGCAGTCGACGTGGGCGAGATCGACCGGCAGGCCGGAGTGCTCGGCCAGGAAGGGCGCCAGGGTGTCCTCGAAGCGGCCGTGAACGAGGCGGGCGTTGGGCGGCACCTCCGCCGGCGGGTCCATGGCAAAGGATCCCTTGCCCAGGCCAAACTCGGGCAGCCACTCTTCCGGCAGGCCCTGGAACCAGTCAAAGCCGTACACCAGGCCGTGGCGGCGAGCGGCGCTGAGTACGCCCAGCGTGGTGCCGGTCCCGACGCCGAATTCCAGCCACAGGCCGCCCTCCCGGTCGCGGGGCAGGCCCCGGTCGCAGACCGCCTTGAGCGGGTGGGCGTCCAGTTGCAGCTTCTCCAATTCGTTCTGCGAATCCTGGATAAAGCGCTCCAGGCTGATCCCGGTGACTTGGTGCCGCGGCGTGGCTAGTTCCATCCCGCGATGCCTAGCAGCTCGCCCCGCCACCACCAAGCAGAAAGCGGCTCCCCAGCCCCCGTGGCCCGATGCTTCATCAAGGCGGTACCCAAGCCCGGTCGCTGCCGGCGTCATGGTGGCGGTACCCCCAGCCCGGTAGCCGCCGCTGACCCAGCGGCGGAACGCCACGGCCAGTGCGGCATTGAAAATCGCGCGCGGGTGCGGTTGGATGATCCGCTTACCATCCCCGCCCACCAATGACCACCTCCCCCTCTCCGCCCGCCGAATCCCCCGCGCCCGCGCCGCGGACGGTCGCGCTGGTGGGGCGGCCCAACGTGGGCAAGTCGGCGCTCTTCAACCGGCTGGCGCGGCGCGACATCTCGCTCGTCTTCGACCGCCCCGGCACCACGCGCGACCGCATCAGCGCCGAATGCCGGTGGGACGGCCACCGCTTCGAGCTGATCGACACCGGCGGCATCGGGCTGGACGAGGACGCCAACTTCACCGACGCCATCACCCGCGAGGCCGAGATCGCCCTGGCCGCCGCCGACGACATCGTGCTGGTGGTGGACGCCCGCGACGGCCTCACTCCGCTGGACGAGGCGGTCGCCCAGAAGCTGCGCCAGGCCGGGCGGCGGGTGCTGGTCGCCGCCAACAAGATCGACGAACCAGCCAAGCAGGCCCACCTGGCGGACGAGTTCACCGCCCTCGGCTTTGCGGAGGTCTTCCCGCTTTCCGCCGCGCACGGCCGGGGGTTGGAGCCGCTGATGGAAGCGCTCACCCGCGACTGGCCCCGGGCCGCACCCGGCCCCGCAGCCGCCCCGCGCGAGCGCCCGGTCCGCCTGACCTTCTGCGGCCGGCCCAACGTGGGCAAGTCCTCGCTCATCAACGCGCTCCTGCGCGACGACCGCGCCATCGTCAGCGACATCCCCGGCACCACCCGCGACGCCGTGGACCTGGAGCTGGCCTGGAAGGGCCGCACCTACACCCTGATCGACACCGCCGGCATGCGCCAGCGCTCCCGCGTGCGCGACGAGCTGGAAGCGGCCATGACCGGCCGCAGCGCCCACGCAATCAACCGGGCGCACGTCTGCGTGCTGGTGATCGACGCGCCCACCGGCGTCTCCATGCAGGACAAAAAAATCGCCGGGCTGATCCAGAAACACTATCGGCCCGTGCTCATCGCCATCAACAAATGGGACCTGGCCCGCGAGGCGGGTGACGGCGGCCGCGGCGCGCAACGCGCCTACGCCCAGGCCGTGCTGGACGACCTCTTCTTCCTACCGGACACCCCGGTGATTTTCGTCAGCGCGAAGGAGGGCAACAACCTGGCGCGGCTGATGAACGAGGTCGGCGCCGTCTGGGAGCGCAGCCAGGCCGTCTACCCCACCGGGCCGCTCAACCGCTTGCTCCACGAGCTGATTGCACGCCGGCCGCCACCGCGCGTCAAGGGCAAGCGCTTCAAGCTGCTCTACGCCGTGCAGCAGACCGACGCGAAACGCGACTCCGGCCAGGCGCCCACGCTCATCCTCTTCTGCAACGACCGCCAAACGCTGACTCCGGCCTACGCCCGCTTCCTGGAGGACCAGTTGCGCCAAACCTACGACCTGCGCGGCTGCCCGCTGAAGCTCGTGCTGCGCGACCGGACGAAGCCGGGGACAGAAAAAGGTCGCTCCCGCCCGCCGAGTAAGCGAAAAACAGACGCTTGAACCGGCGGAGCGAGCCGGCCCCCGATCCGACCATGGCAAAACACTGGCGCAAAATCATTCCCCTGATCCTCCTGCAGCCGCTGGTGCCGTGGTGGTTCTCGGGCTACACCTCGGGCGGGGTTGGGGGCATCCCGGTGTGGGCGGCCTACGCCATCGTCACGTGCATCCTTTACGCGCTGGTGGTATGCCTGTTGCTGGGCCGCTACTGGGACGAGCAGGCGGAGGAGGACGAGTAGCCATGCCGGAAGGGTTGGGGGTGAAGCTGCTCGGGCCGACGGGCATCATCGTGGTCGTCACCTACCTGATGATGCTGCTGGCCATCGGCTGGTGGGGGCGGCGCGCGCGGCAGGACAATTCGTTGAGCGACTATTACCTCGGCAACCGCGGGCTCGGCTTTCTCGTGCTGCTGATGACGCTTTACGCGACCCAGTACAGCGGCAACACCATGATCGGCTTCGCCGCGGCGTCCTACCGGCAGGGCTGGCAGTTCCTGATGGCGCTGGGCTTCATGATGGCGGTGGTCGGCTGCTACTTTGTCTTCGCGCCCAAGCTGCACCGGCTCTCGCGGCGCGAGGGCTTCATCACCCCGAGCGATTTCGTGGCCTGGCGCTTCCGCCACCGGGGTCTGACCGTGGCCGTCACGCTCATCTTCATCGTCACCCTGGCCAACTACGTGCTGACCAACCTGAAGGCGGTCATGGAGGTGATCGAGACCGGCAGCGGCGGCGCCTACACCGGCGAGTTGGCGGTCATCGGCCTGGCCGTGCTCATGCTCATTTACCAGACGCTGGGCGGCATGCGCAGCGTGGCCTGGACGGACGTGCTCCAAGGGCTGATTCTGCTGGTGGGCATCGTCACTATTTTTATCGCGATGGAGGTGGCCTATGGCGGGCTGACGACCACCCTGGGCAGCCTGCGCACGGCCGACTACGACCTCTGGAGCCCGCCGGCCGGGGCGGAAAAAGTGCGCTGGTTTAGCACGCTGGTGCTGATCTTTTTCGGGATCGCCATTTACCCGCACGCCATCCAGCGCATCTACGCCGCGCGCGACAGCCAGACCCTCAAGCGCAGCCTTCAGGTGATGGTCTTCATGCCGCTGGTGACGACCCTGCTGATGATCACCGTGGGCGTCGTCGGCGCGGTCCGCTTCCCCGGCCTGAGCCGAGACGACAGCGAGGCGATTACCCTGCTGGTGCTCCAGGACATCGCGATGCAGATTCCGGCGCTCAAGTTCCTGCTTACCGTTTTCCTGGCGGCGGTACTCGCGGCCATCATGTCCACGATCGACTCGGCGCTGCTCTCGCTTTCCTCCATGTTCACGCAGGATTTTTACCGGCACTGGCGGCCGCATCTCAGCCAGGCCCAACTCACGCTGGCGGGCAAATTTTTTGGCGCCGGGGTGATGGCGCTGATGGTGGGCGGGGCGATCGCGCTGCCGTCGACCATCTGGGCGCTGATCCAGATCAAGATCGAGCTACTGGTGCAGGCGGCGCCGGCCATGCTGCTGGGCCTGCACGTGCCGCGCTTGCGGGCGGGCTCCATCCTGGCCGGGCTCATCGCGGGCACGGCGCTGACGCTGGGGCTGCTGCTGGCGGCCAACTTCACCGGCGAGTCCTTCTTTTCCCGGCCCTTCAACCTGCACGCAGGGCTGTGGGGGCTGATGCTTAACCTCGTCACCGTGGCGGTGGCGCACAAGCTGGAGGTGCGCGTCTTCGCCCGCCGGGCCTCTGCCTGACGGCGAGCTCAGTCCTCCGGCTTGGCCACGGCCTCCGGTGCTTCCTCCGAAGGCGGGGGCGCGTCGACCTTGATCGACTTGGCCACGCCGTCAAAAACCGGCCCGTATTTCTCGACTTGGCTGACCGGGACCGAAGCTTTCAGGACGAAGTAGCGGTCCTTGGTGGCCGGGCCCAGGTAGAAGAACTGCAGATGGTGCGCCCGCATCTGGCTCTCCACCACCAGGCGCATCAGGTCCAGCCCCGCGTCGGTTTTGAAGCCTTCCAGCGAGACCAGCCGGTAGCCGGGCTCCTTGGTCTGCAGGGCGCGCTCGAAGTCACCGGTAAAGCCGCGCAGGTCCTCGCCGGAGGTGACGCCGCTGATCTGCAGGTTGACGCGGAAGTCGCCCTCGGTCGGCCCGCTGCCGACGCGGTACTCGGAGCCGGGCATGTCCGTCAGCGTCCAGTTGACCGGCAGCTCGGCGGAGAAGCCGAGGTCCGGGGCCGCGAGCACCGGCGCGGCGGCCCGGGCCGGGTTCGGCGCCAGCAACAGCGCGGCGACCAAAGGCAGGCAAAGGCGGCAGGTCTTCATCTTCGCGTTGGCATCATCGCCGCAGGTCAGCGCCGCGCAAGCCTCAAGTCCCGGCGCGATCCGGGCTGGACTCCCCGCCACGGGCATGGAGACTGGCAGCCGACATCCGTCTTCCGCCATGGAAAAAATCATCCCGTTGATTAGCAGCGAGACCGCGGGTCCTCTGGGCGTGCGGCACTTGCCGCGGCTCTGGCTGAAGGCGCTGCTAGCCGCACTGGGCCGCCTGCCCGAGGGCTATAAGGATATCCGCCCGGGCTTTGACTTGATGGTGCTGGAGGGCCTTCGGATCGACCCCGAGGCCGCGCGCGCTTTCATCAACGCCGAACAGCCGGGCTACCTGGAGTTTGAGACATGGATCCGTCGGCAGCCGGACGCCGACCTGAGCACGGCGAACATCGACCGCGTCAACGGGATTGTCACCAGCCGGGTAAAGGGCGAAGAGTCCCGCCGCCAGATTCTGGAAGAGAACGGCCTCCCGCCGGATAGCCCCATCGCCGACTCCGTCATGCTCAACAACCTGATCGACTGGAAAGAGCTCCACGATTCGCTCCAAGTGCGCTAACCAGCATGCCCAAGAAGCTCGACATCTCCCGGAAGCCGGAAAGCGGGCCCAAAACCATCGTGGCGAAGAGCTCGCCCGGCCCGCTGCGCCGCGCTCCCCAGCGCGCGCAAATCCCGGAGGCGTGGACGGTGCCGCCCGTTTTCCGCGAGCGGCTGAGCCAGCACTTTGGCCACCAGCGCGCGATGCTGGCCGACGGCCACCTGCTG
>JBCDLL010000069.1:0-16556 GCA_038745425.1 Verrucomicrobiota bacterium | reverse complement strand
GTAGGTCGCAAAGACGTTGCCGATGCCGTTGGTCGAGCTCAGCCCGCCACCGGGCGTGACGGTGGTGCCGGTGGTGCCGCCCGCGCCGGAGAAGCGGAAGACGCCGCCGCTGGCCCGGTCCAGGCTGGAGAGGGTTAGGCTGCCGCCGCCGGTGTTGCCGATCGTGAGGCGGGCGAGGTCGGAGACCACGGGGGCCGTGATCGCGTTGGGCCCGTTGGCGGAGGTGATCGAGGGGTCGGCCGCGCTCAAGGAACGCTGGAAGTTGAGCTGCCCGCCGCTCCCCGGGGCGATGGTAAAGCCAAAGGTGGGCCCGGCGCTGTCGCCGACCACGAGGTTGTTGAGGACGATCTCCGGGTTGTCGAGGTTGATGGTGGCGGGTGCCGCCAGGTCGAGAGAGATGATCGCGGCCGCATTCGGGTTGTTCGGGAAGCTCGGGGGGGACCAGTTGCCGTCTTGCGACCAGACGCCGTTGCCGTTGCCGTTGGTCCAGGTTTGGCTCCAGGCCGCGGAGGCCGGCAGGAGCACGGCCGCCGCAAGCAGCAGGGGGGAAATTGATCGGTTGTACATTACGGGCGGGGTTTGTAAGCGAAGTCGGCATCCTTGGCAATCCGATTGTTAGGACAACCTGGGAAAAAATCGCCTTCCCCCGGTAAAAGGTGCCGCTTTTTTCCGCTTTTAGGGCCGGATCCCCGCTTGCGGCTATGTTCATCAGCCGAGGGAGACGGTGCTTGGGCTCGGTGAGATCACATTGCTTCTCTCAGCCGGAGAATCCCAAATAGGTAATGCTTAAGAACACTCATTTTTATTGAGAAAAACGGCAAAATCGCCATTATTCATACTACCCGCTAGTTTAGTCATCTTAATATCAGCCAAAAACCATGCATCCATTGATCCGATTCTTCATCGTCTGCAGCGCAGTCGTCGTGTTTGCCTGGGCAAGCCAGGCCCAAGCCCAGATTTCCGTCGTCAATAGCGCGGTGACCGGAAACCTCCAGGAAAGCCAGGGCGGCGGTGACGCTTCCTTCACCATTTCCAACTACAACAACACCGGCGGCGAGTACCTGCTCCTAGCCGTAACCGCCGTCAGTGGCACCAACTCCGCCAACAACTCACTGACCATTCCGAGTTCGGGCATTTCGGTGACCTTTGGCAACGGAGGCGGAGGCTCTGACGCTCTGACCATGGTCGCGGAAGTCGGGCAGACGGATACGCGTTACTACACCTCGATCTGGGTGCTGACCGATCCCTTCGCCGGTCAGGCCGACCTGACCTTTGATTTCAACGCCGATATTGCCAGCGGCACGACCGGCGGTGCCGCCGCCTGGCAGTTTGGCGTGGTTAGCTTGGTGAACGTGAATGAGGCGACCAACGGAAACGGCATCATCTACAACGCTGCGATGCCTCAGAACGGCGACTTGATCACGACGGCGGATGCCCCGGGGCTGGATGCCAACTCCTTCTTCTTTCTGAGCCAGGCGACGATTAACTCCATCACCATTCCCAATTATTTGACGCCCACTTCGGCGCCCCCGAATCCTCCTCCTCCTTCGGGTTCGACGGTCAACCTCTTTGGTGAGGATGACCCTGCCGGTGGCGGTGTCCGTTCGTACAATGCGCTCTATGCGGAGTTGGAAGCGGCCGATCTCGACATCAACGGAGACTTGCAGATTATCGGCAACGGCACCACGCGCAGCGCGGCCTCTCGCCGGGCGATCATCCTGGACGGCATCCTCATCCCCGAGCCCTCTTCGGCCGCGATGCTGATCGGCGCCTTTGGGTTGCTGGCCTTCCGCCGTTTCCGCAAGTAGCTTTTCCGCCTGCGGATAAAGACCCCGGCGGTGCGAATGAGCGCTTGGCCGGGGTTCTTGTTTCCCGCTTGGTCTTCGGCTCGATGTCGGACCGTCACCACGTGCCGTGCTTGCCGCCGGAGGCCTCCCCACGCCGCTTTCTCCGCGCTTGCGGTGGCGGGCCGGTCCCGCTACAAGAGACAACCCCAATTATGCCTGCCAACCCTCCCCGCAAACGCGTCGTCATCCTCGGTTCGACCGGGTCGATCGGCGAAAGCAGCCTCAAGGTGGCCCGCGACATTCCGGAACGCATGGAGGTCGTCGGCCTGGCGGCCCATCGCTCGGTCGATTCGCTGCTGAAGCAGGCGGGGGAATTCCGACCCAAGGCGGTCGCCATTACCGACGAGACCCATCACGCCGCGCTCAAGGAAGGCGCGCCCGCCGGCTGCGCCGTGCACGCTGGGGAGGACGGGCTGGTCGAGCTGGCCACCATGGAAGAGGCCGACCTGGTGCTGATTGCCATCGTGGGCACGGCGGGCCTGGCTCCGGCGCTGGCTGCGATCCGCGCCGGCAAGGACCTGGCCGTGGCCAGCAAGGAAATCCTGGTGATGGCGGGCGAGGAGGTTACCCGCGAGGCCCGGGCCCACGGGGTCAACCTGCTGCCGGTCGACAGCGAGCACAACGCGCTCTTCCAGTGCCTGCAGGGCGACGCCTGTTACGCCGCCGGGTCGCACAGCCCCGAGTACCGGCACGTCAAGCGGCTCGTGCTAACCGCCTCGGGCGGGCCGTTTCGCACCTGGAGCGCGGAGCAGATCGAGGGCGTGACCCCGGCGCAGGCGCTCAAGCACCCCACCTGGGTGATGGGCCGCAAGATCACGGTCGACTCGGCCACGATGTTCAACAAGGGCCTGGAAATGATCGAGGCCAAGTGGCTCTTTGGCGTGGAGATGGGCCGGGTGGACGTGGTCGTGCACCCGCAGAGCATCGTCCACAGCCTGGCCGAGTTCGAGGACGGCTCGCAGCTCGCCCAGCTTTGCCACACCGACATGTGCTTTCCCATCCAGTACGCCGTGACCTATCCGGATCGCCTGCCCAACCGCTTGCCGCAGTTGAACTTGGCCGAGCTGGGCCAGCTCACCTTCGAGGCGCCGGACTCGGAGCGCTTCCCCGCCTTGCGCCTGGCCCGCGAAGCCGGCACCACCGGCGGTACGCTGCCCGCGGTGCTCAACGCCGCCAACGAGGTGGCGGTGCCCGCCTTCCTGGAGGAGGCGCTGCCTTTCCCCGGCATCTGGCGCTTGGTGGAGGCCGTCATGCGCGAACACGAGGTTGCCGAGCACCCGGATTTGGCGCAGATTATCGCGGCGGACGCCTGGGCGCGCGATAAGGCGCAAGCCCTGCTGCCCCAGTTCGTTACCCGGAGAGCCGCGTTGAAGACCGCCTCCAGCGGTTCCGTCTAAGCTGCCCCCCTCTCTCTCATGGATATTTTGCTCACGATTCTTTCCTACGCCGCCATCATTTTGATGGTGGTGGTGATCTTTAACATTCTCATCATCGTCCACGAGCTCGGGCACTTTCTGGCCGCGCTTTGGCGTGGGCTCGTGGTGGAGAAATTCGCCGTCTGGTTCGGCAAGCCGATCTGGAAAAAGGAGATCAACGGGGTGGAGTACATCCTGGGCTCGATCCCCGCCGGCGGCTACGTGGCCCTGCCGCAGCTCGCGCCGATGGAGGCGCTGGAGGGCGAAAGCAAGGTCGACAAGGAGAAGCTGAAGGAGGCCAGCCCGCTGGACAAAATCATCGTGGCCTTTGCCGGCCCCCTCTTTTCCTTTGGCCTCGCCCTGGTCTTTGCCTGCATCGTCTGGATGGTGGGCAAGCCGGTCAGCCAAACCGAGACCGACCTAACCGTTGGCTACATCACCGAACAGCTCCCGATGAGCGAGGAAGAGGCCGCCGGCACCATCTCCGCCGCCAACCCCCGCCCGCTCAAGGCCAATCAGGTTTACGCCGAGGGCCTGCGCACCGGCGATCGGGTCCTGGAGGTCGACGGGCTCCCGGTCAGCAAGCGCACCGGCATGGGCGAGTCCATCATGTGGCGCTTCCTGCGGGCCGAAGGCGAAAAAGTCCCCGTGACCGTCGCGCGCGGCGGCGAGCGCGTGGAGCTTGAGCTGACCCCGATCGAACAGAAGCGCGCCTTCTACCAGCGTGCGCCGTTGCGGATTTCGCCCATCCCGGGTTCGGTGCCCCCGCTGGTGCAAGCTTTCCTGCCCGACAGCCCGGCGGACGAGGCCGGCCTCCTGCCCGGCGACCTCATCGTCGGCATCAACGGCGAGCCCGTCACCGACTTCATGCAGGTGATGGAGCAGGTGTGGCTCCACCCGGAGGAGGCCGCCACTTACACCATCCAGCGCCCGGTGACGGACGAGCGCGGCCGGGAGATCGGGTCCACGGTTGAGTTCGACGTGGCGATGGCACCGGCCAAGCCGCTTCAGTACCGCAACGATTTTCCGCCGCCGATGCTTGGCGTTCAGTTTACCGTCAAGCCCACCTACGGGCTGACTTACCCCAACCCGCTCGCGCAGGTCGGCGACAGCGTCATGATGGTGGTCAACACGATCGACGCGGTCATCTCGCCGTCTTCGGTTGGCGTCAGTCACCTGAGCGGGCCGGCCGGCATCATGAATCTCTACACCCGGATGCTGGCCGAGGACACTTGGTACACCGGCTGGCGCTTTGTGCTCTGGATTAGCGTGGTCATCAACGTCAACCTGGCGCTGGTCAACCTACTGCCGCTACCGGTGCTCGACGGCGGGCACATCACCTTTGCCATCATCGAATGGATCCGCAAACGGCCGGTCAACATCAAGCTGCTGGAGGTGCTTAATGGCGCCACGGCTCTGCTGTTGATTGGATTTATGATTTACGTCACCTTCTTTGATTTGCAGGATGTCTTTGGCGGCGGCGCCCCCGAAGAAACCGCGACCAGCTTCGAGACCCCCGCCACCGATTCGTCCGGTCCCTGATCCGAACGCCCATGACGACCAACCCCCTCAACCAGCCGCAGGACGCCTTCTCCGCCGTCCCCTCGGCGCCCTACACCACCAGCCCGTGGGTGTACCGCCGCCGCCCGACCCGCGAAGTGAGGGTTGGCCGCGTCGGCATCGGCGGCGACAACCCGATCCGCGTGCAGTCGATGCTGACCTGCGACACCATGGACACGGGCGAGTGCGTCCGGCAAACCGTGGGGCTGGTCGGGGCCGGCTGCGAGATCGTCCGCATCACCGCGCCGACGAAGAAAGACGCCGCCAACCTGGAAAACATCCGCGCCGCCCTGGACAAGGAAGGCTGCGGCGTGCCCCTGGTGGCGGACATCCACTTCAAGCCCGACGCCGCCATGGAGGCGGCCAAGTGGGTGGACAAGGTCCGCATCAACCCCGGAAACTTCGTCGACAAAAAGAAGTTCAAGGAAAAGGTCTACACCGACGGCGAGTACGCCGACGAGGTCAAGCGCATCGAGGATAAATTTGTGCCGCTGGTCGAGTTCTGCAAAGAGCGCGGCATCGCCATGCGCATCGGCACCAACCACGGCTCGCTCTCCGACCGCATCATGAACTACTACGGCGACACGCCGCTCGGCATGGTGGAGAGCGCCTTCGAGTTCGCCCGCATCGCCCGCGCCTGCGACTACCACAGCTTCCTCTTCTCGATGAAGGCAAGCAACCCGAAGGTGATGATCAATGCCTACCGGATGCTGGTCGCGCGCCTGGCCGCCGAGGGTCCGGACTGGAACTACCCCATCCACCTCGGCGTGACCGAGGCCGGCGACGGTGAGGACGGCCGGATCAAGAGCGCCATCGGCATTGGCTCGCTCCTGGCGGACGGCCTGGGCGACACCATCCGCGTCTCCCTGACCGAGGACGCCATCCACGAAATCCCCGTGGCGCGGGCGCTGGTCGCCGCCGTCGACACGCTCGCCAACCGGGAGGAGATCGACGACGCCCCGGACCTGCCCTTCGACCCTTTCCGCTTCGAGCGCCGCGACAGCGTCCCGGTCGAGCTCAACTCCGGCTCCATCGGCGGCTTTGAGCTGACCACCCGTGTCGGCTGCGTCGAAAACGTCTTCCGGGCCCTCGAGCCCAAGCGCGAGGCCCTCGGCGACCTCTTCCCCGACTTCGTGGCCGAGCGCGAAAGCATCGTCGAAGTCGACCCGCGCGACGCCTCCGCCCTGCGTTTCCTCCAGGACGCGCCCGACCCGCTCGTGGTCGCGGTCAAGGACGGCATCGGCCTGGCGCCGGTGGCGGCCCACCGCCTGCTGGCCGCCCGCATTCCGGCGCGCCACCCCATCCTGCTCAAGGACACTCTGGATCCGCCCGCGCTCGGCGAGAAGCCCGACGTGCTCGCGACCACCCTGATCGCCGCGACCAATCTGGGCTCGCTCCTGGTCGACGGCATCGGCGACGGCGTGCTTGTGCGGAGCGAACCCGGCCCCGGCGCCGGCGTCCGGCTCGCCTTCAACATTCTCCAGTCCGTCGGCAACCGCATCTTCAAGACGGACTACGTCGCCTGCCCAAGCTGCGGGCGCACCCTCTTCGACCTCCAGTCCACCACTGCGCGCATCCGCGCCGCCACCGACCACCTTAAGGGGGTCAAGATCGCCATCATGGGTTGCATCGTGAACGGTCCGGGCGAGATGGCCGACGCGGATTTCGGCTACGTCGGCGGCGCGCCGGGCAAGATCAACCTTTACGTCGGCAAGACGCCGGTAAAGTTCAACATCCCTTCGGACGAAGCGGTCGACCGGCTCAAGGACCTCATCGCCGAGCACGGCAAGTGGATCGACCCGCCGGAGAAAAAGGCTGAGGCCGCCTGACCGGCCGCCCGGAAAGGGGGATGACCATGACGGCGTCCCTGGCTTCCCTCTTGGCACTTCCGCCGGTGCGGATTTCTCCCTCCTCCCCAACCCAAGCTAACTGTCAACGCGGTGCTGCCGGGATGATCCGCTCCAGATACGCGGCGGAAGGCGATTTCGAGTGGCTGCTTGAGCGGGACGACGTTTCGCCCAAATGGGTCCGGCGCTGCCTCGGCCACGGGGAATACATCCTGGCGGAACGGCTTGGACGCCGGCTCGGGTTTCTCCGCTTCAGCCTCTTCTGGGGCCAACTCCCCTATCTGGAAATGATCCGGGTACGGCCGGAGGATCAGTGCCAGGGCGTCGGCACCGCGATGCTCGCCTTTTGGGAGGACGAAATGCGGCGCCGGGGGTTCTCCTCGGTCCTGACCTCCGCCATGGAGAATGAACCCGAACCGCAGGCGTGGCACCGGCGTAGCGGGTTTGAACCGTGCGGCCAACTCAACTTGGGCCGGGACCAACCCACGCCGGAATTGTTTTTCCGCAAGGAGCTTTAAGCCCGTACGCCCAAGGGCAGGACGGGGAAACTGCCCTTGAGGATGGTGCGGGTTTGGGCGGGCGCCAGGCCCATCCAGTTTTGCAGCACCGTGGCGTAGACGCTGCGGAAATCGGTGCTGTATTTCAGGTCGCCCTTGTCCAGGTCCGGCTTGGCCAGGCTCGGATAGCGGCCCAGCAGCCCGGGAGTGAGCCGGGAGCCAAAGAGGAAGAGCGGGGCGGCCGCGCCGTGGTCGGTGCCGCGGGTACCGTTCTCTTTCACCCGGCGGCCGAACTCGCTGAAGGTCATCACCATCACCTGCCGGTCCAGGCCCTTGGCCTTGAGGTCGGCCAGGAAGGCGCGCACGCTCTCGCCAAGCTGGCTAACGTTGCGCTGGTGGTTGTTTTGCTGATTGTGGTGGGTGTCGTAGCCGCCCTGGCTGACGTAGTAGATGCGGGTGGGCATGCCGCCGCTGATGAGCTGGGAGACCAGCGCGAGCTGGTTGGCCAGCTGGTTGCGCGGGTAGGGCACCTCGTTCTTGGTCGTCCGGGCGATTTTCTTGATCTGGTCGCTCGTCATCTGGGCGTCCATGGCGGTGCGCTCCAGGAAATCGAGCGGGTCCTGGTTGGGGTCGGCGGGCTGGCCGCCCACTTCCATCACGGTGCCGCCGCTGTGATCGTCGTCGTGGCTGAGCCGCTCGTAGGCCATGGTTTGCTGGGCGCGCTGGTCCTTGTTCCCGGTGGGGTGGAACCCAAATTTCTCCGGGTGGCTTAAGCTGATGCCCTTGGGCGCGGCCGAGGTGAAGGCCTGGGGCGCTTGTTTGCTGAGGGCGACTCCCACGGCGGGGTCGGCTCCCTCGCAGGCGTGGTCGAAGTAGCGGCCGATCCAGCCGTGGGCCTCGTAGCGTTTGGCGTCGCTGGCAGTGTGCCAGATTTCGGTTGAGCGGAAGTGCGAGCGGTTCGGGTTGGGGTAGCCCACGCCGTTGATGATGGAAAGCTGCCCGTCGTCGTACAGTGCCTTAAAGTCCTTGAGGTAGTTGGGCAGCGCGAGTTCGTCGTTGAGCGGTAGCAGCCGGTCTCGCTTCAAGCGCAGGTTGGGGCGGGCCTTGTGGTAGTCGTCGTTGGCGTAGGGCACCACCGTGTTGAGCCCGTCATTGCCGCCGGCCAGCTGCATCAGCACCAGGATGGGCGCGTCCCGGCCGGTGGCGACCGGCCCCCCCGCGGCGGCCGCGGCGTGGAGCGTGTCGAAGGTGGAGGCGATAAAGGTGGGCACCGTCCAACTCAGGGCGCCGCCCAGCACGGTGCTGCGCAGGAAGGCGCGGCGCGTCGTCAAGTTTTCGGGGAGGGGTTCGGCGTGTTCGCACATGGGAGGGCTCCGTTCAGGTTAGCTGGTATTCGGGGGTGCACATCAGCAGGCGGATGGCGTGGCGCAGGCTGGTTTCGTCGAGGCGTTTTTGCTGGTTGAGGAAGCTGAGGAGGGTCTCACGCCGGGCGGGCTTGAGCCGGGTAAAGATGAAGTGCTCCTCCAGCTTGGCCAGGATTTCCGCCGGTGGCAGGTCCCGGTAGGCCGGCAGCAGCTTGGCGATGTCGGCCGGGGCCATCCGCCCGAGCTGGCTGTTCATCAGCCGTTCCATCATGGCCTCGCGCGCCTTGGGTTCGCCCCGGGTCAGCGCGTCCATCGTAAACTGCCGGCTCGGGCGGGAGCCGCCGCGCCGCCCCTCCACCAGGTCCTTGGCAAAGTTGTAGCGCGCCAGCAGCCGGTTGGTGTCGATCCAGGCAACGCCGCCGTCCCAGCCCTTGACGTTGGGCGGGCGGAAGAGTTCCTGCCCCAGTTGGCGCAGGATGCCCTCGTTGACCGCGGGCGGCGGCAGCTCGCGGTTGAGCAGGCGGATGGTGCTGACGAGCCACTGGGTGGGGCTCTTCACCTGCCGGTTCATCACTTCCGGGGCGTAGAATTCCCGGCTCAGGAAAACTTCCCGCAGAAAGGGGCCGACCGTCTTGTCGTGGTAGCGGAAGCTCATGGCCAGGGCGTTGTCGAGCTGGGGCGAAATTTGCTCGCTGGCGAAGAAGCGCCAGAGCCGCGCGGTGAGGTGGCGGTCCGCCTGCGGCTGGTCCACGATCATTGCCAGGATGTCCTCCCCCTTGAATTTGCCCCTCTGGCCAAAGAACGTTTTGCTGCCGGCGTCGTGGGCGCGCTGGCGCCAGACGTAGTCCTGCTTGCCGCGGTCGATGCTCCAGCCGGTGAAGGCGCGGGCGGCCTCGCGGATGTCGTCCTCGCTGTAGTGGCCCTCGCCCAGGGCAAAGAGCTCCATCACCTCGCGGGCAAAGTTCTCGTTCGGGTGCTTGCGGTTGCTGCGGGCGCCGTCCAGCCAAAGGAGCATGGCGGGGTCCTTGCTCACGGCGGTGAGCATCTCCAGCCAGGGACCCTTGGCGTGCTGGCGGAAGACCTCGTTCTGCCGGTACATGTAGAAGGCGTTGCGGACTTTCTCCTGGCTGGTGGCAAAGTGCCCGTGCCAGAAGAGCACCAGCTTTTCCTGCAAAGGGCGGGGGCCGTAAGCCATTCGCTCCAGCCACCACTGGCGCAGGTCCGTCATCTCGTTCCGGTTTTGGCGGCGCAGGCGGCGGCGTTGCTGGCGTTTTTCCTCCTCGCTGAGCAGGCGCATGGCCATCTGCTCCTTGAAGGCGTCCGGGTTTGGGCGGGCCCACTCCGGCCGTGTGACCGGGTCGGGGGTTTTCTCGTAGTCCACCAGCGAGGCGACGGCTTCCCCCGGGCTCATCGCGGCGAGGCGCTCCACCTCCTCCGGGTGGGCGCAGAAGCCGGCGCGGTTAAGGAGGTGCGCGGCCTTGGCCGCGTTCCATTCTGAACTTTTGAGGGGCTTCAGCATGGGGTTAGTGGGTTAAACCCGCCGGCCGGGCGGAAGTTGCGCTCCCCGGCGCGGAGGAGGCCGCTAGTCCTTCATGTCAACGTCGCGGATTTTGCCGGCCGGGGTCAGGTCCACCTCCAGTTTGATTTCCTTGTACTGGATCAGCACTTCGAACTCTTTCTCGCCGTCCTTCTCGGCTTTGAGGATCTTGTGCTTGGGAAAGTAGTCTTCCAGCGTCTGGGTGACGGCGGCAGGCAGGTCCTTGGGATCGATGGGCACGTCGTCGGCCAGCAGCGGGATGGCGGCGAAAAGGGTGAGGGCGAGGACGAGGGCGGTGGTGGTTTTCATGGGTGCGCTCCGTTAAGGATCGATACGGTTAGAGACGCCCGCGCACCCGGATGGGTTTCACGCCCGGTCCACGCAGGCGGCGGCCCGGCGGCCGCTTAAAACAGCACCTTCTATTGTAGCAGGCAGACCGGTGTTGGTCCAGTCTCCGGCCAGCCAGAAGTTGCGCCACGGGGTGGTGGGCTCGGGCCGCCAGGCCTCCGCCTCCGGGGTGGTGGCGAAGGTGGCGTCGGCGGACTTGTAGACCACACGGTGGAGCGGCCGGGCCTCGTGCACCTCGGGCAGAAAGCGCCCCAGCTCGCGCAGGGCCAGCGCCTCGATCTCCGGGCTGCTCATTTCCATCAGCTCGCGGGCGCCGCTCACCACGACGGAGTAGCACCAGGCGTCGGCCAGGACGGGGTCCTTGCCCGGCGCGGCGGGCGCGCCCGCGTCGATCGCCCGGCGGTTGAAGACCCAGTGCACGGGCGAATCCAGTAGGCCCAGGAAGGGCCCCTCCATAATTGGCCGGTCCAGCCAAACGTGCAGGCTGACGATGGGCGAGGAGGCCAGTTGCGCGGTCGCTTGGCGCAGCGGCGCATCCTCCGGCAGGAGCGCGCCCAGCGGCTTCCACGGCAGCGTGCTCACCACGTGGTCGGCCTCGAAGCGCTGGCCGTCGGCGGTCTCGACCCCGGCGAGGCGGTCGCCGTCGAAGTCCAGCCGCCGGACCTGCGCGCCCGTCAGCAGGTGGCCGCCGCACATCTCCAGCAGGCGGCGCGTTTCCGGAGGGAAGAGCTGGCTGAAGCCGACCCGCCCAATGAGAATCTTGGAATCCTCCGCTCCGCCGAGCAGCGCCCGGCGCACCACGGTGGCAAAGAGCGTGGCCGTGGCGGTTTCCACCGGCTCGTTGAGCGCGGCGATGCAGAGCGGCTCCCAGACCGCGCGGACCAGGTTGGGCGTCTGCTTCCAGCGGATGAGCCAGTCGCGGGCGGTCTCGCTGCCGCGGGGGTTCTGGCCGAGCTGCAGGCGCACGGAAAGCTGCACCGCCGCCCAGCGGTCGTTCCAGTCCAGCTCGCCAAAGCGCAGCAGCGCCACGGCCAGGTGGAGCGGCGCGGGCCAGCCCTCCGGCGCGGCCAGGCGGTGGGCGCCGCGTTTGCTCAGGTAGGGCACGTCGAGGGCCTCCGGGCGCAGGAGGCGCTCGCTGGCGCCAAGGTCGTCAATCAGCTTGAGCGTCTCCTTGTAGCAGCCCATCAGGATGTGCTGGCCGTTGTCGATTTCCTGCCCGCTTTTGGGGTCGGCAAAGCTGTGCGCCCGCCCGCCCAGCAGGCGCCGCGCCTCCAGCACGGTAACGTCGTGCCCGCGCCGGTTGAGCTCCCAGGCGGCGGCCAGCCCGGCCATCCCGGCGCCGAGCACCAGCACGCGCTTGGGCCGCGGCGGGGTGGGCGCGGCCTTTTTCTCGCGCCGGTGGGCGCGCCACACCAGCCAGGCCTTGCGCGGCTTGGAGTGGCGCACCTCCTCGCGGAAGACGTCAAAGTCCCGCCGTTCGATTTCGTGGAGGAGCTCGCCGTAGACCTCGCGCATGATTTCGGCCGCGAGCAGGTTGGGCCGGTCCTCCTCGTGGATCAGCCGCCAGCTCTTGGCGTAGAAGTGCCGGGCGCGGTGGTGCTGGAAGCGGCAAAGCTGGCGCAGGCGCTCGCTCCAGACGCCGTCGAGGATTTCCTGCTCGCTCACGCCGAAGGCGTCGAGCTCCTCCCTTGGCAGGTAGATGCGGCCCATCTCCTCGGCGTCCTTGCGGATGTCGCGCAGGATGTTGGTAAGCTGGAACGCCATGCCGAGGGCGACGGCGTAGTCCTTGGTCTGCTCATGGCGGTAGGTAAAGATTTCGATGCTGACGAGCCCGACCGCGCTGGCCACGCGGTAGCAGTACTGCTCCAGCTCGGCAAAGGTCGCGTAGCGGTCGCGGTCCATGTCCATCTCGCAACCGTTGATGATCTCCTGCAGCGGCGTCGGCGGAATCAGGTAGCGCTTGATGATGGCGGCCATCTCCCGGCCCAGCGGGGTGCGCGGCTCGCCGGTGTAGCAGCGGCGGATTTCCTCGTGCCAGGCCGCGAGTTGCCCGCGCTTGGTGGCCACCGGCACCGCCGGGTCGTCGGCGATATCGTCGAGCACGCGGCAAAAGGCGTAGAAGACCGACATCGCCTCCCGCGTCTCTTTGGGCAGGGAGGTGAAGCTCAGCGCCAGGTTGCTCCCGGCGGCCGCGGTGATCTCCGCGTGCGGCGGCAGCAGGTCCTGCGCAGGGCTGTCCGGTTCGGCGGTCATCTTTTTTTTGTCGGCACTGATTCTGCGGCCTTCCGCCGTTGGGGACAACGGCGGCTACCCCAAGACGACACGCAAAGCTGGGCGGGTGTCTGGCGGGGGTGCATCAAGGATTGAAGAGGGTTTGGGCGAGGAGGGCAAGGAAGTCGCGCTTGGCCAGGCGGGGGCGTTGGGAGAGCGTGTCGTAGTCCTGGTCCTCGATTTTGCGCAGGATGGAAGTGCCGCCCAGCCAGGTGAGGCGAATTTCATAGCGCAGGCGGCCGGGGAGCGTCGCCATCAGCGGTTCGCCCGCGTCGAAGAGGTCCTGGGTGCGCTCGACCTGGAAGCGCAGCAACCGCCGGTAGGCGTCGGGCGCGCCGCGGCCGGGGCCGGGACGCAGGTTGGCCTCGCTCACGCCGAAGCGCTCAAGGTCGTCCTGCGGGAGGTAAATCCGATCCTTATCGAGGTCGACGGCCACGTCCTGCCAGAAGTTGGCCAGCTGGAGCGCGGTGCAGATGTGGTCGCTGAGTTCATGCTGACGCGGCTCGCGCTGGGCGTGGAGCAGCAGAACCAGCCGGCCGATGGGATTGGCGCTGCGCCGGCAGTAGTCGAGCACTTCGGCGTGGCTGGCGTAGCGGCGCTTGACGACGTCCTGCCGGAAGGCGCTGAGCAGGTCGGTGAAGAGGGAGAGCGGTAGGTCCAGTTCGTCGATGGTGGCGTGGAGCGCGGCAAAGACCGGGTGGCGCGGCCCCTCGTGCGGGGCGGTCAGCTTGGCCTCCCACTCGTCCAGCGCGGCAATGCGCTGGGCCTCGTCCATTTCCACCCGGGTGGAGCCGGGGTCCCGGGTTCGGTTCCGCTCCCAGTCGTCGCTGCTGGTCTGGCCGCTTTCGGGGTGGTAGCCCTCGTCGGCCAGGTCGTCGGCGATGCGGGCAAAGGCGTAGACGGCGTGGACGTGCTTTTTGAGCTTGCGGGGCACCAACCGCCCGACTGGGAAATTCTCGTAGTGGGTCTCCGCCAGGTGGGTGCAGAAGGCGTAGCCCTCGGCGGGGGAGGCGGTGACGGGGCTGGCGGCCGGGGTGGTCATGGACCGGGAATCCTACCTGCTGGGTGGCGGAATGGAAACGTTGGAGCTCTGCGGCGCCATCTGGCGGGCCTGCTCCTGCTGGAGCCGGCCGATCCATTCCTTGAGCTCGCCGGAGCAGGCTTGCGCGTGGCCGGTGGCGGTCTGGAGGGCGTCGTCCATCTCCGAGGCGCCGGGCAAGTGGGCCACCATTTTGAGCAGGCTTACCAGCGCGTGGCCGCCGCCGCGGGCGGCGTGCAGGTGGCGGAGCATGTCGTCGTAGCCGCCGTGGGCGGTGCTTTCGGCAATCTGGCCGGTGACCTGCAGGGTGCGCATTTCGATCTCGTGCCGCAGGCCGGGGCGGGAGAGGAAGGGCTCGGCCTCGAGGATGGCATAGACGCTCAGGGCCATCTCGTGGCTCGTGCGCCAGAGCGGCAGGTTTTCGAAGAAGTCGTCGGCCTCGGACATGGACTCACCCTACCTGCTGCTTTTTCGATGGCAACGCGGCAGTGGGGTGTTACCTCTTGGGCATGCCCCCGACGATCTCCTTTCAAGGCCACGAAGTGCTGGAACTGACCAACGGCGCGGGCCGCGCGCTCTTCGCGCCGCAGGCGGGGGGCAAGCTGCTTACCTGGCAGGTCGGCGGCGCCACCGTCATCCCCTGGCCGGACGACGCCGACTGGGAAAAGGTGGCCAGCGTGCGCGGCGGCAATCCGCTGCTCTTCCCGTTCATCGCGCGGCATTACGTCAACGGCCAGCTGGGCTACTGGAAGAACGCCACCGGCCAGGTCTTTCAACTGCCGATGCACGGCTTTGCCCGCAACAGCGAGTTTAAGGTGGTGGAGTGCGGGGAGGCGGTGATCCGGATGCGGCTGGCCGGCAACGCCAAGACGCACCCTGGCTATCCTTTTGCCTACCAGTTCGACGCGGTCTACGAGCTGATCGACAACCGCCTGCGCGCGACCCTGGAGATCACCAACCCGGGCGACGATCCGATGCCTTACTACGCGGGCCACCACTTTTACTTTCACGTGCCGCACGGCGACCGCGGGCAGTGGGAGGTCGTCTGCCCCTGCAAGGAGTGGGGCACCCAGGACGAGCGCGGCGAAATCCACACCCGCCCGGCCGAGGGCGAGGTGCTTTCGCTGGCGGACGGGGGCATTGTGGACCGCTTTCAGATTCAGCCCACGGCGGACGAGATCACGCTACGCAACGCAAGCACCGGCGCGGCGGCGGTCATTCGCCTCGACGCGGGCGGCGAGGTGCCCTGGTACGCCGTCACCACCTGGACGCAGAGGGAGGATTCCGACTTTTTCTGCGTGGAGCCCTGGCTGGGCCTGCCCAACGCGATCCACCACGGCATGGGCCTGCGCTACCTGAGCCCGGGCCAGACGGAGACGGCGATCTGCGAGCTGGAAGCCACGGGTTGGTAGGGCAGGTCGGGACGGGGAGGCCGTTGGTCATCGACAGCAGACGGAGGGCGGCAGTCCTCTGCCGCCGCCGAACACGGTACGAGGGAACGCGGCGGAGCGGGAGCTCCGCCCTCCGCTGGCTTGGCGTGGCCTTGGCCCGGTCGCCGCCGATGAGCCCAGCGGCGGAACCTTTGCCTCAGCGGTTTTGGTTTCACGCGAAGGTCGCCAAGGCCGCAAAGGTTGGATTTTTGAGACCCTGTCGTTTGAAGTCTTCCCGGCAAAGCCGGGCCTGGTAGCCGCCCTTGTCCTCAAGGGCGGGACGGAAAGGCCGTTGGTCATCGACAAAAGACGGAGGGCGGCAGTCCTCTGCCGCCGCCGGACACGGTACGAGGGAACGCGGCGGAGCGGGAGCTCCGCCCTCCGCTGGCTTGGCGTGGCCTTGGCCCGGTTGCCGGCGAATACGGTACGAGGGAACGCGGCGGAGCGGGAGCTCCGCCCTCCGTTGGCTTGGCGTGGCCTTGGCCCGGACGCCGCCGTGGCTTTTCAGGCGGCTGACGGACTAAGGCCCGGCTTAGAGCTTGTGCTTTGCCGTGGGTTTTCGTACCAAGTCAGTGATGAAATTCGCGCTTAGTGGGCTCTTGCTTTTTCTGCTGGTCTCCATCCAAACCGCCTCCGCCGCCATCGTCATCAACGTGACGGAGGAGAACGGAAACGTTGTGTTCACCTCCGAAGCGGGCAGCTTGGATGTCTCCTCCCTGAGCAGCGCGATGTCGGGTACGGGCGGCGGGAGCTTTATTGATCCCTCCAACGGCAGATTTGGGATTGGCGGTGCGTCGCAGGACGCGTTGAGCGATGACTCCTTCAGCGGCCCGAGTGCTTTTGGGACAGGTGCTTCCCGGAGCGCAGATTCCACTACGGGCGGTGGGTTTGGCGTCAATGGTACGGACGGCTGGTTGACCCTTGCCAATGACGACGGCGGCTCCTATGGGGTGTCGACGATGACCTTCAACAACGCCACCATCGATTCGCTGGGGCTGACTCCGGGTGAGTACACGTGGGGATGGTCCGGGGACTTCATCCGGCTGAACATTCCCGTTTCCGAGGTGATTCCGGAACCGGTGGCCGCTTCGCTGCTGTTGCTGGCCGGTGTCGGCGGCTTGCTGCGTCGGCGAGCCCGCCGCAAGGCCACGGTGTGACGGGCGGGTGATTCCCTCTCTTCCCGTCACGCAAACGTCATTAAACCAGGGATTTTCGAACCGGATTTCCCGTCTTTTTCCCCCTGGATGAGGCTTTTTACACTCTAGTGCGGGGATTGTGAAAGTTTTCACAAGTTAGGCTTGCTTGTAAGCAGATTCTTGCGAGTAATTAGCGTTCCCGATGACCCCTCTCTGGAACGTTTCCCCCCTGCTGATGGCCGCCGCCAAGGGCGATGGCCCGCCG